>DATHKT010000046.1:0-42081 GCA_035489035.1 Mucilaginibacter sp.
CGCCGGTTACGAGGGTGGTGCGGTATTCGCTTTCATCTTCGTAAGCGCTCATATTAAATTCTGTGCCGATATCCTGGATCAGCTGGCCGGGGGCCTTGATGCTGAAAGGTTGCTTTTCGTTGTGGGTTACTTCGGCATAGATTTCACCGCTGATCAGTTCGACACCTTCGCGTTTGTTGCCGGCAAACGTTTCGGGGTAACGCACGGTGGTGGCGGCGTTCAGGGTCAGCTTGGTGCCGTCTGATAGTTGAACGGTGTAGGGCCTGCCGCCTTTGGGTATTTGAATGGTATCGTATTGGATAGTTTGGGTTGCTGGTGTTATTGCGTATGCCAGTTGCTCGCCTTGTGATTTGGTTACATTGGTCTGCGCTATTTTGCCGTTTTGCGTTTTATCCAGGACGATGGTTTTGCCGCCTGTTTTCAGGATGGCCTGTGCGGTGTAAGGGGCGACATCATGCTCGGTAGTCGTGCCTTGCGGGTGCCTTTGGTTCAGCAGGAAAATGGTGCTGGTACCGATGGCAATGAGAACGGAGGCGGCGATGGCATAGCGTGTCCAGCGTAACCGGCGAATGTTGTTTTTATGGTTTTCGTTGTATTCGTATTGATTTTGTTCGCTTTCTGCTTGCTGGTTGGGCTTGCCGGTAATGCTGTTAAGCATTTTGTCCCAGTTGGGTTCCGGCAGGGCGCGGCCAGTATCAAGGCCTTCCCATTCGGCGAGCAGGTAATCGTGCAGGGTCCCGTCGTGGCGGGCATCGGCGATATAGCCGAGCAGTTCGTCGAGTTCCCTGCGGGTGATGCGGTCCTCGGCATAGAGGCTGAGTAAAATAATAATGCGTTCCTTTTGGTCTTCCATTGCCGTTTATTTCCGGTGTTATATAGGGTTAGACACCGCTGGAGCAAAGGATAACTAATGGATAATGAATTATTTTGAATTATTTTGTGAGATTTCTCTTTTAATGGCACACTATTTCCACTTTTAATGGCACATAAAAGGGCCTTAACACGTCTGTTATTATAAAGGCGTATTATTCCCGGTACGCCAAAAAATACTGTGACGCGTCAAACTTCGACGGCGAGACCCCAGTCACTCCCCGGAAAGCCCTGATAAAATGCGCCTGGTCATAAAAGCGCGAATAATCCATATCATCCACCGCCCCGCGCAACCGTATAATATTTGCAAATTGCTTGGGGCTAAGCCCGACATGCTGCCGGAATAACTGCTGCAAATACCTTGGCGAGCAGCCCAATTCACGGCTTAAGACCGCAATACCATCCTCACGGCCCGGCTGCTGTAGCGCCGAACACGCGCTGCGCAACAACTCCTGCCGCGAGCCCGCCTCCAGGCAATCGCGGAACGCCCGAAAAACCGCCAGTTTTACCGCTTGTTCTGCCAGAACTACCACAGGAATATTTGCCGCAATAATACGGTCAGTGAAAGGCCCCATTCCGGCACGGCTGAAATAAGCGGGCGCCCAGGGAAACAACTGCACCATCACCGCCCGCGTACGGGCGCTGAAATCGATCCGTATCGCTTCCGTTAACTGCCCTACAAAATAACTCCCGGGAAACAGCGTTTGACGCTCCAGCCGGGTAGTTGCTTTCACAGCCCCGCCTTCAATGAACACCAGGGTAGAACACCCGTTGGGCAGCACCGACATTTCGCCGCTCGCTTCGGCCGAGGCAAGATTATCCAGCGCCCAAAGTTTTTTTACAAAGGGCGCCAGCATAGGGCCAGCAGGGTATTCGGCATAATTCATGGCCAAAGTTAACGGTCGTTCGCATTTATACAATACACATCCGTTGTAATCGTTAATTTTGTGGGCATGAGAAGATTATTGATCTGTTTTTGTTGCTTAATTGTGCTTTCAGCGAACGCCCAACTGCAAACCTTTGGCGGCAAAACCATAGCCGCAGCCCAACTCGATACGCTACTCAGCCAGCAAATGAAAGCGCTTGGCATTCCCGGCGTATCTATTGCCGTGATCGCCCATGGCCGGATCGTTTACCACCGGGCACTGGGCGTAACCAACCGCGACACCCGTAAGCCCGTAGACGACCAGACGGTCTTTGAGGCCGCCTCGATGTCTAAACCCGTATTTGCCTGGCTGGTGATGCGGCTGGTGGACGAAGGCAAACTTAACCTCGAAACGCCGCTTTACCGCTACCTGCCGTATCCCGATATAGAAAAGGACAGCCGCTATAAACTGATCACCGCCCGCATGGCACTGACGCACCAGACCGGCTTTCCGAACTGGCGTTATTTTGAAAAACCCGATAGTACGCTCCACATTCCCTACGGCCAGCTTTGGCTGAAATTCACGCCCGGGACCCAATTTGCTTATTCCGGGGAAGGCTACCATTACCTTGCTCAAGTGGTGGCACATATTTACGGCGGTAACTTAAAAACATTGGACAGTGTCTTTGAACGCGAAGAAGCCCGGCCGCTGGGTATGGAACATGCCTGGTTTACAGGCAATGATTATATTAGCGCGCATAAAGCCACCGGCCACAAAAAAGGAAAGGTGTTTTTTCGGAAATGGCCCACATCTTTCCCTGAACAAGATTCCAGCTGGTTTGGCGCGGCCGGCGGCCTGCACACGGAAGCCGTATCTTACGCCCATTTCCTCACTGCCATTTTAGCCCGAAAAGGGCTAAGTAAGGCTGCCTATACCGAAATGTTCCGACCGCAATTGGAACTGCCCCATAGCAGCGATGCTTATAAAGGCGGGGATACCGACTGGGCGCTGGGTTTCGCTATTATGCCTAGCCCCTATGGCGTCCTTTACGAGCATGGCGGCAGCAACGGCAATTTCCAATCGCACTTCTTCCTGGATTTGAAAAGCAAAACAGGCTACGTTTTCTTTACTAACTGCGACCAGGGCGACGCGCTGAACGGGCAGCTTTTTAAATTTTTTACTGACGCCCGCCATGAAAAATAGCTTCTGGTTGCTTGTGGCACTGTTTTGCGGACAGGCCGCTTATGCGCAAACCTTCCCTGCCGATACCGGCTGGGCCCACCAGGAATAACCGCTTCAAAAAGGCTGGAGCAGCTGCATAAATTCGTTGTTGACAGCACCCAGATCACCGGGATGATGATTATCCGTAACGGCAAGGTGGTCTACCATTTCGGCAACCTGGCCGAAAACAGCTATATCGCTTCCTGCCGCAAAAGCCTGCTAGCTCTTTTGTATGGTAAATACGTTCTAAACGGCACCATAGCAACGCTGACGAAGTGTCCAGGGAAATGGCGGTGGAGCTGGCAAAATCCAATACGTTCGGCGGGTTGCCTGCTTTCGATCTCCAAAAGTTTATTGCGCCGCTGACCAGGTACGTGGCGGGTGATTAACGGAACAGGGTCAGCGCGGTAAAGACCAGTAATGCTTCAGGGCTGTGCTTGCCAAGGTAAGCCCTGATTTGTTTGAGTGATTCCGTCAGGTGGTTATTGACCGTGCTTTTGGACAGGCCTAATTTATCTGCGATCTGTTCATGGTTGAGTCCTTCCTCGCGGCTGAGCGCATAAATGAGTTTGCGTTGCGGGCTGAGCTGCCCGACGGCTTCCTGCACCAGGCGGCTGCTTTCATTGGCTTCCAGTAATTCGACGGTATCGTTGTGACCCTCTTTCAGGCTTTGGTAAAGCTGGTCTTTCATTCTTTCTTCGCGGGCGATGCTGCGGAGATGGTTCAGGGCCTTGTTGCGGGCGATGGTGAACAGGTAGGTACCGAAATGGGTCACCTGGTCAAGCTCGTTCCTGCCGGTCCAGATCTTGAGAAAAGTATCATGGGTGAGTTCTTCGGCAATAGTGGGCGACTTACAAAAACGCAAGGCAAAGCGATAAAGGCGGCTCCGGTAGCGCTTGAAAATTTCGGCAAAAGCGCTTTCATCCCCCCCGGCGAGCAGGGTGACCAGTTCCTGATCTGTGCGCGTATTTACCACTGTAATTTTGTTCATCGCCAAAACGAATTTACCGAACTTAATTAGCAAATAAAATAAAGCATTGTAAATAAGCTGTTAAGCTTTGGTGATGTTTGATCTTTTTTTGCCGGTTGTTTGGTACTTAATGGCCTTTTAACAGGTAGCCGAGTACCAGGCCGGCGATAACGGCTATAATGATCAGTGCCCAGTTAACGCCTTTCTTTTCGAGGGTGTCGACCTGGGTTTTGTACGCAGCGACCTGTTGTTCATAAACTTTCTGGCGTTCGCCCTGTAGGCGCTGGGCCTCCGATTGTTGCTCGGTGTAGTTTTTGATCTTTTCCTGGTAGACTTTTTCGAGGTCCTCGGTACTTTGTTTTTTAAGCTGCTCGGTGGCGGTAAGCTGCTGTTTGAGGTTGTCGATCTCTTTTTGAAAGTTAGCGGTTAGTTGTTTTTTGACGGAATCGACGAGTTGCGCACGGGAGTTCTGCACCTCTTCTACGGTATGGTTGTAGGTCTCATTCAAAAACTGGCCGAATTCCGATGGGGTAATAAACGATTTATCAGCGACCTTTTGTAACAGGGTCACATCGTCCTTATGGCCGATGGCCGTTACGAACAGGGACTTGAGCTGGGTCGCTTTTTCGACGATCGTTGTTCTGTTAAAAATATCGAGGTTCTCCCCGCCGCCGCGGGAAATGACGATGACGTCATAGTTTTCATTATCGAGCTGGGTCATGGCCTGGATGATCTCGGTCTCGGCGCTGAGGCTGATGCGGTGGAAGCTGAGGTCGTAAAAGGCGATGGATTCACGCAGCTGGTGCTTGATATCGTTATCGATGATACCGGTCTTGCCGATGATGACAGCGATCCGGAAGGGCTGTTCGCTGACGATTTTTTCCTTGATATAGCTGTGGACGTCGCGGAACCCTTGCTGGGCTTTCGCCTGCTGGATCTCGATGCGTTTGAGTTCTTCGTCGGAGTATTTGTTCTGGGTCTGTTCGACCAGGTCGGTAACGGTAAGCTGGATATCGATGCGGCTGGCATTGCTGACGACACGTTTGGTGATAAAGCCGTTGACGGTGATGGTTTTATTGGGTTGCAGCTCGTTGCGGATCAGGGCGGGCACGATGATGGTGAGCTGCGCGTCGGATGATTCGTCGCGGAGGGTATCGTAAAAATAGCCGCTGTAATTGCCGCCCTTACCGAACTGGAAGACGCCTTTAAGCTGGATCAGTTTTTTGGCGGGACTGACGTTCAGCGAATTATTGAACAGGTGCAATACGGCCGAGGGTGAGTAGATCAATGGCGCGTTGCTGTCTGTTTCCATGGGCGTAAAATTATCAAAAATATTGGCTTGTTGCGGCCTGGGCAGGTTCACCTTCGCTCTGCGCGCATTCGCGCACCCCGCTGCGACTCACCAGCCCGGCCGCTGACACAACAGCCGCCGTTTTGGTTACGCTGCGCCAGCGCAGGCGGCTAAAGCCGTCCCTGCGCTGACCAAAACAACGGCAGTTGCTGATTTATTGGTGTAAGAAATAATTTTTGGTGTCAGTCTCAGGCTTCTTCGGGGCGGAATACGAGATAGGCGGTCTCGCCTTTTATATAGTATCCATGGTCAAAGCAAAACCGATAGGTTCCGGTATCCGTTGCCAGGTACTCGCTGGTGAAATATTTGAGGTTGAAGCCGCGTCCGATAAGATCCCGGAGTTCTAATTGGTCGCCGAAGAAAAGCATGTAGGATTCCAGGATTTGCCGGTTATTCAGCAGGATCTGGTAGACCTTCCTGGTGCTGTAGTTTTCTTTGTCGAGCAGCGGCGGCTGGCTGATCTTAGTGGGAGCGGGTTCTTTCCTCCGGCGGTTATTAAAGGCAGTGCGGCAAATGTCGTTGCAGAACTTGCGGTCTTCCCGGCCTGCGCCAAGCGGCTCGCCGCATTCCAGGCAGGATTTCGGGTTTTCTAAATTGGTTTCCTCTGGCATGTTTTAATGTTATCGGCTCGGCTGAAACGTTTATAATCGATTAAATAACAGCGATTTCAGGAAAATGGTTGGCTTTGTTTTCAATTTTGTGCTTTATTAATCATTACCACTATGGAAGCAGTCAAACAATCCACCCATCCTACACTGGCCACGGAAACATTCAGCCATGGCCGGAAACACTATTTTATTGATGTTAAAAGAGCAGTTAACGATACACATTTCCTGCTGATCACCTCGAGCGAAAGTTTTCAAAATGATCCAAAGTATTACCGACGGACGATCCAGCTTTGGGAAGAAGACCTGGCGACCTTTGTTGAGGCGCTGACGATGGTGCTTAACCGGCTGGCCTATGGAGACCTGGCACCGATTGATACCCTGAAGGTTGTCAAGGATCCGACGGGCGTTAAGGCGCTGGAGGTATCGGACCGCCCGCGGGAAAGGTTACATGCCCTGGGGGCACGGGCATTGAGCAACGCGGAACTATTGGCTATACTTTTATGCACGGGTAGTTCGGAATTACCGGTTTTGGATCTTTGCCGGAAAATTATGAAGTCGGTCAAGGATGACCCGTCCCGGTTGTTAAACCGGACAGCAGAAAACTTCTGCCGTTTTCCGGGGGTGGGCGTCGCCAAAGCTGCGACGCTCATGGCCGCACTGGAGCTGGGCCGCAGGGCATTCCTTTCGCCACAGCATTAAGTTCTTTTTATGCAAAGGTAGCGCGGGCACGACCTGGTGTCAAGGGTATATAAACGCGGCTCCGCCGCGCCCTTGACACCAGCCCGTGCCGCGCTGTAAGGCAATAAAAACTTAAAGCTATGGTTATGGAGCAAGGTCTTTCAACTGCTGGACATCTTCTTTAGGAACAAGGTTGAGAAGTTCCTGTGCATACAATTGATTTTTGTCTACACCACCTTCGATCACACAGTTCAATAAAAGCAATGTTTTACGGCTGACTTTAACATCAATCTTGACCATCTCGTTCATTCCTGGACTACAAAGCAATGTTTCGTAGACCGTTCCCAATACACTTGTCGTTGCCATAAGTATTTTTTTAATTAATTAAATAATAATTCAAAGATCGCATGTTGTGTTGAAACGATCCTACCCAATATTTGGGGAGGATAGGTGAATGTCATCTGGCTGCGCTACTTTTGAATTGTTATTGTGAAAGAGATGAGTGTAATGGATATGACGAACGAAATATTTTCGCTGTCCCGGCTGCGTGAACTGGACCTGGTTTTTTTGTTGGGGATGCTGGATCATGAGCCGGTTGCGCGAAAGAAAAACGATACGGATTGGTGGTATTTGTCACCGCTACGCGATGAACGGACGGCTAGCTTTCATGTGGACCGTCTAACGAACGAATGGTACGATTTCGGGCTGATGGCAGGGGGCAACCCAGTTGATTTTTTATTGCGCTACCACCAATGTTCGGTAACCGGATTGCTGGAGCGAATGAATGTTTCTTTTTCCCCTCACCAGCTCTATCTTTTTGAGCCGGGACTGCATGAGGGACGTGCGGGTTTGGACAGCAAATTATTGGTCACTGAAGTGCGGCCGTTGTACGCCTACCCGCTCAAGAATTATCTCCACGAGCGGTCAATACCGGTGGCGGTAGCGGATGCTTTTTGCAAGGAAGTTTCTTACGTGATTGGTGGCCGAAACTACTACGGTATTGGCTTTCAAAATGACGCGGGTGGCTGGGAGATCCGCAACCAGAATTTCAAACAAAGCAGTGCGCCGAAAGATATTACCTGTCTCGGCTCTGGCAATGGTGCGGTGCATGTTTTCGAGGGCTTTATGGACTTCCTTTCTTATCGAACTTTGCATCCTTACCAGGACCCGCGTTCGGTCGATTATGTGGTGCTGAACGGGGCGGGCATGTTCGACCGTGCGCTGCCGTTTTTAGAGCGGCACGAGCGGGTTCATCTCTGGCTGGACAGGGATGTGACGGGGTTGGCTTACCGCGATTATGCAATTTCGTTGGGGAGCCGGTATCGGGACGAGAGCGGTTTTTACAATAATTTTAAGGACTTGAATGACTGGCTTCGCCATAAGGGCGAAGTCAAAAAGCCGGTTTTGCGGCTGAGTGTTGGATTGCGTAGCGCGGTTTAAGGCTTTTGCTTTTTGGTATTTTTGGCTGTCGTCAGACGGCCGTGAGATCGCCGGTTTTGCGATCGGCAAGATGTACAATTGTTTAACAACAATTGAAATCTTGCCACCCCCTCCGAAGTCGGGGGTGGTAAGAAGACAGCTTTTGAATGTATGGATTTGTGTTAGACGTTGGTTTATGATTTGGTTGTAAGGCGTGTTTGGAGGATTTGGTGATGGAGGCGAAAAACGATTTGAGAAAGCGGATTATTGGGCTGCGGCTGACGGGTGATGAATACAGTAAGCTGGAAAAGAACTGGAAAAAGACGACTGTGCGAAAGCTGAGTGAGTATGTGCGGCGGCTGTTGTTTAATAAGTCCTTGACGGTTTATACACGTAACCAGTCGCTGGATGAATTGCTGTCGGAAATGGTTTTGCTGCGGCGGGAACTGAATGCGATCGGGGTGAATTTTAACCAGGCAGTGCACCGGTTAAATATGCTGGATCATTCGCCGCAAATGCAGGAATGGGTGCGGCGTTTTGAACGGGACAAGGAACGCTTTTTTGTGGTGGTGGAGGCAATTAATTCGCGGCTGAAATTAATGAGTTCGGCATGGTTGCAGTAATACACCAATCGACCCGGCTGGACCTGGTTCTAAATTATAATGAGCAAAAGGTTAAGAGCGGTGTTGCGGTCTGTTTAGAGGCGGGTTACTACCCGATGGATGCCGCCGATCTGAGCTTTCAGCAGAAGCTGCGGCGGCTGGAATTACTGACGGAATTGAACCAGCGGACGAAGCATAACAGCGTGCATATTTCTTTGAATTTCGACCCGTCGGAAAAGTTGCCGGATGAATTATTGAAAGAGATCACAGAGGTCTATTTAGAAAAGATAGGCTTTGGCGGGCAGCCGTATTTATTATATAAACACGAGGATGCCGGGCACCCGCATTTACATATTGTTACCACGAACATCAAGGCGGATGGTAGGGCTATCCACCTGCACAATTTAGGTAAGGAAAAATCGGAGCCTGCACGTAAGGCCATTGAAATTAAATATGGTTTGATCAAGGCCGAAGAAAGCAAACTGCAAAGGGCTTATAAACTAACACCGGTTAATGCTGCGAGGGTGCTGTACGGTAAATCAGAAACGAAACGGGCCATTGGGAATGTACTGCAAAATGTATTGCCGGTCTATAAATATGCATCGCTGCCGGAATTAAATGCGATCCTTAAACTATACAATATTGTGGCTGACCGGGGTGAGGAAAGTTCGCGGACATTCCGGCACCGGGGGCTGGTTTACCGGGTGTTGGATGAGCAGGGTAACAAAGTCGGGGTGCCGATCAAAGCCAGCTTGTTTTTTAAGGAAACGACTTTAAAAGAGATCGAAGCGCGGTTTGAAAAAAATAAGCTGGCTAAGGATGATCCGAAAATCAAACAGCGGTTGAAAAACGCGATCGACCTTTATTTTTTGGATAAGGATAAAAGTATCGAGGGTTTGGTGGCGGCTTTGAAAACACAGGGGGTTGATATCGTATTGCGCCGGAATGATGAGGGGGTAATCTATGGGGTGACCTATGTAGACCATAAAAGTAAATGTGTCTTTAACGGCAGTGCTCTGGGCAAGACCTACAGTGCCAACGCTATCCGGGAACGCTGCACAAACATGGCGGCCGGTGAGGGGAAAAAACAAAACGGGGAAGCGAAAAAACTGGGGGCCAACGGTTACGCAAAACGGGGTGGAGAACGTGATTTTTCATCAGATTTTGGAGGTGGTCAGGGACAGGGATTTAGTGGCCGGGGTTTGGCGGAGGTGTTGCTGGATACGGATGGTACGCAGGAATCGATGGACTGGGAGTTGAAGCGGTCGAAGAAGAAAAAGAAAAAGCGGGTGCGGCTGACGCCGGGTTAGCGTTCCAGGTAATTTTTTGGAAGATGTTAAGGTTTCGTTGCCGGGTTTTGGGCAATGGTTAGCTACTGCTTTGCTCTGTTTTTCGGGCTGGCGCGTGAGGAATGGTTTAGTGTGAACGATTAGAAAAGCCCGCTATTGAGGGGGTTGGGAGGGCTGTTATGCAGACGGGAGAAAACGATCAGGCGATGCGCAAGATCCTCGATATGACGAGGCTGATCAGCATAGCGATTTTGCTGTTGCATATTTATAAGGAATGTTACGGGGCGTTTGTCAGTTGGCATTGGGTATCGGGGATCACGGACCGGCTGTTGGCGAATGTGGTGAAGACGGGTTTGTTCGGCAGTTTTCTAAAACCGAAGCTGATCGCGCTGGGGTTTTTAGCGATTGCCCTGATCGGGGTGAAGGGTAAGAAGGATGAAAAGCAGACTTATAAATCGGCTTTGCTGTACCTGGTTGTTGGTCTGTTTTTTTACCTGGTCAGTTACTTTTTCCTGTTGCTGCCGCTGGGCGTGGAAACGCTGGCCTTGCTGTATATCGGGGTCACCGGGTTGGGCTACTTGTTGCTGTTAAGCGGCGGCACCATGCTGTCGCGGATCATCCGGGATAAGCTTTCGGGGGATATATTTAACCGTGATCAGGAGACCTTCCCGCAGGAGGAGCGTTTGCTGGAAAATGAGTTCTCGGTGAACCTGCCGGCGAGGTATGTGCTGAAGGGCAAGGTGCGCAACGGCTGGATCAATTTTATCAATTTATTCCGCGCGTTGCTGGTGTTGGGCAGTCCGGGTTCGGGTAAGAGCTACTTTATTATCCGGCATGTGATCACACAGCATATCCGCAAGGGTTTTGCGATGTTCGTTTATGACTTCAAGATGCCGGACCTGGCGGTTATAGCCTATAATACCTGGCTTAAATGTAAACACCTGTACAAGGTTGCCCCGAAGTTCTTTTCGATCAATTTCGATGATCTGTCACGGAGTAACCGCTGTAACCCGCTGGATCCTTCGGCGATGCTGGACCTGACGGATGCGGTGGAATCGGCGCGCACCATATTGCTGGGGCTGAACCGGGAGTGGATCAAGCGGCAGGGTGATTTTTTCGTGGAGTCGCCGATCAATTTTTTAACGGCGATCATCTGGTATTTGCGGAAATATAACGGCGGCGAGTACTGCACTTTGCCGCACGTCATCGAGCTGATGCAGGCGGACTATGATAGCCTGTTCACCCTGCTGAGTACGCAAAAGGAGATCGATGTGCTGATCAACCCGTTCATCAGCGCTTATAAACGGGATGCGGTGGAACAGCTGGAGGGGCAGATCGCATCCGCCAAGATCACCATGGCGCGTATCGCTTCGCCGCAATTGTATTATGTGCTGTCGGGTAACGAGTTCACTTTAGATATCAATAACCCAAAAGAGCCGAAGATCGTTTGCATGGGTAATAACCCACAAAAGATACAGATCTACGGGGCGGTGTTATCGCTGTTTACCAACCGGCTTTTAAAGATCATTAATCAAAAGGATAAGCTGAAATGCAGCCTGGTGTTTGACGAATTCCCCACCCTGACAACCGACATCATACCCACGATCAGTACCGGCAGATCTAATTTAATTTCGACCTGTCTGGGTATTCAAGATGCCAGTCAGTTGCGCAAGGATTACGGGCGCGAGCAGGCGGATGTGATCATGAATATCACCGGTAATATGGCGGTCGGGCAGGTATCCGGGGATACGGCTAAATCTGTATCCGAGAAGATCGGTAGGATCATGCAGGAACGGGAAAGCCTGTCTATCAACCGCAGCGATACTTCGATCAGCCGCTCGAAGCAATTAGAGGCAGCGGTACCGCCATCCCGCATTTCAGCTTTGAGCTCAGGCGAGTTTGTGGGGATGGTGGCGGATAACCCGGACTGTAAGATCGAATTAAAAGCATTTCACTGCGAGATTGTAAATGACCACGCGGCGCTGAAAAAAGAGATAGATGGTTATGTGCCTTTGCCAGAGGTCAGGAAAATCCACTCGGCTATCGTGGAGCGGAATTACTTACAGATCAAACAGGATATCCGGGATATTATAGAGCAGGAAATGGAAAGGTTGCTAAGCGACCCGGCATTAAGCCATTTAGTTATTAGAAAAGCTTCCTAAATGAGATTAGCAGTTTAGGAATCAAGAAATTAGATAGGTGCATAATTGCGGCTAATGTTCAAATCAATTTATATAGACTTTGCAATTAATTAACGACTTTTATAATTCTAATTAATTTTATGGATAACCTCACCTTAGAAATAGACCAGTTTTTACGTTCAGTTGAAATAAGCAAGACAGATTTCTTTACGATGTTACTTGGTGCGGGTGCATCCGTGAGTTCGGGAATTAAGTCCGCTAATGATTGTGTTTGGGAATGGAAGCGCGATATTTACCTAACCAAAGGCATTGTTCATACCAAATTAAAACTTGATGACCGATCCGAGCAGGTTCGCCAAACCATTCAAAGCTGGTTGGACAGTGAAAGCGGTTACCCCGGTTCAAATAGCCTTGAAGAATATTCATTTTATATCGAAAGATGTTATCCGATTGAGGATGACCGCCGGAAATATTTTAACAAGATTTGCCAAAAGAAAGAGCCATCCATTGGTTATAATCTGATCGCTTTATTGCATGAAGCCGGGATGGTCAAATCTGTTTGGACGACAAATTTTGATGATCTCTGCCGGGATGCTGCCATTAAGACAAACAATACAGTAATCGATATCAATTTAGATTCGGTGGACAGGATCATCAGGCCATTAAGCAACGAGGAATTATTACTGATTAAATTCCACGGTGACTATAAATATGGCCCCTTAAAAAATACTGATCAGGAACTGCTCAAACAGGATGAAACTTTCCGTCAGCGTTTGGTTGATTATCTGAATGATAAACACCTGATTGTATCCGGTTATAGTGGCCGCGACCAATCCGTCATGGATGCGTTAAAGGAAAGCTACGCCAAAAAAGGTTCGGGTCGTCTATACTGGTGTGGTTTTGGACATGATATACCGCAACCAGTCAGGGAACTATTGGAACTGGCACGAAAAAATGGTCGAGCTGGTTATTATATTCCGACAGATGGTTTTGATAAATTAATGATTAGCCTGGCGAAAGTGGTTTGCCTGAACAACCAGCCGCTTACTACAAAATTTGAGGACTACCTAAAGGGTGAAAAAGATACGATAGTTAAAACGCCTTTTAGGATTGAACAAAGTTCACTGGCCTCTATTATTAAAGGCAATCTCTTCCCGATCAAATTACCCCAGGAAGCGTTCCAGTTTGAATCTGCGCTGGCAACAAATCCGCAGCCTTGGAAAAACATAAAAGAATTGATCAAGGCTTATCAGATTGTGGCCGTTCCTTATAAGGGCTATGTTTGGGCATTGGGTACGCTCACCGATATTAATAAATGCTTTGAGGGTCACATCACCGGAACGATTGTACGCGTGCCGATTAAAGGCTTAAATCTTTGGAAAGACACCGCCATTTATAATTTGTTGCTGTCTTCCCTAACCCGTGCATTATCGTCTGTTCCGGGCGTATGGTCAAATCAAAAGGACTTGATTTGGAAAGATAAGGCGACCACACAACGCATATTCCAAAATGTTTATTATTCCACGCACGAGGCGGTGCGTTTATCATTGAGCACGGATGGCAAGCGGCATTATTTATCGCTTACGCCGGACTTCAAGATTAAAACTGCTGACGCAGAACAACAGATCAGCAAAGAGATCAGGCAGGAAATAGGTCGTACATATTTTGATAAGCTACGGAACAATTTTTTTGATGATTATATCAAAGGCTGGCGGAAAACTCTGTTCACAGGAACTGAGGATAAATTTTTAATTGAATATCCGGTGCAATCCGCCTCGGGCTTCAGTTTTGAAATATACAGGTTGCCATTGTTTTCTAAGATTTTCAAACCGGGAACACAACCCATTCAGTTAAGAGAGGATTTTCCTAAAGCCGTTCTGTTTTTCAACGGCATTCAGCTTGCAGAACCTGAACTGGAGTTTTCATCAAAACATCCTGGGATGACTACCGTGCCAAAGGATTTCCATCCGATGCGGGGCTTGACCAAAAACAGTCCTTACGATAGCGCGATGACGGGGGTATTATTTGATAATAAAATTAACTTGGCCGTTATTTGCCCGGATAGTGAAGCAAAAGAATTTTCCAACTTTCTGAAGCTGGAAGTCGTAAAAATTGGCTCCAATAAGGTTAATGAAGATTACCTAATTGACTACCCAGGCTTTTTTGATGCTTATGGGGTTAGTCTGAATGTTCCCGAAGTCAATACTGAAAACTGGTTTACCTGCCCTGAACCAGCCAACAAACAAACGTTGCAGGAAATGGCCTTTGATCTTCGTGATAAGGTGATCAACAGGATCGACCAAAGCCTGAAAAATGAGATCAAAAAGGTGCTTGTGATTTATATTCCGAACAGGTGGCTAACCTATACTTCATTTCATATCGAAAACGAGCACTTTGATCTGCATGACTATGTTAAAGCTTATTGTGCCGAACAGGGCGTAGCAACGCAATTTATTAATGAAGATACCATTAAAAGTGAGCTCAAATGCCAAATCAACTGGTGGCTATCGCTGTCCTATTATGTCAAAACACTTAGAACGCCCTGGATACTGCAAAACCTTGATAAGAACACAGCTTTTGCCGGTATCGGATATAGTGCCCGCGATTATGGAGAGGATGATGGCAACATCGTATTGGGATGTAGCCATATTTATAACTCCCAGGGCCAGGGGCTTAAATATAAGTTGTCAAAGGTGGAAGATCAGCTTTATTGGGACAGACAAAAACGGCCACATTTGAGTTATAATGATGCCTTTCGCTTTGGTCTGTCTATCAAGGAATTGTTTTTTGCTGCTATGAACGAACTACCCAAACGGGTAGTGGTGCACAAACGGACTTATTATACCGAGGAAGAAATCAACGGGTTGAAGGATAGCTTACTGCACAATGGCGTGCAGGAGCTTGACCTGATTGAAATAAACTATGCTGATGATGTACGTTTTATTGCCACTAAAATGTCGGCGGGGATGCCTATAGCAGATAACTTTGCCGTTCCGAGGGGAACTTGCATGAAGTTTGACGATTACACTGCTTACCTGTGGACACATGGTATCGTGCCATCGGTGAGGAATCCAAATTATAAATTTTACCTCGGTGGCAAATATATTCCCGGGCCGTTAAAAATCACCAAGCATCATGGAAAAAGCAATATTGGTATCATTGCCAATGAAATATTGGGCTTGACAAAAATGAACTGGAACTCATTTGATTTGTATAGCCAGCTTCCGGCAACGGTCAACTCATCCAACGAGATTGCCCGCATAGGTCGGTTGCTCTCGAAAAGAGAAGGTATTACCTATGACTACCGATATTTTATATAGGCAATGAATGCGTATGACATACTAAAAACGATAGAAGTATCACAGCCTATTGATGAAAGTATTTAATCAGTTAGAAAAGATTTTGGTCGGCTGTAGGAAAATATTATCTTTAACTAAACTCAAGACATATTACTAATATTTTTAGTATACTTGTATTGTGAAGTATTTCATAATCGCGTAAAGGAATCGCTGAAAAATCATCAGATTTGTCAACGCAAAATATACGTGATAGATCAATATATGGCATGACAGAACAGGAATTGAAATCGACTGAGTTAAAAAAATTATACGAAACGCCGCTTCCCTCCAATCGAAGCGGTGCGCTTTACAATGCTTTTTCCTATCCTACAAAAATATCCCCTGAGACTATTGCCATTTTTATTGCCTGCCATACCAATGTTGGAGATACGGTGCTGGATCCGTTTGCTGGAAGCGGAACAACGGGATTAGGCGCCAAATTGTGTGAATCACCTAGCCCCACTATGATCGCAATGGCCGAAAAATTTGGACTTAAGCCGCAGTGGGGTAGAAGAAATGCGGTGCTCTATGAGTTGAGTACTTTGGGCGCTTTTGTCGCTGATACGATGTGTAATCCACCGTCTGCTGATGCATTTGAAAAAGTAGCCCGAAGCCTAGTTAATGAGGTGGAAATAGAATTTGGGCGTTTGTATGATACTGTAGATGATCTGGGTAACCCAGGCATGATAAGGCATGTTATTTGGTCCGAGGTCTTGATTTGTACCAATTGTAAAAATGAGACTGTATTTTGGGATGCCTGTGTACATGAGCATCCGGTAATCATTTCACCTGCTTTTACCTGCCCCATCTGCCAGCACGCCGAGCCGACGTCAAAAGCCAAAAGGGCGACGATGAGTATCTACGACGATCTGCTCCGGGAAAACTGCACAGTTAAAAAAAGAGTTCCGGTTAAGATATATGGCCGGACCAAAAAAAGAACCTGGAGCCGGGCGGTCACCGCACAGGATCTACGTGACTTAAATGAAAAATTAACACCCTATACATTGGATAGCTTTCCAGTGTATAAAATGAATTGGGGAGTATTGCACCGAAAGGGTTATCACCAGGGCATCACGCACCTTCATCATTTTTATACCCGGCGGAATGCCCTGATCTTTTCAAGACTCTGGCATAAGGTCAATGATTATCCCGCAGAATTTCAAAGCGCATTAAGGTTTTTATTGCTGAGTTACAACGCCTCTCATTCTACCTTAATGACACGAGTGGTGGTCAAAAAAAATAGTCCGGATTTTGTTATTACCGGTGCACAGTCGGGCGTATTGTATATCAGTAACCTTCCCATTGAAAAAAACATACTGGAGGGTATTAAAAGGAAAATTAACACTTTAAAGCAAGCCTTTCAACTAATAGATAGCTGTCAGGGTACCGTTAAGGTAGTCAATGCGAGCAGTACGCAATTAAACTTAGCGACGAATACGATCGATTACGTATTCACCGATCCGCCATTTGGCGACTATATTCCGTATTCCGAAATCAATCAAATTAACGAAGCCTGGCTGGGGAAATTAACCAACCCTTTAAATGAGGTTATTGTAAATGTCTCGCAAAACAAAAGCATTGCTGACTATCATGACTTGATGTACCGGGTGTTGTCGGAAGTAAGCAGGACGTTGAGAGATACCAGTTCCCTGAGCCTCGTGTTTCATTCCGCGCAATCTGAAATTTGGAAGGCCCTGATCGACGCCTATCAAAAGGCCAACTTAAAAGTGATCACCTCCAGTGTGCTGGACAAGATTCAAAGCAGCTTTAAACAGACGAACTCAACGGTAATGGTCAAAGGGGACCCTATTTTGCTGCTTTCAAAATCTATGCGGGCAACGGTAGGTGCAGTTAATGATGACCTGAAAGATCTGGCCCTGATCAATAAGCTATTGCACAATGCTTTGGTGGAAACCAGTAACCCGGACGAACAAAAACCGGAAAGACTGTTTGCTCGGTATATCAATGCCTGTCTGGAAGCCGGCAAACCTGTTTATTATGATGCCGGGGCTTTTTATCAGTTAATTGATAACGAAATATCAACCTATCAGTATTCAATTTAAAGGTTAACCATTGGAAGTTGCCGAAGACATCGTTACTAAAAAAGCATTAGGGCAGTTTTTTTCTGGCCCCAGGGTCGCTGCACTGTTATTGGCTTTGGCAAAAATTGAACAGGCACAATCTGCCATTGACCCGATGTGCGGAACTGGAGATATGTTATTAGCCTGTCAAAAAATATATGACCAGGCCGTTCATCTAACGGGCATTGAAATAGACCCGGATGTTTACCGTTATGCCTTGAACCATTTGGATACGCGGCATCGTCTCGAACTGGTAAACGGCAATGCCTTCGATCTGCAAGTCTTAAGAAACCTGCATCCTGATGGTTATGATCTAATCATCACCAATCCGCCCTATGTCCGACACCAAACAGTTAATAATGCTGCTTACGGTTTAGCTGCTTCCTTAAACCAAAAGGAGATCCGGGCAAATTTGGAAGAATTCAAGTCCGCGCTGGTGACCTTAAGCTCGGAGGAAAAAAGACTATTTTCGATTATCATCAGACATTATAGCGGACTGGCGGATTTGGCTATACCCTCCTGGATATTATGCGCACTGATGGTTAAACAAGGCGGCAAAATTGCCATGGTTTTACCCGAATCCTGGTTAAGCCGTGATTATGCGCTGATTGTAAAATATTTGCTTTTAAGGTTTTTCAAGCTGGACTATCTGGTAGAGGATGTCAATTCATCCTGGTTTAAACCCGCTCAGGTAAAAACGATCTTATTGGTAGCTACCCGTATACCGGCAAAATCGTCTTTGGAAGATTGGTCGGATGAATCGTTTGTCTTTGCTTCGGTCTACCAGCGAGCGGCGTCCGATGAAAGCCTGGTTGGCAATATACCACATCCCAATGACACCGCAGAAGCGGCTTTTGTCAAACAAATAGATCAGGGAATAGGAAAAACCGGCTGGTTTGAAACAAGGGTTATTTCCATTAAGTCTTATGCAAAACAGGTGCGCGAATTGGCGGCGATGCAAAAATGGTTTGCGCTGATGGAGCCCGGGCAGCAGGTTATCGCTAGCTCTAGGCAAAGAATAAAGACCTTATCAAGCCTGAGTCAATGGCCATACGGGATCGACGCACATTATTGTAGTCTGGCCGATCTAGGGGTGTCGGTCGGTCAGGGCCTGCGCACCGGAGCTAACAGCTTTTTTTACCTGGACTTTGAGGACGACAATGACCAGCAGATCACGGTATTTCCTGACAAACGTTTTAACCTTCCACCTTTTAAGGCAGACCGGACATTTTTTAAAGCAACGATACGAAAGCAATCCGAACTGGATAGCAGTTATGCATTAAGCCGTTTTAAGCCACGTGGCGCGACCTTGGTGTTACATGACCATGTTTTACCTGAGGATAGGAATCGAATGAAAACGCAACCGTGGCCCGATTACCAGACACTTCCTGAGGCCCTGGCCGGTTATATCAAAATAGCGGCACGAACTAAAAATGGGGATAACAACACCGGCATTTTCATCCCTGAGCTTTCAGCGGTCAGAACAAATGCACGGAAATGGCAGCAGGGCAAACCCACTGAACGGCCTAAATTCTGGTATATGCTACCTTCATTCGTCAAAAGGCACACGCCGGATCTGTTTTTACCACGTGTAAACGGCGATACTATCATCACCCGGCTTAATCCGAACGGCCGATACCTTATCGACGCGAACTTCTCAACGTTATGGATCACTGGACCGTCTGCTTATGATAATTATGCCCTCCTGGCGCTGTTAAACAGCACTTATTCGGTAGTGGCGATGGAAGAATACGGAACCGTAATGGGCGGCGGCGCGCTAAAGCTCGAAGCCACACAGCTTAAGAACATCCCTTTTCCTGTATTAAACGCCCATAATATTGACGAATTAAAGCGCCTGGGTAAAAAGCTGGCAGTTTCTGCTAAATTTACAGATGTTGTCATTACTGAAATAGACAGGGTCCTGTTAACAGGAATGGGCATCCAACAGACAATAGACCAGGGCATCCAAGATTTAAATGCAATCCGGCAACACCTGCTAAACAAAAGAAAACGTCAATGAATCTACCTGTGATCAATATTGGTGCCGCCAGGCAAGGTTTACATGATGGCGTTCAGTTAATCGCTGAAGGCAAAAATGAACAAGCGATCCGGGATAGCTTTACTTCTCATCTTCGCCAAATATTCCCGGAAGTTCCGCGATGGATAGTCAGACATATTCAGGGGAGTGAATCAGCTGTTAAAATTGTCCGGGAAGCGGGAGCCAGGACCGGATTTGTTGATAATCTGGTCGACCTGACCGCCATCGAATATGAAAGTGACCTGACCAAACCTGCAAAATTTCGTCAGGGACTGGAACAGGTCAAAGACTACAGCGCCAGTCTGGTTAACCGAGGCCATGATCCAGAGTTGGTACTTGGCATCTTATCCGATACTGTCAGATGGTATGCTTATCAAATCGATATTAGCCAGCTGCCCGAAGGCCCGGTCAGCCGCGCCAACTTGGTGCTGCGTGAAGTGGATGCGCTGGATTGTTCTGCTGCCGGTGATAAGGAAGCACATGATTTGATCCGTTTTTTGATAAAATATCTGGGACGGCAGGGCGCTCGTCCTTTTTCAGCGGATGCGATCGCTAAAGATTTAGGCTTTCAAAGCCAGTTTTGTCAGCCGCACCTTACGTCTTTGACGGGGACCGTGACTCTGGCCTTTCAGCAAAACCCTACATACGCCAAGTTGATCGCGGAGTTATGGTGTGCGTTCGTTAGTTATTTGAGAGAGGAAGGCCGGTCCGATCGTTTTGATCAAAAAACATACGTCGATGAATACTATATACTGATATTGGGTAAATTGGTCTGTGCAAACTTTCTGGAACAAAGATCACTGAGTTCAAGCGACGGGGAGCTGGCAGAAATCATCAATGGTCATTTTTTTGAAAACAAAGGGCTGCTTAATTTCGTGGAATACGATTATTTTGGCTGGTTGAATACCGGCAGCCATATCGGCTCCGTATTACCTATCGCCCGAGAAATTCAACAGGATTTAGTGGCTTATGATTTTACCGCAGCGCCTGCGGAAGACCTGTTCGGAAAATTGATGGCCCAGTTAGCCAACCGTTCTCAGCGTTTGCTGCTCGGCCAGGAATGGACCCCTGGTTGGCTTTCACGAAAATTGGTGGGTCACGTGGTTGATCAGTTGCCGGCCGGCGAGCCCTTGCGTCTGATCGATATGTGTTGTGGTTCGGGTTCTATGATCGTAGAAGCGGTTAAAATCACCAAACAGCGCTTGCTGGCCGACGGTCCGCAAATCAGTCCGGAAGAGCAGATTAGTCTGCTGATTGAAACCATTACCGGGTTCGATATTGATCCACTGGCGGTCATGTTATCAAAAATTAACTGGGTGCTCGTTGCCAAAGATCTCATACAGCCTTACGGCACTTTTCAGTTAACTATTCCGATCTATCATGCCGATTCACTTTTTGCAATTACGCCGTTATCGAATAACGTAGCGGATGAAGACCAAAAGGTATATACCCTGAAAATTGCCGAATACACGATCCATTTGCCCGTTTATTTGATCGGCCCCAAATTCAACGGGTTCTTTGATCACTTAATAGAAGTGTCTTATCATTTGATCATGGCGGCCCCAGCCGAAAGCGCATTTGTTTTGGAACCCGCGGATGTTCTGACACAAATTCAGGCTATTTCCACCGAACTGTCTTTAGACCTGCTTGAAACAGAAATAGCGGAGGTATGTGCGTTTTTTACAGAATTGACAACGGCTATCGATTTACTGAATAAAGAGGGGCGGAACGGTATCTGGGCTTCTATTTTCCGAAATAGTTTCCGTCCCGGTCTGGTGTTCGGGCAATTCAATGGGTTGGTCTCCAATCCGCCGTGGCTTGCCTTGAGTAAAGTGGCAGATAATCCCTATCAGCTCATCTTGAAAAAGATGGCAGAAGCTTATGATATCAAACCGCCTGGATCATCGCATTTACATATAGAATTGGCAACCATATTCTTATTGCATGCCGTTCATCATTATCTGGTCGATGGCGCCGCCGTCGGCTGCATTGTCCCTGAAACCGTCTTGAACGGGCATCACCACAATCCCTTCAGAAAATTCAAATTCTTCCAGTCAGCTAAGCAGGTGTACCTTTCAATTGACGAGATATGGAAAGTTGCCGAACACACCTTTAAAAACAATGCCATCGTCCTTTACGGGAAAAAGCGAGCTCCTGACCTGGCAACGACTATGCCTTTCCCGGGAAAGGTCGTGTTTGAAGATCTGCCGGATGAGGTATTCACGCTCTACAGAAATACGCAGGGGAACAGAACGGCTTGGAGCGAGCAGGATTTAGGCGAAGCCGGTGCCGGTTTTTACGTGCCTGCCAGTTTCAGGCAGGGTGCTGATATCATGCCACGCAATCTCTTGTTTTATGAGGCATTGCCTTCAACCAACCCTCGTTTATACCAGGTACAATCCATTAATCCGGTTTCCAGTCCGATCGCCTATACCGTTAAAGACGCTAAAAAGCACCAGAGCTTTGCCATCACCTCCAGACTCCTGCCAAAGGATCTTTTTTTCGACGTCATCACCTCAAACTTGTTAACCCCTTTTGATATTGCAGCTGTTCAAAAAGCATTGCTCCCGATCAAAAAGAATACCGCAGGTATCTGGGAGCCTTTATCTCACGCCGCCGTAATCGCCAAAGGAGCCATTGCAAAAAATACGCTTCATGATATTTGCAGTATGATCAATCCGCTGCATCCTTCCATAGAAAACCTTTTTGCCTTGATTGACACGCGTGGTAAACTGGTACAACAGGTCATCGCTTCAAGCGGCTATTTGGTAATGACTGGTGCCGGCGGTGGCGTGGTATGCGCCGGTTATATCGACGTGACCAGAGACGATCCCAGCCGTTTAATCATTGACCAGACCATTTATTGGGCGCAGGTAACAACGGAAGATGAAGCGATTTATTTAACCGGGCTTTTAAATAGCGATGCGATCAATGAGATCATCAAAGAATTCCAGCCGCGCGGCGCATTTGGGGAACGGCATGTACACAAGCTTCCATTTGGTGTCACGCCGCCTTATGATTCCGACCAGCCGGCACATCAGGATGTCGTGAACAAAACAAAAGTCTTAATGCAGGCATATGCTGCATTAAAAATTACGCTGCCAACGCTGCCGGCATTGCTTAATCCCAATAGCGGGAGTTTAAGCAGCCGTCGGAAAAAATTAATGCAATTTATCAAAAACTTGCCGCCATACCTGCGTTATGAAGAAGCCTGTCGGGCTTTGTACGGTATATAAAGCAATATTTTAATAGCGTAATACACCACTGTTGAAATTGATTGGAGATTTAATACAATATTAATTGTAATATTGATTACCCTGTAAACCAATCATGCGCATCACTCACTTAAGCATTAAAAACTTCCGGCTGTTAAAGACCGTCGATCTGTCACTGGAAGAAAAATCAACCGTCATCGTCGGACGGAATAACTCCGGAAAAACATCCTTAACAGAAATTTTCAGGCGTTTACTTGCGGACAAAACCCCTGTTTTTTCCTTATATGATTTTAACATCTCCTGTATCGCTATCTTCAAGGAGTGTCTGAGTCTGAAAATAAAAGAAACCGAATTATCGGCGGTCAGGGCAGCGCTACCATTTATCGAAATTAGGTTGAAAATCACCTATGAAGTAGATAATCCAGACCTAAGTACCCTAAGCGAATTCATAATCGACTTAAATCCGGACTGTACAGAAGTATTGATCATAATCAGGTATCAATTGCAAGATGGTAAGATCGATGCCTTCTTTGACGGGATCAAGGATGATAAGCCGGAGAGTCAGCTGGCTTTTATCAAACAACTGAAGGAAAAAATCCCCGCCCTATATACCACCGTGATCCTGGCCCAGGACCCTAACGATGAAACCAACTTTACGACTATTGAATACACTAAATTCAAACAGTTGATCGGTGCCGGTTTTATCAACGCGCAAAGAGGCCTGGATGATATTACCCATGCGGAGAAAGATGTGCTGGGAAAAGTACTTGGCAAATTGTTCAAAACGGCCAATAATGCAGCGGCGCCTGTTGATTTACGGGAAAAATCTGAGGCCTTAACCTTGGTGATTAATGATCTGCAGCAAAAGGTTGATACGGACTTCAATGAAAAGCTCAACGCGCTACTGCCCGCTTTAAAGATTTTTGGCTATCCCGGGCTGTCCGACCCGAACCTAAGCACGGAAACAACATTAAATATTGGCAATATCCTGGAAAGCCAAACAAGGCTGCGCTACAGCCAAGGCGACGGTGTTTACCTACCGGAAACGTATAACGGGCTCGGCTCAAGAAACCTGATCTACATCTTATTTCAGTTATTTGAATTTTTTAGGGACTGGCAGACGCTTGCCGTCAATAATAATTTATACCTCGTGTTCATCGAAGAGCCGGAAGCACATTTGCATCCGCAGATGCAGCAGGTCTTTATCAAACAGATCAGTTTGATTGCGGATGAGTTCGCGAAAACGCTCAACAACGGCAAAGCCTGGCCGGTACAGTTTATTGTCACCACACACTCTACCCACATTGCCAATGAATCTGATTTTGGATCAATCCGCTACTTTTTGACCGAGCGAAATGAACAAGTGGAAACGCGAGTTAAAGACCTGCGAAAAGAGTTCAGCACGCCTGACCTCAAGGCTGACCGCGAATTCCTGCATAAGTATTTAACCTTAACACGATGTGACTTATTCTTCGCAGACAAGGCCATATTAATCGAGGGGCCGACGGAACGCATCTTGATGCCCGTTTTGATACAAAAAATAGATATGGGCTTAAAGGATGGGGCCAAATTACGTGCACAATACATCTCGATCATTGAGGTAGGCGGTGCCTATTCTCACCATTTTTATAAATTCTTGGATTTCCTCGAATTACGGACACTGGTCATCACCGATTTGGATTCGGTCGCCAAAACGACCATCGGTACGAAAACCAACTATCCCGCCTGCGACGTGGTAAGCGGGTCGCATTCCTCTAATGCAGGAATCAAAAACTGGTATGATAAAGAAGCGGAGGGCTATATGGCATTAAGCGGTTGTACGGGAAAAACAGCCGCACAAAAGATCAGCGGTTTTAGAAGGATCGCTTTTCAAATTCCTGAACCTGGCAAAAAATACGGTGGCCGCAGCTTCGAAGATGCGTTTATTTTAGCCAATCCGGCCTTATTCGGCATTACAGGAAAGGATGATGCTGAACTGGCGAGCAATGCCTACAAGGAATCCTTAGGCATTGAGAAGACCAATTTTGCGTTAAAGTACGCACTTGATGAACCAGGTTGGATCGCGCCGCTTTACATTAACGAGGGTTTGGAATGGCTCTCCGAGCAACCCAATATCATTGCTAAGGCAGCAAAAGACCTGATGACTGATGTTGTAAAAAAGGTAAATGATGGAAGCGAAAGTCATTAATCCGGCCGAAGAGGCATCCGTAGTTTGCCTGAATAAAGTCATCGGAACTTTAAAAGCCCGCAAAAGCTTCCGGCTGGAAGCCGGCGCCGGTGCAGGCAAAACCTACACCTTGATTAAGGCCTTGAAGTTTCTGATCGATGCGGATGGGCCACAGTTTTTAAAAGCGAATAAGCGGATCGCTTGTATCACCTATACCAATGTTGCCAAAGACGAAATTCAGTCTCGTACTGATAATCATCCGGTCGTTTATGCGGAAACGATTCATGCTTTTTGCTGGGATTTAATCAAAGGCTTTCAAAAATCTTTGCGTTCCTTCCTTCCCTCGCTGACTGACCGCTGGGGGGAAAGGTGTGCGGAGACGGCACTAGTCCATCAGGAAGTGATTTATAATTTGGGATACCCTAAGCTAACAGCGGATGAAGCTTTTTTACATCATGACGATGTGATCAAACTGATGGCACTACTGCTGGGAGATGCTAAATTTAGAAACGTGGTCAAAACACGCTTTCCCGTAATTTTAATCGATGAATATCAGGACACCAGTCGCCTGCTGGCACCTGCTATTGTCAACTATTTTATCGAGGGGGTGAATGGTCCACTGATCGGCTTTTTCGGTGATCACTGGCAGAAAATTTACGGTTCTTCCTCCATTGGGTTGATTACCGCTCCGGCGGAAAAGATGGAAGTAATTGGCAAAAATGCCAATTTTAGATCTGACCGGCTGATCGTGGAATCGCTCAACCGGATGCGACCTGAGCTTCCTCAAAATCCAGCCGATCCAACATCATTAGGAGAAGTAACCATTTTCCACTCCAATAACTGGACAGGTCTCCGACGGACGGAAGCGCACTGGAAAGATGACTTACCCGAAATTGCAGCGCATGATTTTATGTCCAGTGCGCGAATCGCGTTGGAAAAAAAAGGCTGGTCATTCAACGCGGGCGAAACGAAAATCCTGATGCTGACCAACAATGTTTTAGCCGCTGAACAGGGTTATCACCATCTATTATCCGTATTCCCGGATACTGAAGATCTGCTGAAGAAAAATCACCCTTATATCTCTTTTTTAGTCGATATCATTGAGCCCGCCGCCTTGGCTTTCAATGCCGGTAAATATGGGGAGATGTTTAAATACCTGAATTTGAAATCGCCGAAAATCAGGATCCATGCAGACAAAGTACAATGGCACCAGGAGTTGGTGACACTGGTAAAATTAAGGGAAACAGGAAATATAGGGCAGGTTATTGACCATATCAAGAAAATTAAAAGGCCTAGATTACCGGAGAGAATTCTAAATAGCGAAAAGGAATTTGTAGAAATACTTCTGAAAAAGGAAGAAGAAAGGACTGAAGAAGAAACAATCAAATTTACGCGACTGCAAACCATCCGAAACGTACCTTTTCAAGAACTATCGGCTTTTAGCAACTTTGTGGATGACAAAACGCTTTTCTCAACCAAGCATGGGGTAAAGGGTGCACAGTTTGAAAATGTGATGGTAATTTTAGGCAGGGGATGGAACCTTTACAACTGGAATCAGATGTTGGAATGGGCGTCAGCGGTCCCTAAGGATAAAATAGATTCCTTCGAACGCAACCGGAACTTATTTTATGTAGCCTGCTCACGCCCTCAAAAAAGACTCGCACTGGTGTTTACTCAAAAATTATCTGAAGCTGCATTAACTCAATTAACGACTTGGTTCCGAGTAGATACAATCGCACCGAATTTAACATAGTCAGGACCGTTCAAATATATGTAAAGGGCTACTTTGAAGTAGGGAGCAGCAGAATCGAACTCAATCAAAGGTCATGAATATTTATAAATTACGTATTCCACAACAGCAAAAAATTAAATTTTTTTTGTAATTTTAATATAGAAAAGGTGCTGCACGAAGCGGCATCCGGCTGGCTAGCCACAATGTTTTTTGCCAAAATGTTTAAACATTGTTTTAACAAAAAAAAGAAAGGCAGTCACGATCTAACGTAACTGCCTGTTTCTGAGGTAGCGGGAGCAGGACTCGAACCTACGACCTTCGGGTTATGAGCCCGACGAGCTACCAACTGCTCCATCCCGCACTGTTATTCTGTATGTTGCGATCCGATCATAACTTCGGAAAGTTGCTTCCAATTGTCAAAAATGCAATTTGCACTCCGTTTTAATTGGACTGCAAAGATATAATTCGTTTCTTTGCAGTCCAAATAAAATTTTATATATTTTTTTATGAGTCATAAGGCAGGTTTTGTAAGTATAATTGGTAAGCCCAACGCGGGTAAATCAACCCTTATGAACGCGCTGGTGGGCGAAAAAATGTCCATCATTACGCCTAAGGCTCAAACCACACGGCACAGGATACTTGGAATTGTGAACGAGGCAGACTACCAGATCGTGTTTTCGGACACGCCGGGCATCATCAAACCGCACTACGCTTTGCAGGAAACCATGATGCACCAGGTAAACGGTTCTATCGTGGATGCCGACCTGATATTGCTGGTTACCGATATTAATGAGAAATATGATGAAAGCGATGTGCTCGAAAAGCTGCAGGGCTCGTTAGCGCCATTGTGTGTGATCATCAACAAGATCGATAAATCAGACGAAGAAACTGTAAAAGCCAAGGTTGAATACTGGCAGGAGAAACTGAATCCAAAGGCGATATTCGCAGTTTCAGCTTTGAAGGACCACAATGTATTGGCGGTGATGAATTTTGTGATCGAGCATTTGCCGGAGCATCCCGCCTATTATGAAAAGGACGCGCTGACCGACCGTAACGACCGCTTTTTTGCTTCGGAGATCATTCGCGAGAAGATATTTAAGATATACGAAAAGGAAATACCCTACAGTACCGAGGTGATCATCACCGCATTTATTGAGGGTGATAATTTGTACCGCATCAGTTCGGAAATTATTGTGGAACGTGATTCACAAAAGAATATCCTGATCGGTAAAGGCGGCGAAACCCTGAAAAAGGTAGGCACCTATGCCCGCAAGGATATGGAAGAATTTTTCCAGAAGAAGGTTTTCCTGGAGATGTTTGTAAAAGTGATCGCCGACTGGCGCAGCAAAAAAAATTACCTGAAAAAGTTTGGGTACGAAGACTAATATCAGAATCAAGATCCAAGAATCAAGATTCAAGATAAAAATTTAATATTGTATTAGAACCAGGCCGGAGAGTCTTGACTCCTGGCTCTTGATTCCTGAATCTATTTAACAATGAGCAACATAGTAGCCATAGTGGGCAGGCCCAATGTGGGCAAATCCACCTTATATAACCGATTGACAGAAAGCCGCAAAGCTATTGTTGACGATTTCAGCGGTGTAACCCGCGATCGCCATTATGGTGTTGCGGAGTGGACACACCATTCCTTTACCGTTATCGATACCGGGGGCTATGTGGCCAACTCCGAAGATGTTTTTGAGGCTGCTATACGCGAACAGGTGATTATCGCCATTGAAGAAGCTACCGTGATCCTGTTTATGGTGGATGTAACCACCGGTATTACTGACCTTGACGATGAAATAGCCACATTGTTGCGCAGAAGCAAAAAGCCCGTGCATGTAGTGGTAAATAAACTCGACAACAATTCGCAATTAGCTGACGCTACCGTATTTTATAGCCTTGGTTTGGGTGAGATCTATAGTATCTCTTCTATGACAGGCTCCGGAACGGGCGAACTGCTTGACGAGGTTGTAAAAAGTTTTGACGAGGAAATTACAGAAGAGAATGCGTTACCCAAGTTTGCCATCATAGGCAGGCCCAATGTGGGCAAGTCATCCATCATCAATGCTTTGATTGGCAAGGATCGTAACATCGTTACCCCGATAGCCGGCACCACACGCGACTCCATCCATATCCATTACAACCAATACGGGCATGATTTTATGCTGGTAGATACTGCTGGGATGCGCAAGAAAACCAAGGTAAAAGAGAATATCGAATTTTACTCGGTGATGCGTACCATTAAGGCGCTGGAGGAAGCTGATGTAGTGATCCTGATGATAGACGCGGTTGAAGGTATCGAATCGCAGGACGTTAATATTTTCCACCTTGCCGAAAAAAATAAAAAAGGCATCGTTATCGTGGTGAACAAATGGGATTTGATCGAAAAGAATAACAAAACCATTAAGGTATTTGAAGAGCAGATACGCGATAAGATAGCCCCGTTTACTGATGTGCCTATCGTATTCACTTCAGTTACCGAGAAACAGCGGGTTTTAAAGGTGATCGAGACCGCGCAGCAGGTTTATGACAACCGCAAGAAGAAAATACCTACCTCCAAACTGAATGACGTAATGTTGCCGATTATTGAGCACTATCCGCCGCCATCCACAAAGGGTAAGTATGTTAAAATAAAATATGTCACCCAGATAGCCGGCACATCACCCATGTTCGCCTTCTTCTGTAATCTGCCGCAATATCTAAAAGAGCCGTACTACCGCTTTATAGAAAACAAGCTTCGGGAGAACTTTGATTTTACCGGCGTGCCAATACAGGTATTTTTCAGGCAGAAGTAGTTTATACTCCGGGTAAATTATATACCTTTTTATTACCTTGCAGATAGATATGAAACAATTCAGTTGTATCCTGTTTGCATTATTGGTTTTTGCATCCTGCAAAAAGGAAAACATTGCCAAAATAGATTATGGCTGTATTCACCGGAGTTTAGCCTTACCGCACCTGTCGGTCGCGGATAGCATTACGGTCGCAGTGTTATTGCAATCTAATACTATAAGCTCCGATAGCCTCGTTTTTTATGGTTACACATCAAACTGGCACACCAATACTGATCTTACACATGACTATTTCCAATTTGCCACAGCCACGCAAGTTAAAAATGGCCTGCCTGTTTTTTATGGCGACCTGACTTATACCTTCAAATTCGGGTTTATTTGGGGGTTGCCTTTTAAATATAATGACCCTATCAAACTCAACACAAAACCAACCTTCCAATTTGAAAAACTAAAACAAGCCTTCCTTGACGAGGGGATAAACAACCAGGCTATGGCTGCTTCTTATAAGGATTCATGCCTTACCGCTCAATTCGGCTATTATAACCTTAACAAACTACTTCCCTACACATCGCCCATCTGTATCAAAGCATGGCAGATCCATGCTGACGGTTCAAATTTCCCTGTGGCTTATTTCCGTGATGATACCGGCGAACTAATCTATTTCCAACTGAAAGAAAGGTAGCGTGCCGTTTTTATTTTAGCATCTACTGTCGCACAATGTCATATCCTTCCGTAATATCACTAAAACTGATCTTATGAAAAATGTGTGTTTCATTTTACTGGTGTTGGTCCTGGCAACCTCCTGCAAAAAAAGTGATCTGCCGGGCGATAATGGCTGTATCAATCGCACAAGGCAGCGCTATCTCACCGGTGCTGATTCATTGGCGGCCGTTCAATTACTAAAACAAAATAATATCCCTTATACTAACCTGGGTTTTGAGATCCTGACCTTAAACGATACGGTTAAACAAGGCACTGAGGCGGGCGTTTATCAGCATATTTATGCTGTTCAATATATCAACGGGCTACGGGTTTTAAATAACGATTTTGGCTATCATTTCAAGAGTGGCGTTTTCCAGTCGATGAGCGGCATAAGATATACGGCTATCGACTTAAATACCCAGGCAGCATTATCCTATGCCCAACTAAGAAAGCTTTATTTAGCCGAATTGGATAAAAACGGTTACCACGCCGCCAGTTTCAAGGATTCGTGCCTGGTAGCAGAGTTTGGCTATTATAATTTGAATGGATACGGTTATGCTTCGTCAACCTTCACCAAAGCGTGGGCGGTAAGCCCTAAACATGCTCAATACCCTTTAGGCTATTTCCGTGATGATAATGGCCAGCTGCTGGGGTTTTATTCGGGCTTTGTGGTGTTTTAGTTAATGGCTGTAATCGCTTTTTTCAGCGTATTGTCGGTACTGTTAAGCACCTGGTAGTAGGCGGTATCGCCCCATTTATAGCGGGCTGCAAAGGCCTTAAGCAAAAGCCGGATATTATCTTTAGAAACTTTTACCTCCTGCGAGTCCATTTCCTTCAGCGTTTTCGAGGCATAAAGGATAAAGTCATCATACTGATCGCTGCTGACATTGTACTTGTTTACAAAACTGTCATCGGTATTAAAACTGTTAAGCACGACCTGCATTTTATCGATCACGAAAGCGTTAAAAAGCTGCTGGTCATTTAATTCCTGTATCAGTGTTGTATTCCCCGTAGTATCTGCCGGAACAAACACATCCGGCAATATACCGCCGCCGCTGAATACCTTTCGCCCGCCTGAAGTATGGAAGGTGGTAGCTTTTTTAAGGTTGCTATCAGCCAGGTAACTTTGTTCAGAAAAAAGCTCACCTTTCTGCATCCTGTCGGCCAGCTCATTGCGGTAGCTTTCGATACCCAGTTTATATGATTTTTGTATCGACCTGCCAGATGGCGTATAATATCGTGCTACAGTTAGGTTGATGGCCGAGCCATCGCCAAATGGAAACTGCTGCTGCACCAATCCCTTACCAAAAGAACGGCGGCCCACAATGGTTGCCCTGTCAAAATCCTGCAATGCCCCCGCTAATATCTCGCTTGCCGAGGCAGAATATTCATCAATTAAAACCGCCAGCTTGCCCTGCTTAAACAAACCCGAATCAGTTGCCATGTAATCTGCGCGCGGCTCATGCACTCCTTTGGTAAAAACGATCAGTTTGCCTTTATCCAAAAACTCGCTTGCCAGCTCGGTAGCCGAATTGAGGTACCCGCCCCCGTTGCCACGCAGATCAAGCACCAGCTTTTGCATACCGGATGCTTTTAGTTTTTTTAAGGCATCCCTGAAATCCGTATCCGTAGTAGCCGCAAATTTGCTGATCTTGATATATCCTGTTGATGGGGCAGCTAAATAAGATGCATCCAGGCTGCTTAGGTCTACATGCCCGCGCTTTACATGGTACACTTTTATCGCTTTGCCTGCAGGATGAATTACTGATAGCGCGATCTCGGAGCCCTTTTCGCCCCTGAAAATATAATTTACTTTAGATTGTGTCAGCCTGGTGCCCGCGAACTTTTTGCTGTTCACATCGATCACCCTGTCGCCCGGCCTTATACCGGCAACCTGGGCCGGGCCGGCGTCATAAACCTGGGTAATAACCAGGGTATCGCGCAGCAAAATATATTCGATACCAATACCGTTAAATCCGCCATCCAGTCGCTCATTGATGGATTGTGCCTGTTGCGGGGGCAAATAAAGCGAATGTGGGTCGAGGTTTTGTAAGAAATTATTTACGGTGACCCCTTCCAGGCTATCTACATTGACTGAATCAACGTAATTCTGACGCACCAGGTGCAGAACCCTCGAAATTTTATTATTAGCAGTTAATGACAAACTACGGCGCATATTATCGCTCAGCATTAAGCCAATGGCTATGCCCAGCAATATCAGGATCAACGACCTGAAAATAATAGCGGCAGCTTTTTTCATTTTTAATTTATACGAACAAAGTTAAGCATTGGGTGTGACAGCAAATAATTTATATATTGTAGTACCCTTGCATTTGACGAATTTTCACGAATTTTGTTAAAAGAATTACATTAAGATGGACAGGACCACCGAAAAAGACTCTCATTACAACAACCTGGAGCAAATGCCGGTGGCCGAGATCCTTGAAAATATCAATAAGGAGGATCAAACTGTTGCGGCGGCTGTTAAAAAAGCTATTCCGCAGATAGAGAAACTGGCAGCTGTAATTACCGAAAAAATGCGCAACAATGGTCGCCTTTTTTATATCGGTGCAGGCACCAGTGGGCGTTTGGGCGTGGTGGATGCATCAGAGGTGCCACCAACCTTCGGTGTTCCTTTTGACAGGGTGGTAGGAATTATAGCAGGTGGCGATATAGCTATCAGGAAAGCGGTTGAATTTGCCGAAGATGATACTGAACAAGCCTGGAAAGATCTTTCTGCCTACCGTATCAGCGATAGGGATGTGTTGGTAGGTATCGCAGCATCGGGTACTACTCCATATGTGATCGGTGGTTTGCGTATGGCTAACCAGAAAAATATCGTAACCGGCTGTATCGTTTGTAATGGCGGGAGCCCTGTAGCCGCCGAAGCAAAGTTTCCTATCGAAGTAATTACAGGGCCGGAGTTTGTAACAGGCTCCACCCGGATGAAGGCGGGGACCGCGCAAAAATTGGTTTTAAACATGCTGACAACCACGGTGATGATACAGTTGGGCAGGATAAAGGGTAATAAAATGGTGGATATGCAGTTAACCAATCATAAACTGGTTGACCGCGGAACACGTATGGTAATGAACTATACCGGCCTGGGCGTGCATGACGCCGAAGACCTTTTACTAAAATACGGCAGCGTAAGGAAAGCCGTCGAGGTATATATGCAAGCGAAGTAAGTGTGCGGCTGCGTGGTAAATGTGCAGATGCGTGAATATGCAGATGGTTAATTTAAACAAATAAAATCCCTGTGGAGGGGAGAGTTGGAGAATATGCACGAGATAGAGCCATATTACAAATGGAGAGATGACTATGTAGCATCAGAGGACGAATATTCGCCTTTTTATGCTACTGAATATAATGAGTTTGAGTTTGATAAGCAGGTGTACAATTATCTGCTGCACCCGCAATGGGATTCTTTTGGGTCGAACACTCTGTACTTAAAAGTGTTGTATGCCGATTACGAAAAAGGGTATTCAATTATTGAACTGATAGGCGAATGGAACGATGCCATCAACAACGATATTATGCTGATGAAGCGCGAGATATTGGAGCTGATGGTGGATAACGGTATCAACAAGTTTATATTGATAGGCGAGAACGTATTGAATTTTCATTCGTCGGACGATTGCTATTATGAAGAATGGTTCCAGGATGTGGAAGATGGCTGGATAGCGGGGATCAATTTCAGGGAGCATGTGATAGAAGAATTCAAACGCAACAATATCGACTACTATATCAACTTCGGCGGCGAGCTGGACGATGTGGTATGGCGCAATTTGAAACCCATACAGGTATTTAAAAAGGTGGAGGAGCAATTGGTGAAGAGACTTAGTTAGTTGTTTGAGAGTTAGAACCAAGAGTCAAGAACCAAGAGTCAAGAACCAAGAGTCAAAGATGGAAAAGGCATTATAGATCTTTTCTTGCATCTTGACTCTTGGTTCTTTTTTACCTAAATTCGTATAAATAAAAAATCAATTTTAAATAATGGAAAATCAAAACCAGGGTTACACCAATGTGATCCAGATAGAAGAATCAGCATCTTCAAAAAAATACCTGGCTAATGTCTTTATATGGATGTTTGTTGCCTTAGGTATATCGGCCCTTACCGCCTTCGAGTTTTATTCAAGTAACACTTTACTTCGTCTATTGGTAAATCGTGAAGCGGGCGGCCTTACCGGATTAGGATATGCAGCAATATTTGCTCCTGTTGCTTTTTCATTTGTAATAAGCTTTGGGTTTAACCGCATATCTTATCCTACTTTATTATTCCTGTTTATTGCTTATGCTGTAACAACAGGTATCAGCCTTAGTTTTCTTGGTCTTATTTATACATCAACCTCTATATTTGGTGTTTTCTTAAGTTCAGCATTACTGTTTGGCATAATGGCAATAGCGGGCTATGCAACTAATATGGATCTGACCAAATTTGGTTCGATTTTGATCATGCTATTTTTCGGCGCATTTGCTGTAGGTTTTGTTAATTTCTTTTTGGGCAGTGCACAACTTAGCTATATCATAAGTTTTGTTTTCGTTGCTATTATGATCGGCTTAACTGCTTATTACATGCAAATGCTAAAGAGAATTGGCGAAGGCGTTCAATTTGGCACTGATAGCACAAGAAAACTGGTACTTATAGGTGCTTTTGTTTTGTACACAACATTCATTAACTTATTTGTATCGATGCTTCGTATTTTCGGTGGCAGAAAATAAAAGATAAGCACTAAGAATATTTGGAAAGCCCCGCCTGCATTATGCAGGCGGGGCTTTTTTGTAAGGGACTGATCGATATATTTCTTATTTACAAATATTACACCGTATATTTAAATATTAAATACCCCGATAGTTCCCGGGTACTACAAACCTTAATGAAGAAATTATTCGCGATATCCATGCTGCTGCTGCACCTGTTTAGCCTTTACGGGCACATGGCGCTTTATGCCTATTGCGTTTATCAATCCAACCGGTTATTTGACAAGCAGATCAGCCAGAATAATTATAAAATAGATGACCTCGTTGAAGTAAAAGTCCCGGTGAATATGCCCACCATCCAGAACTGGAAAGAATATGTATATATCAGCGGGCAGGTTAAGTTTAAGGAAAACAGCTACAATTATGTAAAGCTGAAGATGACCAGGGATACTGTTTACCTGATGTGCGTGCCTAATTATTCCAAAACCAAACTATCCAACCAAAATATAATCGATGCCCGGAAGATCGCTGACATTCCGTTCAATAAAAAAGCCCATGTGCCTTTTGGCAAAGTGGTTAGCTTGAGCGAATACAATTATCAGCTTGCTCAATTCTGGTTTTTGTCGCCGGTAGTAACCTTAACGCAAACTTCTGATTATACCAATTCAAGCCTGGCCAATACTTCCATTGCCAGCCCCGGCCAGCCGCCCGAAGCGCAGATCACCCTTTCTTAAATCAAATTTCGCGGAATCATGCTGTGCAGGTAAGGCCTGCCTAATCGTATTCGCCGGCTGCTATTATTTGCTGTGTGATTGCGGTCATTGATCCAATTTATTTCAATTATTATCCTTTTTTAATCTGCCTCCAAATGGCACTTTGAAGGTATGTGAGATCTGTGGAATACCGCAAAATTTAAAAAAATCTATTAGCCCGATACAAAGGCATCTGTACGGTATCCATGCATTTTTAGCTTGTGCTGACATACCCGGGTGTTGTTAAAAATTTAAGATCATGAAATTCAAAAAAAGAAATATAGGAATTGTTGTGGGCGCGGTCGTCTTACTGCTGCTTACGTTCAGTTTTATTATTATTAATAAAGGCCCATCTTCCCATCAGCAAATGCTGGAGATACTCCAGGCACTGAGAGATAAGAATAATAGCTTCTCAAACCCCTTTAACCCTGAAGCCAAAATGGCTTATAGCGACTCGATACTTATGCTTAAAGAGAACAGCCAAAATATGAGACTGCTATCTTTAAAAGCATCGCTTGCCCTTAAGGTTGGCCACGAGGAACAATCCGTACAAATTTACCAGGGCCTGCTTGACCGGGCCGACCTGATGTCATTAGATATGCTGATGCCTGACGTAGCAATGGCCTACATGCGGCTGGGCGAGCGCAGTAACTGCATGTTGAGTCACACCGGTTCATCATGCATATTCCCGATAAAAGATGAAGGAGTGCACAAGATAAAAACAGGCTCGCAGAAAGCTATCGATGTATACGAAGCGATCCTGAAGGTTCATCCTGATGACCTGGAATCAAAATGGCTGCTCAATATTGCTTATATGACGCTTGGCCGTTATCCAAAAGATGTGCCCCACGAGTTTTTGATACCCAACCTGGATGCAGATACGGGTTACAAGGTAAAACCCTTTACAGACATGGCCGCGGACCTGGGCCTGAACATAAATGGCCGTGCAGGCGGAGTTATTATTGATGATTTTAACAACGATGGCTACCTGGATATTGTAACATCGGGTTGGGATTTGAATGACCCCATGCACTATTTTCAAAATAACAAAGACGGTACGTTTAGCGACGTTACTGAACAAAGCGGGCTAAAAGGCATAACCGGCGGCTTAAACATCCAGCAAACCGATTATAACAATGACGGCAATATGGATATTTTTGTTCTGCGCGGCGCCTGGAATGCTCATGGTTATGGAAATCAGCCTGCTTCACTGCTGCGGAGTAATGGCGACGGCACCTTTACGGATGTTACTACACAAAGTGGCCTGCTCTTTTTTCATCCTACACAGGCAGCCGCCTGGGCCGATTTTAACAACGATGGCTGGTTGGATGTGTTTATCGGTGTTGAAAATTCGCCGGGTTTGGATGAGGGAGGAACGCATACTTGTATGCTATACATCAATAATCACGATGGCACCTTTACTAATGTGGTCCAAAGTGCTCATTGCGCTTTCACGCCGTTTGTAAAAGGGGCAACCGTAGCCGATTATAACAATGATGGCTGGCCCGATATATTCCTGTCTACCATGGATGGCAGGAAGTACCTGTTAAAAAACAAGAAAAAAGCAGGCATGGCTGTAGACTTTGAGGACGTAACCGAAACATCAGGCATCAGCAGTAATAGGGAAAGTACTTTCACCACCTGGTTTTATGACTATAATAATGATGGCTGGCCCGATATCATGGCGGCTGATTATCATTTTACCACGAGCCTTGCCTATTACGCTGCTGCCGAAGGAATGGGTAAACCAATACCTGGTGCCGGTAATATATTTCTGTACAGGAACAACCATGACGGCACCTTTACCAATGTCACCAAAGAAACAGGGCTCGACAAGGTAGTATACAGCATGGGTGCGAACTTTGGTGATATTGATAATGACGGCTATTTGGATATGTATTTTGGTACCGGTAACCCTGACTTTAAATCGCTGGTGCCGAATAAATTGTTTAGAAATGTCGGCGGTAAAAAATTTGGGGATGTTACCACATCATCGCGCATGGGCAATTTGCAAAAAGGGCATGGCGTAGCATTTGCCGATCTGAGGAATACTGGTATTCAGGATATTTTTGCAGAAATGGGTGGCGCGTTCAGCGGCGATTCATATACCAGCTCGCTGTATGTAAACCCCGGTCAAAGCAATAACAACTGGATCAGCCTGAAATTGGAGGGCACCAAAGCAAACAAAGCCGCGATAGGCAGCCACATTAAAATAACGTTTGCCGAAAACGGCATTAAACGCAGTGTTTATAAAGATGTTAATTCAGGTGGGAGTTTTGGTTCAAACCCTTTGCAGCAGGAGATCGGGATAGGGCAGGCCAAAACAATTGATGAGATCGAAATAAAATGGGCCGGAAGCCAGGCTGTGCAGCGTTTTAAAAACGTCTCACCTAACCAGTTTTTGCATATCACCGAAGGGAATGACCAGGCAGAAGTTATCCATTTGAAAAAATTAACTTTTAAACACAAGACAGGTGTGCCTTTGTGCATGCCCATGACGGCCGGGGTAAAATAAACTTGAAAGGCATATTTTTATATATTATAATAAATCAAATAGTGATTTTTTCTGTTTATGTAAAATATAGGTTACATTTAACTCATTAAAGCACAAAACTTAAAGACCATGAAAAAAATCCTGCTTATATGCTGTTTGTTTATCGGGATAACATCAGCAAGCTTTGCCCAGGCTGCAAAACCTACTACCGATCCTGTTGAGAAAGCTAAAGGGCTGCAAAAGCAATTAAAATTGACTGACGACCAGACCACTAAAGTAGCGGCTATTTACAAGGAGTCATCGGAGAAATTTGAAAAGATCAAAGTAAAAGAGCACGGCAATACCAATAAAATGGTAGTAGCTATTGCGCCATTGCGTACTGCTACTATTAAAAAGATTAAAACTGTATTAAATCCTGCACAAAAAGTTAAGTACGAAAAACTGGTAAAGGATACCAAAAATACGGGTGGTAATGGCTGGAGCGATGGCTGGAGCCCTGCTTCATCTTAAGAATATAAACGAAAAAAGAAAAGCGGCATTTAGCCGCTTTTTTTATGTCAAAATACAAAGCTTATTTCTTCTTCAAAAAGCAGGCTTTGAGTACGATACTCATCCCATCAACCTTACAATCAACTTCTTCATCATTATCGGTAAGGCGGATCTTTTTTATCAGCGTTCCCTGTTTTAGCGTGACTCCGCCACCTTTTACCTTCAGGCTTTTGATCAATATAACCGAGTCGCCGTCATTTAACTGGTTTCCGTTACTGTCTTTAACTGTTATTGTTTCCATTGTTGATTTTTAGGAGGCATTAACTAAAAAGGCCCCGTTTTCCGGGGCCTTTCAGAATATTTTAACTCAGGGCATTATTTGCTTACATACATCACTTCCTTAACCGCTTTGATCACTCTTTCGGGATTTGGAAGGTATTCCTGTATCAGGGTTGGGGCATAAGGTAATGGAACATCACCACCCATAATGCGCAGGATAGGCGCATCCAGGTAATCAAACGCATCTTTCTGTACCTTAAAGGCAACTTCTGTAGCGATGGAGCCTAATGGCCAGCTTTCCTCAACGATCACTAAACGGTTTGTCTTTTTAACCGAGTTGATCACGGTTTCGTAATCAATAGGGCGAACGGTACGCAGGTCGATCACTTCAGCATGGATGCCTTCTTTTTCCAGTTCGGCAGCAGCGGCGTTAACCACTTTCATGATCTTGCCGAAACCAACTAAAGTAACATCAGTGCCTTCTTTGGTCACATTGGCTTTGCCAAGCGGTATATAATAAGTTTCTTCGGGTACTTCACCTTTATCGCCATACATCAATTCTGATTCCATAAAAATAACCGGGTCAGGATCAAGTATAGCTGATTTTAACAAGCCTTTGGCATCCGCAGGATTTGATGGTACAACCACCTTTAAACCCGGGCAGTTGGCATACCAGTTTTCGAAACACTGGCTGTGTTGTGAGCTTAGCATACCCGCGTTACCCGTAGGGCCGCGAAATACGATAGGCACCGAAAACTGGCCTCCGCTCATCGACATGATCTTGGCAGCGCCGTTGATGATCTGGTCGATAGCTACCAGCGAAAAGTTAAAGGTCATGAACTCGATGATCGGGCGCAGACCATTCATGGCCGAGCCAATGCCGATACCGGCAAAACCCAATTCAGAGATAGGGGTATCGATCACGCGTTTGGCCCCAAACTCATCCAGCATACCCTGGCTCACTTTATAAGCGCCATTATATTCAGCCACCTCTTCACCCATCAGGTATATTTTATCGTCCTTACGCATCTCTTCGTTCATTGCTTCCCGAAGCGCTTCTCTGAATTGTATTTCTCTCATTAGTATCTAAATGACGTTTTTTGGAACGCAAATATAATCACTAATGTGTGAAAAGCAATTGACCGGGGTATTGGGACGAGTTTTTTACATTATAATATCAAATTTGCCTACATTGGGTGGATCAAACCTTACCGCATCATGAAATTTCCGTCTATAAAAAGCCTTGCCGAGAGTGTTAAAAGCACCTTAATGCGTTTCCCGTTTGAGATAGCGTTTGCACTGGCCGGCACTATAGCTGCTACAATCTCTCTTAACAGGGCGACCTACTTCGATCCCTTTGCAGGGCCATATCTTCGAATCATGATGACCGCTAACCTGGGGTTGTTACTTAGTTTATCGGCAACCCTGTTTGCTGAAAGCAGGAATCTGAAAACTTCATCCACGGTAATTTTAAAAATTATTGTGTTTATAGCGGCCGCCTGCTTATTTTTCGCACTTAACCCTTTATTGCGATCTTATGATTATTTAAGATTTTTCATGCTCAGCCTGGGTTTTCACTTGTTGGTTGCGTTTGCAGCATTTACAGCCAAAGGGCATATCCATGGTTTCTGGCAATTCAACAAAACACTATTCCTCCGGTTTTTAACATCGGCATTGTACAGCGGGGTGTTGTTTCTGGGTTTAGCTGCCGCGATAGAAGCTACTAAGTTTTTATTCGGGATCAAACTGTGGAATAATACTTACGGAATCATGTGGTTTTGGATCATCGGCATTTTTAATACCTTGTTTTTCCTGGCGGGAGTTCCCGCAGATACGCGATCCCTTGATGAAGATATATCTTATCCAAAAGGATTAAAGATATTTACCCAATACGTGCTTATCCCTTTGGCTACCGTATACGTGGCCATACTTTTAGCCTATGAAATAAAAATTCTTATCGAATGGCGCCTGCCTAAAGGGCTGGTATCCAACCTGATTTTAGGCTATTCGGTTTTTGGAATACTTTCGATATTGCTGGTTTACCCCGTACGCGAGCAGGCCGGTAACAAATGGATAAAAATTTATGCACGCAGTTTTTACTTTTTGCTGATCCCGCTGGTAATACTGCTCTTCCTGGCAATATGGTCAAGGGTGATACCTTATGGTGTAACCGTTCCGCGATACTACCTTATCGCATTAGCGTTTTGGCTGTTTTGTATCACGATCTATTTTCTACTCTCGAAAAAACAGAATATTAAGCTCATTCCCGTTTCGCTTTGCATACTCACACTGCTTTCTATTTATGGCCCGCTGAGCTCTTTTAATGTTTCCAAATACTCGCAAACGCGTATCTTTCTTAATATCTTTAAAAAATACGGTGCTTTTAAGGATGGTAAGCTTGTGCCACTAAACAAGTTTAAAGTTAAAGATGAAGACGGCAAGAATGCGCAGGAAGAATTGTATTACCTGGTCAATAATGATGGCCTCTCCTCGATACAGCCATATGTAATCAAAGACCTTGATTTTGTGAGCGATTCGCTTAACAGGGTTAAAGATATCAACAATAAAGACCTTTACAAATACAGCAGCTATTTAAGTGAGTATGAATTAAAACGGAGAAAAACAGACTGGGCCGAGAAATATTTAGGGCTGGATAAATTTTCTAATAATCTTTCAGATCAAATAACCTACCAAATAAAAGTTAAAAATACCCGGCTTTTAGATGTAAAAGACTATGACTATGTATTTAATTATACAGATGATGGAGAGCGTGATACAACTACCTTAGCAACAGGACGCATCAAATCCGTAAGTATAGCTGATTTAAACCAAGTTTATGTACTAGCACTGAACAATGAAAAAATATCATTTAATTTAAAAACGATCGCTGATAGTTTAATTAAAAACGAACAAAAGTTAGCCAAGTACAAGGACCCGGATTATGAAACAGACAATTTCAGAGTTTTTAAGTTGCCGGAGGCTTTAAGTATGAGCCGGCAGACTGAGCATTATGGTGTAACATTTCAGATGCATGATTTCACTTTCAAAATCGAGGATGATAAAAAACTAACTATTCTTGGTGTCGCGGGATATTACCTTATTAAGGTGAAATAGGGGCTGTTATACCTGTCAGTTGTTTGATATACTTTCTTGTATAATAAAGCGGAATAAAACCGATAATACCAAAAGAGCAATCGATAAACCGCCAATAGATGGGTATTCCTCTTACCGGCCCTGCTATAAATGCTAAAGGGAATATCATTACGCAGGCGATCATCCCAAA
>DATHKT010000047.1:0-206370 GCA_035489035.1 Mucilaginibacter sp.
TATTTAAGTTGGCAGTTTCCGGTCGGCAGTTTGCAGTTTTGCAAGAGCGGATTTAGGAAAATGAAGAATTGACAACTTTTAAAAAGTTGTCAATTCTTAGGATCAGATTTTTGCAACTGCCATTTATTTTTGAATAATTTCTTCGTATCGGTCCGGAATTTATCATTAAAAACAGGCTCAACTACTCCGCCCTTAACGAGGTCATAAACTAATGGAATAACCCCATCTTCAGCATCGAACTTCTTATCATGATTGGTGTCTTCGATGGCGTCTATCAAGACTTTACTCGTGCCTTTAACTACGTGCCAGCCTGTAATATCCATACTATCCGGCGTAATTTGTTTGAAATTATTACCCGCCCTGTCCGAAATGTAGAGATATTTTCGATCATCCTCGTCAAGTTCGCCGTCTTTATTAAAGTCGGTGGTTGTTATTTTATAAAAAATAAACCTGTCGGCTATGCCTGAGCCGGCTGAGTGATCATTAGATACATCGCCCTCCCTGTCGAAAAAACTAATGATCATTTTCATCGTATCTAATAAATGGTATTGTTTTGTGGATGTGTTGTAAAAGACCAGGTTCCAATAGGTTGTGGATGAACTTTTGTAACTGCTACCATAGCTATCACCTGCCTCTGCTTTTTCCTTAATTAGCGGGTATATTACATATTGCGAACTATCAATAAGCACAGGTGTTTCAAAGCTTTTAAATCCTTCCTTAATTTTTGCCGCAGTGTCTATTATTGATTCTGCAGAGCCCTTTTTAATGGAATTTTTACAGTTAGACAAAGAAATAGCCAAAACAACAAACAAAAAGATACGGATAAGATTTTTCACGTGATAAGGATTTAATTTTTGAAGATAAGATATAAAGGAAGGCCTATGAAATTTATGCGATTTATTTTTTCAGCTCAGCCAACTTCTTTTTCGCAGATTCCTTTGAGCGATCATCCCCGTATTTTTCGGTCAGTTCATAATATTTGATAGCATTTCCCTTATCACCTTTGGCATCATAACAATAGGCAATATTATTCAGTACAATATAGTCAGTTGGCGCTATCTTTTCTGCTTTCAGCAGCGGGGTGAGTGCGTTGGAATAATCTTTTTGTATCAAATAAGTAATAGCCAGGTTTGATAGATTTTTCACATCGTCAGGGTAATATTTTAAAACGGTTTCGGCTATTGCTTTCATGTTATTCAGCTGGCTATCGCCGGCATTGTAAAGCTGCATTACATAATCCTGTTCGGCACTTAGCATAAACTTTTTAGGATCATCAACCGGCTTATTGTCGGTCCAGGTCCATTTCAGATTGATCTTCTGCGAATAATCAATTGTTTTAATAATTTCCTGCGTAAATCTTTGGTAATCCTCTATCTTCCCCAGTATATATACTTTGCCGAAACGCATATCCAGCCGCGATGGAAATTTTTCAATCCCTATGTCGATGTAATGAAATCCTTTTTCTACCAACGCTAAATCATAGGTAGCACCATCGTTCATATAACCTACCACCTTGCCCGTTTTTGGGTCCTTTATCTCGAATGATTTTTCTCCTTTTTGTGTTCTTTCTAAATTGATCATCTCCCTCATGCTTTTTTTAACATAGAAGTTGTAGTAAGCAACATAAAGTTCAGGATCATCAGGATTGGCTTTGTTCCAGTTAATGAGCACTTTTGATTGTGCCGCGGTATCGTTTTGCGAAGACTTGAATTGTTCCCTGAAACTCTGTGAAAAGGCCTGAATGCAACAGGGGAATAATATTAACGTTAGAAAAAGTATTTTTAATTTCATGCCGGCTAAGGGTAATAGGTTAGGGAGTAAACAACTGTGAAAATAGTGTTTTTTGGATTAAGGATTGACAATTTTTTAAAAGGGTCAATCCTAAGTGTATAAAATAAAGTACATTTAGCTGCATGGCTGATTTTGTAACTGTTTTAACCGTAATGTATCCCCAGCAACTCTGGATAATTAAGGGGAGGCTCGAATCTGAAGGTATTCAATGCTTTGTTAAAGATGAATTGACTGTTCAGGCTTATAACCTTTATTCTAATGCGGTTGGTGGTGTTAAACTGCAGGTTCAGCAGCAGGATGTAGCAATAGCAGTTGAAATTTTAACCGAACTTGGTTACATCAGGGATGAACCTATAAAGCCGGATCTGTTAACTCAAATTGAAAAGAAAAAGGAATCCATACCTTTCCTAAAAAAAGTAAGTGTAGTACATGTAATAGTAATTACAACTCTTCTATTCGTAGCTTTACTTACAACAGCGCTTTATCTTATTTTCAGACCATCCCTGGCAGGCCTGATTGTCCAAAATTCATGGTGTGTTGATAGAATCGATTACATGGGTAAGCAGATCGGGCCAAAAACGACCGGATATTTCATGCGCGTTACAAATAATTATGGAGAAGCCGATTGCCTGGAGAGAATAGTTTTGGATAATATTAATCATATTATAACGCTTCCGGGAATAAACAGTAATTCTATTTCAGGAAATTGGAAATCGGTCGACAATGAGCGTATTATCATCTCAACCGACTCTTTGAAAAATATTTTTGCCGGAATATATAAAGGTGATATATCCGGAGAGCAGCTTATCCTGAAATCAAAAACCACAATTATTTACGCCCATAGGGACGATTTTAGAATTACTCTTCCTTTTTAAATTCGCCTATTAGCTATCAATTAAGGGCCACCTCACACCGCCACCACGTGCCTGCCTTTTTTATATCCTATGGCCGCGAAATAAAGGATGAACAAGTAGATAGGGATCAGCATGGCATAGGCCGATTGTGCGGAGAATTTATCGACCAGCAGGCCATATACGGGAGGGAAAACTGCTGCGCCCGCGCTACCCATCACCAGCAAGGATGAGCCTATTTTGGTGAATCTGCCCAGTCCGGATAAACCCAGGGGCCAGATGGCCGGCCACATTAGTGAATTTGCCAGGCCAAGTAAAGCAATACAGAATACGGAGTAATAACCATGTACCAACAGCGCGCATATGGTTAAAATAAAGCCCAACACCGCGCAGGCCACCAATGCTTTTTGCTGGGTAATGAATTTGGGTATACATACAATGCCGATGATGTAGCCCACGATCATCGAAACCAGGGTACAGGTAGTAAAGAATTTGGCTGTCGACAGCGGTATGTTCAATGACGATCCATAGCTGATGATAGAATCACCGGCGATCACTTCGGCACCTACATATAAGAACAAGGCGATAACGCCCAATATCAGGTGCGGAAAGTTGAGGATACTGGTTTTGCCGGCATTAGCGGCAGCCACGTTCTCATCCTCGTGGTTGGTGTCTATCTCCGGCAGGCTGACGAAATAGATGAGCACCGCCAAAATGATCAGCACCACAACCATTAAAATATAGGGCACGATAACCCGTGCGGCCAATTGATCCAGCTCGGCGGCCTTATGGACGGTATCCAGGGTCAATAGCTTTCTCTTCAGACCGTCAATATCCTTTAGTGCTACCGCGCCTAAGGCTATGGGCGCCAGGGAACCGGCTGCCTTGTTAAAAATCCCCATGATACTTATGCGTTTGGCAGCGCTTTCGGGCGGGCCTAATATGGTAATAAATGGGTTTGATGCCGATTGCAGCACCGCCAGGCCAGATCCCTGTACAAATAAGCCCAGCAAAAAGAGAACATAAGTGCGGGTGATGGCCGCGGGGATAAATATGAGTGCTCCGATCGCCATAATGACCAGTCCGGCGCCCATGCCGTTTTTAAAGCCAAAGGTTTTGAGCAGCCAGGCAGAGGGCACGGCCATTAACAGGTAAGGTAAATAAAACGCTGTCACCACCAGGTAGGCCTGTACATTGCTGCTGAGATCGCAGGCTATTTTTAAATAAGGCACCAATACCGAATTTAGCCAGGTAACAAACCCGAAAATGAAAAATAACGCACCTATAATAAGGATAGGGTTGATGGCCGGTTTGTTAGCGGTAGTTGATTGAGGAATTGTAGCAGATGCCATGCCTTTAAGTTAAGAGGTGATCAGTTTTCTAAAATAGTTAAAAAAGCGGTGATTGCACCATTAAGAAAGGCCTTTCTTAATGGCGGCAGGCAATTTCAAATTAAATTACGAAATTCGCCATCAGATACCAAAATCAACCCATGCTGCAAATCCTCGAAAACTTTTCGCTCAAGAACTTTAATACATTCGGTATTGATATATCGGCGAGGTATTTTGTGGAGATCAACAATGAGCAGGAACTTGCCGAACTGTTTATGGACCCGCAGTGGCTGCAAATGGACAGGCTGGTCTTGGGCGGAGGCAGCAATATGTTGTTTGTGAAAGATTTCAATGGGTTGGTTATCCGCATGAATATCCGGGGCATCGAACATCGCATCAATCATGAAGAAGTTTTTATTGAAGCCGGGGCAGGGGAAGTTTGGAACGACCTGGTTAACTTCTGCGTAGCCCGTGAATACGCCGGGATCGAGAACCTGAGCCTGATACCAGGATCGGTTGGTGCATCACCTATACAAAATATTGGCGCTTATGGTGTGGAATTGAAAGATGTTTTCCGCAGTTGCCGTGCTTTTGAGATCGCTACTGGTGAATTTAAGGCCTTCAGCAAGGAAGATTGCCGCTTTGGCTATCGCGACAGCATATTTAAAAATGAGCTGAAGGAGAAGTTTATTATTGTATCAGTTAAGTTCCAATTGTCGCTTATTCCAAACATCAACCTGAAATATGGCGCGATAGAGCAGGAACTGGCCAACCGTGGAATAAGCAACCCTACTATTAAAGATGTATCGCAAGTAGTTTCTCACATACGGGTATCCAAATTACCCGACCCTTCAACTATTGGCAACGCAGGTAGCTTTTTCAAAAACCCGGTGATTGGTAATGAGCAATTCGAGAAACTTCATTCACAACACCCCGAAGTAGTGCATTACCCTGCGAGCAATGGCATGGTAAAATTAGCCGCGGGCTGGCTGATAGAGCAATGCGGCTGGAAGGGAAAAGTAGTTGGCCACACCGGAACATGGAAGAACCAGGCCCTTGTTTTGGTGAACCACGGAGCTGCGACGGGCGAAGAAGTGTACAGTCTTTCGTCGCAAATCATAGACAGTGTGTACACTAAATTTGGCGTTTTGTTGGAACGCGAGGTCAATATTATAAATTAACTTTTTTTCTTCTAAATGGTTTTTTAGGGGCTCATACACCTTGAAAAGTCGCTCTCTTTTAGTGCTTTTCAGAAGCATATAATCAATATTTTTATATTTAAATATCTGTATTTCAATGATTTGTAAATGAGTATTTGCCATTGAAATAATTTGGCTGCGATTTGATATTTACTGTAGGTTTTTGAGGTCAAAGTCTGTTGTATTTAGAAAGCGGTATCATGTTTGTCTATTCCTCTGTACAAAACTTTAACAGAATGACAGCAATCGAGTTTAACACCATGGTACTACGTCAGGCGACTTCACTGAGGTCATATGCACTTCACTTCACCCGCGACGCCGATGATGCTAACGACCTTGTTCAGGATACAATGTTGAAAGCCATAACTTATTACAATAAGTTTAAAGAAGGGACAAATTTAAAAGGATGGTTATATACCATCATGAAGAATACGTTCATCAACAACTACCGCCGTTTTGTTAAAATGAGCACCTTCGTAACCAAGTCAGAAGAGATATCTTCAGCCAACCTGGTTTTCAGCTCAACAAAAAACAGTGGCGAGTCGAAATTTGTGATGGATGATATCAAGAAAGCTTTAGATAGACTGCCCGACGATTATTATGTGCCTTTCACGATGTATTTTGAAGGTCATAAATATCACGAAATAGCGGATCATTTGACCATCCCTATCGGGACCGTTAAAACACGTATCCACGTAGCACGCAAGCTTTTAAAGAAGAATTTGAAGGCTTATGACAACGGCATTAAAAAACCGGTTTACGCAGAGGATTAAAAATAATTTACCTCCATATATATTAAAAGAGAAACCCGCCCTTCAAGGCGGGTTTCTCTTTTTGGCGTCAACTCAACTTTCCCCGGAAGAAAGCTCGAATGATAAAATTTGAGTATTTTGGACAAATGAATGATCTGCCCCTTTACACCCGTTCGCAATTGGCCCTGCGCAATGGGCAGGATAAGCCCGAAGTGTGGATAGCCTATAAAGGACTGATCTACGATGTAAGCTGCAGCCGCTTATGGCGCAATGGCAAGCATTATGAGCATTGGGCAGGGCAGGACCTCACCCACGAATTAGCTGATGCACCACATGACGAATGGGTGTTTGACCATTTTGACCCGATAGGCAGATTGAGTTAATGTGGAAATTGGAATGTCAAATGCAAGGTTTCTAACTCCGCATTTGGCACTCCGCATTGCGCAATCAGATAATTTCAAACCTTGATAAACTCACAAACTCCTGTACCCGTGCAGCAACTTCCTGTTTTGTCAGGTGTTTCAATTTCTCAGTTCCAAATTTTTCCACGCAAAAGGAAGCCAGTGCAGAGCCATAGATAATGGCATTCTTCATGTCATTGAAATTAACGGTACCTACCTTGGCCATGTAGCCTATAAAGCCGCCCGCAAAAGTATCGCCGGCGCCGGTAGGGTCAAATACCTCTTCGAGCGGTAATGCGGGAGCAGAAAATATTTTACCCTCACCAAAAAGCAGTGCACCATGCTCACCTTTTTTGATGATAAGATACTTTGGTCCCATGTTCAATATCTTTTGTGCCGCCTTTACCAATGAGAACTCGCCCGATAGCTGGCGTGCCTCGGCATCGTTAATAGTCAGCACATCAATTAGCTTGATAGTTTCCAGCAGATCGTTCAATGCGATGTCCATCCAGAAGTTCATGGTATCCATCACGATCAATTTTGGGCGTTTTTTCAGGCGTTTTATGACGGTTTGCTGTACCTGCGGTGTTAAATTTCCCAGCATCAGGTATTCACAGCCCTGGTAGGAGTCGGGGATGACTGGATCGAAGTCTGCCAGCACATTTAACTCGGTTACCAGGGTATCGCGGCTGTTCATATCGTTATGATATCTACCACTCCAGAAGAAGGATTTCTCGCCTTTTTTTATTTGTAAGCCCTCAGTATCAATATGATGTTTGTTTAGATCCTCTATTTCGCTTTGGGGGAAATCATCGCCTACTACGGCTACAATTTTTACATCATCACAAAAATATGATGCCGCAAGGCCGGCATAAGTAGCCGCGCCGCCCACAATTTTATCCGTTTTGCCAAAAGGCGTTTCGATGGCGTCAAATGCCACAGTACCAATCACTAACAAGCTCATTAAAAATGTTTTTAATTTTTTTTGCGCAAATATTGTGAAATTAAGCCGTAAATCATACTTTTGCACACTCCAAACCGGAAAAGGATTCCTGAGTAGCTCAGCCGGTTAGAGCATCTGACTGTTAATCAGAGGGTCGCTGGTTCGAGCCCAGCCTCAGGAGCAAAGCCCCGCACGTCTGCGGGGCTTTTTTTATGCATATTTGCATAAAAACTTCCATAAAAATAGCCTATTTAGAGTAATTAAGCCCTTTTTGGGGTTAAAACAACTTTTTTGTTTAATCTTTCCTGGGTCTATATCATCAAATATTCCTTGTTTCGCATGGATTTCTTTATAAAACCGCATTTCAGTCAGTTACAAATAAGTAACAGGTTGCAGTGCATAATTATTTGATATTATGGCAACGATAAGCTCAAAAGTATTTCGCCATCATAAGAAGGCAGATGGCACTTACAATGTGAAGATTTGTATTTACCACAAAAAGGAAAGAGTTTACATTGACACAGTTCATTATTTAACGGAGAAACTTTATATATTATTAAAAGGACGAAAAATTTATAAATTAAAGAGATTAAAGTGATCCTGTTCTTCCATGAAAAAATTATGAAATGACAAAGTCAGTTCTTTAACTCAAACACGATTTTAATAACGGCGACAAAAATGAGTTTTTCAGCCTTCGCAGTCCGCAGTCTTTTATCCTCCTTGCACGTTCTGCGCAAACATTAACTTTTGCGCGATGTCTTCCAGGGTGAGCTGCTAGCATACATTTATCGCATCGCTGTTAAAGTATCGTCTATCTGCTATAGTACCTCGCGAAGATATTTATTGCTTTGCGCGATGCTGGCATAAGGGTCCATCTTGAAATTTTCTTGTTCAACAATATAGTATTTTACGCCTTCATCTTTTATCTGGGCAAATATCGTTTTATAGTCAATACTTCCACTGCCGGCTTCAGTATTTAATTTTGGATCTGTTTTATCCATATCTTTTACGTGAATCAGTCGAAAGCGACCAGGATACCTATTGAACCACTCCATCGGATTCTGACCAGCGCGCACAACCCAATAAACGTCCATTTCAAAATCTACAAGTTCTGGATCGGTGCTCTTCAACAGTACCTCCAAAAGCATTTGTCCTTCAACAGGCTCGAATTCAAAATTGTGATTATGATATCCAAGTTTCAATCCTGCAGCATGAACTCTTTGTGATGCAATATTGATCCAGTTAGCTATTGACTTAAAGTCACTAGCTGATTTCCTTAAGTTAGGCCCTATGTAAGGAACGGTAACATAGTTTTGACCTAGAATTGTTGCGGCTTCAATAGCATCATCAAGATCACCAATCTGACCGGATGACAAAAAAGTATCAATTCCATAATGGCCGCTTGGAGAAGATAAACCATTAGCCTTTAACAGTTTCCCGAAATCTGCGGCACTTAAGCCCCAGAATCCATGCTCTTTTGAGTAGCCAAAGGTTTCTACTTGTTTATAACCTGCCTCCGCTACTCTAGCAATTACGCCTTTTACGTCTTTTGGCAACTGTTCACGAAGTGAAAAAAGCTGCAGCCCGTATTTATGATCGGTTTTGGCTAACATTAATTTGGGCATAACCATGATGCCGGCTGTGGCAAGGGCGGATTGGCCCAGAAATTTTCTTCTGTTCATCTTATTTAGTTTTTAATGGTCTATTAATTAGAATCTGTTTAGCGGAAAATTGATTTATGTCATTTAAAGACTGTAGTCAATTCCTTATTGCTTGAATCAAGTAAAGCTAATTCTCCATTATGAAATGTAATATAGGCTACTGTTAAAAAGTAGCAAATCTACATTGCAACATGCTCATTATTAATAGATTGAATTGTTATCTATGTGAAAAAAAGTAGTACAAAAAGAATTGGGATTTATAAAAATCGGTGATACGGTTCGTTTGTCTCAATTAATAATGACTAACGCGTCTTTTTTGCCTTGTCTGGATAGCCCCGGGAGAAAAATTGAAGAAAAAGAAGGCCAGAAGACGCTTTAATTGTCTCCTGGCTTAAGTATATTCTTCTGTCTGTTATATTGCTTCGATTATGATATTATCCTTTTCATCAAAACTTTCTTTCTCAGCCATTCGCGAACCGGTTTGTCGTAAAACCGAAGTGATAAATAAGCGATTACTAAACTTGTGATTACGACCAGAAGGCCCATTAACAATCCTTGTATACCCAAAGGAACCTTGTTGTTGACCACCCAAGCTGTGAAAAGATAGATCAACGGATAATGGGTGATATATAATGGATATGAAATCTCTCCCAAAAAATTACATATCTTTTCTGACCTCATATTATGTAATTCACCGCCTGCACCGATAGAAACAATTAAAGGAAACACGATGATTAAGCAAAGCGACTCATATATGCCATTCATCCAAACATGATGTTCATCGCCAATGCGCGGTATGCTCAACATGATAATGATCAATAGACTTGACCACCAGAATGCATTTTTAATGTGAATCAGTTTTCCGATCCGGCAAAGCAGTACACCACCGAAGAAAGGGAAAAGCACTCTCGTAAAGCCAATGTACAGTTGTTCGGAGTTCAGTGACCAACCACCAATAAGGTCACCATTTTTACTGGTTACCAAATACTGAATCAGCATAAATGCTGCAAGAGTTACGAAAACTGATAATACGACTTTTGAGAATCTACGTACAAGAACAGCATAAAGAATATTAGCAATATATTCAAAAAAGAGCGACCAGGCTGGGCCATTTAATGGGTGCATTTCTTGCCAACCACGAATATCCATTGATAAAGGTACTGGTATTAAGGTTGCACCGATTACCATAATAAGCAGCATCTCCCATACGGGAGTATTTGCTATGTTCGGCATTGCTGGACTAACTTGAAAGTAGAACAACGCCGCACCTATTAATGAGCCCATAATAACCATGGGTTGAAGACGCACCAACCGACGCTTGTAAAAATCCCAAGCTGTCATTTTGCCCCAGCGGTCATCATAAGCGTAGGCAACCACAAAACCTGACAGCAGGAAAAAAAAGTCTACAGCCAGGTACCCGTGATTAATGATCTGCACAAACTTATTACCACCGGTAAAGGTTTCCAAAACGTGGAACATAATTACTAAAACCGACGCCACTCCGCGAAGGCCATCCAGTATAGGGTAATGATTTTTTGATTCAAGATAAGTTGTCTGTGCCATAAGTGCTCAATTGTTTTAAAATATGAAAGGTTAGTATTCTCTTTTTGATTTCATTAAAATTGTTGAAAATAACTGACTTTGAAAATAATATGATCATTGGGCTTAAAAAAATCAGCATCCTGGCAAAAAGCCGAGGATGCGATTATTAAGATTAGAATATAAAATTTAATCATTAGGGCAGGTAATCGGTTTGTAGTTTAGGGCAATGCCGCCATTGGCGCCGTGCTGTTATAACGATTTTATTTTTACGTTTTTAAAGGCAACGCCGGTAGACCAATCCTGCAATGCGATATGACCGGTGATGTGTTTACCGAATTCAGGGAATTTGCCAAAATGAGACTTGGCGACTTTGTCTGCCCATGATTTTGACGAAAAATCCTCTTCTGCTGTTAAAACACCGTTCAGATAAAACTTTACTTTTCCATTTTGCTGTTTTATTTCTGAATGGTTCCAGGTATCCGCCGGTTTGGTTTTCGCCGGGTTTTTTTGAGGCGCAAAACCATAAAGGCACCCGGAACGGGACTGTGGTTTTGCATAATCCGGACTAGCATAGTCCAGCAATTGATATTCAGGCCCTGATGCCCAGCCGGTAGGTATATCTTTTCGTTCTATTACGTTAACAAAAACACCGCTATTTCCACCTTTTGGGAGTTTCCAATCAAACTTAAGATCGTAATTTTTATATTCTTTATCCGTAACCAGATCACCAGGACCGGTTTTGTCCAATGGATCACAAAATAATTCTCCGTCTTTCACCTTCCATACGGTAAATGGAGTGGCACTGTTATACAAATGCCACCCGGCTGTGGAATGCCCGTCAAACAATAGTTGCCAGCCATCAGCCTTTTCTTTCTTTGAAAGCATATTGTTTTCATCGGCTTTAAACGCGAATGAATTGATAATCAAAACCATTATCGTCAGGATAATTATTGATTTGGTAATCTGCGGTTTCATAATTTACTATTTAAAGTGATATGTAAGTCAGTTATATGATGCTTATTATTTGTATTGCAGTATGAATTTTACAATAGACTTCGCGTCGGACAATGGCAGTGAAGGATGCGGACTCATGGCGGCATCTCCCCAATGGCCAGAACCACCCTTGATGATTTTAGCAGCGAGCGTGTCAATATCAGATGCCCCATACCGTTTAGCGATGTCTGTAAAGCCCGGGCCAATTAATTTTTCCCTTTCCCGGTGACAATTTCGGCAGTCGTTTTTAACGATTAAATCGACTCCTTTATCGGATGAAGTTGCAATCGAAATTGTGTTTGCCTTTCCTATGGATGAGTCGGGCTTTGTGCTAGCTCCTTTATTTACTGCTGAACTATCATTCGGGCTTTCCCGTATACCAGAGTTTCCGCCGCAGCCCCATAGCAAAAAAGGCAGGCATAAAATGATAATGATCCGCTTTGTCATGTGTTTAATTGAAAAGTTTATTATTGGTCTTTAATATTCTGATGGCAGGTTGCTTCCATCATAATTCAGTTAAGTAAATTTAGGCAAATGCCGGTTTGCGTCATGCTGACACAATAAAAAAGTAGTTAGCCTAATACTATAACGTTTTATTAATGAATACTTTGCAAATAACCGGAGCTCAAAAAAAGTAGTAAATCCGGAGGTTTTCTTAACTATCCAAACTCAATTAAGCCTATTCTCATTACTTTTTGTTCAAAAATATCGCGGGAAACAGCGGCTTTATTCCTGGCACTTGTCCGGTAGTTATATATCGTGCTTAATGAGTACCGAAGGAATGATGCTATCTGGACGCTATCCGTAATTCCGAGTCTTATTAATGCATAAATCCTAAGCTCTGTGTTCAGCAGTTCCCCTGGTTTAACCACAATCCTGTCTTCCGGAATCAAAAGAGAATTAAAATCACAAATAAAATTCGGATAAAGACTCAGGAAGATTTTATCAAAAATCCTGTACAGTTCCTCCACTTCCTGATTGATCATTACATTAGACCGCAACATCTTAAGCAATTCATCCAAATGCTTTTCCGTCGCTTTTTTGTTCAATACCTTTCGAAAGTTTTCGAGTTTGTTAATGTATGCAGAACACAGGTCGAAAAATTGTGCAATATATACCTCTTTAATTTTGTTGGCCTCAGTCAACTGCGAGTTGGTCTCATTTAGGTGTATATTGGTATGATTCAACGCTGTATTAAGTTCACCAAGTTGTCTGGATGAAAAGTCCAGTTCTTTTTTCATACGGGATTCCCGTTTCATCTGTTTATAAACATATACCGCGATAGCAGTAAGAAACAGGGATAGAATACTGATAAAAATCAGGTATGACCGAAGCTGCTCTTTTTGCTTTGCCTCCTTTTTCAAATACGCGGTATTTATAATCGCATAGAATTCGGATATGTGCAGCGTTCGAAACTTTGAATCGCTGAACAGCGCATCTTCAATCGCTGACTGCGTGCAACGGTACGCATTATCAATGTCTCCGGTAGCATTTAGCAATAAAGCCAATTCTTGCATGGAAGCGTTATCTTTAATAGCGAATTTGACATCAAGTGCGGCAGACTCAGCATAATATCTAATCGCCTTTGTGCTTTCATTTTGCTTTGCATAACTCAAGCCCAATAGGTAAGTAAACATTGCATATTCAGGCGTCATTTCATCCTTTGTCTTTATAACATTCAGCAAAAAAATTTCTGCCTCTCTTGTATGACCGGTGTTAATGTTACGGACCGTAGAATTTACCTGAAAATCCATTGAGTTATGATCCAGAACAGCCAACAGGGAATCTTGATAAAGGCGTACCCGGCTCTGATATTCATCGTTTTCGTTATTGGCGAGATAATGTTCGTAAAACTCCGCCTTCGCAGCATAGTAATCCGCTAACTGATTTCTTGAGATCCGACGGGGATTAATACTTTCGAGAATGTCATTTGCCTCAAGAAATTTATTCAGTGGAAAATAGATATTGGCAAGATCTAACTCGGATCTTACGATCAAATCCGGACGCCCCATCGATTTTGCGAGTGCTGAATTCCTCAGGGCATAAGAAACCGCTGAGTCAATCTGAAATTTCTGGTATTCATGGTATAGAGCGCTGTTTATCCGGTATTGCTCCAACGGTGGACCCAACGCTGCTTTCGTTCTTTTTATAGACGCGATTCGCTCTTCCTTTTGCCTGGTAAACGTTGCTTTGTTGGCGATAGCCTGGTTTAGGTCAGAAAGCGACGCATCATTCTCCCGCGCTTTCTGATCAACAGGAAGCAAAGAAATTAAAAAAAATGACAAATATTTAATCTTCACAGTCCTGCCTCCTTGCCCAGATTTTATAAAATTTCTATATCAAAATGCCTGAACGCATTAAGGCGTTTATCGTCGCTTTGCAGATCGGTTATAAGCGTATCCACGTCATCTAAACCGCAAACCTTAAAAAAGTCAGTGGTTTCAAGTTTTTCGAAATTGCTCAGCACTACGGTTTTCCGGGATGATTTCATCAGGGCTTTTTTGACCTCGCCATCTTCAAGTACAGCTGCAGTAATGCCAACCTCACTGTGCACTGCGCAGACCCCCATCATATAAATGTCAGCCTGGTACATACCCGCTTCTGCACAGGTTTGCTGACTAACATTGGTTTGAGTTATGCGGTTATAATGTCCCCCCAAAACGATAATTTCAATACCCTTATAGGTATTTAAAATTGGGATCAATGCCACGTTGTTAGTAATTACCCGAAATGTAGCGTCCTTTGGAAGCATCGAAGTTAATACTTGAATGGTCGTTCCACCGTCCATAAATACCGTTCGGACATTTTTTAACAACTGTACAGCTTTTAATGCAATGGCATTCTTACCTTCCGTAAAAATCCCTTCCCTGTCATGGAAAGACAACGGGTTCTTTGCCGGGCTGATCGCACCCCCTCTTACTTTAATCAAAAGCCCGCTTTTATTAAGCAGTTCGATGTCGCGGCGTACCGTATCTTCGGATACGCTCAGGCCTTTCGCCAGCGCTTCGAATGTGACTTGATTCGTAGCCCTCAATTCTTTTAAAATAATTTCAAAACGTTCCTCTTTAAGCATGTTCATTGTACATTACGTATAGATTTAACCTGGTAGGCAACTCCTATTGACAGCAGCAGTAACCCCGTAACGAATAATGCTGCCGGCAACGAAAAGTGATGGGCTATAAATCCCAAAATAGCTGGTCCGGCAAGCTGTCCGGCATAGCCCATGCTTCCGATCACTGAAACAGCCTTTGAGCTGGTCACGTTTTTTATGCGGCCGGCTGCGGTAAAGAAAACGGGTACGATGTTCGCTGCGCCAGCTCCAATAAGAACAAAACCTATAAGCACGGCAAAAAGCCAGGAAGCGAACACCACAAGCATAAACCCGGCAAACGCGATAATACTTCCATAAATAACAACATGTTTGCCCTCAGTTTTAGAAACAATTCTGTCACCGAAAAGCCGCATCGTAGCCATTGCAATGGAAAAGGAAGCATAACCTACGCCTGCCATAGCTTTATCAACACCTTTGTTGTCCCTGAGAAAAACTGCGCTCCAATCTAAAACGGCACCCTCAGATAAAAATGCTATAAAACACATGACGCCAAGAAAAAGTACCGCGCCGTTGAGCAGGCTGAATTTTTTATTTCCTGCCGCCTCAGTTAAATTGGTGAATTTTTCTGATATTTCATGTTCGGCATTTTGGTCCATTAAGGAACTAAATTGGGTTATGGTGATGACAAGTAAACTCATTGAAATAACGCCTGCAGTTATCGAAGGGGCGAGGCCGGCCTTGATTAGAATACCTACAATAATTGGCCCACACAGCCCTCCTACACTAAATAGGCCATGTAATGACGACATGATAGGTTTGTCGGCCATATTTTGTACATGCACCCCGTGAGTGTTCATGGCAATGTCGATTGACCCTATGCCCGAACCGAATATAAACAGCATTCCCGCTATCTCAAACCAATTGTTTAACCAAAGCACGATAGGGAAGCTAACAGCTATTACTATAGATGAAATGGTGATCACTATCCGTGTTCCTGTTTTGTGAATAAGCCAACCGGTAAGAGGCATTGTTATTATAGCCCCCGCGCCTAAAAACAATAGAAGCAAACCTAAACTGCCATCATTTATTCTCAGCTTGTCCTTGACAAAAGGAACCATTGGCGCCCAACTGGAAATGGCTAAACCACAGACCAAAAAGATAATTTTCGTGGCACTTTTTGCGCGCTTTAAATTGTTCATTAATTGGTATCGAATTATATTTTGCAATATACTGCAAATTTGCAGTATATTGCAAAATAATTGAATTGATATCTAAAAAACATTTACAATAGCCCAGATAAGAAAAATCAGAGGCAGCAATTACACCAATGAAGAAATTTATAAAGTAGTTAAAATAGATGAAAAGTAAATTTGATCCTCAAGGACCGAATTGAATGCCGGATAAGAATTTTATAAATACGATCCTCAAAACACCCGAAATCTCTAACCAAGAAGTTAAGGCAATCTTTCTATCATGTAAAACTTGACTGTTAATCAGGGGGCCGCGGGCTCGAGCCCAGCCTCAGGAGTAAAGCCCCGCATGTCTGCGGGGCTTTTTTATTTAATTTTTAGCTATTCCCGGATTGGTTAAATTCATTAATGGGTAATCCAAAACCGAACGGCCTAATGTTCGGTTTTGTTACAATCTTCGCAGTACGTAAACTCTAATTCTCTATTTGTCAATATATTAGTAATTTGGAACAGCGATTGCGCGTTATTTAATATATTTGAAACCATATACATTCCATATCACCCTTTATGACGCTGCTTTCTTCGGAGCGATCTTTGTTGGGCTCACTTTTATCCTGTTGTTATGGTTCACCAAAAGGATAAACCGGCCCGCAAACCGGTTTTTAGCTCTGACAATTGTTACGATCGTTTTGTGGATAGCCCGGATATTAGGTAGGGACGTCGGTCTTGAAGCTTATTTTTCTCATTGGAGCTGGCTGCCGTTGCGATTTTCGCTGGCATTGGGGCCGTTGATCTTTTTTTATGTGCTTAAAATAACTTGGCCGGAGTATAAATTCAGGTCTAAGGATATGCTGCATTTTAGTCCGTTGCTGCTTGAATTGGGCGCCCAGGCATTGGAAGTTAGGGATAGTATAAAAACCGGCACACTTACTTATGAAACGCCGGCCTTTTATCTGTTGAACCCTGTATTACAATTGCTGGGGTTTATTTCGGTCAGCATTTACCTGTATGCAGCTCATAGGCTGATAGAACGCTTTTACCGGGGCCTGAAATTTAACGGGGGCGACAGGCACCGGTACGAATTGCGGTGGCTGCATAATTTATTGATGGGTTTCGGCTTGTTATGGTTATTGTGGATACCCTTCACCGCTGTAGGTTATTTTTATAACCATAACCAGCTGGGTGTCCATGGTTATTATCCCTTGTATCTTCTTTTAGCGGTAATGGTTATCTGGGTAGCCGTCGTGGCCTTTTTAAGGCCGGAAGGTGGTGTACCGGCAGATGCGCCTCCCTTTTTAAAACCAATGCAACCGGCTGAGTTGAAGCAAAAAGGTATTTGGCTGAAAAAGGTCATCAAAACCAAACTGTATTACCAGGACCCGGAACTAAGTTTAGTTTCACTTGCTGAAAAGCTTGAGCTGACCACCCATGACCTATCCCGGATCATCAATACAGTGCTTAAAAAAAGCTTTAACGATTTCATCAATGAATATCGCGTTGCGGAGGTAGTTCAAAAAATGCAGGACCCTGCCTATGACCGGATAACGCTGCTGGGTATTGCATTTGAATCGGGATTCAATTCTCAAAGCACCTTTAACCGGATTTTCAAGCAAATGACCGGGAAAAGCCCGGTAGAATATAAAAATGACCTAAAAAAAGAGTACCCATCTTATAATTTGGGAAGCCATTCCCGATTTGCGACGGTAATTTTGAATCCTGAAACCCCTTCTAAGTGGTATCATGACAAATTAAATCGCAATTACATGTTTAAAAATTATTTCAAAATAGCACGCCGCAACCTGGTACGCAATAAAAGCTATGCCACCATTAATATTACCGGCCTGGCTGTTGGCATTGCCGTTTGTATGGTGATCTTTATCATTATACAATTTCAAACAAGCTTCGATAGTTTTCACCCAAAGAAAGATCGCATCTATCGTGTGTTAACCGAATATCACCATGCAGAGTCTGCAACTATTACTTATGGGAAAGACCTCTCTTTTCCAATGCCTTTAGGATTGAAAACGGCTTTTCCCCAAATAGAACAGCTGGCTCCAATTTTTGCAAGCCACGATGATCAGTTGCTGATACCTGATAATAATGGAACTGCAGTAAAGGCATTTAAAGAACGGAGGGGTGTATTTTTCACAGAGCCTTCGTTCTTTAAAATATTTGATTTCCCCCTGCTCGCAGGTTCGTATGCCTCATTAAAAGATCCGAACAATGTATTGATTACAAAAGAGATTGCAGAAAAATATTTCGGCGACTGGAAAACGGCAATAGGCAAAACCATTAAGCTACAAGCCGGCGGCTATATATTCGAGCACGGTATTGACGTATTGAAAGTTTCGGGCATCCTTGCCACCATACCGGCAAATACAGACTTTCAGCTAAAACTTGTTGTGGCTTATGGAACAGGCTTTACCGGAAGTTATCTGCAAAAATCTACCGATTGGGCTCAAACGGTACCTGATTTTGGTTGCTACATTTTGTTGCCGCAGAATGTTTCCACTGAAAATTTTAATCAACAATTAAGAGCGTACTCACGAAAGATAGAATCTCCCACCAATAAGGATAGTCATATTATACAGCCGATAAGCCAGGTGCATTATGATACACAAGTGGGTGATTACAGCAACAAAACCATCAGTCATCAACTGCTCAATGTATTGTGGCTCATTGCAGCATTCATCCTGTTAATTGCCTGCGTAAATTTTGTCAACCTCTCCACTGCACAAGCAGTTAACCGTGCAAAGGAGGTTGGCGTAAGAAAAGTTTTGGGGAGCAGCAAATCTCAATTGCAGATCCAATTCATTGTTGAAACATTTTTGATAGTTACAAGTGCTGTAGTGCTGGCAGCAGTAATTACAATTTTTGCATTGCCTTCGGTAAATCAGCTTTTAGAACTTTCGCTGTCATTCAATATACTTAGCAATCCGGCGATTATTTTATTTCTTTTGACGGTAACGATTATTGTAACTGCACTCGCCGGTTTTTATCCTTCTATTGTTTTAGCACGTTTCAATCCTGTTAATGCTTTAAAGAGTAAACTCGCATCAAGCCCTGCAAAGGGAATTTCATTACGAAGAGGATTGGTGGTGTTTCAATTCATCATTGCACAGGCACTCATCATCGGAACATTCGTCATTGTAAAGCAAATGAATTATTTCATGGATCAACCCCTGGGCTTTGATAAAGATGCAATTATAAATGTTCCGTTCCGTGTAGATAGTCTTCGCATCAGCAGGCTTGATTATTTAAAGAACCAGTTATTATCGGTAAACGGTGTGCAGGCAGTAAGCTATAGCTCAAATACGCCGGTTGAAGATGGTAATGATGGTTGGAGCAGTATAAAGTTTAACCATGCAGTAAAGGAAACAGATTTTAAAGCTATTACCAAGTTTGCCGATGAAGGTTATGTGCCGGCTTATAAATTGCAATTGATAGCCGGGAGAAATTTGCAACCTTCTGGTTATACAAAAGAATTTTTGGTGAATGAATCGCTCGTGAAAAGTTTAGGACTTAAAAAACCGGAAGATATATTGAACAAGGAAATAAGCATATGGGATGATCAAATAAAATGTCCTGTTGTTGGCGTGCTGAAAGATTTTAATGATAGATCCTTTCGCAATGACCTGGCACCATTGCTTATTGCCACAAACAACACCATGTACAACCAGGCGGGGATAAAATTGGCGACCACAAATATTTCTTCTACACTGCAGTCTGTTAAAAAAATATTTGAGAAAACGTTTCCGGATTTTGTTTATGAAGATAAGTTTTTGGATGATAAAATTGCAAATTTCTACAAGCAAGAAAACCAGTTAGCAACTTTGTATAAAATTTTTGCAGCGGTCGCGATACTCCTTAGCTGTCTTGGGTTGTATGGTTTGGCCTCATTTATGGCAGTGCAGCGGATAAAAGAAGTTGGTATTCGTAAAGTACTGGGTGCCACTGCAGGCAGTATCGTTTATTTATTTTCAAAAGAATTTATCATACTCATTGCAATTGCCTTTGCTATTGCTTCACCCATTGCATGGTATTACATGCACCAATGGTTGCAGGATTATGTTTACCGCATCAACATCAGTTGGTGGTTATTTGCTGCAGGCGGACTTGCTTCAATAATTATTGCACTTGCCACGATAAGTTTCCAGGCAATAAAAGCAGCAAAAGCAAACCCGGTGAAGAGCCTGAGAAGTGAATAGCAGTTTGCCGGAGCGTTAATAGGTCAAGCGAAAGACGCTTGACTGGGCGACATGTTTATTTATCTCCTTTAATTGAAGATAGCTTGAATTTAGTAAATTTAGGTCATGAGAAATATTTTAACAACGGTAATTCTGGCTCTTTTTAGCCTGCCAATTTTTGCTCAGGATAAGATAACAATCGAACTAAAAGCCTTGTATGAGGGCAAACAATATGACAATATAATTGAGCATTATGCATCGAACCCTAAAGACTACTCATCAAAATCGTTGTACTATATCGGGCTTGCTTATTACATGAAGTCAGATGATAATAATTGCATAAAGTTTATGAATCTTTCTTTAGATAAAGATCCGAAGGCACCTGCTCCATACTATATTAAAGCCTCAACTTTAAATTATTTACAGAAATATCCAGAAGCTATTATAAACTTCAAATCAGCAATTATTTTAAAGTCAGACGATGCAGAATTTTATAGCGGACTTGGAGACTCGTATTATAACTTAGAAAAATTAGATTCAGCCCTACAGGCATATACAAAGGCAACCGAGCTTACTCATTGCCCCGGCCGGCCCTATTCGATGGTGGCTCAGATTTATTCAGATCAAAAGAAAAATGACAAGGCTTTAGAAGCTTTTTACATTGCGAAGCTAAAAATAGACAAGAAGAGCAATTCTTATATAAATGCATTGTTTAACATTGGGCTCTTTGAAGTGCAAAATGGGAATTATGATAAAGCGGAACCTGCTTATCTCGAACTTTTAGCATTGAGTCCGGGCGATTATCATTCATATGCCAAACTAATTCAAATTTATTATCATCGAAATGATTATGCTAAGGCAAAACCATATAAGGACAAATTATACGACGCTCACAAAAATGGGCTTCTCAAAGGCAATCTAAATGATATGTTCTGCTACGACCAATTCAAATGGCATGATAAATTAATTATGGCTTTTGAACGGTTTGAAGAAAGCTCAAAAGATGTTTACAATAAGCACATATTTTATATAATGGGCCAGGATGATAAGACAGAGTATAGGATACAAACGGAGTTTTCGCCAATATCTGTTGAGCAAGGTGGTTTTAAATATTTATTATGCCGACAAAAAGGAGATACTCACTCTACCTACAACATTGGCTTCAATGACGATTTCAAATATGGTGATTTAAAGAAAAGTGTATTAGATATCCTTGATGAAAAAGTTAAGCCTATAGCAAGTTCGTCACCAAATTAGAATAAAGTTATTACTTTCCGCCTTGTTAGGCTTGCGCCAAAGCGGATCCGTAAACATGGGCTCTGACGTTTTGTTGAAACACTACGTGGTGCGTTCCGGGGTGAGATACGGAACGCATTTTTTATATAAGGAAAGTATAGCCTTTTTTTAGCCTAATTGCGTTACATCATCTTCGCCTATTTACAAAAACGCTTTGAGTGCATTCGTGATTCACCATTTTTTGCTTTTGATGCAACCTTAATTACATGAGACAAATGACTGGGCTTTCGCCACCTTAACTGAAACTTTCGGAATTAACACTAATTGGGGCTTTATTGATAATACAATGAATTAAAGCATGAAATAAAATGTATATTTTCTTTCATGAATATTTTCGTAAATAACTGATTATATGCGATTTGAATTTTTAGAAACCATCTTTTGTTTAAACTTTTTTTATAAAGCTAATGTGCTTATACTGAATATTTTAATCTTGTTTTATAATCTATGTATGTTTATGAACCGAAAAAATAAACTTTAGATTTTAAAGCGATAGTTTGATGAAAAAGATATTTCTGATACTGTTATTGACAATTACCTATTCTTATGCCCAATCGCAAATTATCACGCCAAGGCAATTATTTCCAGGTTTGTTTGAGGCGGTGCAGTTATCTGATATATTTCCTGATAATAAGACTTTTGTTGATGCAACACCGGTGCATGATCCTATACTCATTATGAAGGACTATAATCAACAGAAAGATAAACCGGGCTTTAACCTTAAACAGTTTGTAAGTGACAATTTTACTATACCCGGTACACATAATGATGTTTTTAAGAGCGATATCTCTGCCGGTATTCGCAAACATATTGATACCCTATGGCAGGTGCTTTATCGCAGGCATGATACAGTTTCCAGGTATTCGTCATTATTGCCCTTACCGAATGATTTTATCGTACCGGGCGGGCGTTTTAGAGAAACCTATTATTGGGATTCTTATTTTACTATGCTTGGGTTGCAGGAAAGCCACAAAACAAAAATCATACAAAATATGATCGGCAATTTTGCTTACCTGATAGATAAATATGGTTTTATTCCAAATGGGACGCGTACTTATTATTTAACCCGGTCACAGCCGCCTTTTTTTTCGATGATGCTTGACCTGCTCGCTAAAGACGAAGGTGAAAAAGTGATCGTAAAATACCAACCCGAACTAATAAAAGAATATGCTTTCTGGATGGACGGAGCTGAAAAGTTAAAGCCTGGCGAGGATTACCGCCGGGTAGTACGCATGCCCGAAGGGGAACTACTGAACCGTTATTGGGATGAGTCCAATAAACCCCGTGAGGAGTCGTTTAAAAAAGACGTGAACGCTGCAAAGGAAACGCAGCAAAAACAGGAAGATTTTTATCGCAACATACGGGCGGCAGCGGAGTCTGGATGGGACTTTAGTACCCGCTGGATGGATACCACGGGTAAACTGGGAACCATACAAACAACCTTTATTATCCCTGTTGATCTGAACTGCATACTATATCATCTTGAACTTTCTATCGCAAGGTCGTTTCAATTGCAGGGGAATGGTGTTGAATACAGGCTATTTTTGACCAAAGCCATGCTTCGGAAAAAAGCGATATTAAAATATAGCTGGAATGAACAGGCTGGCTGGTTTATGGATTACAACTGGAAACTTAAACATACCACCCCGCATCAAACCCTGGCAGGCGTTTATCCGCTTGAGTTTAAGATAGCTGATGCAAAGCAAGCAGGCAGGGTAGCGTCTGCACTAAAAACAAAATTCTTAAAGCCCGGTGGATTAGTTACTACGCTCAAACGTTCCGGACAGCAGTGGGATAATCCAAATGCCTGGGCACCATTGCAATACATGGCTATTGATGGATTAAACAATTACAACCAAACCAGTCTTGCCCGCTCAATTGCAGAAAACTGGATCAGAACAAATCTCAGTGTGTTTAATGATACCGGTAAGCTTATGGAAAAATACAATGTTATAGATACCGATGTTAAGGCCGGCGGAGGAGAATACCCACTGCAGGATGGTTTTGGATGGACAAATGGCGTTCTGCTTAATCTTCTTGATCGTTACCATACCGATCAGTTATAGCTAACTTTATTAAATTCATAATTTAACCTATTTACCTTTAGGCATTTACTAAATGCCCGGTAAAATCGTTTTTTAATATTATTTAAAAAGTTAACTTAGAAGCTCTACATAAACCAATTTCGACATGAGGATTTTTATACCAATTCTACTAATGGTATTTTTTGGATATTCTGCATTTTCATCTACAAAAGTAGATAGCCTTTTGACTGTGTTAAAGAATGAGCTAAACAAGAAAAAGATTTATGATGATCAAAAAGGACTACGTATAGAGGATTTAAGGAGAAAATTGGCGGGAACGTCAAAGACAAACTACAATGCTCAATATGACATTTGCGGGAAATTGTATGAAGAATACAAAGTCTTCCAATTTGATTCCGCTTACGTTTATACACAAAAATTACTTACAATAAGCCAAACCACAAAAGATATAGTTAAGCAATATGATAGTAAGATCAAGGAGGGCTTTATTTTGTTGTCATCCGGGATGTTCAAAGAAACTTTTGATTGTTTGAACCAAATTGACACACGCCTGCTCAATAACTCCTCAAAACTGGAATACTACGGTATAAGATCACGCGCTTACTCTGACCTGGCAGAATACAATAACGATAATAATTATGCACCATCTGATAAAGCAAAATCGATCAGGTATCTGGATTCGGCGATTGCCTTATCAAAACCCAATTCCTTTGAATTGCTTTATAATCTTGGCACCAGGCAGTTTTTAATGGACCAGATACAGCAGCCTTCACCTGATTTCGTCAGGCTCCTTACCCATTATGATCTTACCGAGCACCAGCGCGCGATGATCGCTACCGGATTAAGCTTTTTTTATAGCGGCCCCAATCAGGCAGAAGACCGCACTTTTTTATTGACTGTAGGTGCAATAAGCGACATCCGGTCATCAACCAAAGAAACACTGGCCATTTTTAAACTCGGTCAGCAATTGTATTTAGATGGAAATACAAAAGATGCCTACATCTTCATTCAGCAAGCTATGGACGATGCGCAATTTTACGGCGCGAGATTGCGAAAAATAAAGATAGGAGCAGTTTTGCCTATCGTTGCCGCGCAAAAAATTATTACCACCGAAAACGAAAAAAATAAGTTTCTTATCTATTTATTGTCAATTGCAGCAATAGCAATATTGATATCTTTGATATCCTTTATAGTATTTGTACAGCTAAAACGGCTGAAGGTCAAAGAAAAGATCATCGAAGATAAGAATGTGCAATTGGAGGAAACCAATAATAAGCTTTTAGAAGATACCCATATCAAAGAAGAGTATATCGGGTATTTTTTCAATGTCATATCCGGTTATATATTAAAACTTGAAAAACTGAAAAGAAATATTGAAAGAAAAGTATCGATAAAAAAATATGATGATATATTATTATCTGTTAACGAGATAAATATTAAAAAGGAAAGAGAAACTCTATTTTACACCTTTGACCATGTTTTTTTAAAAATATTTCCAAATTTCATTAATACGTTCAATTCCTTATTAAAAAAGGAAGATCAGATATGGCCAAAAGATCACGAAGTTTTAAACACAGACCTCCGTATATTTGCCCTCATGCGGCTGGGCATAAATGATAATGAAACGATTGCTAATATCCTCGAATATTCTGTAAATACAATTTATGTTTACAAAATGCGTATCAAGGCTAAAGCACTTGTTGAAAGCGATCAGTTTGACCATAAAATCATGGCTATAAAAGCTGTTGATGTGCTCCCTAAACCATAGAACTTCCCAATCTTCCCCTTACTATATTTAATATATGATTTCGACTCAAAATGAAACATTGTTTTGTTTTGAATGTTGTCATTTAAAAAGTTTGATGGCCCTCAAAATGTTAAATAAGTATTGAATAACGTTAAATTATACTTATATTTTTTTGCTTTCCTATTTTTTCAATATGTTGATTAACAGCATATTAGTAAATAATATATAGTATTTTGTTTAAATTTTTAGTAAACAAATAGCTAATGATGTAACATCTTTTTTACTTTGATATGTATTGTGGACAGAATGGAGCTTTAATAAGCTTAATTTATAAGCTATGTTTTTGATGTTCTGCGATAACGTAAACCAATAAAACCAATAATATATTTAGTTCAGTAAGCCAGTAGTGGCTCTTAAACGCCAGGCCGGTTGTCTTAGTATACATCCCGCTTTGGAAATTAGTTTATGAGGTTTACCTGCTGCAATAATTGAACGATTAAATGGATCATAATATTTGATCATAAACTGATGCTAAACCTCAATGGATGAACACAGATCTGAATATTTCTGATAAGCAATTTCAGGGATTATGTATCCCCCCCTAAATTAATATATTCAATTGTAAGCTGTAAAGCGTGAAAAATGGGACCACCGCATTACAATATATCAACTACAGTTGCGCAATTAATTTTTAATTAATATTTATCATGACCAATAATCTTTAAATCTAAATTTATGCATTTAAAAAATTTACTCAAAGTAGTCGTATTTGCCTTACTCTGCTTTTGCATTGAGCCTGCATTCGCTCAAAATAAAGTAATAACCGGTAAGGTTACAGACAAAAAAGACGGTTCTCCAATTGTTGGTGCAACTGTAGTTACAGTTGTCGGCGGCCAAAATGGAACTGTCACCGATGTTGATGGCAATTTTAAAATAACCGTCCCACCCGGCACTAACACTTTAACCTTTTCTTTCGTGGGTTATAACAGGCAAGTGGTAACCATTGGGGATAAGTCGCTTATTAACGTTTTGCTTGAATCTAATTCAAGTAATTTAAATGAGGTTGTTGTAATTGGATACGGAACGCAAAGAGTAAAGGATGCGACAGGATCAGTTGCCTCATTGAGCCCGAAAGATTTTAACAAGGGCGTTATAGCAACCCCAGAACAATTATTGCAAGGCCGTATTGCTGGTGTCCAGGTAACACCTTCCAGCGGCGAGCCGGGTGCAGGTGCTACTATTAACATTCGCGGTGCAAGTTCTATCCGTTCTGGCAGCAGCCCACTATATGTAGTAGATGGTGTGCCATTAGACAATGGCGGTACAGCGGGTGGTTTTGATAGTGGTGCAGGTTCATCATCTGCTCGTAATCCTCTGGCATTTATTAACCCTGCTGATATTGAAAATATAAGCGTACTAAAAGATGCGTCTGCTGCGGCCATCTACGGTTCTCGTGGTGCAAATGGTGTTGTTTTAATTACCACTCGTAAAGGCCGCAAAGGTCAGGGCATTCAGTTTGGCGCAAGCACAAGTATGTCCAATGCTGCTAAAACTTATGACCTGCTTGGTCGTGACGCATTTTTAGCAGGCGTAGCAAGCGTTGGTTCTAATGCAAGCACTGCTGCTAACGGTGGTGTTGATTACGGCGGCAATACAGATTGGCAAAAGCAAATTTTACGTACTGCAATATCTCAAAACTATAATTTAGCATTTGGCGGTGCAAGCAATACAGGAAATTATCGTGCTTCTGTTGCTTACGACAATCAACAAGGTATTATTAAAAAAACCGATTTGAAGCGTTTAACTGCACGTATTAATGCTTCACAAACATTCTTGCATGAGAGGTTAAAATTTGAACTGCAATCTTTATTTTCAAACGTTAAAGATCAATTTGCTCCCATAACTAACAATGCGGGCTTTAATGGTAGTTTAGTAGGGGCTGCAATTCAGACCAATCCAACTATCCCGGTATTTGATGACCAGGGAAGGTATTTCAGTCTTAACGGTTATGAGAATGGTTTTCCAAAAGGTAACAGTTTTAGAAATCCGGTTTCGATGTTAAATCAGATTGACGATAAGGATAATATTAATCGTTATCTTAATAACTTAACAATGACCCTAAAATTATTTAAAGGGATTTCATACAGGGGTAATTTTGGTGCCGATATATCAAGAGGCCAGAGAAAAACCTTTTATGACCCTACTATAGTTGGTTTTACAGATGAAGCTAATATCGGTGATTTCAAAGTTCCATCTGCTACAGGCAATGGCCGTGGTATTTTAGTACATAATGAGCTTACAAATTTAACCACTGAACACACATTAAATTATGATAAAAAATGGAGCGATAACAGTTCGATTACTGCTTTACTAGGTTATTCATATCAGAGTTTTAAAAATTTCAATCGCGCTAACTTAGGTTGGGGAACACCAACTGCCGGTCAATTTGTAAAAAACTTTGATGAGTTTAAAAATCATATGCCATATGATTTTAGTAACAGAAACGGGCTTGATAGCAGCAGTTCTAAATTGCAATCCTATTTTGTACGTGTTAACTACTCTTATAAAGATCGTTATATCTTAACAGGTACAGTTAGAAGAGACGGTTCATCCCGTTTTGGTAAAAACCATCAATATGCTAACTTTCCTGCATTGGCTGCTAAATGGCGTATAAGCAACGAAAGCTTTGCACCAAAAAACATATTTGATGATCTGAGCCTTAGATTAAATTATGGTAAAACAGGTAACCAGGATTACCCATCTTATGCTTCAAAATCTTTAAGGCAATCTAACTACTTAGGTACTTCAAGTTCGGCATTAAATTCGGCCAATCCTGATCTGAAGTGGGAAACACAAACTGCTTATGGTGCAGGTATTGATTTCACAGTGCTTAAAGGCCGTTTAAGCGGTACTATTGATTACTTTAATAAATCACAAAAAGACCTTTTATTCCTACAGGATTTAGCACAACCTGCAGCAAGCCCCAGATACTGGGTTAACCTGCCAGGTAACGTAAGGAATACAGGTGTTGAGTTAGGATTGAACTTTGCTGCAATACAAGGTAAAGATTTCAACTGGGACGTTTCTTACAATATGACCCTTATTAAAAACAAGATCGAGAACTTTGGCTCCCGCAACGTAATTACAGGTAATATTGATGGACAGGGTTTATCAGGTGCTTATGCGCAATTATTTGCCAATGGCTATCCACTATATAGCTTTAACGTACCAAACTACGCAGGTTTAGATGCAAACGGCTTTGGTATCTATCCACAAGGTATTGACGCGGCAACGATACAAGGTAGTCCGCTCCCAAAATTCACAGCAGGTTTAAATAACAATTTTACATATAAAAGCTTCACTTTTAGCTTCTTTTTAACTGGACAAACCGGCTTTTATATTTACAACAATACTGCAAACGCTTTCTTTTACAAGGGCAACCTTGTCAGCGGTCGTAATGTAACAAAAGAAATTGCTCAAACAAATGAGAATCCGCTTAACTCTGGCGAGGTATCAACCCGTTTCCTGGAGAAAGGCGATTTCTTAAGGTTACAGAACGCAACATTAGGTTACACATTCTCTGTAAAAGGCGGTGCCTTTAAATCATTGCGCGTGTCATTAACAGGCCAAAACCTGTTCCTTATCACGAGCTACAGCGGTCTTGACCCCGAAATTAATACAAATAAAGAAAGGAATGGAGTGCCGTCAAGAGGTATAGATTACACAGCTTACCCAAGCGCACGCACATTTACATTAGGTTTAAACGCAAGTTTCTAAAAAAATATTAATATGAAAAAAATAACATTAAGAGCAGCAATTTGCAGTTTTGTTTTTTTAGCCGCTGCAGGTTGCGCCAAACTGGATGAGAAAACATATGGGTCAGTATCTGTAGATACGGGTGGGGCTGCTTCTACAGCCGATCTTAACGGTGTATATTCACAATTAGACGGACAGACAGCCGAGTCGAACACCTATGCATTACAGGAGCAATCAACTGATGAGATGATGGGCCCAACACGTGGTACCGATTGGGGTGATTTTGGTACCTGGCGTAAATTACATACGCATACCTGGACCCCGGCACACGGCCAGGTTAATGATACATGGGATCAATTAAATATTGGTGTATTTCGGGCAAGCCAGGTTATAGCTAGAGCCACAGATGCTCAAATTAAGGCCGAAGCAAGCTTCTTACGCGCTTACTTTATGTTCCAGATCGTTGATTTATACGGCCAGGCGCCGTACCGCGACCCGGCAGCTCCAAACTCAGATATACCAATTGTTTATAACCGCGCGGATGCTACAGCCTTCATTATTAAAGATCTTGAATTGGCCGAAACTACTTTAGGTGCTTCTCCAAATATTGGCAAAGCAAGTAAGGCGGCAGCACAAGCATTGTTAGCAAAGGTTTATTTGAACAAAGCTGTGTACACTTCAGCCACTGTAGGTGGGCCTTTTACTTTTGTTAAAGCAGATATGGATAAAGTAATTGAATATGCTAACAAAATTACCGCAGCCGGTTTCACACTTGAGCCTACCGGCAAATACTTCCAGGATTTTGCCTGGGATAATAGCGAACAATCCCACGGTAATATTTTTGGCATCTACAATACACCCACCCTCGTACCCGGATCAGCTAAAAATCGCTGGAAAATGGGTTTACACTACAACCAGACACCTGATGGCTGGAATGGCTTTACAAGTCTTGCCGATTTTTATAAATCATTCGAAGCAACAGATGAGCGCCGTGGTGTTGCTTATCCCGGCTTAACGGATAAAGTTGGTTTAAGGGCAGGATTTGCTATAGGTCAGCAATTTGGACCAGGTGGCGTGGCTTTAAAACAAAGAAGCGGTAAACCACTTATTTTTACAGAAGAAGTAAACCTTAACTTTTCTACTGAGGCACAAGGTATAAGGGTGTTTAAATATTTCCCTCATCCTAACGCTGATGGAACCGTGACCGATAGCGGAGAAGATAATGATTATGTATTCCTGCGTTATGCCGACGTATTGTTAATGAAGGCTGAAGCAATTATGCGTGGCGGAACTGACCTTTCGGGCCAAACAGCTTTGCAAATTGTAAATAGTATACGCACACCCCGTGGCGCAACAGCTTTGGGTAGTGTGGATGCTACAGTAATGCTGGCTGAAAGAGGGCGTGAGTTATACTGGGAAGGATGGAGAAGGAATGACCTTATCCGTTTCGAGAAATTCAATGACCCCGTTGACCAACGACCTTTAAGGACTGATAAAACCAAAACCTTATATCCGATACCTCAGCGTGCCGTGGATACTAACCCTAACCTGAAACAAAATGCGGGTTATTAAAAAATCCAAATAATAGAAGTAAACTATAATTATTAAATTGAGAAAGCGTAGCGGAATTTATTTCGCTACGTTTGTTTTATATCATATATGCCCAACAAAAATGTCCGCTTAATTATTCTTTTATTGCTTATTGCTTCAAGCGCGTGTAACAGGCTCAATAAAAAGCCCGAACTATTTACATTGCAATCAAACGAGGAGATCGGTATTCCTTTTATTAACCAGCTTAATGACCTGCAACGTACCAATGTTTTTGCGTTCCGAAATTATTATAACGGCGGTGGTGTTGCTATTGGCGATCTGAATAATGATGGCTTAAATGATGTTTTCCTTATATCAAACCAGGGCAGTAATAAATTATATATTAATAAAGGAAACTGGAAGTTTGAGGATGTGACCGAAAAAGCTGGTGTAAAGGGTGCCAAATACTGGAGTACCGGGGTTACATTGGTGGATATAAATGGGGACGGTTGGCTGGATATTTATGTTTGCCATAGTGGCAACGGCCCGGATGCTTCAAGAGGGAACGAGTTATTTATAAATCAGCATAACGGCTCTTTTAAGGAGGAAGCGGAAAAATATGGTCTTACCGACAAAGGATTGTCAACCCAGGCCATATTTTTCGACTACGATAACGATGGTGATCTGGATTGCTTTGTGCTAAATAACTCATTCAGGCCTATTGGTTCTTTTGATTTTACGCAGAATTTAAGAGACGTGGTTGATAAATTAGGCGGAGCCCGCCTGTATAGAAATGATAACGGGCACTTTACCAATGTAACAAAGGAAGCCGGTATTTATTCAAGTGACATCGGTTTTGGCCTTGGGGTTTCGGTTGTTGACATTAACCAGGACGGATACCCTGATATTTACGTTTCAAATGACTTTTTTGAGCGTGATTACCTGTACATTAATCAAAAGAACGGCACTTTTAAAGAAGATATACAATCAGAAACAGGTCATTTAAGCCAGGCCTCAATGGGGTCGGATATTGCTGATATTAACAACGATAGCCAGTACGATATTTTCACCACTGAAATGTTACCTGAAGGAGACAAGCGCCTGAAACAAATGGCCTCTTTTGAATCATACGATGTCAAAAAATTGAAGCAAAAGGACGGCTATTTTAATCAATACATGCAAAATTGTTTGCAGATAAATAATGGCGACGGCACATTTTCTGAAACCGCATTTTATTCGGGTGTGTCCGCTACAGACTGGAGTTGGGGGGCGTTAATGTTTGATATGGACAATGATGGCTGGAAGGATATTTTTGTTTCGAACGGGATTTATAAAGACCTTACCGATCAGGACTACATTGAATTTTTGGGCAACAGAGAGAATATGACCAAAATTGCCGAGGGGCGTAAAAAATTCGATTTTAAAGATTTTACAGATAAAATGATCTCGACTCCATTATCTAACTATGCTTTTCTCAACAACCATAATCTTACTTTCACAAACAAAGCAGAGGAGTTTGGTTTGGCTAAACCCTCATTTAGCAACGGAGCAGTTTATGGTGATCTTGATAATGACGGCGATAATGACCTGGTAATAAACAATGAGAATATGCCCGCATTTATATACAAGAACAATGCGGAAAAAAGTAAAAACAATTACATACAGATAAAATTGCAGGGAAGCAGCCTTAACCGGTTTGGGGTAGGTGCAACTATAAAAGCCTTCGCAAACGGAAGCGAGGTTCTTTATTATAATCAGCCTACACGCGGTTTTGAAAGCTGCACATCGCCCAATTTATTAACTATAGGATTGGGCAAATGCAGCCAAGTGGATTCTGTTCAGATTATTTGGCCTGGTGGTAATTATGAGGTGGTTAAAAATCTAAAAACCAATAAGGTTTATACCTTTCAGCAACCTAATGCCAAACTTAAATATGATTTCGTGGCCAAACCTGTAAAAACAATGTTTGCCGGGGTTGAGAAAACACTGTTTGACAGTATTCCTAAACATATAGAGGATGATTTTATAGATTTTGACAATGAAAAATTAATGCTGCAAATGTTGTCGACAGAAAATCCATACATGGCAGCGGGAGATATTAACAAGGATGGCTTAACAGATTTTTATTTTGGAGGATCGAAAGGAAGTCCTTCAGCCATTTATACACAGCAAAAAAGCGGAAAATTCACAAAATATATCCCTGAGGATTTTCAGAAACAAACGTACCTGGAGAATGCCGGCGCTGCATTTGGCGACTTTGATGGAGATGGGGATGAAGATATTATCGTAGGTGTTGGCGGAAATGCGGATGAAGCAGAAACTCCAATTTACTTCCCGCGATTTTTTGAAAATGATGGAAAAGGGCATTTTCACCGCAATTCTGAAAAAACAATTCATGCAGCCGTAAACGCGTCTATTATTACGGCTTGCGACTATGACAAAGATGGCCATTTAGATCTGTTTATTGGCGGACGAAGCGTACCGGGCTTATATGGATCATCGCCAAAATCGTTTGTGATGCACAATGACGGAACAGGGCATTTTACTGATGTATCAAAAGAAGTGTTTGGAGGCGACAATAAATTGGGTATGGTTACTGCTGCAAAATGGGCCGACCTTGACAATGATGGCTATCCCGACCTCATAGTAGCCGGCAATTGGATGGGAATAAAGATTTTTAAAAACCTTAAAGGCAAATTTACTGAAGATAAATCATTGGCCAATTATAAGGGTTGGTGGAGCAGCCTTGAAGTTGCTGATGCAGATGGCGATGGCAAACTGGATATTATTGCCGGCAACCTGGGATTAAATTCAAAGTTCTGGGCTTCAGCGGATGAGCCAATGCGTACCTACGTGAAAGATTTTGACAATAATGGCACTAAGGAGTGTGTTACTTCAATGTACAGAAGTGATCATATCCAATATGTTTTTCACATGAAACCCGAGCTTGTAGGCCAGTTGCCTATTCTCAAGAAACGGTTCCTGAAATATGTTGACTATGCCGGAAAACCTTTTAATGAAGTATTTACTGATGATATGCTTGCAGGCGCCGAGGTACATGAGATCAATTATATGTATTCGGCTGTATTCTTCAACAAAGGCAAAACATTTCAGTGTCAGCCTTTCCCGCTTAATGCGCAACTATCAAGCGTTAACACCATAATATGCGATGATCTGTATAATAACGGTAGCAAAGCCATTATTTTAGCAGGGAATTTTTATGGCTTTAAACCCGAAGTAGGAAGGCTGGATGCTAATTATGGGCAGGTATACACTTATAACAAAAATAAATTTACTTATATGCCCTCAATAAAGTCCGGATTAAATTTAAAGGGGCAGGTAAATTCATCGCTATTAATAAAAAATAATAAAGGCAATAAATATTTTCTGTTTGGGTTAAACGATGACATGCTGAAAGCTTATCAATTGCGCTAAAATGGTAATGATGTTGACGTCTAAACGAGTATTTATTAGTTGCCTGGTTTTCGGTTTTGCCCTTTTGCTGGCTATTGCATCCTGCAATAAGAAGAAAACAAATGAAAAGATTTTTGCACTAATACCCACTCAGCAATCTGGTGTAAATTTTATTAATGAGAATACAGAATCAGACTCTCAAAACATACTGGATTACCTGTATTTCTATAACGGCGCGGGCGTAGCGTCGGCTGATTTTAATAATGATGGTCTCGAAGACCTATACTTTGTATCCAACCAGGGCGAAAACAAACTCTTTTTAAACAAAGGCAACCTGAAATTCGAAGATATTACCGCAAAAGCCGGTGTAGCAGGAACGGGTAATTGGAAAACGGGCGTCACTATTGTGGATATTAATGGCGATGGATTAAAGGATATTTATGTAACCGTGGTATCGGGTTTTAATAACTTTAAAGGCAAAAATCAATTATATATTAACAACGGCGACCTGACTTTTACCGAGAGCGCAGCCAAATACGGGCTCGATTTCGCCGGCTTTTCAACCCAGGCTTCATTTTTTGATTATGACAAAGATGGCGACCTGGATATGTTTTTACTTACCTCATCTGTCCATAACAATGATACTTACGGAGATTCGACGCAAAGGTATAAATATAGCCACGATGCCGGGGATCATTTATTTCGTAATGATGGCGGACATTTTATTGATGTTACGGCAAAGTCGGGAATATATGCTTCGCCAATTGGCTATGGGCTGGGGGTAAGTGTTGGCGACCTCAATAACGATGGATGGGATGATATATATGTGAGCAACGATTTTTTTGAGCAGGATTATTATTACATCAACCAGCAAAACGGAACATTTAAGGAGCAATTAAAAAGTGCTTTTGGGCATACAAGTTTGTTTTCGATGGGCAATACCATAAGCGATATTAATAAAGACGGGCACTTGGATCTGCTCACCACTGATATGCTCCCCGAAGATATCAAAGCGCTGCGATCAACCATAAACGATGAGTCCCTGGATATCTACAACCAGCAAGTGAACAGCGGGTTTTATTATCAGTATTCAAAAAACTCATTGCAGCTGAATGTTGGAAACGGAGGGAAATTCGTAGATATCGGTTTATACGCCAGCGTTTCGGCTACGGACTGGACATGGTCGCCCCTTATACAGGATTTTGACATGGATGGGCGCAAGGATATTTTCTTTTCCAATGGTATAAAAAAACGCTTGAATGATATCGATTATTTAAAATACCTGGGCAATCCGGGCGCGACTAATGCATACAAGACCAACAGAAAGTTTGACAGGAGTAAAATAGATTTAATGCCCGATGGAAGGGTTCATAATTTTCTTTACCACGGCGGCGATGAACTAAAGTTCAATGATGTCTCTTCTGATAATGATATGCAGCAACCCTCCATGTCTGCCGGATCAGTAGCTGTTGACCTTGATAATGACGGGGATATGGAGATTGTGACAAACAATATGAATGAACCGGCCTATATATACCGGAACATGACCATGGAGAATCATCCCGAAAACAAACCCCTGTTTTTAAAATATAATGTAAAATTTACAAATGCTAACACAGATGGTATCGGGACCCGGTTCTTTTTAAAATCAGCAAAACAGGTTGATCACCAGGAGATACAAACCAGCAATGCTTATGAAAGTAACCTGAGCACATCCCTTTCTTTCACCTTTTTACCGGGAGATAAAGCCAGCGAATTATTGGTAGTATGGCCCGATAATACCTACCAGGTAATAAAGGATTTTAATTATGGCAGAAAAACAACCATAGTCTATAATAGTCAGCAGGTGCAACGAAGCAGTAACCTTCCGGGTTTGTTAAGTTTATTTATCGATAACAAAAAGCAATTTGATAATAAGCAGCTTAAAGTAAATCTATTAGCAACCCTGAAACCTTTTGACACACCAGATTTTAACTATTATGCCCTATTGCCTCATACTTATCTGCCCGCCACTCCAACCATTGCTGTTGCCGATATAAATAATGATGGCATTGATGATATTTATGTGGGTGGGACAGCTGATGAGGATAAATATTTACTGATAGGCGATAAAGACGGTAATTATAAAAAAGTAAATGTTCCCCAGTTTCAGCAGTTTCGCAATGTTGGGGATGCAGATGCACAATGGGTAGATGTGAATAATGACGGCAAGCCCGACCTTGTGGTATTAAGTGCTAATCATCCTTTTAGCGATGCTGATAAAATTATACCGCCCCGCCTTTTTATTAATAAAGGCAATAACCAATTTGAATATAAACCATTGCCAAAAATGAGTGGCAGGTTCTCCAAAATGTATGTTTTTGATTTTGATGGCGATGGGTTAAAGGACATTTTTTTTAACAACGCTATATCTTACAGAAACTATACGGAACCTGCGCAGTCAGAGATATTATTGAATAACGGGGCCGGGAACTTTGTACCTGCACCTAAGAATAAGTTTACCCAAATTACCAGTATACCCTATATAACCAATATGGCATTTGGCGATATCGATCATAATGGGAAGGACGATATTGTGATTACTGCCGAGTGGCAGCCTATTTACATTTTCCTGAATGATGGCAAAAAACTCAGCAAATTTTCTTCTCCATTGCTTGACGATCAAAAAGGATGGTGGCAATCGGCAATTATTACCGACCTGGATCACGATGGAAAAGCCGACATGGTAGCGGGTAACTGGGGCACAAATAATAAATATAATGTAACCGCGGCGCACCCATTATATGCCTATAACAGCGATGTTGATCATGATGGGAAAAATGACCTAATATTATCCTATTACTACAAAGGGAGCTATTATCCCTTCAGGCCCAAAAATGATTTAGAGCAGGATCTGCCCTATTTGAAAAAAGAATGGCTGAGCTATCAGAAAATGGCCGACAAAACTACCACCGAGATATTTAAAGACAGGATTGATGAAAATAAAAAGCTGACAGCAAACCAATTTAGCAGCATATTTATCAGCGATGTTTTACATGCAAAAACATTTAGCGAGTTACCTTATCAATATCAGCAGGCACCAATACGCTCATTAACTATACTGCGTGATAATAAAAATGATGTTTTGGTGAACGGCAATTTTTGGGGAGTAGTGCCGTATGAAGGTAAGTATGATGCTTTGGGTATTACCGAATTACATTATGATACCAAGGAGAAACGTTTTTCAATCCCCGTTTACTGGATAAATTCAGCCTTAAACTCCCAGGAGATCACTTACATGAAAGCGGTTAAGACGGCAGGAGCGACAAACTATATTATCATGACCCATGATGGTAGGTTATTGAAGGTCTCGCAATAAGTTTGATGCCGGGTCAATAAATAGGGTAATAAATTTTAGTTATCCATTTTGACGTGTCCTTTTCAATTGACCTGTCCGTCACCATTGATTCAAAAGGCATAGCCGGTGAGGTAAAATGATAATCTTTTGAAAAGTTCCTAAGTTCATTAAATGCATCATTGATAGTGCCGCGGCCCCCCTTTACATCTGCTTCTAAAATATTGCCCAAAACCATTTTGTTAACAAAAATATTAGCCGCAGGTTTTAACTCCTTATCGGTTGGAATGGCTACCATTACCTGGTATTGATTTTTGCTTACCTGGTTAATATTCAGCATTGGGTAATTTGTTTCCTTTCCGTTCTGATCTTTGATCTGGCGACGAAGTCTTTTAATCATTGGGTCAATAATCTGCATGTCGGGGTATTTGTCTACGATGTCAGAAGTAGCCAACATAACAGGATCTTTTACCTTGCTTAACCGGATATGGAACCCATAAACATTCCGCTCATTTTCCAGGAAAGTTTTAAAATGTTGTAGAATTGTGGCCATATCCTGGCTCACTTTTTTGGCGTGCCGGTATTGCTCAATCCTTTTAATTATATTACTGCCGCTATGCAATTGTGCCGTCCATGTTATTCTAACTTTTAAGTTATCCTCAACTATAAAAATGATCTGGCTTTTTAAGTCAGCACCAGCGTCCATTATCACCAATGTTACTCCACTGTTGGTGCTATTTTCAAAATGATAATTCGTCCCCTTATAATTAAATAACTTACTGTCGATAGCACTTTTTTGTCCCGGCCACCATCTTGGCCAGTTTTTTTCATAAAGTAAAAACCGGGAAGTGTTTAATTCAGATACCTCATTAATGGTAGTTTGTGTAATATTTATTTGTGATGGAGTAAATAGATAAATACTTGCAGCAATAAGAAAAAGCAGCCCTGTAATAATAAAAATTGTTCTCTTCATTAAGTTATAAAATGATGTAAAGTCTTATAGCAAACTTAATCAACCGCAGTGATTTATTATCATTTTTAAAATGATAATAAAAATCTTCAAAAAAATCAGATTTGGCTTAAAATGAATACCAAAAAGCTTTCTGGGGTGACGAAAAAAGCCTATATTGGCAGTTGAGCCGTGGATAATAAACAGCTTTTTTAAAGCCGGTCCTGATCATTAAACCTAATACTAAAAATGAAGAATTTCCTGTTTTTTGTAGCATCCGGGATGCTACTGTTTATATCCTGCAAAAAACCTGATTATGAAAAAATTTTGCACGATCCTGAGTTATATAGATCCACTGTAAAAAAGTTAAATGATATCGTTTTGGAGAATAATTTTCCGCCGGTAACAGCTTCACGTAATTATGCCTACGCTAATATTGCCGCTTATGAAGTAATAGCTGCCGGTGATCCGGATCATTTCAAATCTTTAGCCGGGCAGATCAAGAGTTTACCTGCTGCGCCATCTCCTGGAAAGGATAAAAAGATTGATTTTCAGTTTGCGTCCCTTCTTGCATTTTGCCATGTTGGTAATGCCGTAACTTTTCCAGAGGGCAGCATGGACCAATATGTTTCTGAACTTCAGCAAAAAGCGAAGAAGGCAGGGCTTCCTTCAGATGTGTTTGATAATTCAGTTGAATATGCAGATAAGATAGCTAAACATATTATGAAATGGAGCAAGGGCGACCACTATGCGCAAACCCGATCAGCAAGTAAGTACACAGTTAAACAACAGGATGGGCGCTGGATACCCACCCCGCCAATGTATGCCCAGGCGTTGGAAGCTCACTGGGGCGAGATCAGGACAATGGTGCTGGATTCGGCAGCTCAATTTTTACCGCCAGATCCGCCGGTATTTAACGTGAAAGATAAAAAAAGCAAGTTCTACCTGGCTGCCCTGGAAGTAAAAAACATGGTAGATAGCCTTACGCCAGAACAGAAGCATATGGCGGATTTTTGGGATGACAATGCTTTTAAATTAAATGTGGTAGGGCATGCCTCTTTTGCTACAAAAAAATTCTCGCCGGCAGGTCACTGGATGAATATTACTGGCATTGCCGCCATAAAAAGTCATGCGGATTTTAATACAACAGTTAGTGCCTATGCCAAAACCAGTATAGCGCTTTTTGATGGTTTCATCAATTGCTGGTATTTAAAATACCGGTCAAACTATGTGCGCCCCGAAACAGTTATTACCAAATATATCAATCCCGATTGGCGCCCATATATCCAGACGCCTCCTTTCCCTGAATATAGCAGCGGCCACGCGGTAATATCATCCGCGGCAGCCGAAGTATTGACCAGTATATTTGGCGATAATTTTGCCTATACCGATGCCTCCGAATCAGAGTTCGGTATCGATCCTTTATCTTTCAAATCATTTCGCGAAGCTGCAAAATCGGCAGCTATTTCAAGGGTTTATGGTGGTATACATTTTAAAAATGCATGTTTAACAGGTACCGAGCAGGGAAAGCAGATAGGCGGATTGGTAGTTGAGAAATTAAAATTAAAGATCAAATAATCAAGATATTACAGAGAGATTTTCTACAATGAAAAATGCATTAAAGTGGTGTTTGCTAATAAATTTATGTACCCCCGGCTTGTTATCGGCCCAAAATATTGACCCCTGGAAAATCAAAGCTGATAAAATTGATCCGGCTAATTATTACGGCATTACAGTGGCCAATGGCATGATCGGGATAGTATCATCGCCGGAGCCTTTTAAAGTAAAAAATGTGGTGCTTGCCGGTGCTTATGACCTATACGGAAGAGGTCGCGTAAGCAATTTCCTGAACAGTTTTAACTTGTTAAACATGTACCTGGAAATAAATGGCAAGCGTATCGAAGCCAAAAACATCAGCAACTTTAAACAGGAGCTGGACATGCAGCATGCTGCCTTTACTACCAGTTTTGATTTCGGGGATGATGCGACGATAAAATACACCTACTACTCTTTACGGCAATTACCATTTGTTGTGTTGATGGATATTTCAATCACGGCAAAAAAACAGATAAATATTACAGCTGCCAGTGTTATGGAAGCGCCGGATGCTTTAAAAGAAGTGCAAAACTATTATAACGAGATAGACAGGCCACATGCAACTATCAGCCTGCTTACTTCCACAGCAAAAAGCCCTACCGGTAAACTCCAATTATGCGCCTCAAACACCTTTTTGTTTAATGAGGAGCATGGCCATGAGCCGCGTGTGATACACGAAATGTGGGACAATAATATGCACCTGATGAAATTCAGCAAAGTTATTGCAGCCGGGCAGAGCTACCAGTATGCGGTTGCCGGCTCTTCTATTACATCGGCCCATGATGCAGACCCATTGAACCAGGCAGAGCGTTTAGCCATGTTTGCTAAACTTGAAGGGCGTGAGCGCTTAATAGAACGCCACCAAAAAGCCTGGGACGAACTTTGGAAAAGTGATATAAAAATTGATGGCGACCAACAGGCGCAACAGGATGTGCATAGCATGTTGTATCATTTATACTCGTTTTCGCGCGAAGGCACTGCTTATTCACCATCGCCGATGGGCTTATCCGGCCTTGGCTACAACGGCCATGTTTTTTGGGATGCTGATCTTTGGATGTATCCGGCCTTGCTGGTACTGCATCCCGAGATCGCCAAATCACTGGTTGAATACCGGTATCAGCGATTGGGGATAGCAAAGCAAAATGCTTTTGAGCATGGTTATAAAGGAGCTATGTTCCCCTGGGAAAGTGCCGATAGCGGTGTTGAGGAAACACCTGTTTGGGCGCTGAGCGGGCCGTTCGAGCATCATATTACTGCATGTGTTGCATTAGCGGCATGGAATTATTATTGTGTAACACAGGATAAACAATGGTTATTAGAAAAAGGATGGCCAATATTATCTGCAACTGCAGATTTTTGGGCGAGCCGTGTTGAGCGCAACGGGCCGGGACAATACGATATAAAAAATGTAGTTGCCGCAGATGAATGGGCGGAAAATATTGACAATGATGCATTTACCAATGCGGCAGCAAAAGCAAACCTGCAATATGCAACTGCCACAGCTAAAATATTGAATCTTAAAGCAGACCCCGACTGGCAAGAAGTAGCCCAAAATATACCGGTGATGAAATTTCAGGATGGAGTAACCAAAGAATTCGCTACTTATACCGGGCAGGGCATTAAGCAAGCCGATGTCAACCTGCTGGCTTATCCCTTAAAAGCGATCACAGATCCTTTGCAGATCAGGAAGGACCTCGAATATTATGAAACGCGTGTACCCAATGAAGGTACCCCGGCAATGACCCAGGGAATATTCACCCTGCTATACGCACGCCTGGGGAATGGTGATAAAGCCTATCATTTTTTTAAAGATGCTTATGAACCCAATTTGCTGCCGCCCTTCAGGGTAATTGCCGAAACCAAAGGGGGAACTAATCCTTATTTTGCAACGGGAGCAGGTGGGATTATTCAAAGCCTGCTAATGGGTTTTGGAGGATTGGATATTACACCCAATGGAATTATCCAGGTAAAAAGTAAGCTGCCGGGTAACTGGAAATCAATAACGATTACCGGAGCCGGTCCCGCTAAGAAAACTTTTACTGTGAAATAAAAGTTTAGAATAGCGCAATACTTAAATTGCTTTAGCACAGATTGATATCTCCATTAATGAAGTATGGCAAATCTGCTGTTAATTTTTAGTTAATAGTTAAAAATAAATTTATATTTTTTCGACTGGAAATACATGCAATCATCTTATTATCAATATGTTAATTTAAAAAAATCTTATTTTTAGTTAAATTTTTATTATATAATATTTATCGGGATTACATATTGAAATATCCATGTTATACAAATTGTATTTTTATATGTGTTGAATAAAAATTGGTATAGTTGAAGGCAGCCGGGTTCCCGGTTGCCTTTTATTATTAATTCATTTTTAAGCAGCATCTACCTTAATTACCATTATCATTTTCGTGATTTAAGCATTATTTCCAACATTAATTGATTTTAATAATTAAATCAATTTTTGTATTAAGTACAAATGTTTGTAGTGATATACTACTTAAGAGCTAACGTACAACTAGGATTTATCCAACACATCTTCGGCATATTCCGCGACACGTGGTTCGGTGAAGTTTCTTTTCGGAAAGTTGAATAACAACGAAGTTAGTACAGGAATAACAAAAACGGCCACTGTAAATACAGATACAAAAATGTCTACATGTTTTCCTTCAAGCATTTCGGCTGCTGGTGTACCCGGGGAAAAATGGGTGTAGAGGGAAACAGAAAGTTTAATACCCAATACGCCAATAACCACAAAGGCAACCGTCTCCAGGAACGTGAATTTTTCCATCAGCTTTACGAAAGCCTGGGCCACAAAACGCATGGCAAGTATGCCTATAAACACACCTGTATATATTAAAAAAACATGGTCGGTGAATGCTACTGCTGCAAACACATTGTCTATAGAAAAAGCCAGATCCATCAATTCGACAAGTGCTACGGTAGACCAAAAAACACCAAACATCCCTACTGTTGAACGATAAAGCCAGTTTTTGCTTTTGTCAACGGATTCGGTTTCGCCCCCGCCCGCTGCATTGATTTTTCCTTTAAAATAATTGAAACTCAGATATAGCAGGTAAAAACCGCCTATAGGTTTCAGCCACCATATTTTAACAAGCCAGGCTGCCAGGAATAAACAAACTCCCCGCAAAACATAGGCTCCAATGATCCCATAGCGAAGCGCCTTATTGCGCTGGTTTTTGGGCAGATCCAGCACCATAGTGGCCAGCACCGCAGCATTATCAACAGAAAGCAGGCTTTCGATAAGAATCAAATTCAGAATTATCAGCACTCCCGCCTGGATATCGTCTCCTAAAAGTTTGTGTAAAAGGTCCATATATAATTTTTAATTATCTCAATTATTACTGTCTGTTATATCAACTGATGATCATTTGTCCAAATCTGCATTATTTTAAAATATAATCAAGCATCTGCAGAAATTTAATGCCCTGCTTTTCGTAAATTAATAATTAGAAAAGCCAATCATTTGATGTCAAAGCAACAGAATTATTACACTAATTGATAAAAAAGAACGAAAGATTGCCTTCCTTTTGTTTTTATAATTGCTTTGATATATATGAAATAATGTACCTTAGTTTTACAATTTAAACCTTGTTATCGCCCCAGCCGGTTGGTGCGTACTATAAACATATACAAATAAAATAATGGCTATTAATTTACAAAAAGGGCAAAAAATAGATATAGGATTATCTAAAATGACAGTGGGCCTGGGTTGGAACCCGCACGAAGGAACAGGATATGATTTTGACTTGGATGTTTCGGCGATAATGATAGATGGGAACCGTTTTGTACCCGAAGATGAATTTTTTGTTTTTTACAATAACGTCGATTCACCGGATTCATCCGTTCACCACACGGGCGATGATCCGTCAGGCGGCAATAGTGATGGCGGTGATGATGAATCAATCAATGTCGACCTGACGAGGGTTGATCCAAAGATACAGGAGATACTTTTTGTTGTAACCATCCACGAGGCGCAGGCACGCAGGCAAAACTTTGGCCAGGTGCGTGATTCATATATCCGCATCATCGATGATCTTTCGAATAACGAAGTTTGCAAGTACGAGCTTGGCGAAGATTTTTCCATTGAAACCGCTATTGAATTTGGCCGCTTGTATAAACGGAGCGGACAGTGGAAATTTGAAGCGTCCGGTATAGGGTATAAAGAGGATCTTGCCTTCTTTTTAAGCAAGTATTTCAAAGGTCAAATCATAAAATAAAAAAGTATTATGGCTATAAATCTGGTAAAGGGTCAAACTATTGATCTTCGTAAAAATGATAAAGGCGAAAGCTATGACCTTTCATCTGTAACCATTGGCTTAGGATGGGACGTAAGGCAAACCAAAAGCGGCGGCTTTTTAGGAAAGATATTTGGCGGCGCCGCCGAAGAAGTGGAATATGATCTTGATGCTATTGCGTTCCTGTTGGATAAAAACGGAAAGGTTGTGAATATGGGGCGCACTATACAAACAAGCAATGGGCGCACCGTCAATATGTATGAGGGTGATGTAATCTATTTTAATTCTATGAAACACCCCTCAGGCCACATCTGGCTTACCGGTGATAACCGCACAGGGGCCGGTGATGGCGATGATGAACAGATCATTGTTAAGCTTGATGCGCTTGATCCAAAGTATGATAAAATACTTTTTGTAGTGTCCATTTACCAGGGCCGTAAAAATAACCAGCATTTTGGCATGGTTGACAATGCCTTTATAAGAGCGGTTGATAGCAAGGGCAAGGAAATCGCAAAGTTTAGCCTGTCGGGTGATGCCACCTATAACGGGATGTGTTCCATGACGTTTGCTGAAGTATACCGGAAGGATGATTCATGGAAATTCAGGGCCATAGGCGATCCTCATCAAACAGATAATTTTATAGAATTACTAAAGAAATATACCGCTTAGATCTTTTATTTAAGAGTTGAAAGTGTAATTACCACATTAATAACCGAACCTTACACTATCATACCTCACTAATGACCTATTACCAGCATTATTCTTTTGATCTTTGGTTAACGCTTATTAAATCAAACCCCGAATTTAAAATTCAGCGGACAAAAATCTTCCATCGGGATTTTAACCTTAATAACAAGTCTATTGATGAGGTGGCAAAGGTTTTCAGGCAGGTGGATTTGATGTGTAATGCCGTTAACGAAAAAACGGGTAAGAACATAGATTCGGATGAGATGCACCTGATGGTGATCAGTTTAATAAACGATAACTGCCTTGATTTTCAGGATATAGATACCGGCAAGCTTTACGCGGATATGGTGGCGCTGCTATTTAACTATTTGCCGGTCTTATACTCACCTGTAACAATCGGTGTGCTGGATCATCTAAAAAACAAGAGCGGAGGCACGTTTAGCTTGTTAAGTAATACCGGCTTTATTAAAGGTGCAACGTTAAAAAAGGTACTGGTGGAATTAAAATTAGATCAATACTTTGATTTTCAGCTTTATTCTGATGAGGCTGGGATGTCAAAGCCCGACCCGGCTTTTTTTGGCCTGATGCTTCAAAATATCAGGCGGGTTAATCATCCAAAGGAGATCAGTTTAGATAGCATCATCCACGTGGGCGATAACCCGAAGACCGATATAGAAGGCGCTGAGGCGGCAGGCATAAAAAGTCTGCTAATTAATTCAAACAATCAATCGATAACCAGCTTAAAAGTTTAATGCATACTACATATTCATTATATCCTATTAATAACGCGTCGGACTTTGGCTTTGATCCCGATGACTACAGCCGGTTTAAATTTGGCGATGGCGAGGTTTCAAAATATTTTGGGCAGACTCTTGCTGATGGATTTATCAAACAGCACCTGGACAAACAGCCAATAGATCAGCAGATCGTGGTGATCTCCAGCCCTTATTCTTTTATTCCTACCGCTACATTTGCCATGAAAACGTGGTTTGTTTATCAACTTAACCGCTGGCTTGCTCAACATGGCTACCCGGTGATACAGGAAACGAAGGTGCATCGCACTATTACCTATAAAGAGGATTATGGCGAGTTGGATGCCGCCCAACGAATCAGTTTAATTGGTAATGATTCGTTTCACATTGATAAGGACTTTTTGGATGGCAAAACCCTGGTATTTTTAGATGATATTAAGATAACCGGCAGCCACGAGCGTATGATCATGAAAATGGTTGGCGAGTATGGCCTGCAAAACGACATTTATATGTTGTATTTTGCCGAGCTGGTTAACCCTAATATCCACCCAAAAATTGAGAACCTGCTCAACTATCACCAAGTAAAAACAATATTTCACCTCGAGCCGATTATAAAAAGCGGGAACTTTGTGATCAATACACGTATTGTAAAATATATACTGAATTATAATTTTGATTGCTTTTGTATCTTTATTGAAAATCAAACAAATGATTTTGTTAATTTACTTTATGATATGGCTTTAGGCAATGGATATCATACCATTGAAGCCTATGCCAGGAACCTTGACTTTATTACTGAGAATCTATTTATAAACCATAAAAATTTAATCAAACATGGCAATTAATTTGCAAAAAGGGCAGCGTGAGAACATTGGGGCGCCGAAATTCACCATTGGCCTGGGATGGGATACCAACAGCTCTTCAACCGGGAGCGCGTTTGATCTGGATGCCTCTGTTTTTATTTTGGGCGAGAACAAAAGATTGGTTAGCGATGAGCATTTTATTTTCTATAACAATCTTAAATCTCCGGATGGAGCAGTTGAGCATACAGGTGATAATTTAACCGGCGCGGGTGATGGCGATGATGAGCAAATCAAGATCGACCTTTCAAAAATTGACGCTAAAGTAGTGGAGATATGTGTGGTGGTTACTATACACGAGGCCGAAAGCCGTAAACAAAACTTTGGCCAGGTGCGCAACTCCTTCATCAGGATATTTGATACCGCAACTAATGCCGATATTTTAAAATACGAGTTGGAAGAGGACTTTTCTATAGAAACCGCTGTTGAGTTTGGCAGAATATACAAACGTGATAATAACTGGAAATTTGAGGCCGTAGGTGTTGGTATGAAAGGCGGCCTCCAGGATTACTTAACCAAGTATCAATAAAATATGGCAATTAATCTTCAAAAAGGGCAGCGCATCAGCCTTGAAAAAAGCAACGGCAGCAAATTACAAAGTATTTGTGTGGGCATTAACTGGGGCGCAATTGAAAAAAAGGGGCTGTTTGGATTTGGCAGCACCAAAGAAGCAGTTGACCTTGATGCCAGTTGCGCATTATTTGATGACGCCAAAACACTGAAGGATGTGGTCTATTTTGGCAATTTGCGCTCAAAAGATGGCGCAGCACAACATAGCGGCGATGACCTTACCGGTGATATGGCCGGTGATGATGGCCTGGATAACGAAATAATCACCCTTAATTTTGCACAGTTAGATCCGTCTGTAAGTTATGTAGCGTTTGTGCTTAACAGTTTTAGGGGGCAGGATTTTGGGACTATCCCTTTTGCCTCTATACGCATTTACGAAGGTACACCTAAAAGAGTGAACGAGGTTTATGCAACCTATGATATCGCGCACAGCAAAGATTTTGCCGGCCATGTATCCATGGTAATGGGTGTATTTTATAAGAAAAATGGCGAGTGGAAGTTTAATGCCATCGGCGAGCCAACCCGCGACAGAAAACTGGAAGAGACGGTAAAAACGGTAGGGCAGATGTATTTATAATCAGATAACGCGCCGGGCTTATTAAGAGGGAGCCGAGGCGTGTGTATAATTAATATTTTTAAAGGAATCAATCATGGATAGCGAATCAACTAATGGCGAATTGAATATTACCCCGGTAAAATTAGATACAACACCGGTAAAACTGGATAAGGAAGGCAATGTAGACCTAACCAATATAAGTACCGATGAGGTAAAGAAATACAATGAGCTGGGCAAGGCTATTGATCCAAAGGATGTTAACTCCATCCTTAATTATGGCACCGATGTACAAAACTCGATGGAACGGTATAGTAATACCTTTTTAACTTCGGTACGTACCTATAACTCGGGCGAAGTTGGCCTGCTTATCAATGACTTGCTTACCGAATTGAATTATATTGATGTAGATGAATTGAACCGCAATGCATTTACATCCTTTATATCACACATCCCTTTTGTTAAAAAATTGGTATTTGACGCTAAAAAGCTGTTTCAGAAATATGATACCGTAGTCAATAATATCGATAAGATCACCAATAAGATCAAAGCAGGCCGAATCAATTCCATAAAAGACAATAGCTCACTGCAAACTATGTTTGACAGTAACGTGAGCTATATCCACCAGATGGAAGAGCTGATCATATCGGGTCAGCTAAAATACAATGAGCTTAACGAACAGCTTGCCCAGATGGATGCCAATCCTTCAGCATATAACGATTATGAAATTGCCGATCTGCGCGACTTTGTGAACAGGCTTGACAAACGCATGGCCGACCTGAAGGTTGTCCGCTTTATCATGATGCAGTCGCTGGCGCAGATCAGGGTTGTTCAAAACAACAATACCAGTATTGCTGAAAAAGCACAATCTATAGTATCTACCACTATTCCTGTCTGGAAAAACCAGCTTACTATTGCTGTTGCATTAAACAGGCAAAAGGAAAATGTGGAAATGCAGAAAAAGATATCGGACACTACCAACACCATTCTGCAAAAAAATGCCGAGCTGTTAAAACAAAACAGTATCGATGTAGCCCGCGAAAATGAAAAAACTGTGGTATCATTGGATACCCTAAAACGGACAACATCGTCATTGATAGAAACTTTAACCGAGGTAAAGCGGATACATGACGAGGGGACGCAAAATCGCAAAACATTAAATACCGAATTGCAGAACCTGGAAACGGAGTTAAAAAAGCATGTAACCAGTCAAAGCCAGTAAAACCAACCTGGATATATTGGCTAATAATAAAAGCCGGCATTGCTCCACATTGTGCAATACCGGCTTTTGGGTATTAATACCCCGCAATTTTGTAATTTTGCCTACATTGGGTACAGATCAATGGATGAAAGCCGATTAAATATTTTAAATGAATCAAACCGGATGCTTAGTAAGCTGCAATTGCTTTCGGTATTTTTCGGGGAAGATATCATATACAAAATTTACCTGCGCAGCCAGGTTATCCATAAGCTTTTTGAAACTAATCCCGAACTTGATATCAATAAGCTCGACCTGTTCCATCTTCAGTTTACCGCAACCCTGGTAGAATTGCTCAGGAAGATCAAAAAAAACAACGAAAATAATATAAGCCTCCTTTTTGATGAGATCCAGCTGAACAAGGAGATGATAGAAAAACTGAATGACTCAGTTTATACTGAACAAAATTTTAACCTGGATAAACAGCGACAGGCGCTAAAGATCAATCTTTCGCTGCGAAAATTATTCCAGGTACTATCTGATGATCTGGCTGATAACCCTTTTTCGAAAAACATCAATGCGTTCAGCTCGCGTTTTGCGCCCGATTTTTTCTTTAATATTGAGCCCGGCTTGTTTGATGACCTGGTTACTTATAAGCCCAATGAAGTTTATACAAACAGTTATGCCACCATTCAAAAAAGATTGATGGGCCTGCTATGTAAATATGATTTTAAGACAGAGTTTTTCTGTGGTTTAAAATCCGGCAGCCAGATTGCCGAGGTTTATAAATTTGTGGAGGCAAACAATTACTTTTTATATTCCCCGCCCCGTGACCTTTTTGTGTTTTGCGACATCACCAGGATCAACGGGATCGATTGGTCAAACAATTTGTCGAAAAAAGAAAAATTGATCAATGAATTAAACGATAAGAATGACCAATTGGAAAGCAGTGCCGGGGCAATGAAATCAAGCATGCCTGCCGAAATTAAAACGTTGTTGGCCGAGGATTATAAAAAGATCGAAGACATTAATTTCCTGCAAAATCTGAGCAATATTGATGTGCAGGCCAATATGTTAAAAACCATGTTAAATACTGATCTCAATTGATATATGCCATCCGCCTTGCAAATACATAAAATAATAGCTTCCATTTTTGGCATTGGGTATCTTAAAGGCGGCGGGACTTACGCTGCATTGGTAACCTGTGGCGGTATATGGCTATTGTGGCAAAGCCCCGTATTGAACAATCCCTGGTACCTGCTTATTATTACGCTGGCAATTACTTTTTGGGGTGTGTATGTGAGTAACAAAGTAGAACCGGATTGGGGAGAGGATAGCTCCAGGGTAGTGATAGATGAAGTTGCCGGTATGCTGATCTCCGTACTATTTATCCCCCCTAACCTTTACCTTTTGCTTGCGGGGTTTATTTTATTCCGTTTTTTTGATATTGTAAAACCTTTGTATATCCGCAAAATGGAAGCGCTGCCTGGTGGTACCGGTGTAATGATGGATGACGTTCTGGCCGGGGTTTATTCAAATGTTATCTTATGGATGATACTTGGCCTGGGCAGATTGTTCTCATTAATAATGTAGAAAATATCATTTTGTTTATCCGGCTTCTAACTTTACCAACCACTTTAATAAACCAACGATCTCAAGTCGTGCAGGCTGAATTTTACAAATAACTTAGCCACCATTTTCCTTTGTTGGCCTGTTTATAAGCATCATAACGTTTGCATAAGGGGTATAAGGCAATCACTATTCCTATCCAAACCAGGTAAGCAACCGGCAGCGAGAGTCCATAACCTTTCAGGTCTGTTGTAAACCAGACAGGTTTTGTTAGGAACCATATTTTCCAGTCTTGGCCGGGTAAGAATGCCGATACGATAATTGCCAATAAATGGATCACGTAGATATGAATGAGATAATAGAACATGGGCACCCTGCCATATACTGAAACTACTTTTACAACGGCCCCTTTTAATTTTTCAGTAAATGAAAGAAATAAAAAGGCTGCGCCCAATGTCATTAAAAGGTACAATAGCGATGGCGGATATTTATTTACTTTAATAAATGACAGGAAAGTAAAGAAGGCATTTTTTTGTACGCTCCATTTTACCGGGTCACCATACACGTTAGTGTAACGCAGGATAATGAACGAACCAATAGTAACACAGCCAAGGATCAACAAATTTCTTTGTCTTTTGTGAATATCATAGTCCGCTGTATACCATGCGCCAAGACAATAACCTAATGGCATTACAGCCATCAAGGGGACAATAGGGTAGCCTACCAAAAGCATTTCTTTATGCCAGGTAAAAAACTGCTGATCATGAAGCAACGACCAGCCAAAAGCTGACAGCGAATTACCTGCCACATGAATATTATCTAAAAGGTTATGACCCGCTATTATTATAATACAAATAAACAGGATCGATTTTTTAGGCAAATGGATTAATCCGGCCAGCACTATCATACTCAGACCCAATGCCCATATGGTAATAAAGAAAAGCATGGGGAATGTAATATTGAAATTCCAGCCAAAATTGATCACGGTCATTTCAAGAAATATGAGCCACAACCCCCTTTTTAAAAGGAATACAGATAATTCTTTTTTAGTTTTCTTTTGCCCGATAAAGTATGCTGAAGTTCCGGCCAACAGCATAAATATGGGCGCGCAAAAATGAGTGATCCACCTTGTGAAAAATAAAATACCACTTGTTTTTGTAAGGTCAAGCGGATCATAAAAAAATGAGCCTGAATATAAATAATCTCTTACATGGTCAAGCGCCATAACGATCATAATGGTGCCGCGAAGAAAATCAACAGATGCTATCCGGTTCTTTATAATTGTGTTCATCCTGGTTTTAGTTGACTATAAAAGTATCATTTTTAATAAATGAATTTTGGTAAATGCTCAAATATTGACATTGTTATTAAAGAAGGCACTAACTTTTTTATCCGAATTTTACATCTAACACAAGTTTGAATTCCACCAGTATGAGGAGCAATGAACAAAGCCACTTCGATTTATCAAAGCGGCCTATGCTGATTCAATTGGTATATTATTTACCTGCCGCTTGCTCTAATTGCCCCATCTTATCAAACATAACCCGGAAAGTGTTCCAGGGTGTATTATCCCCGGCTTGAAGGTTAGGTGTTCGTCCGTAATACCCATTAAAAAATTGAAATGCGGGTGACCATACCGTTTCGGCTATACCGTAAAAGCGGCTCTTCATTGCCTTTCCTGATATGGCTCTTGAACGGTACAGATCTTCTACCTGGCTTACGGCTACCTGCGGGCGGTTCCAGGTACTGGTTACTACACGCAGGCCTTTCAGTGCAAAATATACTGCCGTTTGGTTATTCTCATCGTATTGCCAGTCGCAGATCACTACATCCCGTGGGATCAGGTCGATGGCCCTATAGGTGTTGTTATAGCTGCCTGCCCACATGCCTATGCCGGTGGCTCTGCCGTCTATCAGGCGGTCGCCCCATATCCATAGCTCACGGTTCTTTTCAGCCAGGTGATCACGGATGGTTTGTACCTCGTTTGCAAAAAGTATCGCCTTATCCCTCCCTGCACAGCGAGGGCACTGGTCCTCACCTAAATAAAATACTTCATCCATACCGGCATGAAACCCTTTGGCTTCGAAAGCGTCCATGATCTCGTCCACCAGGTCGAATACCACTTTGTGCACACCCGGATGCAACGGGCAATAGCTTTTGCAGTATAAGCCATCGGCATTGGGCCATTTATAATCGGCGGGAGCCGGCATTTTTACCCAGGGAGTTTCGTCAAACTCGGGATATACTTTTAACAGCATACCGGTTTTGGCGGCCCACGACTGATGCCCTAATAAATTGATCTGCGGTATGATGCTGATATTGTTCTTTTTGCAAGCCTCAAGCAGCTTTTTAACATCCCCTTTCGATAATGCCATCGTATCGCGCAACTCGGGGTGGCTCTTAAACTGGTAATTGAAATCAACCCGCAGGATTAGGGTGTTTATTTTGCGTGGCGCCAGTTCTTCATTAATAAATTTCACAAAATCTTCCACGCCATCTGGCCGGGGAGCAGCGATGATAAAGCCTTTTACCTGGAATAAGCTGTCGGTAGTTTGCCGGGCAAATGTATGGCAGCTTAACAGGCTGACCAGTAAAGTCAGTAAGTGACGGTATTTTTTCATGATCGAATTTTTAGGTAATAATGGAATTGCCCTGCAGGGATTACAGGTACAAGTTAGCTAAAAATCCGGTCCACTTTATACACGGCTTGTGCAGTAGTGGTGAAGTAGGGTAATATAAAGAAACTGAATGGATCTGCTTTTTGCCGGGTTAATACTTAATAATCGCCTTCAATTTCCCCCAAAGCTCATTATCAAAATCAGAGCCTGCCGGCTTAACCCCGCCTGCCGTGTTCCCCATCCTGATGATGACCAGCCTTTGCGAAGGCACAACGTATATCTTCTGGTCGTTTTTGCCGAGGGCGGCGAATAGATCTGCCGGGGCATTTGGGATAATAGAACCCGGGAATACAATTTGCGATTGCGGCAGCATATTGCTGCTTTTACCATTGAGCCAGGTTAAATAGCCGTAGCTTAAATTCAGGTTTTGCGAGGTGTTTACCTGGTTTTTAAAGTAGGCGGTATCACTTAGTATCGGGGTGCTGTCCCAGGTGCCTTTGTTCAGTAGCAGCAATCCAAACCGGGCCATGCTGCGTGCATTGCTGTAATAAATATTGTTGGAGTTTGGTGTTTTTACCCAGGCCCCGGTCATACCAATCCTGTCACGTATCTTGCTTTGAAAGTAGGTGTTATAGGATAACCCGCTGGCATTTTCAACAACTTTATCCAAAATGGTATATGCCGCGTTATGATAGGCCCAGCGCGTGCCGGCATCAGCCTTAAATACCAGGCAGCCGGGCAGGGTACAATCCGGGTCGGTTACGCCGTCATCAAGCCCGGTGGTCATAGTCAGTTGATTTTTTATGGTGATCAGGTTTTCTTTAGCCAATGGTGCCGATGTCCAGCCTGTTCCTAAATATTTCGAAGTACGGTCGTTGATATTAATTAATCCTTCCTGTTGGGCTATGCCGACCAAAAAGCCGGTCATAGTTTTGCCTGCCGATGCCCAGTACCAAAGGCTATCTGCCGTAAAGCTGCCGAAATATTTCTCGGTAACCACCTTGCCGTCCTTCAGGATAATAAAAGCTTTGGTGCCTTTGCTTTGCAAATAAGGGTAAAGGTTGGTAAGCGCCGTTTCGTCCCAACTTAGTGAGGCAGCCGTGGTAGTTTGCCACTCAGTACTGCCAATTGGTGGAAAATAAAGCTTCGCCGATACCGGGGCAGGGGTAGGCTCGTTCCCACCCTTATGGCAGGCCATGGCAAGGGTTAGGCACAAAAGGATAAGGCAGGTAAACATTCTTTTCATTACTACTTTAAACGGGTTTGGGTTGCAAAGGTTTAAGGAGGATATGAAATATAAATTATGGTTAGGCAAAGGTATTTGATAGATAGGATGGAATATCATAACTGGTTTAAATCCTGCAAAAACAACACAAATACTGATTTTATTTGACGATCATATGTTAATTTTTAAGCAACTTTAAGTTTTCGTCTACGTAAAATGGAGCAAATGCCCGTTCTATGCGTAATGTGCTTCTCCTGTTGATATTAACCACTTTTACCGCTTCCGCACAGCAAACGGTTTCGCAGCTTAAGGCAGGGCTTCAAACACAGCCCGATAGTGCAAAGATCAGGAGTTATTTAGAAATCAGTCAATCATACACCGACAGTCAACCAGACTCGGCAATAGATTTTTGTGCCCTGGGGATGAAACTTGCTGAAAAGAGAAATGATTGGCATAGTAAGGCACTACTGTTTTTACAAATAGGCAGGATCAACGCTCTTCACAACCATCCGGACCTTGCCAGAAGGTTTTATAATGAGGCCCTGTCGGTATTTCGAAATTTACATGATAAAGATGGGATTGCCAGGGCCTATGATGAATTAGGTTTATTGGATGGGCAACAGAAAAATATACAATCTGCAACCCACGATCTGAACCAGGCCATGAGATTTTACAGGGATGCCCATGATACCCTCAATATCATCGCTACTTATCATGGATTGGGAACGGTTTATGAAGAAAAGGGAGAAACAGAAAAAGCCCTGACTTATTATTTAAGGGCACTCGTTCAGTATGAGCATCGCAAGCAAAAACCAATTGATTACTTCACTCTTTTAGAAAAGATCGGTCACATCTATTCGAAAAAAGGCGATAGCCGCACCGCGCTCCATTACCTGGAAGAAGGTGTTCGCAATAGCAATAAATCCACCTTGCGGGATACGGAGATAACCTTGCTGGATGAAGAGGGTAAGGTATTTGAAACTGACGGGAAAATGGAACGGGCGCTTCACTATTACAAGGAGGAGCTAAGTGAGGCGAAGAAGTTTAACCGCCCGGCAGAACAGGCCCAGGCGCTGATCAATATTGCAGGTGTATTGAAAAATGAAAATGCAGGCCAAAGCCTGGAAGATCTTAAAAAGGCGCTGGGGATAGCCCGGAATATTCGTAACCCTCAACTTGAAGTGAGCATATATGCCGCGATGGCAGGAGTTTACCAGCAGACAAAAAATTACAAAGAGGCCATGAGCGCCCTTGAGGAAAACCACCGTTTGCTGGATAGCCTTTTGGAAGCTAATACAAACAAAGATATTGCAGTATTGGACAGCAGTTATAAGCTGGAAAGTTCGATAAGCCAGATCGGGCATTTGCAGCAAGTGAACAGGAAGGAAAAGTTTAAACTGGATATGAGTTACATTGTGCTCGCGTCCATTGTGCTTATCCTTATCCTGTTGTGGCTTTACCTCCGGAAAATTAGCCGGTTGAACCGGGCGCTTGAAGCATCTAACCAGGTTAGGGATACTCTTTTTTCCATTATCGGGCACGACCTGAAAGGACCTGTAGGCAATGCATCGCAAATAGTCGATCTGATGAAAACGGAAGAATTTACTGAAGCTGAACTCCGGAGCATGCTTGCAGAACTTGGCAAGCAAACTACAGCTGCTTTTGAATTACTCAATGCTTTGTTTGAGTGGGGCAGCGCTCAGTTAAAAGGCGTGAAGGTGAGCCCGGAAGATATGTCTACCCAGTCTTTCATAGGCAAAAACATTAGCCTGCTTGAATCACAGGCGGCATTGAAAAATATTACGATCAGCGATCATACTCCGGCGGATGCGATGATATTTGCCGACCCCAATCATTTTGATTTCATTATCCGCAACCTGTTGTCCAATGCCATTAAATTTACTTTCAACGATGGACGTATTGATATCAATACACAGGCAGGCAATAATGATGAAATCATCTTTTCAGTAAAGGATACAGGTAAAGGGATCAGCCCCGAACAGCAAGAGGCATTTTTAAAAACAAATCTCAAAGTTTCCTTCGGTACCGGGGGCGAGAAAGGCAGCGGGCTTGGTTTGTTGCTGATCAAAGAATTCATACAGGCCAATAAAGGCCGCATCTGGCTGGAAAGCAAGGAAAATGAAGGCTCAACGTTCTATTTTTCATTCCCTTTAAAGAAGGGATAGCGCATTGGCCTCCGCACGTATGAACGGAACAGGAGTAACCTAAACCCGATAGTATAGCGGGGCTGCCGGAACATAGCTGCACAGGTATTGCTTTTCAAAACCCATCAACCTGCCTTAACAATTGCCCTGCCCAAAATCTCAACCGCGTCTGCCAACTCTTTTAAATTTAATGACGCAAAACCTAATCTCACAAAGCTGTGGTTGTGGTTATCGTAATAATAATCCCTGCCATTGCCTACGGAGAGGCCCATGCCCGCGGCTTTTTCGGCTACCGAGGATGCGTGCAGGCCATTGAGGTATTTGAGCCAGATGGCAAAGCCGCCGTCGGGTATTTTAAGGGATACTTTGTCGCCAAGCTGTTGATTGAGCAATTGGCAAAGCACATCCCGCCTTTCGTGGTAAATTTTATTGGCCTTTTTAAGGTGACGACTGATATCGCCATTCTTTAGCAGGTTGGCCATGGCTTCTTCCAGCAATTGCTCGCCTTGCCGGTCTATCATGCGGCGCAGGCGGGTAAGTTGTGTGAGTAAATTTGCCGGAGCCACCACAAAGCCGATGCGGATACCGGGGGCAATGGTTTTGCAAAAGGAGCCGACATAGATCACGCTGCCATAATAATCGGCGCTGGCCAAAGGCAGTATCGGGCTGCTGGTGTAATGGAAATCGTAGTCATAATCATCCTCGAGGATAGCAAAACGGTATTTCATGGCCAGCTCCAGCAGTCGCATGCGCCGCTCGGAACTTAAGGTTACCGTGGTGGGCCGGTGATGGTGCGGTATCACATACAGCAGCTTTACTTTTTTCTTTTTGCAGATGGCCTCTACCGCGTCCAGGTCGATGCCATGCTCATCTACCGGCACCAGGGCCATTTGCGCCCCGGCCTGCTCAAAAACTTCGTTGGCCCCCGGGTAGCCGGGATCAGCAGCGATCACCGTATCTCCTTTTGACAACAACACCTGCGCGGTAAGGTACATTGCCATCTGCACGCCTTTGGTAATTAAAATATCAGCCGGGCTAACCTGTAACCCCCGCGTTTCGGAAAGGAAGCGCGCCAACTCATTACGCAAATTCTCTGAGCCTTGCTCGGGCCCGTACATCAGGTATTTGGAGGTAAAGCGGTAATTACCAAAGCGTCGGTATTCGCGCACCAGCAACTCAACCGGGGCGATGCGCGTATCCGGGAAACCGTCATTAAACACCAAATTATGCTCAGGGGCGGCCCTAAACAAATTGGGAAAAGGCACATGCTGGTCATCCACATCAAACCAGGTGGTAGTGGGGAAATTATTGGCTTGCATGCTTTCGGCCAAAGGCTTTGGGGCGATATCGGGCAGGTTTTTAGCTACGAAAATTCCCTTGCGGGGATATACGTCTACCCAGCTTTGGGCATACAATTCGTCATAGGCGGCCACCACGGTTTTGCGGTGGACATTCAGCGAGGCGGCAAGTACCCGGCTGGCAGGCAGGGCGCTTTCGGGCTTTAAGGTGCCCCTGCGGATATAACCGATGATGCCGTTGGCTATCTGGAGATAGATGGGAACGGGCAGGTCTTTATTAATGCTTAACAGGCTTTCAACTACTGGCATGGTGGACTACTTGCTTTCTATTTTCTGGACTATAAATATAGTCCAATACAGCCGTACTTTTATATCAACAAAAATAATAAGACGATGCAGCTCAACTCAAAAGTACCATCACTTTATCTCCGGTTAGCCATCGGCTCGGCCTATTTATGGGAAGTTGCCGATAGGTTAGGCCTATTAGGCGCCAATGGCCACCCACACATAGGCTGGGGCGACTGGGCACATTTTATCGCCTACTCGCGCCAGGTGATGAGCTTTTTACCGGCAGGGGTAGTACCCGCACTGGCAACTGTGGCCACTATCGGCGAAGGGCTTTTCGGGGCTTTGATATTGGCCGGCCTATTTACCCGCATGGCAGCCATAGGTAGCAGCATATTAAGCTTTTGCTTCGCGATGGCCATGGCTATTTCTTTTGGCATCGACTCACCCCTTGGTTATTCGGTATTCACCCTGAGCGCCGCAAGCCTGCTACTGGCCACATTACCCCAGTATGCCTGGAGCCTGGATGCATGGTTAATGCGGAACGCTGTTAACAGGCGGTTGATCAAAAATGGTGCAAACGCAATTTGTATCGCAGGTCTGCTATTATCAGTAACCCTGACCAATAGGGTAGCTGCGCAAGGCATGCCGGGCCATCATCATGCAAATACTTCGGGAATAACCGAAAAAATCCTGCTCAAAAAGCTGCTGAATGAGAATGGCATCAGCAACAGGGAGGTGCAAATGGAGGTGGTGAATTTCCCTCCTGAAAGCTCATCGCCTGCACACCGGCATCCCTGCCCAACTTTCGCGTATGTATTGGAAGGTGAGCTTGAGTCGGTATTTGAAGGGGTATCCCACTGGTATAAACAGGGTGATTCATTTTATGAAGAAACCAATGGATTGCATTCGGTAACCCGGAACAACAGCTCCTCAAAAGCCGCCAAACTACTGGTATTCTTTATCGCCGAAAAAAATAAACCGACTACAGTATCCTTAAAAAAATAAAGAAAATGGAAACTACATCATCAAACAAGCCATCATTGCTATTAGTGATCATCGCTTTTGCAGCCATCTACATTGTATGGGGTTCAACTTACTTTTTTATCCAGATAGCAATACACGGCTTCCCGCCCATGCTGATGGGGGCCATACGCTTCCTTACGGCAGGCATACTTTTACTAACCTGGTGCTTAATAAAAGGCGACCGGATATGGGTTAAAAAAGATATCAGGTCATCGGCAATAAGTGGCTTGCTGATGCTTTTTACAGCTACGGGCGGCGTTATCTGGGCGGAACAATCCTTACCGAGCGCCATTGTGGCTATCATGGTATCGGCCAATCCCATCTGGTTTGTAGCACTGGACAGGGCAAACTGGAAGGTAAACCTGGGTAACAAGGCAACCATTTTGGGCCTATTTGTTGGATTTACCGGGGTGATCCTGCTTTTCGGCGAAGCGATTGTGAAATCATTTGACGGGACAATGACCTCAACCCAGGTTATCGCTTTGTTGCTGGTAATGGTTGATCCTATAGCCTGGTCGGCAGGTGCGCTTTATTCCAAAAAAAGTTCGAATGATGCCCCGGCGCGGGTAAGCTCGGCCTGGCAAATGATCATAGCAGGCATAGCCTTTGTAGTAGCCGGCCTCGTTCATCGCGAATTTAATGGATTTCATATTACGCAGGTACCGGTGAGGGCATGGATGGCATTGGGATACCTGGTGATATTTGGTTCTATCGGTGCATTCAGTGCTTACATTTGGTTGTTAAAGGTAAAGTCGGCTGTGCAGGTAAGCACACACTCGTATGTAAACCCGTTGGTAGCCGTACTGCTGGGCGTTGTATTTGCCGGTGAGCATGTATCGGGTGTGCAATTATTGGGTTTACTGGTGATATTATTCAGCGTGCTGCTGGTTAATGCTAAAAAGTATTCATTTAGAAAGACCCGGAAACAGCAAACCGGCGATTGTTTGACGGAAGAAATATCTGATTACAAGGCGGATCAAGCTACAAAAATAAAACGCATAGCAGCTTAAGGCGGATTGCTGACACTGGGAAGCGGGTAGAGAAATTTATCCGCTTTCTTTAATTATAGCCCGATAATATTCGCCCTTTCTCCCTGTGCCTTAAAGTGGATAAATGCTTCGGCCACTTTTACACCGGCTTCCAAACCCCGGTATTCTTCCAGCGGTTTAAAGAAATCATTATAGGTATTCACCGGGTCCTGGGTTTTGTGGGCAAACATGGCCGCCTTTTTCTTTTCGTGCACAGCGGTAATATCCACATGATCAGTAGGAGTGAAGCCCATGGTTTCGCTACCTGTATTTACCTCGTAAAAATAAAGATGGAAAGAGCGGTTGGCTCTTGCCCAGGCAGTCAGCGCCAGTAAGCCAGTTACCTGGTGGTCGAGATGCGAATCGACGGGCCATTGGGTAAATACAAGGTCAGGCTTTTCAGCCAGTAATTGCTTTGCCATTTCTTCATTTTGCTTTTTATCCAGCACGGTATTCCCATCCACCTGGCCGAAGAATTTGGGTTTGGCATTTAATATTTTACAGGCGGCTTCGGCCTCTTTGGTGCGTGATGCCGCCATATCAGCATAAGTTATTTTGGGGTCGCTGGCTTCGCCGCGGGTTAGGTATAGAAAAGTGACATCATGCCCGGCGTCACTGTATTTTGCCATGGTACCGCCACAGCCGAACTCCGGATCGCCGGGATGGGCGCCGATGCAAACAATCCTCAGCTTTTTTTCAGCTGGGTGGATTGTTGTATTTAATCCGGCGCTTTTTTCCGTAGCCCCGGTAATGGGCGCTATGGCCACGCCACCTAATGCCATTGCGGAAAGTTTAATGAAATTACGCCTGGCAGTTTTGTCCCTTTTCATAAACTAAATGTAGAATATTTACAGGGGAATTTGAGCGATATAGTTATCCAACAAAAAAGCGGATAAATACCCGCTTTTTTATTCTTAAAAATTTATGATTTTGTTTACACCGCATGCATGCCGGGCGTGTAGGTGCCTACCACAGCTGGTGCCGGGAAAGCCAGGTTGATGCGGTTGTAGGTGTTAATAGTAGTGGTCGCTATAGTCAGGTCGATCAACTCCTCTTCGGTAAATTGTTTAAGCGCTTCCTGGTAGATAGCATCGGATACAGGGCCATTGAGTTTGGTAACAGCTTCGGCCCAAGCCAACGCGGCGCGTTCACGATCGGTATAGAAGGGGGTTTCCCGCCAGGCATCCAACGTAAAAAGACGCTGTGCGGTTTCGCCTTCGGCAAGCAGATCTTTAGAGTGCATATCCAGGCAGTAAGCGCAGCCATTTACCTGCGATACCCTGAAATAAATTAAATTTAATAACGATTTTTCTACCGGAGATTTTGCGAGGTATGCTCCCAAACCATAGAGCGCTTTCATTGCACCCTGACCTTTTTCGAAAAAATTAACTCGCTGTTCCATTTTATTCTAATTTTTATTGTGTATTATGAATTATACTACAATGACGACCGGTAACAGGAGAATTGGACAGGCTTGTGGATTTTTTTGGAAAATTGTTCAATCCGCTTATTTACTTTTTATATTGCATTGAAATCTATCTACCTAAATAAAAACAGATGGGTATAAAAAGAAGAACATTCCTGAAAAACACGCTGATAGCAAGCGCAGGCGCCGCTTTGGTTCCACAGGTTTTATTGGGGGAACAAAAAGCAGATCAAAATTTGAGGCCTGCTGATTATCCATCCTTCCCAACCGGAAAAAAGGTTATCGTAGCGGGCGGGGGCATTACCGGTCTTTGTTGTGCCTATGAGTTAATGAAAGGTGGGAATGATGTAACCGTGCTGGAAGCTTCTGGCAGATATGGCGGACATGTATTCACAGGCCGCGATGGTTTGTCGGACGGTTTATATGCCGATTTCGGAGCCGACCATATTACCAAACCAGGCTACGAGCGTTTTTTTGATTATGTAGATGAATTTAAATTGACCGCCATTCCTTATCCAAATGCCGAAGGTTCTGAAGCGGCATACGATAAGGATGCGATGAAGATGATTGGCGGTAAGTTTTATACGGCAGAGCAATTAAAGGACCCAGCGGTACTCAGCAAATTTGGGTTTAACGATAAAGAAGTCAAATTCCTGTCGCAAAACCCGATGTATGCGCTGAGCTCATTTTACCTTAAGCCCTATATGGGTAAGTTTACCGATCCTTATCAGCCTTTTGGGGTGGGATACGATGATTATGACAAGATCCCGATTGCTGATATCTTTAAAAAGGAGGGTGCTTCAGCAACCGCGCTTCGCTTTCTTGGAGGGAGGCATACAAACGCACTTTATTATTTATGGCGAATGGCGATTATGGATTTCCGCGGCATACCGGCTTCGGAGGGTGATACCTATCATCTCAAAGGAGGGAATGAACAGCTTCCGATGGCTTTTGCCAAGCGACTGGGTAATCGTCTAAAATTAAATCATCCCATCACGGCGATTAAGCATAGTAAAAGCGGCGTTACCGTCACTTATAAAGCATTTGGCGTTGATGAAGAAAAGCAAATGGAAGCGGACGCACTGGTTAATTGCATTACGTTGCCGATATTTAAAAACATCCCGATAACTCCTGCATTGTCCCCGGAGAAGCAGTATGTGGTAGACAATATGCCTTATTCCTCTCATCCTTTTTATGTATTTGAGGCCAGCACTAAGTTTTGGCTGGATGATGATTTTAAAAGCATCAATATGGAGTTTGAACACCCGGACATATCTTCTATCTGGCTCGAAACAAATGAAGTGGATAGCAGCCGAATCATTTTAAAAGCCTTCGGGCCGGGTGGACTTTCACCACAGCGGGTTTTGGCAGCGTTCAGACAGGTATATCCCGGTAAGCACGATACCATAGAACAAGCTTTAACCCTCGACTGGACAAAAGATAAGTTTGCCCCGGCCTGCGAAATGGAGCCTTTCCCGATAGGCGAAATGCATAAATTCTGGCCGCAACTGATGCAACCCGAAGGAAGGATATACTTTGCCGGTACTTATGCTGATAATATGAGCCGCGGTATGGAATCGTGCATCCGCTCCGCACAGCGTGTTGCAAAAGAAATTAATAAGCTTTAATATTTCGAATTTAGAGGTAGCAGAAAAGTCACTATGTTAAAGAGATCGGTTATTACTTATGGTTGCGTACTGCTTACTATGCTTTTATACTCCTTCGTATTTCAACAGGAAAATCAGGTGCCGATAGTAAAGATCGTATCACCGCAAAATAATAGTCCTTTTGATTGGGATACACCAATAAATTACAAAATCACGGTATCTGATAAAGAGGATGGTGAATCGAAGTTTGATGAAATAAACGCGAAGGAAGTATTGCTGGAAGTGCGGCGGGTAAAGAGTGGGTCAGCAGCCAACTTTAATAAGCCTGTTACAAGCGATCCGCCCGGATTGAATGTAATAAGGATATCCAATTGCCTCAACTGCCATAATTTTAATTCCAAATCTATTGGCCCGTCTTTTTATGAGATCAACAAGCGTTATCCGGCCACCCAATCCAATATGGATTCATTAATTAAACGCATTAAGGAAGGCTCGTCAGGTATTTGGGCTGGAAAAGAGAAAATGCCATCTCATCCCGAATTGACCAATAATGAAATAAAAAGCACAGTTCAATGGGTGATGCAGCGTGCGGCAGATCCGGATGTAAATTATTACAACGGAACAGAGGGGTCGTTTAGGATTAAACAACCCCCTCCCCCAAAATCAAAAGGAGTTTATATACTTACTGCAAGCTACACTGATCATGGACTGAAAAATAATCCGTCGTCTAAACATTTGAAGGGACAGGATGCAGTCATAGTTCACAGCAATAAATAACCTACCCGTTTACCACCTCGCCACCATTCACGTGAATGACCTGCCCGGTTATAAAAGATGCATCTTCAGACGCCAGGAATACATAAGCAGGGCCAAGCTCTGATGGCTGGCCAGCACGCTCCATAGCCGTCTCACTGCCAAACTTTTTGATCTTTCCTGTATCAAAAGTCGATACGATCAATGGAGTCCAAACAGGGCCGGGTGCTACGGCATTTACTCGTATCTTCTTTTTCGCCAGATTGGTGGCCAACGAACGGGTAAAACTGGTGATGGCTCCTTTGGTTGATGAGTAATCGATCAGGTTGGGGGAGGAGCGGTAGGCGGTAACAGAGGTTGTATTGATAATACAGTCGCCAGCTTTTAAATGCTCCAGCGCTTCCTGGGCGAAAAAGAAATAAGCGAAAATATTGGTTCGAAAAGTTTCTTCCAGTTGATCCTCATCAATAGACTCGGCCTTTTTCTGAGGCACCTGCATACCCGCATTATTGACCAGGATATTGAGCTTGCCAAATTCGCTCACCAGTTTCTGTACGGTTTTTTTGCAGAATTTACTGTCCTTTACATCGCCCTTAAATAGTAAACATCTTCTGCCTTCGGCTTCTACCAATTTTTGGGTTTCCTTCGCATCTATGTCTTCTTCCAGGTAAACGATGCCGATATCAGCGCCCTCCCTGGCATAATGCACGCAAACGGCCCGACCAATACCGCTATCGCCACCGGTTATTAGTGCGGTTTTGCCCTTTAATTTGTCTGAACCTTTGTAACTCCTTTTGATATATTCCGGCCGGGGATCCATTTTAGCTTCGATGCCCGGCTGATGGTTCTGCTTTTTGGGTTTCTTTTCAACAACATCCTGTTCCATGATAGCCTTTTATTAATGATGAATAAGCAATTAATTAACAAGCGCAGAGCTGCTCTGTTTTATTTTTATGCTAAGTTTGCCTCACCAATAATAAACTGTTTTAATAATCTTCATGGCTCAAATTCAACCTTTCCGTGCGATCAGGCCTAATTCCCTGTATGCCGATCAATTGGTGTTTACCGCGCCGCAGGTAGAATCCGTATCCGGCGACTATACAAAGGAAGGATCATTAGCACCTTTAAAGACGCTGCTCGAGACAGGCGCAAGGCAAAGACCCGAAACCCCTGCCGGACAGGCACAGGCTTACCAGGATATCAGGGATACACTTAGCGGGTTGATCGCAAAAGACCAGTTATGGCAAGAGCCAACGCCGGGTATTTATGTTTATGAGGTAGTACATAAAACATATCGCCAAACTGGGATCTGGGCACTAACGTCAATAGATGATTATTTGCAGGGGAATATCAAAATCCATGAGTTAACCTTTGGCGACAGTGTTCGCCGTATAAGAAACTACCGGGAGCATACTGGTCTGGAAGGCAGCCCTGTATTGCTGGCCTACCCGCCGGATATTACTATTAACCGCATTATTGCAGAAACCCGGGCGAATGGAAAAAAAGTAACATTAGGCAATCAGCAAGGTTTACACAGGCTTTGGAAAATTGAGGATGAACAAGTGCAAAAGCAATTGATCGAAGCTTTTGCAAATATTCAGACTGTTTACCTGGCCGATGGCCATCACCGGCTGGAGTCGGCCGCTATGCTGGTGGAAGAGCAGCGACAAAAGGGCGAACCCGGTTTCGATATGATAACGTCCTTGTATATGGCGACTGACCAGCTACGCATACAAGAATACGACCGGGTTGTCATCCCTAAACAGCCAATAGATAGAACTGTACTTATGCAATTGCTGGGTAAGCATTTTGATGTCCGGAAATCACCCGGAAATAAATCGGTACAGCCACAAGAGCTTCACCGGGTAGGTATGTATTTGGGTGGGAACTGGTACCAGCTGGCAGCCAAACCGCATACCTACATAAATAAAGGAGCAGCCGAAAATATAGATGCCGCTATCCTGCAGGAACAAGTATTGGGCCCCATTTTTGATATTATCGACCCAAAAACAGACCCGGCTTTAAAATGCGCCGGGGGAGAAAAGGCGATGGAAGAAATGGATATCATCATCGAAAGCAATCCCAACGCTATTGCCTTTACGCTATGCCCGCTAACGGTTGACCAGTTGATCGCAGTAGCTGATGCCGGCGAGATATTGCCTCCAAAATCTACCTGGATAGATCCTAAGGTGCCTTATGGGTTGTTGCTGCACGGACATTTTTAAAATGACGAATTTGATTTGAAACAGTATTACCGTCTCATTTCTTAATTATTTATTAGGGAATCACTATATTTGTATATGGACGCGCTAATTGTTTATCCCGAGAATAAGGAACAGCTAACAGCCTTAAAAGCTGTAATGAAGGCTATGAAAGTTTCCTTTGAACAAAAAAGCGAAATTTATCCCAATCATGTGATCGATGGTGTAAAAGAGTCTTTGAAAGAAGCAGACGAAGGTCAACTAACGCCTTATACCGGGATAAAAGATATGTTAAACCTGGCATGAGTTTGCAGGTTTTCTATACTCCGCGTTCAAAGGAGACGCTGGAGTCAGTCTATAATTTCATCAATGATAAATTTGGTACTAAGTCAGCCGATCAATTTCTATTGAAAGCTGAGAAAATTATCGCACTTGTGACAGAACATCCATTTATGTTTAAAGCAAGCGAGATTGATGATAATGTCAGGATAGGCTTAATCACTAAGCAAACGTCATTGTTTTACCGGGTCACAGATACTTCTATACACCTCCTATTCTTTTGGGATAATCGCCAGGAGCCATTCTTTTCTAATAGCTAAATTATTTCTATCAATAGTCGAGCTTTATTGTCCCACCACGCAAATTCAGTATATTTTGGATAGTATTGTCATGTTAAACTAATAATTAATAGATTAGTACAGATTTGTTGTAGAATAATTTGGAACATATAAACATTCATTGTTACTTTTGCTAACAGTGTTAGGGAGATAAATAAAATGGGCATTATAGAACGCAGGCTGCGTCAGAAAGAGGAAGTGAAAATGGACATCCTCAAGGCAGCCTGGGAATTGGCAAAAAAAGATGGTTGGCAAGCAGTGTCGATCCGAAAAATTGCTGACGCTATAGAATACAGTGTACCGGTCATTTATGATCACTTTGAAAACAAGGAAGCTATCCTGCTTGAATTTGCAAAGCTCGGCTTTGAGAAGCTGAACAAGCAAATGGAAATGGCCAGAAATCAATACGAAGACCCGGCCGACCAGATCAAAGCGATGGCAGATGCCTACTGGGAGTTCGCCCTAAATAATACCGAGAAATACCAGTTAATGTATGGCATCGGGATGGCGTGTTGCGATGTATCAATGGCCCTGCCAGAGCAACAGAAACTAATGGACACGGTTACAAGTGCCATTGAAGCAATGGCAATAAAAAGTAAAAGAACTGACATTAACGCCTGTTTAAAATATCACACTTTTTGGTCGGTAATGCATGGGCTGATATCAATCAAGATCGTAGGAAACTCCGCAGTTGACGCACAATTAAATAAGATGGTTTTAGATGACGCCATTGCAGGCTTCATCAAGAATTTAAGATAAATTTTTTTCCCCTTTTAGTTAACGATGTTAGGAAAGTTAACATTTGTTTAAACATTAATTCACACACAAATAAATATATATATTATGAACACTCTCACGAAAACAATCAGATCAATCCAACAAAGTCTCCTGCTTTTTATAGCAGTAGCCGGCGTGGTACTATATAGCAGTTGCGGTTCTTCATCGGCTACTGCACCTGCGCCACCGCCGCCATCTTTACCCGTTGCAGCTATTGTTACCGGTAATGATACCACTTTCCAGGAATATCCTGCTTCAATAGAAGGCACGGTAAACGTGGAGATCCGTCCGCAGGTTAACGGTACATTGGATAAAATATTTGTTGACGAAGGCGCTTTTGTTAAAGCAGGTCAGCCAATATTTAAAATCAACGACCAACCCTACCGGGCACAGTTAAACAACGCGCTTGCCAGTCAGCATGCTGCCGAAGGTGCCATGGCCAATGCACAATTGGAAATTGACAAGCTAACACCATTGGTTCAAAACAAAGTAATATCTGAATATCAATTGAAAACTGCCAAATCGGCCTATGATGTTGCGAAAGCAAATACCGAGCAGGCAAAAGCAAATGTTGCTACCGCGCAGATCAATTTAGGTTATACCTTGATAAAAGCACCGGTAAACGGTTACATCGGGCGCTTGCTTAAAAAACAGGGAAGTTTGGTTGCACCGGCCGATCCGGAAGCACTGACCCAATTATCTGATGTACACAATGTGCATGTTTATTTTTCACTGGGCGAAAAGGATTTTGTAAACTTTAAAGAACAATATCCGGGCGAAACTTTGGATGCTAAACTAAAGAAAGTTCCATCAGTAGCTTTAGTGTTAACTGATAATACTGAATACGCCACCAAAGGGAAAATCGATATGATCGACGGCCAGTTTGATAAAAACACCGGTGCTATTACCGTAAGGGCAAGTTTTCCAAATGCACAGGGGCTGTTAAGGTCGGGTAATACCGGTAAGATACGGTTGAGCTCATTGCACACCAATGCTTTAGTGGTACCGCAATCGGCTACTGTTGAAATGCAGGATAAGGTATTCGTATTTGCACTTGCCGACAGCAACAAGGTTAAAAAACAAGCGATCACCATTATTGGTAAAAGCGGCAACAATTACCTGGTTAAAGACGGTGTAAAAGCCGGCGACCAAATCGTGCTAAGCGGAATGGACCACCTGCAGGAAGGCACCGTAATCCAGCCGCAAAAAGTTACCGATAAGGTTGCGGCCATCGCTAAAAACTAAACCTCATTTAAATCTCCTTCCCGGCAGTGCCAGGGAGGGAATTTTGACCCTCTTTTTTGAGCGGGCCGGGTGGGGTACATCCAATTCACATTAAAACAATAAGATCATGTTTCAGAAATTTATAGAAAGACCGGTACTATCAACTGTTATCTCCATACTATTGGTGATACTGGGTGTACTTGGTTTAACGAGATTGCCTTTGCAGCAGTTCCCGGATATAGCACCACCGGCGGTATTGGTTGCAGCTGTTTATCCCGGCGCCAATGCCGAAACCGTGCTGCGTTCTGTAGCGCCATCATTGGAAGAATCCATTAATGGGGTGGAAAATATGAGCTACATGAGCTCAACCGCCAGTAATGATGGTACATTGGCTATCACGGTTTACTTTAAACAAGGTACCAACCCCGACCAGGCCGCGGTGAATGTTCAGAACCGGGTAACGCAGGCTACCAGCCAGTTACCTGCTGAAGTTGTACAACAAGGTATCACCACAACAAAACAGCAAAACAGCTTGATAGGCGCTGTGGGTATGTATACCGAAGACCCTAAAAAATACGACCAGACCTTTGTGGCCAACTATGCGCAGATCAACATTATTCCGGAACTGAAACGTATCCCGGGAGTAGGGTCGGCACAAATATTTGGCGGTGTTAAGGATTACTCTATGCGCGTTTGGCTTAACCCCGGCCAAATGGCAGCTTACAAAGTGACCCCTGCCGAAGTAGCAGCAGCTATACAGGATAAAAACCTGGAAGCAGCACCGGGTAAATTTGGTGAACGCAGTACACAGGCTTTTGAATATGTAATTAAATACAAAGGCAAGCTTACCAAACCGGAAGAGTATCAAAATATTGCGATACGCGCCAATGCGGATGGTTCAGTACTTCGTTTAAAAGATGTGGCCCGTGTTGAACTGGGTGCATACTCTTATACTAGCGTATCACATTTGAACGGGCACGATGGTATTGCGATAGGCGTGATCCAATTATCAGGCTCAAATGCCAACGAGATACAAATAGCGGTAGATAAACTGATGGAAAAAGCTTCCAAGGATTTCCCTGCCGGTATTAAATACAATAACTTTTATCGTACTAAAACGGCCCTTGATGAATCTATAAGCCAGGTACAACATACTTTGGTGGAAGCCTTTATTTTGGTGTTCCTGGTGGTTTATCTTTTCCTGCAGGATTTCAGGTCGACCCTGATCCCGGCTATAGCGGTTCCGGTTGCCATATTAGGTACGTTCTTTTTCATGAACCTGTTTGGCTTCTCTATTAACCTGCTTACCTTGTTTGCGCTGGTGCTGGCCATCGGTATCGTAGTGGATGATGCCATCGTGGTCGTCGAGGCCGTGCATGCCAAAATGGAGCATGAACACCTGGCGCCTAAGCCCGCCACCACAAAAGCCATGCGCGAAATTACAGGCGCTATCATCTCGATCACCCTTGTAATGGCGGCAGTGTTTTTACCGGTTGGTTTCATGAGCGGTTCTACCGGGATATTTTACAGGCAGTTTGCCTTTACCATGTCGATAGCCATTTTGATATCAGCGGTTAACGCGTTAACGCTAAGCCCCGCTTTGGCTGCCCTGTTCTTAAAGAGCAATCATAAAGAAGGCGATGTAGTAGTTAAAAAAAGCTTTAAAGAAAAATTCTTTGCCGGCTTTAACGGCGGTTTTGGTTATATCACCAACCGGTATATCGGAGGCCTGAAAATCCTGATTCGTTATAAATGGCTTAGCATGGCAGGACTGGCACTGATAGTTGTTGTTACGGTTTTCCTGGTAAACAGAACAAAATCAGGATTTATCCCGACCGAAGACCAAGGCTTCGTGGCTATCTCGGTTTCAACCCCATCCGGTACATCTTTGAATACAACCACTGAGGTACTTAACAAGGCCGAGGCTGAACTGAAGGCTTTGCCATCGGCACGGTTTGTTACGGCCATATCCGGCTTTAACTTATTGACATCGTCCAACAGCCCATCGGCCGCGGTAATATTTGTATTGCTGAAACCAAATGATGAAAGGGGCGCGGTTAAAAATATCGATGCCATACAAAATGTGATCAGGGGAAAATTAGGCGCTATATCAAGCGGTACTTTCTTCGTGTTCAGTTTCCCAACGGTCCCTGGTTTTAGTAACGTGGAAGCGCTGGATGTGGTATTGCAGGATAAAACCGGCGGAAAGCTTGATAAATTCAGCGGTGTAGCCAATAACTTCATTGGCAAGCTGATGCAGAAACCGGCTATCGCTTTTGCCTTTACCCAATTTAAGGCCGACTATCCCCAATTGCAATTAGAGGTTGATGATGAAAAAGCCAACCAGCTTGGTGTAAATGTTAAGGATATCTTGTCGACCATGCAAGCTTATTTTGGTAGTGCCCAGGCGTCAGATTTTAACCGTTTCGGTAAATACTATCGCGTAGTGGTTCAGGCTGATGTAGCTGACAGGACAGACCCGTCATCAATTGACCGTGTGTTTGTTAAAAACAGCAAAGGCGAAATGGTGCCTATAAATACTTTGGTTAAACTGACCCGTGTTTATGGTTCAGAAACGGTATCACGTTATAACCTGTTTAACTCGATTGAGATCAACGCTATTCCTAAACCGGGCTACAGCTCGGGTGATGCCATCAAGGCGATACAGGAAACAGCCAAAGAGCAATTACCACAGGGTTTTGCCTACGAGTTCTCCGGCCAAACGCGTGAGGAAATTTCATCAGGCGGGCAATCAGCCATCGTATTTATGCTTTGTTTGATATTCGTTTACTTCCTTTTATCGGCACAGTATGAAAGTTACATATTGCCATTGGCAGTAATACTTTCTATCCCTACCGGTATCTTAGGTGTATTTATTGTGTTAGGTTTAACCGGTATCGAAAATAATATTTATGTACAGGTAGCGCTCATCATGTTGATCGGTTTGCTGGCTAAGAACGCCATCCTGATCGTAGAGTTTGCCGTACAGCGGAGAAAGGCAGGGCTTGGTTTAGTCGAGTCGGCTATTGAGGCCGCGCGGTTAAGGATGCGCCCTATTGTGATGACATCGCTGGCCTTTGTTTTCGGTTTGTTCCCGATGAGTATCGCGACCGGCCCGTCAGCACAGGGTAACCACTCCATCAGTATCGGCGCAGCCGGGGGGATGGTTTCAGGGGTTATTTTAGGCTTGCTGATCATACCCGTATTGTTCGTGATCTTCCAGGCTTTACAGGAAAAATTAACAGGCCCGCCGGTTGCAGTATTGGCAAACGGTGATGAACACCAGCCTGATAATGGCAAGGATGTCGCCCTGCTACAGGAAGAGTACACAGCTTAATTTAAAAAGTAAGAAAATGAAAAGATATATAACCGGGTTAGCTTTTGTACTGATTGTACTGAGCGCCTGTAAAGTTTCAAAAAACGTAGAGGTGCCTAAGGATGCAGCCCCTGTAGCTTTCAGGGATGTGCAGTCAAAGGATACCAGCAGTATCGCGGATATTCCCTGGAAAACCTTCTTTACTGATGCTACCCTGCAAAAGCTGATCGACAGTGCTATCGTGAAAAATTACGATATGCAGCTGGCGGTAAAAAACATCGAGGCATCGCAATTATTGGTTAAACAGGTTAAATGGAACAATGTGCCAACCGTTGGCTTAAATGTTACTGCAAATACCACCCGCCCTTCAGACAATAGTTTGAACGGCCTTACCCTGTCTCAAAATGATATAGGCTCGAAGCATGTGGAAGATTACAATGCTAATTTAGCCGTGTCATGGGAGGCAGATATCTGGGGCAAGATCCGCAACCAGAATAAAAGCGCCGTAGCCGCTTATTTGCAAACTACCGAAGCTAAAAAAGCGATACAAACCAACATCGTTGCCGGCGTTTCGCAGGGATATTACAACCTGCTGATGCTGGATGCACAGTTGGCTATCGCTCAAAAAAATGTGGCATTGAATGACAGCACATTGCGTATTATCAAGTTGCAATACGATGCAGGGCAGGTAACCTCGCTGGCGGTTGACCAGGCCCGTGCGCAGCAATTATCTGCTGCAGCCTTAGTGCCACAGTTTGAACAGGATATTGCCATACAGGAAAATGCCCTGCGTATATTGACCGGCGAACTGCCTGATAAAATTGCCCGCGATAAAACGCTGAATGATATATCATTTACCGACAACCTTACCGCAGGTGTACCTTCAGCTATATTGAGCCGCAGGCCCGATATCAAAAGCAAGGAACTTGCCTTAACCATTGCCAATGCAAACGTGGGCATCAACAAAGCCGAAATGTACCCGGCATTACGGATCACAGCAAGCGGTGGTGTAAATTCTTTTAAGGCCAGCAATTGGTTTAATATACCAGCTTCATTATTTGGCGTGGTTCAGGGTAGTTTATTTCAACCCCTACTTCAACATAAAGAGTTAAAGACCCAATACGAAGTGGCTAAGATCAACCGTGAAAAAACGGTGATCGAATTCAGGCAATCAGTGCTGAATGCCGTAGGCGAAGTTTCGGATGCGATGGTGAAGATCGATAAGCTGAAAGAACAGCAAAGCATTACCGCCAACCGGGTAAATACCTTGCAAAAAGCAACCTCTAATGCCAATATGTTATTTAAAAACGGCATGGCCAACTACCTGGAAGTAATTACCGCCCAGGGAAACGTGCTGCAAAGTGAGCTGCAACTGGCATCAATTAAAACTGCCCGTTTAAATGCTATTGCCGAACTTTACCGTTCCTTGGGCGGCGGTTGGAATTAAAAATTCGCAAATCAACATATATTAAAAAAGCCTGCAAGTTCAAAACTTGCAGGCTTCTTTGTTTATAGGGGCAGCTTATTTTAGATCTTCTAAGCTTGTTATAGATGTTGTCGATTGTTGTGTACTTATCTTAACCGAAGCATCCTTTAATCCATCAGCCTGAACGGTAAGCACTATATCACCTGCTTTACGGTCGGCCTGAACTACCGCGTAGACATGGCCGTTAAATGCTTTGCGGTCGTTTTGTTTAAAGGAAGTGCCATCGCGTTGGTTACCGTTGTCAACACCTGATATTTTACCGTTGCCTTTTATAGTAAAATGGATCAGGTTATCTGCAGTCGGCACCACATTACCCTGGTCGTCTATCACATCAACATACACCAGCGCTACATCCTTGCCATCAGCATTTAACGGGCCGGTTTCCGCAGTTAATTTTAAAGCCGCGGGTTTGCCGGCAGTGTGTATTTCCTCTATGATCACCTCCTTGCCATTCTTCCTTCCAACCGCTTTAATTGTTCCTGGTTGATAGGCTACATCCCAGGTTAAATGCAGGTCGGCGGTGGTGATATTGACAAAGGGTTTGGCATATTTATTCCAGGCGCCGGAATTACCTTGTCGCGGGAATTCCTGAACTTTTATGCCGTATGATTTTCCATTCACAAAAAGTTCTACGGTATCGCAATTGGTATACGCCAGCACGGGTATGATCTGCCCTTCGTGGCCTGCCCAGTTCCAGTGCGGGAAAAGATGCAGCACGGGTTTGGTTATCCATTGGCTCTGGTAAAAGTAATAGCCATCCTTCGGGTGGTTGATCATGTCGATCTCGCCTGATGACGAACCTTTTCCGGGCCAGCGGGCCTCACCTAAATAGTCGATGCCGGTCCACATAAAATCACCTATAACATAATCATGCACCGCCACAAACTTCCAGAGTTGCTCGGCCTGTATCATGCCGCCTGTATAGTTTGCCTGAACCTTGTTCATATCCGTACCTAAGGAATAGGACGGAGCATTGCGTACCGGGGTGCTTTCTGTGCCGATCATTTTCCAGTTTGGATGATCATGGCGATCAATACCGTAATACAGCTCGCGACGCTCGTGCCAGCGGTCGACATAATTATAACCTACAATATCCTCGGCCTCCATAAACTCCACTTTGGTTGAGCCATTATCAGCGGCGATGTCATCATTAGCTGTGGTAACCGGGCGGGTTGGGTCTTCCTGGTGATAAACAGCTAATATGTTTTTAAGCAGTTCAACGCCCCGGTCCTTGGTTTGATCGGGTATCTCGTTACCCGCGCTCCAGATCACGATGGATGGATGGTTACGATCATGCTGCACCTGGGCCACCACATCCCGCTGCCACCATTCGTCAAAATACAGGTGATAATCATTCTCCACCTTCTTGGTTTCCCAAATATCAAAAGCTTCATCCATTACCAGGAAACCCATCTTATCACACAGGTCGAGGACTTCGGGAGCAACCGGGTTATGCGAGGTGCGGATGGCATTGCAGCCCATATCTTTTAAAAGCTTTAATCGTGTTTCCCATATTTTGATTGGGACTGCCGCACCAACACAACCGCCGTCATGGTGCAGGCAAACACCATTCATTTTTACCCGTTTGCCATTCAGTTTAAAGCCGTCATTCGCGCTAAATTCCAAAGTGCGGATGCCGAAGGTGCTTTGGTATTCGTCCAGGATATTCTTGCCAGATTTAATAACCGAATGTAGTGTGTATAAATGCGGTTCATCTACCGACCATAAAGCCGGTGCGCTAACCGTTAACTGTTGCGCCAACTCACCCGAGGCTTTTGGATCGAGTGAAACCGGAATATTGGCTGTGGCTACTTCCTTGCCGTTCTCATCCGTAATAGAAGATACCAAAGTAGCGTTGCCAATGGCCTTTCCGTTATTTTCAACTTTGGTTTTTATTGATACCGTAGCCGATGAAGTACTAACTTCAGGCGTAGTAATATAAGTGCCCCATTGGGCAATATGCACCGGATTGGTAATATCGAGCCACACATGGCGGTATATACCCGAACCGGAATACCACCGCGAATTAGGCTGGGCCGAGTTATCAACCCTGACAGCAATCGTATTTTTGCCGGATGTAAGATAGGGCGTCAGATCATAAACGAAGCTGATATAGCCATTGGGGCGTTTACCCAAATGATGCCCATTGATCCATACCTCGCTATTCATGTACACGCCATCGAACTGGATGCTTACCTGTTTGCCTTTTACTGATGAGGGCAATGTAAATTGCTTGCGATACCAGCCGATACCGGTTGGCAGGTAACCACCGCCACCTCCTGTAGGTTCCTCCTTTTTAAATTCACCTTTAATGCTCCAGTCGTGCGGCAAGTCTAAAGTGCGCCAGGCGTTGTCATTGAAAGTTATACCGGATGCGGTTTTGTCATCGCCTAAAAAAAACTTCCAGTCGCGATCCATCAGCAAATGATAGCGGGCCGCCTTTGGAAGTTTGGCATAAACTGTATTGCAAATTAATGCAGCTAAGAAGACAATTATTAATGATCTTTTCATGGTAATGATTAGGGTTCAAGCGTTACAGATTCTACTTCGATGCCGAAGGGTTTGTTGTATTGGTCAGCACCCAGGCCGTTGCCGGCGGTGATCTCCAGCTTATCCAGTTTGGAAATATCCAGGCCGCCGAAGGAAGATGCCTTAAACGATAATGATTGAAAACCGGGATAAGGCCGGGGCAATAGCAAACTGGAATCGGGCTTAAATGCAGACAATGGAATCTCAATATTTTTAAACTGATCTGCAAGCTCAACAGATGTGGCATAAGTTGAGGCATCGGCATTGGTGAGAGCTAATCGTAATTTGCCTGATTGGCCGCTTTGCAAACGAGCCCTTACGACAACTTTGCGGTAAGCGGAAATTTCCGGCAGTCTGTATTTAAGCTTATCGCCAACATACAATTGCAAACCCATTTGCTGACCTTGTTTAATAGCAGGTGAGGATACTTTGAAAGTCAGTTGCCCAGTTTCTTCACCGGCAGTAAATTGCGCGCCGCCATTGCGGGTAAAGGTTGGGAAATAGGTGTTGGTGCGGCCCCTGTCGGCAGTAGCGTTGAATAAGGAGAGCTTGCCGTTTGGCGCTGCTACAAAGGTTTGCCAGGTATCGTTATGGGTATTGTCCCAGCTGTAGGGATCGCCTTCAAAGCTGCCAGGGAAAGCGTAAGTTTTATTGCCATCCTGGATAAGGATGCGATAGGTTAATATCCCCGGGTTCACCTGTGCCGCGGGGATAACCGCGCTGTAATCATAAGGCGTTGTTTTTTCCATCGGGATAGCTCCGGCGGCGCCAAAACTTCGGTTTACCTGTAGGGTTACTTTGGCATCGGGACTGATATTTATGATCTTAGCATTCACAGTAAATGCCTTGCCTGCGCTCACTTCGGTAACGGGGATGTGGTTGATGTAGGGTTCTTTTGTCAGGCTTGGTGGTGCCACAAATTCATTTAAGCCAAGACTGCCTGCCATTTTTTGCCCGGTCCATTTATCGGCGCCTTTGCCTTTTTTGACTAATAAATAAGTGCCCGGTTTGATGGTGAAAGATCCATTGGCCGCAGTTGTTTGGTAGCTATTATTCTCATTGACGGCTTTGATATCAAAGTCGTTGCCGATATCTGTAAGCCTGATCTTCATCGGCTGATCGCTCCATTGGATGTGAACGGTTTCACGGGAGGGCGATGGCCTTTCAAAGGGATCGCGCACGGTGATGGCATCGGGCATTACCTCTAATCGCCAAACGCCATTTTCTAACTTGTCGATAAAATAAGCGCCGTAGCCTTTATAATCTACTAAAGCCGAACTTCCTACCCCGGCAATGTGTTCCAGTTTTTTTGCATCTGACGGCACTGCTGAAGTGTTACCTGAATAATAAAATTCCTTCGCGGTATTCATTTCGCTCATGGATTGCGTATAGCTTACATGGTAGGCATCAAAAACACTGTCGGCGGGGTAGGTGCCATAATCCTTTCGCGGCAGCAAATGAAAAACCCGGTTGGCAATTAAAAAGCTGATGGCTTTTGCTGGGGTGTAAGCCAGGTTAAGGAAGTGTGTTTGATATTCGGTATTTCCGTAAGCTGTAGCCAGTGGATCATAAGCAAACTGGGTTACCCATTGAAATCCTGCCTGCTTAAAACTGCGGGCCACGGCCGGGTATATATTTGATTGCAGCACATCCGCCGCATCAAACTCATAAACCATGCGTGCCTTGTTATGAAACTCGGGGATGGTATCAAAGGGGATGTTATAATGATCTACGTTTGGCAGGTAATTTCCTTTTTGCTCATGCCCGGCTACCAGTCCGGATGGGTACCATTGAAAGCTGAAGCCGTTGACAGTTGATTTAGCCACCGCATCCGCATAAAAGGGCGACTGGCTGATATTATAAAACAGCGGCTTGGTCCAACCTGTGCTGCGCGCGGCAGTGGCTAACCGGTTGATATATTCGGTGACCTTATTTTTTGGTCCGCTGTGACTGGGCTCATTATTGAGTTCGGCGGCAATGATGTCCGGCTCATCGCGGTAATTTAGTTTGGTGTAGGGATTCACATGCACCAACAACTGCTTCATGTAATTTTCCTGCGCCTTGATAGCGCCTTCATTCACTGTCGCCTGCCCTTTGTTATATTTCGATGAAAACCCGGCAGTTTTTTCATCCCGCTGCGGATAACCGTTGCCCCAAAAAGCAATAGGGGTAATGATGATCTTGATATTGCGCTGTTTGAGTTTGTAAATGAGGTAATCAAACAGCTTGAGATGTTCGTTTTGCAGCAGATTGCCCGCAGTATCTGTGATCTCTGTATCCCAGATATGCACCCGGAAAGCATCGGCACCCATTCGCGCCAGGTGATAAACATCCTTATCGATCTCTTTTTCAATATCCAAATTCAAAGCCTTTACCGAACGATAACCATAGGCGAAGGGCAAAGTATAGTTCACCCCAAACAGGTAAACTTCCGAATGGTCTTTTTGCCAGCGTATGCGCCCCTGGGCATCGACATAAATTTCATTTTTGGCAGACTGCGCCTGTGATGGCAGGTATGAGAAAAGGCAGATGATGGAAAGAACTGTGATAGTAAAAAATCGCTTCATAGGGTCATCGGTTTTAATGGGTTTATATTTATTGGATCAAATTCCTTTGGGGGGAAGAATAAATCCAATCGTTGGTATAATCAAATATAATAAGGAGATTTGATAAAATGTATATTTAACAGTTATTTTACAAAACAAATTTTCAAACCTAAATATCATGAAAAAAGGGTTATGGTTAATGGCATTTCTGGCGCTTTCCCTAAGCGCTGCGATGGCACAGGATACGGAGCCAAAAGAAATACTGCTCTGGCCTAACGGCGCGCCGGGTTCGGAAGGTAAAGCAGGTACAGAAAACCTGCGGATCACTGAGCAAGGTGACCACGTAATATCCGGAGTTCATAAACCATCGATAACGCCCTACCTGCCATCGGCAGCGAAGAATACCGGCGTTGCCATCATCATTGCACCCGGTGGCGGGCACAGCGAGTTATGGATCACTCACGAAGGCTATAATCCAGCCAAGTGGTTCAGGGAGCAGGGAATAGCTGTTTTTGTGTTGAAATACCGGTTAGCACGGGAGAAAAATTCAACCTATACTGTTGATAAGGATGAACTGGCGGATATCCAGCGGGCCATCCGGTTGGTACGTAGTCGGGCGAAGGAATGGCATATCGATACCACCAAAGTTGGCGTAATGGGATTTTCTGCCGGGGGCGAACTGGCAGCATTGGCAGCCATGCAGTTTGGCCCGGCTAATCCGAACGCGGCTGATCCTATCGATCACCAAAATGATAAACCAAATTTCCAGGCGCTGATCTATCCGGGTAATATCGGAAGACTGGAAGTGTCAAAAAACTCACCACCAGTTTTTATTGCCGGTGGGTATAAAGACCGTCCGGATATCTCCGAGGGTATGGCGAACTTGTACCTCAAATATAAAAAAGCACAAATTCCGGCCGAATTGCATATCTATTCAAACGTAGGGCATGGCTTTGGTATTAGAGTAAGTAATAAAGGGGCTGTTGCTGAATGGCCAAGGCAGGTGAAGATATGGTTGGGGGATATTGGAGTATTGAAATAATAGTCATCCCGAACTTGTTTCGGGACCCCAATATAAAGGTCGACATCACATCGGTCACTTAGCGCGTGGGGTGCTGAAACAAGTTCAGCATGACGTTTTTTAATTTTTATTGCTCCACTATTGTTCCATCCACAACACCGAATTCCCCGTATGGTACTCATTTTGCTCCCATAGCTTATTGTCGGGGTCGCGTATCCATTCCTTGTCTACTTTAAATTTGTATAGGTGCTTCCCCGGTTTTAGCCGGATGCTGATGATCCATTCATCGCTCCGGTGTTCCATAGTGTAGCCGTCCTCGCTCCAGTTATTGAAGGTGCCGGTTAATAATATTCTTTTGGCATTGCCATAACCCTTCAAACGGAAAGTATGGTTTGGCTTTACCGAGAAAAGGGAATTGGTGTGGCTTCCTTCGCGGGCGAGGTGCGGGTTTGTCGGGTCTGTGATCCATTTACCGTCCACAATAAATCTATACTGGTAATTGCCGGCTGGAAAAGTGCGCGACAGCATCCAGACCCCATTCACTTTCTTTAGCGGCAGCTCATCCGGATCCCAGCGATTGAAATTACCAGCTACATATACCCGTTGCGCGTTCTCATAACCATTCAGCTTAAAAGTAGTGCTTTCACCCAAGCTAAGTACCGAGGTTTGATTGCCGGAAGCATCCTTTTGGATAGCCTTATTAGCAGGATCGGTAACGGGCTTGCCATCTACCAGGAAACGGTATTGATGTATGCCATCATGCAGATATAATTTCAGCTCCCAGCCATTGTCCACATTATTCATGATCAGTTCGCCTGCGTTCCATTTGTTGAAGCTGCCGGCTACCGCCACACGGTGAGCACTGTTGTAGCCCGGTAGTTTAAAGCTGAAATTGTACCGGTAGTAAATAGAATTGGTATTCCCCACGCCATCATCCTGCGACAGGTTATTATTGTTATCGCGTGTCCAGTTGCCATTCACAATATATTTATAGGCATACACACCCGGCTCCAGGCTGATGTCCCTTACCCAGCCGCTGTCCGTTTTAAACATCTGGCCCTGTAGCGTGCTCCAGTTGTTGAAGCTGCCGGATAGCATTACCCTTTTCGCCCTGCTATTTCCCGGCAGGAAAAAACGGGTCAGGCCATTTGGTAGCTCATGTACGGTTATGCGGGCAAAGTTATTTACGCCATACAGCACTTCAACGGGGTAGCCAGGCCGCCCCTTATTTCTTGAGAGCTGGGAGGTGATTTTGGGCATGCCCACATTAATATCGGACAGTGAGCGATCGATCCGCAGCAGTTTACCATCCATTGGCAACACATTCCACCCCAGCTTTTGCAGGGACGAATAGTTACCGTTCTTCAGCATTTTAACCTCCGGCTTTTGAACGCCGGCAGTTTTGAGCAAGCTGTCTATTGTTGCATCAGGCGAATGCAGATCGAGCAGCAAGATCAGGTGGTCATCAGCCAACACCAGGTCATTGCGTGTTTGCGAATGCACTGTGAAACAGATGCATAACAGCAGCATCAACACTAAACCGATATGTTTAAACCTGCCCATCATTTGTCCTGGTGAGTGTAAATGTACATTTCCAATTCTTTTTTCGCGAAGTTAATCGTGAATATGCCGCGTGCAAAAAAGTCGTGCCCCAGAATAGCATCCACCGAGTTGCCATAAGCATTACTGATCTGGTCGAGCCGGGTAAACAAGATACGATTGTGCCTGAACAGGTAATTACCAATTACCATCTTCTCGAAAAGAACATATTTAACTTCGCTGCCCTTGCCGCCAACCCCGGTTACAGTTGCTTTAGATAATATCTGCATATGCTTCGCCAGTTTTTTATAGTTACCCTGGTCGAGTAAATTACACTCGGCGCCCGTATCAAAGGCAAACCACATAGATTGGTCTTCAACACTACCTTTGATGAAGATCACATCATTTAATAATTTAAAAGATGTTCTCATGTCAGGTGTGGTGAATGGCCTTTCACCCGGCAGTATCTCTCCCTTATTACCCAATTTATGAATATACAATACGTTATTAAAAAGATCTATGGTGATAGCCAGCTTTGCAAAAAGGTGCGTACCTAACAATCCCAGCACTTTGATTCCCTTGCTGTTTTCAATGTGCGACAGGTCGGTGACATCAGCGGTAATACGGTCGTAATGCAGATCGAGTATGGCAAAATTGTAGACAATAGTAGTAAATGTTTGACCTGCTGATCCATTTATCCCTGCCGATTCTTTTTCATCGATGTGCCGGGCATCCCGGAAATAGGTTTGATTAAGGATGAGCCCTGGCGCACCGGTATCCAGTATAAAATTGCCGATCAGGGTATCCAGCTGCGCTTCCACTACGATCAGATTGCCGGCACGTTTGATAGGAACAGTAATTGTTTTGAAATCTCCGTGAGGATCAGGGTCATTGTTGATGACCCTGCCACCGATGATAATACTGCCCGGATGAGGTTTGACAACGCACAAAGCCGGAATGCTCCAAAAACAGGAGAGGAGCAATATCATGAAAAAACCGGCCTTGTTCATAAAATTGTGATCATTCTTACTGTTGAATAGACGACTTATGCGCAGGGTATGTTACAGAATATATGAGTTAAATGAGGTTGAGATGATATTAAAAAAAAGGCGGATAACCTGAGGGTCATCCGCCTTTTCGAATATGTTTTGCCAGGTTATTTCACCTTACGGATATAAATGTTGCCGTTCATATTTTTCATCATGAGTTCCGGGCCGCCGCCATCTATTTTGCCATATACCCAATCCTCTATTTTCAGGCTATACATGCCCGATTGGGTGGTTTTGCTAACTGTTGGTTTATGCTGATCGGTAGCCACGTCAAAATCTGTAAAGATATCTCCACGGTCTGATTTCAGCTTCACATTGGCTTTCAATCCCGCAGGGAAGGTAACATCCACGTTGCCATTCAGCGTAGTAAATGCCATGGCAGCTTTTGGGTCGATACTTTTAAAAGTAACCACTACGGGGCCGTTAACAGTGTTGGCCACCACTGAACCGGAAATGTTGGTCAATTTTATGGAGCCGTTAACATTGGTGATCTCCAGGTCGCCGCTTACGTTGCTGGCTGTGATATTACCATTGTTTACCGTACTAAGTTTCATGGTAACTTCATTTTGAGGTATTTTTATAACCAGTTTAACTGACTTGTTCCCATTTCCGCTTACATTAACATCGTTGTTGCTTTCACGGGCCTGGATGTCCATGCCGCTGTTGGCAATTAAACGTTTCATGCCATCACCGTGATCTTTCCATTTAACTTTACCATCGCCTTCAGCTTGTGCTTCTATCAGGATATCCTTGCCTTCATAACCAATTACACTGATCGATCCGTTGAGCAATCCCACATGAAGTTTAAATGGTTTTCCCGGGCTACTCAAAGGCACCTCTAACTGTTGTTTTTCGGCAGCATTCTGCGCCCAAAGGCTGGTTGACAACAGCATTGCTATCATCCATATACTTGTAATTTTTATCGTTTTCATGTTGTTATTTTACTGTTGTTTTTTAATATAAATATTCCCGTTCAGGGTTTCGAATTTGAATAATTTGCCGCCCGAGCCTATGCGTACATCAGAATTCTGACTGAGCTTATAGGTAGTGCCATTGTTGTTTTTGGATTGCGTTTTAACCACCTTGCTTGGCAATACTTCCGCATTAGGGAAATCAGTATAGAATTCGCCGTTCATGCTTTTGAACTCTAAGTCGGCGGATAAGCTTGCCGGATAAGTTACTTCCAGTTTACCATTCAGCGTATAGTAGTTCGAAGCCTCGGGCGGTACGCTTAAATAGTTTATCGTTACCGGGCCGTTGACCGTGCGGGCGATAGTGGTGCCTTTGGCATTGGCTATGGTAATGCCGCCATTTACGTTATTTGTCTTTAATGATCCATATACGTTTTTAACATCGATGTTGCCACTATTTACGGTCGATACCCAAAGGTTGGAGGCAAAAGGCACCTTCACGGTATATTCCAGCTTCACGTTGTAATGTATATGCTCATGCCATTCAATATTGTCGTTGCGATGATGGGGGCGGGTATTCCAGGGATAAGTACTGTATATAAGCAGGCTGTCGGCTTTTTGCTCAAACTCCAGCTTGAAATCTTTTTTGCCTTTTTCCAGGTTTTCCTGGTCGTCGGCCGTGATCGTTTTATCTATCTCGATCATTACCTGGTTGCCCGAATAGCCTTCAACTTTTATCGAGCCGAAGATATTAAAGACACCAACTAGGGTTTCAGTCGCCGGTTTTTGTAGGGTGAATTGTTTGCTGATGTGCTCTTTGAATTCCTGGGCATGTGCCGCCATTTGGGCAAAGCAGAGGCCTATTCCTGTTAAAACAGGTATCATTAGTCTTTTCATAATGTTGTTTTTTTAAATGAGTTGTGTTATGGTTTGATTGATCTTTTCTTTAACGCCCGGATCAATATTCTTTTGTTTCAATAATTCCCTGAACGACCTTACAGATCTCTTTTCCTGCAATTTCAGCATCACATCCGCTATGGCCGATTGCATAAGGGGTGAATCCTGCTGGATGATGGATTTGATCAAGCCTTCCCTTACTTCGGGGTGACCGGCTAAATGCGTTAAGGCATCCAAAGTACTCAGCCGCACATTCACATTCGGGTCGTTATTCAGCGTGGCTAACAGGGCATCTATTACTTCCTTATCCGCATGCCTGATCTCGGTAGTATAGCTCACTCCCTTGATGCGCTCGGATGCTGACGGGTTTTCCAGTAAGGCCAGCATCATAGTTTGTTTTAATTCATGTACTTGTGCTGTAAGCGCTTTCATTTGCTGATCCTCCCCGTCACCTTTACCGCTATGGAAGAACCAATAACCGCAGCCAAAGCTGATCAGTACAATAGCCAGGTTATAAGCCAGTGGCCATCTTGGCTGTCCCGACCATAAACGGCTCAATTGCTCTCTAATGCCGTCAAACAGGCCCCTTTGTTCCTGTACCGAATCTTTATAAGTATCCAGCATCGCCTGGAATTTTACCCGCATGTGTGCCGATGGTTCAGGCGTTTCCACTTCGCCCATCATTTCCCACATCTGTTTCATAGCGGCCAATTCTTCCCTGCAGCCGGCACAACCTTCCAGGTGCTGCTCCAGTTTTTCCTGTTCGGCAGGTGACAGATCTTTGTTCATCCAGCCGGTAAACAGCTCTTCGTATTGCTCACAATTCATCTTCATCTGTTTTAACGTTCCATTTTAACATAAATATTCTTCAGTTCCTGCATGGCCCGGTGCGCACGAGTTTTTACCGCTACCTCCGAAATATTCAGGATCTGCGCGATCTCCTGGTGCCTCAGTTCCTGGAAGCGGCTTAGCGTCAAAACCTCGCGGTGATCATCACTCAGCTTTTCCATCGCTTTATAAAGCCCTGCCTTCGCTTGTTTTTTTTCCAGCTGCTCTTCGGGAGTTATCCCCCCGGCAAGCCTGTCGGCCATCTCTTCCACACCTTCCTGCTGCATGGGCAACTGCTTCCTTTTGCCGCGATCCTTCAGTACATTGCGGGCTATGGAGTACATCCAATGTATAAATTCGCCGGTGCCGGTGAAGGTATGCCGGTACTTCAGCATCTTATAAAATACCTGCTGCACCATGTCCTCGCTACCCTCTTTATGATAAGTCATGTGGAACAGGAAACCATATAGTGGTCGATGGTACCGCTCGAAGAGCAGGCCCATTTTATCTAGGTCCCCGGCTTTCACCCTGAGCATAATCGCATTATCGGTCAGCGTATTCAATCAGTTTGTTATTACGTAATATGTATTGGAAACTCCCGTAAAATAAATTGGTTACAGGAAATATAAGATTTTTTTATTGGCTCGCTTGCGAAGAGGATTTATAGAATCGTTATAAGTTTCCCTTACACTTAAACTTTTGGCGTTGGTGTATAGAAAAATATTAAATTATTGGAGATAAAACCTATTTTAGTATTTTAAATAACCCTTATCACTCACATGAAATCTTTCTTTCCTTTTAAAAAGCTCATACTATTAGTGGGCATTTGCACTCCATTTTATTTACAGGCTCAAAATGCGCCGAAAACTAAGGCCAATTGGCAAAACCTTGATCTGAAAACTGATACTGTTTTTGGGATAAGTACTGAGAAAACCTATAACGAATTATTAAAAGACAAAAAACACTCGCCTGTTTTAGTTGCAGTAATTGATGGCGGTGTTGATATAACACATGAAGACCTCAAACAGGTGATATGGAATAATCCCGGTGAAATTGCAGGCAGTACTATTGATAATGACAAAAATGGCTATGCGGATGATTTGCATGGCTGGGATTTTATAGGCTCGGCCAAAGGCGATGTACAATACGATAATTTAGAACTCACCCGATTGATACGCATAAACCGCGTTAAGTATGCAAATATCGACTCAACTTCATTAACGGGCAAAGATTTGGAAGCTTTTCAGGAGTATAGCAGGATGAAAAATGACCTTGGTAAGCGGGTTGAAAAAGCACAGCGCACCTATAATGTTATCAGTAAATTCAACGAACTTCTTATTACGATGCTGCCAAAGTTGAACAATGCCAACCCGGTCCTAGCCGATTTTAAAAACTATGAACCCCAAAATAAAGGTGAAGAATATGTCAATAGAATTTTGGTTCAAAGTCTTCCTGATTTCATTGATCTGGCCGACTTCAGGAAGCATGAAGTTGATGAGGCTTTAAAACATTATAAAGAACAACTGGATTACCATTTAAATATCAACTATGACTCAAGAGCAATAGTTGGCGACAATTATACTGATAGCAGTGAACATTTTTATGGTAATAACGATGTAACCGGCCCTGATGCGGACCATGGTACACATGTGTCTGGTATTATCGGTGCTGTCAGAAATAATAATTTAGGGGTAAAAGGCGTGGCAAATGATGTAGTGATCATGTCGGTGCGCACGGTACCCACAGGTGATGAACGCGATAAAGACGTAGCTAATGCGATCCGTTATGCGACCGCTAATGGTGCTAAAGTGATCAACATGAGCTTTGGAAAGGGGTATTCGTTTGATAAAAAAGCTGTGGATGATGCTGTAAGATATGCGATGAGCAAGGATGTACTTATTGTACATGCCGCCGGGAATGATAATAAGAATACAGATATTGAATTTAATTACCCAACCCGTATTTATGGAGATAAAGGTGGTATTGCCGAAGCCTGGATAGAAGTAGGCGCATCTGGATTAAATGATGACGAAACTTTGAAAGCCTCCTTTTCCAATTATGGTAAAACAAGTGTAGACGTATTTGCGCCTGGCGTAAAGATCAATTCGACGACTCCAGGATCAACTTATACTGAACATGATGGAACAAGTATGGCAGCTCCGGTTGTTACTGGTTTAGCAGCACTTATTCGTTCTTATTACCCAAAACTGACAGCACTGCAAGTTAAAGAGATCATATTAAAGTCTGTAGTAAAGGTTCAGCATAAGGTGGTAATAAAAGATGGTGATAAAAAAAGGAAGATAGCATTTGACGACCTTTGTGTAAGCGGAGGTATTGTAAATGCTTATAATGCCTTAAACCTGGCTGCTACTTATTAAAGAACTATGAATTAAAACCATATCTGGTATGATGTATCTGCCAAATAATATTGGTTATAATACCGAACTTTAATAGATTTGAGAGTTAAACCCAAATCCCCAAAAATCCTTGTTATGAAAAGACAATTTACAGCCGCCTGTTTTGTTGCTGCCGGCTTATTGGCGATGAATGCGGCAATTGCCCAGAAAAAGCCATTCAGCACTAAAAATAAAACGGTAAAGGTTTATATGACCGAAAAAGGTACTGAAAACCGGATTACGCCAGTAGAAACCATACATTTTACCGATAGCCCGCAGCCGGGTGAGACGGAAGTAGCTGTATTTGTTGATCCGGCTAAATCGTTCCAAACCATGTTGGGCATTGGGGGGGCTTTGACAGATGCATCCGCTGAAACGTTTTATAAGTTACCAAAGGATAAACAAAAAGAATTCCTGACCGCCTACTATGATAAGGAAAAGGGGATAGGCTATACTTTGGGTCGCACCAATATCCAAAGCTGTGATTTTTCGAGTGGGAGTTATAGCTATGTTAAGGATAATGATAAGGCGCTGAAAACTTTTGATGTAAGTCATGATAAAAAATTCCGTATACCCTTTATCAAAGAGGTGATGGCTGCCGCAGGTGGTAAACTGACTTTATTTGTTAGTCCCTGGAGCCCGCCGGCCTGGATGAAAACCAACAATGATGTGCTGCATGGTGGCAAGTTAAAACCGGAGTATGATCAAAGCTGGGCGAATTTTTATGTGAAATTTATCCAGACTTATGAAAAGTTAGGTATTCCAGTGTGGGGTTTAAGCGTTCAGAACGAGCCGATGGCGACGCAAAAATGGGAATCGTGCTTGTACACTGCCGAGGATGAGCGCGACTTTGTAAAGAATTTCCTGGGGCCAACATTAGCAAAAAGCGGAATGGCAGGCAAAAAATTGATCGTTTGGGATCATAACCGCGACCTGCTTTACCAACGCGCCAGCACGATATTCGAAGATCCGGCTGCTGCTAAATATATCTGGGGTATCGGTTTTCATTGGTACGAAACCTGGACAGGCGCCGGCCCTAACTTTGAGGCCACCCGGTTAGTACACCAGGCATTTCCTAACAAAAACCTGATATTCACCGAAGGTTGTGTGGAAAGTTACAATGCTGACCGGTTGAATGATTGGGCACTGGGTGAGCGCTATGGCTTATCGCTGATCAATGATTTTAACGCAGGCACCGTTGGCTGGACAGACTGGAACGTGTTGCTTGACGAAAAAGGCGGCCCTAACCATGTGGGCAATTTCTGTTTTGCCCCGGTACATGCCGATTTGCAAACCGGTAAACTGATCTATACCAGTTCCTTTTACTACCTCGGTCATTTCTCTAAATTTATTCATCCCGGTGCAAAGCGTATAGCCAGCGTACCGAGCCGTGATAAACTGTTATCTACCGCCTATATTAACCCGGATGGCAAATTAGCCGTAGTGGTTATGAACAAAACAGACGAGAAGATCGATTATTCGCTGTGGATAAAAGGCAAAGCTGCTAAGCTAAGCAGCCCGGCACATTCTATTGCTACGTTGATAGTTCAATAAACTTAAACGGAGTATATTGAAAAGCCGCATGGATCATCTCCGTGCGGCTTTTTTATTCTGCAAATCCCCTAATCTCTGATCAACCAATCTCTAATCTCTACTATTCAGTCTTCAAACTCTTCACCGGGTTTACCAAGGCGGCTTTGAGGCATTGCGCGGCGATTAAAATAAAGGCCGTAGCGAGGATGAAAAAGCAAACAAAAAGATAAGGCGCCAAATTTTGGCTGATCCGGTAAGTATAGTTTTCCAGCCATTTTGCGGTGATAATATAAGCGATCGGCCAGGCTACCAGGTTCGAGATCATTATCAGTATACCATATTCCTTTAAGAACATGGCGATAATATTTTTGACATCTGCACCCAACACCTTGCGCACGGCAATTTCTTTGGTGCGTTTGGTAAGCGTAAAGGCTACCACACCAAATATCCCGGTGAAAACGATCAGCAGGTTTAATACGGTGGCGATGTCCGTTGCCTTGCGTAATTGTAATTCGGAGGCATACAATGCCTGGAACTTATCGTCCATAAAGGTGTATTCAAAGCCTGCATCGGGGAATAGCTGCCGGCATTTTTCCTGCATGGCGGCGATGGTGCCGTTAATGTCGGAGGTATTTAGCTTAACCGAATAATAGCGGTAGCCACCACCAGTAATGTCGGCTATGATCAAGGGCTGTACCTTTTTCTGTAGAGATTCGTAATGGTAATCTTTGATCACGCCGACCACAGTTTGCGGGGGGCCGTTTGTGGCACCTAACCGGATGGTTTTACCGACTGCCGATGTCCAGCCCAAGGCCTTTACCGCGGCCTCATTTAAAACTACTTTGTTTTGCGAATTGTCGCCGCTGTTGTATTTCAGGAAGGTGCCCTCTATGGTCTTCAATCCATAAACTTTCCCGAAATCCGCATCGGCCCCAATGATCTGCATATTTAGCGCCTCGTCACTATTTGGGTGGTATACAGACACATTACCACCATTCCCGCCATCGGGTATATCATAGGAAAGTGACGCACTTTTTGCTCCCGGCACTTCCAGCAACTGCGTTTTAATACTTTCCATCTTCCTCACACCAACCGTATCCCATTGGCGGGGCAGCGATGATATGATCATCACCTGTTCTTTATTATACCCGAGATCGGTTTTGAAAAAATATGCTACCTGCCGGGATACATTGATGGCACTGATAAATACTACGATAGCTAAGGTAAACTGTACAACCAAAAGGGTTTTGCGCAGGGCCAGCCCACCTTTGTGCATTTCCATCTTTCCCTTAACCGCGCTGATCACATTGGAAGAGCTTAGCACAAACGCCGGGTAAATGCCCGCGATAAAGCCAACCGCGCTGACAAGCGTAACGATAAAAAGCAGCTTTTCAAACCCGAATTGCCAGAAATGGCCGAGCGAGGTACTCAATAGCTGGTTGAATGCCGGTAGCAAAGTCTCGTAGAGACCGAGCGAGATAATGCCCGCGGTAAATGTCAGGATCAGGGCCTCGGTAATGTGTTGCGTGATCAGCTGCGCTTTTGCACCGCCAAACACTTTCCGCAAACCAATCTCCTTTAGGCGGTGTACCGATGTGCCGATGCTGATATTGATAAAATTGATAATAGCCAGCAACAATATAAACACAGCCACCAACGAAAGCGTGGTCAGCATTTTTTGGATGGCGCTGTTATTATCTTTCAAATAATAATTACCCATGGCGGCCAGTTCGATTTTTAAATTTCCTTTTACAAATGCCGGCTGGTATTTCTCAAGTGTGTGGGCAAAAGCTTGTTCAAGATCAGCGGCTTTAACTCCCTTTTTTAGCTGCAGCATACTCACCATATAAATATTCTGCCAGTTATCACCTTTATCGCCACCCTGGAAGTATTGATTGGCGTCCATCGGCAGGTAAACCTGGTAAGGGGTATGGGTGAAATTGCTTATCGTATTGGTGGGCAGATCTTTTAATACCGCCGTGATCACAAAGTTGTGCTTGTTGCCGTCAGCCGGGGTTTGTATGGTGATCACTTTATCTATCGCGTCAGCAGTACCAAAAAATTTAACCGCGAAATCGCTGGTTACTACTGCTGATTGGTTATCGCGGAAGGCCTTGCTGGAATTGCCATATAACAGCGGGAAGCCATACATAGAAACTAGGGTTGTATCGCCCACGGATATTTGTGTTCGGAAGTGCTTATCGCCCACGGATATGATATTTACAACAGGGTCGAACCGGTAATAATTGGCTACCAGGTTGGGGTATTCGTCCTTCATTGTTTTGGCCAGCGGGCCAAGCGTGGTGATGGGTATTCCCTGGTTTTCCTGCTTCCATTTGCTTTTGATCACATACTGGTCGCCGATGTTGGCGATGCCGGAATTCACCCTTTCCTCGTTCAAAACATAGATGCCAATGAGCAGCGAAAAGGTGATACCCAATGCCAGGCAAAAAATATTGATGAAGGAAAAACCCTTATTCCTCCACAAATTGCGCCAGGCGATCTTAAAGTAATTTTGCAGCATAAACGTTGAGATTTAAAGCTCTAATATACCCGCGTTAAATGTTAAATGCTGTGCCCTAAATGTTAAATGCGACGGTTTAAATGTTAAATGTTTTGGCTGATTTCCCTTTCCAGTGCTTGTGTCCTCACAAGCACTCCCCAAAAAGGTGCCTGTGAGGACACAGGCACCGGGAATGAAGTAAAAAAGCCATCCGGATTATAATCCGAATGGCTTTTTGGTATGGTAAGTCAACTAATCTCTAATTAACGAATCTCTAATCTCTACTATTCACTCTTCAAACTCTTTGCCGGATTGGCCATAGCCGCTTTAATTGAACGGAAACTGACGGTTATAAACGCGATCAGGATGGCAATAAATCCGGCTGCCAGGAACACCCACCAGTGGACATCCACCCGGTAGGCAAAACTTTGCAGCCATTTGCTCATTGCAAACCAGGCCAGCGGCGAGGCGATGATAGTTGCCAGCAGCACCAACTGGATCAATTCTTTAGACAGCAGGGTAACGATATGCTGAATGCTTGCCCCCAAAACCTTCCGGATGCCAATCTCTTTTACGCGCTGCTCGGCAGTAAAAGTAACCAGGCCAAATAGCCCTAAGCAAGCGATGCCGATTGCCAGTATGGTGAAGATCAATAGTAAATTCCCCTGCTTTTGTTCGGATTGATATTGATTGGCAAAGTTCTGGTCGAGGAAATGATAGTCCACCTTATTTTCATTGTCGAACCGACTGTAAACCTGCTCCAAATAATTGATGGCTGCCGGTATATTTTTCGCGCTCAAACGCACATAAACATTATCCTTATCACTAGCGTCTGCCGGTAACCTTAACACAAGCGGGGTAATTTTATGCTGTAATGAATAGGTGTTGAAATCCTTTACCACACCCACGATGGTTGAAAAGCTGATCACCCCATTATCGACACCGGTGCGTACCCGCATGCCGACAGGCTTTTTCCAGCCCAGCTCTTTTACCAGGGTTTCGTTAACCAGTATGGCATTCTGGGCGCTATCGGTTACGCCCTTCAGGAAATTACGTCCATCGGCAATTTTTATCTGCATAGCCGGCACAAAATCTTCATCAATAACCAGCCTTTCCACCAGTTTGGTATCCGGGGAGGTGTTGCCATCAGGGCCGATATTGAAATTAGTCAGCCCGATATCATTGTTCCCGATAGGATTCCCGGCTGACGCGGCACTTTCAATCAAGGGGCTTTGCAATAGCTGTTGCTTCATGCTTTCAACCCGTAGCCTTGCCGGCCGGCTGTGGATATGGAATGCGAGCATCTGTGATTTGTTGAACCCCAGGTCTTTATTCATCACATAATGCAGCTGCTGGTAAATTACGCAGGAGCCAATGATCATTACGATAGTGATCACAAACTGGAAGGTAACCAGCGATTTCCTGAATATGATGGTTGACGACTGATTACCCAATTGCCCCTTCATGGCCGGTATGGTGCGGAAACCTGAGAGAAACAAGGCCGGGTAAATGCCACTGATAATACCTGTGAGGAAAGCAAATCCACCAAATATAAATAACGATTTAACTGTTCCGAACTGCCAGATGGATAAAGTTTTGCCCGATAAATTGTTGAAATAAGGCAGGGTCAACTGTATCACAAAAATGGATAGCACAGTAGCCAGCACCGCCAGCATGATCGATTCGGAAAAAAACATCAGCATCAATTGCTTTTTGCCCGAGCCGATCACTTTACGAATACCGATCTCTTTGATCCTGACAGACGAACGGGCGGTGGTGAGGTTCACATAATTGATGATAGCGATAGCCAGTATTAACAGCGCTACAATGCTAAAAACGTACACGTAAGTAATATTGCCATTCTGACCCATTTCATAGGTTAAGTTGGAATGCAGGTGTATGGCCCTGAGGGGCTGTAGTTCCATATTGAAATGGATATTGTCAAGGGACTCTTTCAGGTGTTTTTTGTAGAAATCCTGTGAGCGGGCCTCGATCTTTTTATAATCATCCGGGTTTTTTAACAGCAGGTAAGTATACACATGCGCGTTACCCCAGTTTTCAACAGGGTTGCTATCAAACGACCGCAGCGCGCTAAAATTGAAATGTGAATTTTTAGGAACATCGTCAATTACACCCGTAACCAGGCTTGGATCGCCACCATCAAAGGTTACAGTTTTGTCCAGCGCGGTGGAAACATCTCCAAACAGCTTTTCGGCTAAAGTTTTTGTCAGAACAATGGAATGAGGTTTAGTCAACGCGGTTTTGGCATCGCCATCCAAAAAATGATAGGTAAAAATATTGAAGATGGAATTATTGGTAACAGAGATATCGCCAATCCTGAACTGCTTATCACCATAACCTATTTTGCCGCCGCCTTCCATATCAATGTACACGGCATCTTCCACTTCGGGGTAGTCCGCCTTTAAAGCCGGGGCGTAGGGGGTAGAAGTAATGGCGAGGTCAAAACTTCCGCCGTTCCATTTGCCATGCTGGGCCACCCGGAATATACGGTCGCCTTTTTCGTGGTAACGGTCGTAGCTCCATTCATCGGTCACATACAGGGCGATCATCCAGAAAGTGGCCACGCCAATGGCTAATCCGCAGATATTAATGAGAGAAAAGAAACGGTGCTTGTTAAGATTCCGCCAGGCGATCTTGAGATAGTTTTGTATCATGATGTTCAAATTCTAAACACTTAATAATAAATTTAAGTTACAGCTTTCAAAGTAGTAAACCCAAACCCAGTGCCATTATTTAAATCATTGATTTTCAGCAAAATAAAAAATAGCATGATCGTTTTACCGTACGTTATTGATACAAAAGATGTTCGGTTATGGTGAGCCCCCTCTAAATCTCCCCCGGTAGGGGAGACTTTAAATTTCCGCGTTTAATTAGGTCGACATCTATATTATTTACGATTAAGTCCTCCCTACCGGGGAGGATTATTCACTGCTTTAATTTTTTTTTCAAAGGTGTTCATGAAGGCCTCGCCGTTTAGGTGGGGCCTATTCCGACTTGAGACTCTTCACCGGGTTCATCAACGCCGCCTTAATAGCCTGGAAACTTATGGTAACCAGCGTGATCAATATAGCTGCTACAGCTGATACAATAAACACACCCGAACCTATCTTAATATGATAATCATATTTCAGCAGCCAGTTTTGCAGGAAATAATACGCGATAGGCGAGGCCACTACGCAGCTTATTACCACCAGTACTACAAAGTCTTTTGACAACAATACCCATACCTGCCCCACGGTCGCGCCCAGCACCTTGCGGATGCCAATCTCTTTGGTGCGCTGCTCGGCTACGAAAGCGGCAAGGCCAAACAATCCCAGGCAGGAAATGAAGATAGCTAACACGGCAAATATCCCGGCCAACTTACCGATTAAGACTTCGAGGTTGAATTTTTGATTATAATCATCGTCAACAAAGCGGTAGGTATAGGGAAAGGCCGGGTTATACTTATTAAATATCGTGGTGAGTTTCGCTACCGCATCGTGTGTATTCAGGTTAGGCGATAAGCGATAGATCATATTGCCGCCATTGCCTACATAAAACACCGTAGGATCTGCCGCGGCGAAAGGTGAGATCATTAAAGCGTTCTTTACCACACCAACTATTCTTAAATGCTGTGTGCCAAAGGTCAATACCAAATTCACAGGGTCTTTTAACCGCAGCCGCTTTACCGCCGCTTCATTTAAAATGATGTTATTGGTGTCAGCTTTGAAGTTAGAGATAAAATTCCTCCCCTCTTTCAGCTGCATTCCGAGGGTTTTAAAGTAATCATCAGCTATCCCGATATAGCCCATCTCTACAGTTTCTCCGGGATATTTACCCGGCCAATTGGAAACATCGCCGTGCGAGTTTACCTCCGTTGCCGGGGTCGATGCTGTGGTTACCGATTGTACCACCCCACTGCTAAGTAACTCACCCTTCAGCGCAACGTAATTTCGGCCCAGGTCATCATTCACGTCTGTAGCCATCAAATTGTTGATATTGTAACCAGTGGGCCGGTCTTTGGCATACTGGATCTGGTTGTAAATGATAACGGTGCTGATGATAAGAGCAATGGAACAGCTGAATTGTACGACTACCAAAACCCTCCGGGATAATGAATTTGACTTGCCGCCGCTGATAGTCCCCTTCAAAACCTTTACCGGGTTGAAGGACGAAAGATAGAACGCGGGCTTAGCGCCTGCCAGCAACCCGGTGATCAGTACACAGCCTATCATAGCCCACCAGAAAACGATATTGCCGAAAGGAATGCTTATCGATGTATTTGTCAATAAATTAAACGCAGGCAAAGCCAGTTGAACAAACAACAGGCAGAAGAAAAACGAAATGAAAGTTATCAGTGTAGATTCCGTCAGGAACTGGAAAATAAGGTCTTTTCTTTGAGAGCCGATGGCTTTTCTGACACCTACTTCCTTTGCCCGTTTCTCTGAGCGTGCGGTAGAAAGATTGACGAAGTTGATACCAGCAATCAATAAAACCAGCACGCCGATCAGGCTGAATATGCGCACGTAATCAATAAAACCGCTGTCAGCAATCCCATTTTTGTATTCGTTGTATAAATGCCAATCTTTCAGCGGCTGAATTATCACCCTCGAGTTTTTTGCGTTGACGTTATTGGGCTCACTTTTTTCAATATCCCTTATTTTGGCCGCAACCTGTGCATAACTTATCCCCGGTTTTAACTTAACAAATTGCTGAAAGGCGTTATTATCAAAACTACCCGTGCGCGCCCTTTTAACCCAATCCTGGGTTTGCTCCATATAGCTGAATGGTATCAGGTATTTAAACTGGAAGGATGAGTTTGCAGGCAGATCTTTCAGCACCCCGGTCACTTTCAGGTCGTGCTTGTTATCCACTCGCACAGTTTTATTGACAGGGTTCTCATCGCCAAATAATGCCTTTGCCGTAGATTGGGTAAGCACAATGGAATAGGCATCATGCAATGCTGTATTTGCATTACCCTCCACCAAAGGATATTGGAACATTTTCAGGAAATCACCGCCGATCTGGGCGCCATCCATGTAGAACTTCTTATTGCCCACCATCAACCCATGTGAGCCTATCCAGTCGGATTCGGCAACATACTCTATCTCCGGGATGCTGTTTCGCAAAGCATCCGCCAGTTTTAGCGAGGTTGTGCTAAAGGTCAGCGTTTCGCCATTGCTGTTAAAGTTGCGCCTCACCTGGTACAATTGCTCATAATTGGGCAAAGCCTTATCGAACGAATATTGATATTCCACCCACAAAGCGATGATAAGGGCAACGGCCATACCTGCCGCCAGCCCAAGAATATTAAGCGCGCTGTAAACCTTATTGCTTAAGATGTTGCGCCAGGCAATTTTTAAATAGTTCCGTATCATGATGGGCCCCCTCTAAATCTCCCCCGGTAGGGGAGACTTTTAGTTTTTAGTTTTAATGTATATTTTACTTTGATTCATAATTGTGCCTCTTTATAAAGTCCTCCCTACCGGGGAGGATTAGGTGGGGCCTATTCCGACTTCAAACTCTTCACCGGGTTCATCAAAGCCGCTTTGACGGATTGGAAGCTTACCGTAAACAAGGCTATGGCTACCGCTACAATTCCGGATAGCACGAATATCCACCAGCTGATAGGGATCTTATAAGCAAAATCCTGCAGCCATTTGGTCATGGCCCACCAGGCAATGGGTGAGGCGATCACTATGGCAATGAGTACCAGTTTTACAAAGTCTACCGACAATAACGTGGTAATATTGGTGATAGTTGCGCCTAATACCTTGCGGATACCGATCTCCTTGCTGCGCTGTTCGGCCATGAAGGCGGATAAGGCGAATAGGCCCAGGCAGGCAATGATGATGGCCAATACGGCAAAACTGGTAAATATGCGGCCCGTGCGTTGTACGTCGGCATACATATTGGCAAATTGTTGATCCATAAAGGTGTAACGGATAGGCTGGTCGGGCGAATATTTTTTCCAGAGCGCACTTATGTTTTCGATGGTGTTCTTCATATCCGATCCGCTTACTTTTACCGTCACGATGGAAGGACTAATGCCGAAGTGTAATACCATCGGATCGATGTTGCCGCGCATGGATTCGAAATTGAAATCTTCAACCACGCCGATCACGGTATAGGTGCCGCCATTGGTGATCTGTTTGCCAACCGGGTTTTTAAGGCCAAGCCTTTTGACTAAGGTTTGATTGACAATAACCGTCTTCTCATCAGTGGGTATGTTGTAAGAAAAGTTTCGGCCTTCAACCAGCTTAATGCCCAATGTTTTCAGGTAGGTGTCGTCAACCTGCCAGAACTGGCCGCCTACACCCGCTTCCAGTCTTTCTTTGCCGGGATTGTGAAATTCGTTACCGTTGCGTTTGGTGCCTGATACGGGGAGGTAATCACTTATGGAAGCGCTTTTTACCGATGATATTTTTTGCAGGTCGTTTTTAAACAGTTTAATATTATTATCGCCCAGGGTATTGGTGCCCTGTATAACAAGCACCTGGTCTTTGTCGAAACCAACTTTTTTGTTCAGGATAAATTGCATCTGGCTGTAAATAACTACCGTGCTGATGATTAGAATAATGGATGTGGTAAATTGAAAAACCACCAGGCCATTCCTGAGTACCGAGCTTTTGCTGCCCGCGGCTATACTGCCTTTAAGTACCTGCGCCGGCTTAAATCCTGAAAGATAAAAGGCAGGATACAGCCCTGCCGCCACCCCAACAATAAACGCCGAAGCAATTATAGCAGGGATCAGCCACCATTCGCCCCAGGGGATAATGAGTGATTTTGAGGCCAGGTTATTAAAATAAGGCAATAATACCCATGCGAGTATCAATCCCAGGCAAAACGAAAAGACGCTATAGATCATTGACTCGGTTAAAAACTGGCTGATCAGGCTGCTGCGAAGGGAGCCTACCACTTTGCGTAAACCAACCTCTTTTGCCCTGTTGGCCGATTTGGCGGTGGAAAGGTTGATGAAATTGATACAGGCGATAATCAAGATAAAACCAGCTACAGCACCAAACAGCCAGATAAAGCGGATATCGCCATGGCTTAGCCCATCTTCGATATCATATGACCTCAGGTTGATATCCTTAACATTTTGCAAATGCAGCGAAAATTGTGATACTAATTTCTCCGCATCTTTAACCCCATTGCTTTTAAGAACCGGCAGCCAGTAGTTTTTTAACAAGTTGGTTGTCATCTTTTTTTCAAACTGCGCCACATTGGTGCCTGCCTTCAGTACAATATAACTTGGATAATTGTTGTTGTTCCAATTGTTCTGTTCGCCGGTTCCAAATTCTTTTCCACTCAATGTAAGCAGGATATCAAAGCTGTTAAGGTGTGATGTTTTTGGAAGATCCTGCATCACTCCGCCAATTTTGTAGGGTTGGGTTTTATCATTATTGATATACATCACCTTACCCACAGGGTCCTGTCCCGGGAAATATTTATCTGCTTTGCTTTTTGAGATCACCATAGTCAGTGGTTGGCTCAAAGCTGTTTCTCGTTTGCCGTAAATCATGGGTAGCTTCAGCATATCCAGCAATTCCTGGTCGGCAAAAGCAAAGCCTTCCTCGTAGGTGTTTTGCAATTTATCGGCAGGCCTTAACTGGTTGCTACCTGCTCCCATCAAAGAGTTTGGCATAAGCCGGCCGGATCTCTCTACTTCGGGGAAATCAGATTTTAAAACCTTGCCCAATGGCGCCGGGAAGTCAACACCTTTATTGATTTTACCATTGTCGTTAAACTCACCGACAACCCTGTAAATATGGTCGGCATCCGGGTAGGTGCGGTCAAAACTGAGCTCTTCCCTGATATACAGGCCTATCAATATACAGGCCGCAATGCCCATAGCAAAGCCACCGATCTTGATAGCCGAATACAATTTTTGCTTGCGCAATTGCCTGATGGCAATTTTTAAATAGTTTCTGATCATGGTTTCAAAATTCTAAATCCTAATTTCTAAACTCTAAAAATTAACTCATATAACTTACTGCCACTGCCACTACCAACTACTACTCGCTTCTCAGGCTCTTCACGGGGTTAGCCGTGGCCGCTTTTATACTTTGATAGCTCACGGTTAGCAAGGTGATCAGTATGGCGCCCAAAGCAGTCGCGCCAAATATCCACCAGGATAGTTCGGCGTGGTATTTATATTTAAGCAGCCAATCCTTCATAAAATAATATGCGATAGGTATGGCGATGACCAGCGAAATAACTACAAGCACCACAAAATCTTTAGACATCAATCCCCACAGATTGGTTACAGATGCCCCCAGCACTTTCCTTACGCCTATTTCTTTCGTACGTTGCTCGGCCATAAACGAAGCCATACCGAACAGGCCCATGCAGCTGATGAATATGGCCAGGGAAGTAAACACTCCGGCAAGCTTGCCTGTACGTTCCTCGTCCGCAAATTTTTTGGCATAGGTGGTATCGGTAAACTCATAAGTGAACGGGCTCCCCGGATCATATTGCTTAAATACAGCTTCTACTTTACCGAGTGCCTCACTGGTTCCCATGTGCGGATTCAGACGAACATTGGTGACGCTACCGGCCCCTTTAAGCTCAGAGAATACGGTCGGCATCACGGGCTCGTAAGGCGAAGTCATTACCATGTCTTTTACCACGCCGATGATCTTATAATTTTCGCCCCATTTTATGATCTGGCCAATGGGATTTTTTAAGCCCATAAATTTTACCGCCGCCTCGTTAACAATAAGCCCTAACGAGTCGCTTAAAAATTCTTTGGAGAAATCCCGTCCCTCTTTAATTCGCCAGTCTATGGTTTTACCAAAATCCGGGGTCACCCTAACCACGCCCATGTCAGGCTGCAAGCCGGCCGGCATGCCCTGCCAGGAGAACCCGCTTTGGTCCGACCAGATATCCGTGATCGGGCTGCCTGATTCAGCTATCGAGGATATAGCACCCGATTTCATCAGGTCGTATTTTACAGCCTCAAAATGATCGTGAATATCAGTTGTTTGATGATATGCTTGTATCATTCCCTCCCGGTTGTAGCCAACTGTGCGGTTTTTGGTGAACTGTACCTGGCTGAAAACGACGAGCGTACCTATGATGAGGACTGCTGAAACGGTAAATTGCAATACCACCAATATCCGGCGGGGCAGGGAGGCCAGCCGCCCGGCGCGGAAAGTCCCTTTAAGCACTTTAACAGGTTCAAAAGATGACAGGTAAAAGGCCGGATAGCTGCCTGCAATTACGCCGGTGAACAGGCTGAAAAATATACCGATGATCCAAAACACAGGGCTTGACCATAAAATGGTCATTTGCTTATCAGCCACCAGGTTGAACCAGGAAAGTGATAACTGAACCAGCACTATCGAAAATATAAAAGCAAAAGAGGACACCAGCAACGATTCGCTAAAGAACTGGCTGATGAGCTGTTTCCGAAGCGAACCTAAGGTTTTGCGGATACCTACTTCCTTTGCCCGCTTCTCAGACCGGGCGGTGCTCAGGTTCATAAAATTGATGCAGGCCAGCAGCAATACAAATACACCGATGATGCCGAACAGCCATACAAATTCTATCTTACCGCCTACGATCACTCCATTTTTGAATTCGGAATAGAGGTGCCACTTATTGATCGGGTGCAAAAATAGCGATGGTTTAAAACTAAGGCTAAGCTTATCATTCACAGCTGTAAGAGCGTTTAGCTTCAAGTCTTTTATACGCGCCGCAACCTGGTCGATATTGGCATTGGGATTTAATTGGGCAAATATCTGCCACGAGTTGTCCCCCCATTCGGTAATGTTCCGCTTTATCCATGGATTGGTACTTACATACAGGTCCCAGGGAAGTATAAAGGCCATATCATTAAATGAGGTATTGCGCGGGAAATCTTGGTACACGCCGGTAACTTTTACCAGGGTTTTGTTATCTACCTTAACCATCTGGTTCAGTGGGTCGGTATCACCAAAAAGCGCCTTAGCCAGTTTGTCCGACAGTATGATTGACGAAGGATCTTTTAAACCCGCGCGTGTTCCCTTCAGCATTTTTAAGGTCAGCATATCCGTAGCTTCGGGCTGCATATAATTGCCGCTTTGGTTTAGCTTTTTGTCCTTGTAAGCAAGAATATGGCCCTGTGTCCATGTTGACATTACTACATACTTAAAATCTTTAGCAGGGCCGGTATATTCCTCCCGCAGCTTTGGCCCCAATGGCAGCGGTATAGAATTTTGCGTGCCCCGTTCGCCATTGAAGGTTTGGTGCTGCATCACACTTACCAGCCGGTCGTAATTCTGAAAGTATTTATCATATGATAATTCATCCCATATCCAAAGGCCTATGAGTATAGACACCGCCATGCCTACCGAAAGCCCTGTAACATTAATAAAAGTATGCGCCTTGTTTTTTATCAAATTGCGCCACGCGATCTTTAAATAATTCCTAATCATAATATTAAATTCTAAATCCTAAAATGTGGATAATTCAAATCCTAACCTCTAAAAACTAAAACCCTAAGACCATCACTAATCTCTTCCCGATAGCTATCGGGACAACTAATCACCAATCTATAATTCACTCCGAACGTAAACTCTTCACCGGGTTGGCTAGCGCCGCTTTAATGCTTTGATAGCTGATCGTCAGTAAAGTAATTAACATAATAGCTAATCCTGCAAGCAGGAATATACCCGCATTCAAGTCGATCCGGTAGGCAAAACCCTGCAGCCAGTTGCTCATCAGGTACCATGAGATTGGAAATGCAAGCAGCAATGCTATTAACACCAGCTTTAAAAAGTCTTTGGATAACATCAGGGTGATGGCTTGCACCGAAGCGCCGACTACCTTGCGTATACCGATCTCTTTTTGCCGTTTTTGCGCGGTAAAGGCGGCTAAGCCAAACAGGCCGAGGCATGAAATAAGAATGGCAAGGCCTGAAAAATATTTTGATAAAACACCTACCCGTACTTCGGTTTCGTATTGTTTCTGGTAAGCTTCGTCAAGGAAGTCGTAAGAGAAAGGAAAACCGGGGTTGGAAGCCTCATATAACTGTTTTATTTGTTCGATGGTTTCTTTCTGCTGGCCGCCTTTGATCCTTACCACAAACTTGATCCAGGGATTGGCCTCCTGCCTCATCGGCATGAAATAGGCCGGTTTAACAGGTTCGTGGAGTGATTCGAAATGAAAGTTTTTTACTACGCCAATGATACGCGCGTTGTGGCCAAATTTCCTGATGTTTTTGCCGACCGGATTTTTGAGATGCATCACGGCCACCGCGGCTTCATTCACCATCAGGGCCGAATCGTCAGCACCATACTTCCTGTTAAAGCTGCGGCCCTGGGCCATGTGCATGCCCATCGTTTCCGCAAAACCATATCCGCCGCCAAACCCTTCGAAATAAATATTTTCATTGGGGTTTTTGCCGTCCCAGTCGAGACCGGTAGTCCCAAAGTTGCGGCCGATCATATTATTGAAAGTAAAGCTAGCATTTACCACGCCGGGTATGGTTTTCAGCCTTTCGACAAATACATCCTGCTTGCCCTGCAATTTTCCGTCGGAATCAAAGCGGACAATGTTGTCTTTATTGTATCCCGGATCGGCCGACTGGATGTATTTGATCTGGCGGTAAACCACTAAAACCGAAACGATAAGGATCACCGAAAGCGTAAACTGAAACACAACGAGTCCTTTGCGGGATATCAGTGCACCGAAAGAAGTATTGACCTTGCTTTTCAGTACGGCCAAAGGGTTGAACTTTGATAAATAAAGCGCCGGGTAACTCCCGGACAATAAGCCGGTAAACAAACTAATACCGATAAGGGCGAGAACAAGTTGCGGACTAAGATCCAATGTTAGCTGCTTGCCGGTGATTTGGTTGAATTGTGGAAGCAGCAGCCAAGTGAAGCCAAGTGCGAGCAGCGTGGACAGTGCAGTCATCAGCATGGACTCTGATAGAAACTGAACGATCAACTGACTACGTTCGGCCCCAAGCACTTTTTTGATGCCGATCTCCTTCATCCGCCCCGATGCTTTGGCGGTTGACAGGTTCATAAAATTGATGCAGGCGATGATGAGAATGAAAATGGCTATTAATGAGAATAAGCGTACGTAGACCACCTTGCTGCCTGTTTTGGAGCCATGGCTAAACGTGTTGAGCAGGTAATTATCCGAAAACTTTGCGGCAAAAGGGCTGCGTGTGCTTGTCTTATTAAATTCGGTGATCACATTAGCGATCTTTTGGTTGAAGGCTTTAACATCGGTGCCTTCGCGTAGCAGAACATAGTTGTGAGGGCCGGTGTTGTTCCAGCTTTTAACCCAACCTTGAACACTGTACAGGTATTCGAACGGCAGCACAAAATCAAACTGCTGAGACGAATTAGGAGATGTTTTCTCAAATACGCCGGAAATAAAGAAATCCTGCTGATGCTGAAAGTGGACCACTTTGCCGGTAAGATTTTGCGTGGTGCCGAAAAGCTTGTTGGCTAATTCGTCAGATATCACGATTGAATTTTTATCGGCTAACACCTTATCCTTTTTGCCATCGAACAGTTTGAAAGAGAAAATATTGAAATAGTCCTTGCCGGCATATTGTCCGGATGCCTTGATGTTTTTATCGCCGGATGATAGTGTGAACTTCTGGAACCAATCGGCAGGTGCCACTGATGCGGCATATTTTATCTCCGGCCTCCTAAGGGGAAGAATATCGCTGATGAGCCCGGTGGATTCATCGGTAACTGTTGCATCATTATCCGCTTGTGCATGTTCCATCACCTGGTATATCTGGTCGTTATTGGCAAAGAATTTGTCAACGTTCATTTCATCATGTACCCACAAATAGATGAGCAGAGTACAAGCGATGCCGGTAGCTAAACCGAGCAGGTTGAGCACGGCAAACTGGCGGTCCTTAAGGAAGCTGCGCCAGGCGATCTTTAAATAATTCTTTATCATGATGCTGAAATTCTAAATCCTGATTTCTAAACTCTAAATAGTGGATGTATCCTATCGCGAACTGTCCACTGCAAACTGCCAACTGATTATTCCGTTTTCAAACTTTTTACCGGGTTTGCCAACGCCGCTCTTATGGCCTGGTAGCTAATGGTGCTAAGCGCTATGGCAAGCGCCAATAGGCCGGCTACGCCAAATACCCACCAGCTGATATTGATGCGGTAGGCAAAATCTTGCAGCCAGTTATGCATAATGAGCCACGATACGGGTGCCGCGATTACAAACGATATGATGACCAGTAATAAAAAGTCTTTTGATAATATAAAAACTACATTTTGTGTGGTAGCGCCAAGTACTTTGCGAATACCTACTTCCTTGGTGCGTTGTAAAATATTGTAGGCTGATAAACCAATAAGGCCGAAACAGGCTATCAGTATAGCCAGGAAGGAAAACAGTGTGAACATTTGCCCGAAACGCTGATCGCTCTGGTATTGACCGTTAAACTGATCATCCAGGAAGAAATAATTAAAAGGATCATTGGGGAAATACTTGCTCCAGGCTACCTTTACGCTGGCCACCGTTTTTTGCAGATCGGTAGTTTGCAGTTTAATGGAATAGGCAACGCGGGCAGAAGGCCGCAAGGTGATCATTTGAGGATCAATAGGTTTTTGTAGCCCGAGATGATGAAAACTCTGTACAACGCCAACCACCGTCAATGTATCGCCCGAAGTTAGCTTCTTGCCAATAGCATCCTGCGGGTTCTTGAAGCCCATTAAGGCCACGGCTTGCTCATTCAATATGGCGGCTTTATTATCAGTTGTAAATGACTTCGAAAAATTTCTTCCCGCCAGGATCTTTAATTCAAACTGGGGAATAAAATCATAATCTATGGCCATACGGTATAAGGTAGCTGCACCCAGGTCGGGGTGTTCAAGACTCCGGTAACCGTTTGTCCAGTAAATCTCTTTACCCATAATACTGGTAGATGCGCTCATGCCCTTAATGCCGGGATTTTTCAGCAGTTCGGCTTTAAACGGCTGCAGCACATTTTGATAGAGTGAATCGCTAACCGATTGCGCCCCATCAAGCACCAGTGTTTGGTGAATATTAACGCCCAGCTTTTGATTACGCATAAAATTTACCTGCTGGTAAACAATGATGGTGCCTGCTATCAATACCACTGAAATGCCGAACTGAGCGATAATAAGGCCCTTGCGCAGTATTAACCCACCCGATGTATTTTTAAAAGCACCTTTTAGAACCTTCACCGGTTGGTAGCCCGACAATACAAAGGCAGGATATAAGCCTGACAGTAAGGTGCCCGAAATAAAGATCGCTGAAAAAATAAACCAGTATTTGGATGACATTGAAAAGCCTGTTGCCACATCGCGGCCCATTAAGTTATTGAACCACGGGGTTAACGTATACACGGCAAAAGCAGCTATGAGAATGGCGGCAAGGTTTAACAAAATATTTTCGAGCATGAATTGCTTTACCAGGTTTGATTTGGCAGCGCCCAGCACCTTGCGCACACCAACTTCCTTTGCCCGTTCAACCGAACGTGCAGTAGACAGATTGATATAGTTGATCCAGGCAATGCCCATAATGATAAAGCCGATCAGGAACATGAACTTTACAGCATTGCCGCTGCCATTCACTTCGGCCTCCTGGTTGTAGTTGGAGAAAAGATGGATATCGCTTAGCGGAATAATATAAAGCCAGTCTTTCATATTATTAGGCTTATAAAATTTCTGACTGTTGATGTATTTTTCGGCAAATGCCGGCATTTTGGCCTGGAATTTTTGTAGGTCGGTGCCGGGTTTCAGTTGCAGGTAAGTGTAAAAATCATACCAGCCGAAAGAGGTATTGGCCGGGTCGGTTTTATCACCGCCGGATTGTATTTGTTTTACAAGCGTGGCATACGAAACAAGGTAATTGATAATGAGGTGGGAGTTGGTGGGATAGTCTTTAAATATGCCGTTTATCTCGTAATGGTCGGTTGTGTTTTGACCACGGGCTGTTAATATTTTGCCAACAACATCATCGGTGCCGAAATATTTTTTGGCCATACTTTGCGAGATGATAATTTTATAAGGCGCATTTAAGGCTGTAGCGTTATTCCCCCTGGTCATCTGCACGCCTATCATATTGATGGAAGATGGATCAGCGTAATAACCCTTCGTTTCAGAAAACTTCACATTCCGTGCATCGTTGCTGAGCAATAATTCATCATCTATCAGCCTGCAGAAATTTTCTACCTCGGGGTAATCCTTTTTCAGAGTTGGCCCTATACCGGGAAAGGATGTTGCCGACTGCCACATCATTTTACCCTGTTTGTATTGATCCAAACGTACGCGCACTATTTGCGGGCTGTTCTTTTGAAAAGTATCAAAACTTCTTTCGTACGATACATATTGAAAAATAAGCAGGCAGCAGGTGATACCAATGGTAAGTCCAAGGATATTCAATGTAGTATAGCCTTTCCTTTTCAAAAGGTTTCGCATACTGATGATGAAATAGTTACGTATCATGTGGTGGAATTTAAATTCTAATTTTTAAACGCTAAACCCTAAATCTCTAAACTCTAATTAGTGGCCATACCTTATTGCCAACTTCTAACTGCCAACTGATCACTCCGTCTTCAAACTTTTCACCGGGTTAGTCAACGCCGCTTTTATACTTTGATAACTTACCGTAAGCAGGGTGATCGCCATGGCGCCAACTGCTGTTGCCGCGAATATCCACCAGTCCATGCCAGAGCGGTACTGGTAGCTTTGTAGCCATTTGTGCATAAAATAATAAGCTAACGGTATGGAGAACAGTAAAGAAATGGTGACCAATACAATAAAGTCCTTTGACAATAAACTCCACAGGTTAAATACCGAGGCACCCAACACCTTGCGCACACCGATCTCCTTAATGCGCTGCTCGGCCATAAAGGATGCCATGCCAAATAGCCCAAGGCATGAAATGAAAATAGCGAGGCTGGCGAAAAAGCTGGCCAGTTTGCCAACACGTTCCTCGTTGCCGAACTTTTTGGCATATTCCTGGTCGACAAACTTGTATTCAAATGGTTGGGCCGGATTGTAAGTTTTAAATACGTTACCGATCTTATCCAATGCATCAGTAGCGCTCATTTTTGGATTGATCTTTAATAGAATAACACTGCTGGGGTCTTTAGAAAGAAAATAAACCGTGGGCCTGGATTGCCCGTAAGGCGATTCAACAACCATATCGGTCACTACGCCGATCACTTTAAAACGATGCCCATAATAGCTGATGCTGGAGGCAAGCGGGGTTTTAAAGCCCATAAAATGTACGGCAGTTTCATTCAAAACAACTGCTGCCGAATCTGATACATATGATCTTGAAAAATCACGTCCATCCTTAAACTGCCAGCCTATGGTTTTTCCATAATCATAGGAGACATTATTCTGAGGGAAATCCACACTCAGGTTGGGATCTTTACCATCCCACTCAACAGCGCTGGTGCTGCCGGCATTATAAGTTGGGGGCGATCCCGCTTCGGCCATGGATACGATGCTTCCCGTTTTTAATAAGGCCGATTTTACAACATCAAAATGTTTATGAATTTCATCGGTGCCCATAGGTACAGCAACCAGCCCATCGCGGCTATACCCCACCGGGCGGTTCTTGGCAAATTGGATCTGCCGGAAAACAACGATGGTGCCGATGATGAGTATAACGGATACGATAAATTGTATTATTACCAGCACTTTACGCGGAACAGCAGCCAGTTTGCCAACCCGGAATGAGCCTTTCAACACCTTGATAGGTTTAAAAGATGACAAATAAAATGCAGGGTAGCTGCCGGTGATCAACCCGGTGATCAGGCTAAAGCTTATACTCATGATCCAGAATAATGGATTACCCCAAAGGATAGACATTTGCTTATCGGCTACCTGGTTAAAAAGCGAGAGGCTTAATTGAACCAGTAATATGGAAATCGCAAAAGCAAATAGTACGCATAACAATGATTCGCTAAAGAACTGGTAAATAAGCTGGCTACGTAATGACCCAATAGCCTTACGGATGCCTACTTCGCGGGCGCGTTTCTCGGAGCGTGCTGTGCTCAGGTTCATGAAATTGATACAAGCCAGCAGCAACACAAACACACCGATGATGCCGAACAGCCATACATACTGAATGCGACCGCCGGTATTGATGCCATTTTTAAATTCATCATACAGGTGCCATTTATTCATAGGCATAAGGAATAATGCCGGTTTCTTTTTGGCCAGGAAGGCGCTTACATGGCGTAGTTTAACATCTCTTATTTTTAAAGAAACAGTAGCCAGATCGGCGTTATCAGCTAACTGCACATACAGGTTTACAAAGTTGGGGCGCCATGGCTCGGTCATTTTATCTAACTGATTGGTGGTAGCAAACAGCTGCCATGGTGCCATAAAGGCCAGATCAGAAAAGGTGGAATTTTTTGGCAGGTCTTCATAAACCCCGGCCACTTTAACTGTGCTTTGGTTATCGATCTTCAGCATTTTACCCATCGGGTCATCATTCCCAAAATAGGCTTTGGCGGTCGACTCCGATACCAATATGGATGAGGGGTCTTTTAACGCATCGCGGGTGCCATGGATCATTTTGAGCGATAACATTTCCGGTCCCTGGGGCTCAAAGTACGAGCCGGATTTTGTCAGTTTTTTATCACCCAACGCCAATACGTACCAGCCCGTTCCGGTTGACATTACCACATATTTAAAATCATTGCTGTAGCTTTTCCTTAATTCGGCCGCCAACGGGTAAGGTGTTGACCACCAGGTTTGCACCTCGCCGTTGTTGGTTACATTTTGGATCACCTGGGCAATACGGTTGTGATTTTTATGGTTCCGGTCAAATGACAGTTCATCCCATATCCACAGGCCAATCAGCATCACCACAGCCATACCCACGGCAAGGCCGCCGATATTAATCAAGGAAGAAATCTTGTTCTTAATCAAGTTTCTCCAGGCGATTTTTAAATAGTTTCGTATCATAATATAAAAATTTCAAATCCTAATTTCTAAACTCTAAAAATTCTAACCCCAACTACTCCGAACGTAAACTCTTCACAGGGTTTGCCAATGCTGCCCGGATGCTTTGATAACTAACCGTGAATAGGGTTACTGCTATGGCCCCCATGGCAGTCAGCGCGAATATCCACCAGGAAATATCCGTGCGATATTGGTAATGCTGCAGCCAGTTGTGCATAAAATAATAAGAAACAGGCGTAGCTATAAGAAGTGAAATAATAACCAGTGTGACAAAATCTTTTGACATTAAGCTCCACAAGCCAAAGACAGTGGCGCCCAGTACTTTGCGTACCCCTAGTTCTTTTGTGCGCTGCTCGGCCATAAAGGAGGCCATGCCGAATAAGCCCAGGCAACTGATAAAAATGGCAAGGCCCGCAAATGAACTGGCAAGCTTACCTATACGCTCCTCATTGCCGAATTTTTTGGCATATTCTTCATCCGTAAATTGATATTCGAATGGCTGCCCTGATGCATATTTTTTATAAACAGTTTCAATTTTATTTAATGCATTGGTTGCACTTACTTTTGGATTGATTCTGATGTTGATTATCCCTGCTTCTTTAGTAGTATAAAAAATGGTAGGCTTAATAGGTTCATAGGGTGATTCTACCACCATATCCTTTGTTACCCCTAATACAGTATATTTTTTATCATCCCAGGTTATAATTTGGTCGACCGGATTCTTAAGCCCCATATATTTTACTGCTGCTTCGTTTAAAATCAGCCCACTGGAATTTGAATAGGTTGACTTCGAAAAACTTCTTCCCTCTTTGAATAGCCAGCCAACTGTTTTTCCATACTCAGGGGTTACAGCAAATGTGGCAAACTCATCGTTTAGGTTGGGGTCCTTTCCCTGCCAGCCAAAACCACCGCTCGTTCTGCTGCCGCGGGTTATCTGGTTACCTGATTCTGCCATTTCAGTAATCGTCCCTGTTTGAATCAGATCATTTCTGAAAGATTCAAAATGGGTATGAATATCCGTTGAGTAAGGCCTGATCAAAATTAAGCCTTCGCGACTGTAACCTATTGGGCGGTTTTTGGCAAATTGGATCTGACGGAAAACAAGAATCGTCCCAACAATCATTATTATGGAAAATGTAAATTGAATAATGATAAGAGCTTTTCGGGGGATGGCTGCCATTTTACCTGCACGAAATGCGCCTTTTAATACTTTGACCGGTTTAAAAGATGATAAATAAAATGCCGGGTAACTGCCGGCGAATAAACCACTAATAACAGCAAACCCCACTCCCAATAGCCAAAACACAGGATGTGTGTATAACACAAACATTTGTTTACCGGATAATGCATTAAAAAATGGAAGTGAAAGCTGCGTCAGAAATAGCGACAAAGCAAATCCCAAAATAGCCATCAATAGTGATTCAGTTAAAAACTGAGATATTAATTGGCCCCGCATAGAACCAATTGCCTTTCTGATACCTACTTCTTTGGCCCGTTTTTCTGATCGTGCTGTACTCAGATTCATGAAATTGATGCAGGCTAGTACCAATACCAATACGCCTACAATGCCGAAAAGCCATACGTACTTAATGTCGCCACCTGTATTTAATCCGTTCTTGAATTCTGAATAGAGGTGCCAGCGACTCATCGGGTACAGGAATACTTCCGGCTTTGCCCTTTTTCCTTCTACATCCAAATTATTTAATTTGAGATCCTTTATTTTTGATGAAATAGTGGCCATATCACTCGAACCGGTGATCTGAGCAAAAATCTGGAATGAATTATGGTTCCAGTCATCTTTTGCTTGTTGAACATCAGAAGTGCGGGCATAAATTTCCCATGGTGCAATAAATAGTACATTATTCAATGAAGTATTATTAGGCAGATCCTGGTACACACCGGTTACTTTTAAATCATCATTGTCGAGTTTAAGCACTTTATCAATGGGATTTGTATCGCCAAAAATGGCTTTTGATGTAGACTCTGAAATTAAAATAGATGATGGATCTTTTAGTCCAGCCCGCGTACCTTTTATCATTTTTAGAGTGAACATTTCAGGAGCATCCGCTTCCATAAAATTGCCCTGGATAGATAGATTTTTATCCTTGAATGCAAGGGCATGCGGGTTTGTCCATGAAGATAATACTACATATTTGAAATTGCTGGCATAAAGATGGCGAAGTTGGTAAGCCACGGGGATAGGCATTGCTTTTATGGTATTCACTTCGCCATTGGCGACTTGCTGCTGCATTACACGAGAAATATTTTCATAATTTTTGTGGTATTTATCGAACGATAATTCATCCCATATCCACAGGCCGATCAACATAGCTACAGCCATACCAACGGATAAACTGGTAATATTTATAAATGAATGTGCCTTGTTCCTAACAAGGTTTCTCCAGGCAATTTTTAAATAGTTCTTAATCATAGTGTCTTTAAATTCTAAACTCTAATCTCTAATTAACTGATCTCTAACCCTAATCACTCTGAACGCAAACTCTTTACCGGGTTGGCCAATGCCGCCCTGATGCTCTGGTAACTCACTGTTAATACAGTAATGCCTATTGCCCCGGCGCCTGTAAGCGCGAATATCCACCAGGCCATCCCGGCGCGGTAAGTATAATTTAGCAGCCATTTATGCATAAAGTAGTAGGCGATTGGGGTAGCTATGATGAGCGAAATAATAACCAGCACTACAAAATCCTTAGAGAGCAATCGCCATAAATTAAACACCGATGCCCCCAGCACTTTGCGCACGCCAATTTCCTTAACGCGCTGTTCGGCCATAAAGGAGGCCATGCCGAATAGGCCCAGGCAACTGATGAAGATAGCCAGGACGGCAAATATTGTTGCAAGATCACCAACACGCTGCTCGTCGGAGAATTTCCTGGCGTATTCTTCATCCACAAATTTGTAGCTGAAAGGGCTGCCGGGATTATGCTGCTTAAATATCAACTCTATTTTTTTCAGCGCGTCCTGCATCGGCAGTGTAGGATTGACCCGGATCGTGATCATGTTAACCCAGTCGGGCTGCATGTGGAATACAGTGGCTACAGTTTGCTTATAGGGCGATTCCATAACCATATCTTTTACTATTCCTGTAACCACATGGGTTTTGCCCAGCCAGGTCATTGTTTTACCGATTGGGTTTTTTATTCCGCTAAGTTTTACTGCCGACTCGTTCAAAATAAATGCACCGGTATCGGCAGCATTGTTTCTTGAAAAATCGCGGCCCTCAATAATTTCCCAGCCTACTGTATTGCCAAAATCAGCAGTAACCGCTATGGTGCCAAATGTCGGATCAAAAGCAGGCGGTTTACCTTCCCAGGTAAAGCCGGAGTTGTTAGACCATATCTGGGTAGCCGCGCTGTTGGATTCCGCCATGTCTTTCACCGCCCCGGTTTGTATCAGGTCGTTCCTCAAAACATCATAATGACGGTAAATTTCGGGGGTGTTCATCCCAATAGTAAGTAAGCCGTCGCGGGTATAACCTACAGGCCGGTTTTGAGCAAATTGTATCTGCCGGAATACGATAATAGTCCCGATAATTAAAATAATGGATACCGTAAACTGGACCACCACCAGTACTTTGCGTGGAAGCGCGGCTAACCTGCCGACCCTGAAAGTGCCTTTTAAAACCTGGATTGGTTTAAAGCCCGACAGGTAGAGTGCAGGGTAACTGCCTGCTACAAGCCCGGTAAAAAAAGTGAAACCTATGGCAAGCAGCCAGAACAATGGGTTTGCCCATGGCATTGACACTTCCTTATCGGCAATATGATTAAAATACGGGATAGCCAACGATACCAATAAAACGGTGAATAGAAAAGACAGGAATACCACAAGCATTGATTCACTCATAAATTGCCTGATAAGTTGCCCCCTTGCCGAACCGATAGCCTTCCGGATGCCAACCTCTTTCGCTCTTTTCTCGCTGCGGGCCGTGCTCAGGTTCATAAAATTGATACAGGCAAGCAGTAAAACAAATAGGCCTATTATGCCGAATAACCATACCAACTGTATGCGCCCGCCAACTGATTTGCCATTCTGGAATTCACCATATAAATGCCATTTCGACATCGGGAACACCTGCATAGTTTCGTCATTTATTTTAAAATGAGGCTTGGTGATATTCCTGATCTCTGTTGATACCTTGTCGAAGCTGACCTGGTTATTCAATTGTACAAATAAATGGCAGCCATGATTGCTCCAGGCACTGGATTGCGTGTTCCACCAATTTGCATTATTACTCCAGGGCAATAAATACAAAACAGGGCTGAAAGTGGAGTTATGCGGCATATCCTGGTAAATTCCGGCTACCTTCATCGTCTCATTATTATCAATACGAACAACCTGGTTAATAGGGTCGGTGTTACCAAATAAGGATTTTGCAACTGATGCTGATAGCAATATCGATGTTGGATCTTTGAAGGTCTGATAAGATCCGCGGGTTATTGCAAGCGATAGTATAGCCGGCAGATCGGGCTCGGCCCACATCCCGTTTTGGGATATTTTTTTATCTCCTACAGCAAGTATATGTGTGCTTTCCCAGGTTAGGGCTACACGCTTAAAGTTACTTGAATATTTGGTGCGCAATTCATTGCTAAGTGGTACCACGGTAGATGGAAAAGTCGCTGTTTCGCCATTAGCGGTCTGTGTAGTCATCAACTCCCCGATGCTCTCATAATTATGGTGATATTTGTCGTAGGATGTTTCATCCCATATCCATAAACCGATGAGCATAGCTACCGCCATACCTACAGCAAGGCCACCGATATTAATTAGTGAAGAAGCCTTGTTTTTTATCAGGTTTCTCCAGGCGATTTTTAAATAGTTCTTGATCATGATGTTTTAAATTCTAAATGCTAATCGTGAAATTTTATACTTCAATACTCAGCCCAATTATTCATCTTTCAAATATCGCGTCGGGTTGGATGTATGCGCCTTAAATATGTGCCATGAAACACTTATGGCAGTCATCATCAGCACGCTTACGAATGATAAAATAAGCGGTAACATGGATGCTGTTGATTCGGGCGCCAGTATCTTAAACAGATTGTCGGTGAGCCACCAGGAAAAAGGCACTCCAAATAACAGCGCGACCCCGAGAGCGTACAAAAACTCTTTGTTGATCAGAAAGATGATATTGCTCATGCCGGCCCCAAGCACTTTCCGTACACTTATTTCTTTCATTTTTTTTCCCAGTATCAAAAGGGCGAGGCCGAAAATCCCGGATACGGAAATAACAACCATGATCATGGAGGCGGCGCTCATCACCTGGGCAACCTGCGAAAAACTGCTGAAATAGCTGTCGAATACGGTGTCCTGGTAATGGTATTCGAAAGGCAGGTTAGGGTTTGTCCTTTTCCATAGCTGTTCAACTTCCATATGCGCTTTTGTAAAATAACCGGATGACATTTTTACATACACATTGTTTACATCAGCCGCGGTGCAACCCACAATGACCAATGCCCCTACAGGCGCCTGGAAATTCTGGAAATGAAAGTCGTTTATCTCACCCACCACCTGGTAGCGGTGATTGCCATACTCAATATTTTTCCCAATGGCGGTTGTCCAACCCATTTGTTTCAGGAAGGCCTGGTTAACTAAAACGGCATCTTTTTGGTCGGTGGGGTATTGTTCGCTCATATCCCTGCCTTTAGTGATAGATATGCCCATTTGCATCGCGAAGCCAGGTAAAGCGCTTATACTCTGCACTGTTTCGTTCCGGCCTTCGGTTTTGATCACCAATTGTTTAGTGTATTGGCCAAGCGCCTGCTCGGAACCGGTTACTGATATTACTTTATTGTTTCTTTTCAGTTCGCTTTTAAACGCTTCGTAGCTGGCTGTTTTGTCAAGCGCTACTACTACATTATCGGCCGGGTTATACCCCCAGGGCCTTGTTTTTACTTGTTTGGTTTCCTGCACAAAAGCTATCGCAACTGAGATGGCCAAAAAAGTCAGGAAAAACTGGAAACCTAAAAGCGATTTCCTGAAACGATTATTACTACCCATTTTGCTATTTCCCTTCATGATATTAATGGGCTTAAACGCGGAAATATAGAACGCCGGGTACGAGGCACCGCTTAAAGCCGATATCACAACAAGTGCCGCCAATACCTGCCAGGTGCGGGGATTGTTATAGAAGTTAGTAGTAAGGTCGATGTTGGAAATCTGGCTAAACCAAGGCAGGAAAATATACTTGGCTAAAAACAAACCCACAACCACGGCAAGGGCACAAAGAATTAAGTTCTCTAAAATAAACTGAATGATGATCTGTTTCCGGCTACTGCCCATTACTTTACGCACACCTATCTCTTTTAACCGGGTTGATGCCGAGGCGATAGCAATATTCATATAGTTGAAATAAACCAGTAGCAACGTCGCAATGGCAATCACCAAAAGCATAAGGTAACCTGCTATATGGGTTGCAGTGAAGCGGTTAGCATATACTTTATAGGAATGAAAATTCATGGTTTTTAGCGGCTGGAAATTGAAAGCTGCAATCTTGTCATCAATATTTGCGGCATTGTACAGCTGCAGGTATTTCTTGACCTGTCCTGCCGATGGTGTTAATGAGGTTTGATCATTTACTTCAATAAATGTCATGTCCGAACCCTGGCTCCAGTCGCCAGGCTTATCCATACCTAAAGAAGCCATTTTACTACGCGGAACAAGTGCAGAGAAGTACCAGGAAGCTTCGGTAGGCCGTTTGGTAAATACGCCCTTTATTGTAAAATTCACAGCCGTTTCGCGCCCGTTATTACTAAAGCGCACATTAAGGTTTTTACCTACCGGGTTTTCTTTACCAAAAAGTTTTTGCGAAAGTTCATCTGTTAATACAATCCCGTCCTGATCAGTAAAGTGCTGCTTATTTCCCCATTTAACAGGAAAGTCAAACATCTGGTAAAACGCATCATCAACAAAATCGACATCATCCTTGAATACATTATCGCCTCTTTTAATAATCACCCCGGTATTGTTTACCCTGGTAATATTTTTTACTTGGGGGATGTCGGCCTTGAGCATAGGGCCCATAGGCGAGGGTGAATTGCCCCACAATTGCTGCTGACCATTTTTATCTGTCAACCTTTCGATAACAAAAAGATTGTTGAGCTTGCGATGGAAATTATCAAGGTGCATGGACCAGTCGAAAAACTGGAATACAACCAGGCTGCAGCCTACTGCCAACCCAAGCCCAAGGATGTTTATTGCCGACGATAACCTGTTTTTTGCCAGGGTACGCAGGCCCAATTTTAAATAATTCCTGATCATATATTAGTTCATTAGTTCAATGGTCATTAGTTTATTAGTATTCTTTTCTTTACTGCCACTGCAAACTGCTTCTCAGATTACTCGCTCCTCAAACTTTTTACCGGGTTCATTATGGCTGCTTTAATGCTTTGGTAACTAACCGTGAACAGGGTTACAATGATGGCCCCGGCAGCAGTCAGCGCGAATATCCACCAGGAAATGTCCGTGCGGTATTTGTAATGCTGCAGCCAGTTGTGCATAAAATAATAAGCGATAGGCGAGGCAATAACCTGCGACAGGATCACCAGTTGCACAAAATCCTTTGAAAGCATACCCCACAAATTAACAACCGATGCGCCCAATACTTTACGCACGCCAATTTCTTTAACGCGCTGCTCGGCAACGAATGAGGCCAGCCCAAACAGGCCAAGGCATGATATGAAGATCGCGAGGCTGCCAAACACGGCGGCAAGCCTGCCAATATTTTCTTCGGCGGCAAATTTTGCGGCATATTCCAGATCGGCAAATTTGTATTCGAACGGTGCCGATGGAATTATTTTTTTGAAAACGGCTTCTATTTTGGGTAATGCCTGGCTTGCGCTGACATTGGGATTGATCTTAATATTGATCTGGTTGGTACCTACGTGGCCCTTAGCCATAAACACAGTTGGATACATCGGCTCGTAGGGCGATTCCATCACCATATCCTTAACAACGCCCAGGATCTTGTAATACCTTAGCGGCTGATCCTGGAATTTCCAGCTCACCTGCTCGCCTACAGGGTTTTTCAGGCCCATGTATTTTGCAGCCGATTCGTTGATCACCATTCCTGATGAATCGGTGATAAAGGATGGCGAAAAATCGCGCCCCGCTGTAAATTGCCATCCAACCGTTTTTCCGTATTCAAAAGTTACGGGTAATGTGCCAAATTGGTCCTGCAAATTTGGATCCTTGCCTTTCCAGGTAAACCCGCCGTTGCCTGAGGCTATTTCGGTCACTTTTCCGAATGATTCCGACATTTCGGCCACTGCACCTGTTTTCTTAAGCTCAGTCCGCAGCAGGTTATACTTCCCGTCAAAATCGCTTGATTTCTTCTCGATCATCAGCAAACCATCTCGGGTATAGCCTACCGGCCTGTTCTTGGCCACCTGGATCTGGCGGTAAATGATAATGGTGCAGATGATCAAAGCCACGGACACGGTAAACTGGGTAACCACCAATATCTTGCGTGGAATGGATGCAAACCGGCCCACCCTGAAAGTGCCCTTTAATACTTTGACCGGATTGAAAGACGATAAATACAATGCAGGATAACTGCCGGCTATAATACTGGTGATGAAGATAAACACGAGGCTTAATACCCAGAAAAGAGGGCTCTGGTAAGGTGCATGTACCAATTTCCCCGACAATGCATTGAACCAGGGCATGGACAGCGCCACAAAAATCATCGACAACAGGAAGGATAGTAATACGATCAAAAATGATTCGCAATAGAACTGGCCGATGAGTTGGCTGCGTACCGAACCAACGGCCTTGCGGACGCCTATTTCCTTGGCGCGTTTTTCTGAACGGGCCGTGCTTAAATTCATAAAATTGATACAGGCCAGCAGCAATACAAATGCACCGATGATGCCTATCAGCCACAACATTTGCAGCGGCCCGGTATCCGCCTGGCCGCGCTTATAATTATGCAGGTGCCAGTCGCTCATAGGCAACAGGAATACCTGCGGGTTTAGCTTTGCCTGTTCCTTCAGGTTGCCAAGGTTTTTTAATTCGGCATCTTTAATATTTTGTGATGCTTTTGCGAAACTGGTGTTTGCTTCAATTTCGACATATATCTTGAGGAAGTGGTTTTGCCAGTCGTTCATGGCCTGTTTTATCCAGGGGTTGTCAGCAATCCACAAATCGGCAGGTGAAATGAATTTCAGGTCTTTAAACTGGCTGTTCAGCGGCAGGTCTTCATATACCCCAGTAACTTTTACATCCAATTTGTTGTTGATCTTCATTACCTTATTTACCGGGTCGGCATCGCCAAAAAATGCTTTGGAAGTTGATTCAGAGAGCATGATAGAATTAATATCTTTCAACCCCGATCTTGAGCCGTGGATCATGTTTAAGGTCAGCATTTCAGGGCCATCCGGGTCCATAAATAGGCCCGTCCGCGACAGCTTTTTATCGCCGGCCGAAAGGATATTATCCACGTCCCAGGATGCAACTACGACGTGCTTGAAATTGCTTTTATAATTGGTTTTAAGCTGGTTTACCAGCGGGACCTGGAGCGAACCGTTTACGCCGGTTTCCCCGCTGCGCGGATCTTTCAGATGCGTACGCACCTGGGCTATGCGGTCGTAGTTTTGATGATATTTATTGAAGGACAGTTCGTCCCATATCCATAAGCCAATAAGTGTTACCACGGCCATGCCCACGGCAAGACCGCCAATATTGATGAGAGATGAAACCTTGTTTTTAATAAGATTTCTCCAGGCGATAGTTAAGTAGTTTTTGATCATAACTCGAAATTTAGCAGACTATAGAGCATTTAAAAGAAACGACACTGAAAAAGACAAAGTTGAAACAACAATATCATGCCGATATTATAATCATCTTATAATCAGTAAATTGTATTTGGAATGATAATCGAAAAATTGTTCGTTTTCGTACGGTTGTGACAATTATGCGGACGGTTTGCTATCTTGAGTGTTTGAAACCAACTTTCCTTATTAAGGTTGTCATCCTGAACGTAGTGAAGGATCTTCTCCACAGGACATAAACATAGGACAAGTATAGTAGAGACTTATCAATCGAATAAGATTCTTCACTACGTTCAGAATGACAAATCGATTTGAAGATATTTCGAACGCCTATGTTTTGTTATCTATAATCTATAAAACAATCATCCACTTTAGCGGTATAATTATTATTCGTTCAATAAAATTTAGCAGATATTAGCTTGCATGATGAAGAAATATTATTTGTTATTGATCATGGTTGCAGGCTGTATGGTCGTTCGGGCACAGCAAACATTCCGGGTGATAGGCTACCTGCGTACACAAAATATTTTAAGCGCGGAAGCCAACCAGGTGGATTACAGTAGAGTTACGCATATCAATATCGCCTTTATCAATCCTGATTCCACAGGCAATTTTGAGCAATTCCCAAACCTGAAGGTGTTTGCTGATAAGATGCACAAGCAGCATGTAAAAGTGCTGGCCTCTATTGGCGGTGGGTCGGCCCCGGCTTATTATACCACTTTGCTAAGCAGCGAGAATCGTGCGGCATTTATAAAAAAATTGGTGTCGTTAACAGAAGGTTATCACCTTGATGGCATCGATGTTGACCTGGAGGGTGAGCGGGTGGATGCCAATTATGAGGGCTTTATAACCGCCCTTTCTGCCGCGCTTAAATCAAAAAACAAGTTATTGACTGCCGCTGTGGCTACGGTTTATAAAGACCGCTACACGGATAAAGCCTTGGGTTTATTCGATTTTATCAGCATTATGTCCTACGATAAAACCGGCCCCTGGCGACCCGAAAATCCCGGTCCGCACGCGCCTTACCAAATGGCAGTGGATGATATGAATTACTGGGCGGGAGAAAAAGGCATAGCAAAAGATAAACTGAATTTAGGTATCCCGTTTTATGGTTATGGTTTTGGCGTGGGGGCCCCGCCTGATATGTCTTTCAAAGGAATCATCGCAACTTATCCTGGTGCCGAAAATGTTGATGAAGTTGATCTGCCCAGCGGTGGCGCAATTTATTATAACGGCATCCCCACCGTAAAAAATAAAACCCAGCTGGCATTGCAAAAAGCCGGGGGTATTATGATATGGCAATTGTTGCAGGATGCAACGGGCGCTAACTCGTTGCTCGGTACAGTAAATACGGTTATCAAATCACAAAGTAAATAGGCTATTTGGCCTTCATTTGCTCCAGCATGGTAATGATCTTGTCCAGTTTATCTATCTCAATGGTGTCCAGGCGTTTTTGCAATTCTTCAATTTCGTCTTTCGCTTCGCAGTTGGTGCGGTAATCGTCATCGGCCTGTGCGCGGTCGCGCTGGCTCTGGCGGTTTTGTGCCATCATAATGATCGGGGCGGCATAAGCTGCCTGGGTGGAGAAAAGCAGGTTCAACAGGATGTAAGGATATACATCCCAATGCTTAACAAACGCGACAACGTTAAGCAGCATCCATATGGCTACGATGATGGTTTGAATAATAATAAACCGCCACGAGCCCATGCCCGTAGCAACGGTATCCGCCAGTCGTTGCCCAAATCCTAAATGTTCCTGGTGTTCATCGAGCCAGGTTTTTTTTTCTGCCATAAAGTTTAATATTTAAGTGTTTAAATATAACTAAATGTATAATGGATAAAACAATAGCAGCCACTTCTAATGTGTTTCTAATCTGAAAAGTTATCCATCATTTTTTCAACTAATTTTCACCATTTTTGCTGTCTATTATGCAAAAAGGCAAGCTGTTAATTATTGATGACGAGGACCGGTTGCGAAACCTGCTTGCCCGTATTCTTCAGTTGGAAGGATATGAAGTTATTACCGCGGCAACAGGCAAGGAAGGCTTACGCAAATTACAGCAGGAGGCCATCAACGTGGTGCTCAGCGATGTCAAACTTCCGGATATCAACGGCATAGAATTGACCGGGCAAATAAAAACTAACTGGCCGGCTACCGAAATTATTGTCCTTACGGCATTCGGCACTATTAACGATGGTGTTAAGGCCATCAAGTCGGGCGCGTTTGATTACATCACCAAAGGTGATGATAACGAAAAGATAGTGCCGCTGGTAAGCAAGGCCATGGATAAGGCTCTGTTACAGCAAAGAGTAGCGGAACTGGAGAACAAGCTCAATGATAAATTCGGGTTTGATCGGATCATTGGCCGTTCAGCTACTATAACCGATGTGGTAAAACTGGCCCAAAAGGTTGCCTTAACAGATACTACTGTTTTGTTGTTAGGCGAAACAGGAACAGGCAAGGAGGTTTTTGCCGAAGCCATACACCAGGCAAGCAATCGCAAGGGCAAAACATTTGTAGCGGTTAATTGCAGCGCTTTTACAAAGGAGTTACTGGAAAGCGAATTATTTGGCCACAAAGCCGGGGCCTTTACCGGGGCTGTAAAAGATAAAAAAGGACTGTTCGAGGAAGCCAATGGCGGCACCATTTTTTTGGATGAGATAGGTGAACTGGACCATGAATTACAGGCCAAATTATTGCGCGTGCTGGAGTCGCAGCAATTTATCAAAATAGGGGATACCAAGTCAACCCAGGTGAATGTGCGGATATTATCGGCGACCAACCGTAACCTGCAAACGGAGATCGAAGAAAATCATTTCCGGTCGGATCTGTTCTATCGCCTTTCGGTTTTCCAGATCACACTGCCCGCCCTGCGCGAACGTAAAAAGGATATCGCCCTGCTTGCCGAATACTTTATGCAATATTTTGCCGCTAAAGTGAAAAGGCAAATAACCAGCTTATCCGCTGATTTTGTTGAAAAACTGGAGGCCTATCAATGGCCCGGCAACATCAGGGAGCTGAAAAACGTCATCGAACGTGCAGTAATTTTGTGCGATGGTAGTGAACTGGATGAAACCTTGCTTCCGGCCGAGATCAGACAATTGCAATCCTCGAAGCCGGGACAAACGCTTTCTGCTTTTGACCTTTCGTCAGTTGAAAAAATCCACATACAACGCGTACTAAGTCATACCCACGGCAACCGCGCCGAAGCCGCACGGCTTTTGAATATCGGGGTGGCAACTTTGTATCGTAAGCTGAAAGAATACGGGATGGACTGATTTCGGAATTCGGAAGTTCGAATTCGGAATTATTTATTTTTTATTGTTTTCAGGAGAGAAATCATGGCGTAGGGTAGTGCGATTCCTTCCTTGGGGAAGGGGAGGTAGGGGTTTTGGATTATTTTCATGATACAGATTACCCCTCCCTGCCACTACACATCCAACCGCACCCCTCCCAAGGGAGGGAATTTATAATGGAATTAGATATTTCGGGCATTTATTCATTGCTCTTGAAATTTCTCGATAATTGTTGTTCAGACAATAAAAATCAACCTATATTTAGCGGAACCAATTATAACAGATCATGACTACACGAAGGGATTTTTTACAAAAGTCGGCCATCATTACCGGCGGCAGCTTGTTAGCATCAGCTTTAAATAACCAGGCTTATGCCATTTTTAAAAACCGCATTATGCCATCCGACCAATTAAATATCGGCGCGATAGGTATAAACGGAATGGGCTGGGCGGATGTAACATCGGCTTTAAAAGTTCCGGGTGTAAATTTGATAGCGGTGTGTGATGTGGATAAGAATGTGATGGACAAACGCCTAGCCGATTTGGCCAAAACCGGCTATGATATCTCGAAGATCAAAAAATATGATGACTATAAGGCGCTGCTGGATCAGAAGGATATTGATGCGGTGGTAATTGGTACGCCCGACCATTGGCACGCCATGATCATGATGCATGCCTGCGAGGCGGGTAAGGATGTGTATGTAGAGAAGCCGGTTGGCAATTCCATAGGTGAGTGCAGGGCCATGGTAGCCGCACAGGAGCGTTATAATAAAGTGGTGCAGGCCGGGCAATGGCAGCGCAGCCAGCAGCATTTTAAGGATGCGGTTGAGTTTGTGCATAGCGGTCAGTTGGGCAATATCCGTACTGTAAAAGTTTGGTGCTACCAGGGCTGGATGCGGCCCGCGGCAATAGTTCAGGACAGTACACCACCGCCGGGCGTAAATTATGCGGCATGGCTGGGGCCGGCCAAAACCGTTCCATTCAATGCCAGCCGTTTTCATTTTAATTTCCGCTGGTTTTGGGATTATGCCGGGGGACTGATGACCGATTGGGGGGTGCATTTGCTGGATTATGGCTTGCTGGGCATGAAATCGCCGGTGCCAAAATCCGTATCCGCCCTGGGTGGAAGATTCGCCTATCCTGAATTATCAGAAGAAACGCCTGATACGCTAACCACCCTGTATGAATTTGATGGCTTCAATATGGTTTGGGATTCGGCTATGGGGATCGATAATGGCTCCTATAACCGGGATCATGGCATCGCCTATATCGGCAATAATGGTACGCTGATATTAAACCGCGGCGGCTGGGAAGTGATAGAAGAAAGGCAGAGCAAAAGCAAAGTAAGTAAGCCATTTGTAGCGCAATCGGATAATGGTTTGGATAAGCATTGGGAAAATTTTGTAAGCGTGGTTAAATCCCGCAAAATGGCGGATCTGAATTGCCCTATACAGGCAGGCGCACATGTTGCCACCGTAGCGCAAATGGGAAATATAGCTTACCGCAGCGGCAAAAAGTTAGAGTGGAACGATGCGGAACACCAGTTTACCGATCATGCCATCAACAAGCAATATTTGATGAAGGAGTATCACAATGGATATAAACTGCCAAAGGTTTAAAATAGCCGTTGTAATTGTTTTCCTGGTCTTTCCATTACTGGTATTCGGGCAAAAAATGCCGGAGAATTACGTTATCTATTCAAAATACCTCAAGCTTAACCAGGATAATAAGAAGGACAAACTGAACTACGTTATCCGGGTATCAAATGATGATCGCGAAGGCGGCAGGGAGGACATTATGGATATGACGCAAGATTTTGGACATTATCTTAAGGGGGATAAATCAGCACTAAATGGATTTTTTGGAGGACGTCGGGCATTAGTACCCGTATTAATTGCAGATACATTATGGTTGCCGTTGTTAGAGCGGCTTTACAAAAACATGGGGAAACAATACCTTATTCAAAATAAGTTTTCCAATGGCCTGCAAATCACCATGCTTACATATAATCATTATGACGAGTATTTTGATAAAAGCAACGCCCGTGACATTGAAGATGGCTGGGCATCGTTTCGTGAAGATTATCCGGAAAGGCCATTTTTAATTGGTCTTTCCGAAGTTGTAAACGATGGACAACGTGCTGTTTTTTACTTTTCATCCAAATGCGGCAGCTTATGCGGCGTAGGACAACTGGTGTTATTTTATAAAGAAAAATCGGAATGGAAATTTGTATTGGCTATATCACTTTGGAACGCTTAGCCTAGTTTTCTTTTAGTTTTACTTATTTTTGATAATTAAAGGTTAAATATTGCCATTTTTGATTGAAATTATCACCCCTATGATAAAACATCTACTTGTATTTGTACTGCTGATATCTGTTTTCACGACTGCTAAATCGCAAACAGATACTTTAAATAAAAGTCCGGCTGCCGATACTACGGTTAAGCACCCGGTTATTGATACCCTCGTAAAGCATCCGGCCACAGATAGTTTAATTCAACATAAGTTTGTTGATACACTCCCCAGGCGTATGCCGGTTGATAGCGCGGCTAAACATCTGCCCGCTGATACATTAGTGAAACACACCGTGGTTGATAGCCTTGTTAAGCATCCCGCAGGTGATACTGTCGTTCAAAACCCGCCGGTTATTAAACCACCCGCTGATAGTGTCTCTAATCATTCGCCCGTTAATGCAACGGTAAAACATCCTGCCGTCAGTAACTCAGTAAAACATGCTGCAGTTGAAAGCGCTTTAAAAAGTCAGCCTGTAGTGGTGATCATCAAGCATTCGCCCATAAAAACGTTAAGCGATAAAAAATATAATGCATGGTTAAATGGGGATGACCTGGATAGCATGGCGATGGTGGGTGAAATGAACCATTACCCGCTGCCGGATAAAGCGCTTAAATACAAAGTACAGATTGGCCTTAATCCGGGGCAGATCACCAAATTAAAAAACTTGGCTGCCGAATTGCATCGAAAAAAAGTAGAAATGGGGAACAATATCATTCGTAATGAAAAGATGCTCGATAGCCTTTTTCATAGTAAGCAAGTGATAGATGGCACCCTGATATTTTACACAAACCGTTCCGGATTATACCTGGGTGAGCTTAGAGGAGCTATCTTGATGACCTGTTATCAAACAGAAAAAATCTTAAGCGACGACCAGATCAGGAAGTTGGAGGCGTTGGAGAAGACGAATTGATTTAGAGTTGATTAGGTTGAGTGGTTGATTAAGTTGAATGGTCGCGACATGACAACCTAATCAACTTAATCCAACATAATCAACCAATATCCAATTAGATTTGTTTAAATTTGCAGCCCGTTAAAACGCGTATGAAGATCACTTTTGATTTTGAAAAGCCTTTGGCTGATCTGCAATTGCAGATAGACAAGGTGAAGCAGGTTGAGGAAAAGACCAAGGTGGATATGTCGGCAACCCTGAATGAGTTGCAGGAGAAATTTGAAGCCACCAAGCACCAGATATATTCCCACCTTAATGGGTGGCAAAAAGTTCAGATATCCCGTCATCCCGAAAGGCCCTATACTTTACAGTACCTGGAACTGATGTGTGATGATTTTATTGAGCTGCATGGCGACCGCACGGTTGGCGATGACAAAGCGATAATAGGAGGATTTGGCACTATTGGCGGGCAAACAGCCATGTTCATAGGTCATCAGAAAGGAAAGAACACCAAGGAGCGTCAATACCGCAACTTTGGTATGGCAAATCCTGAAGGCTATCGTAAAGCGCTGCGCTTAATGAAACTGGCCGAAAAGTTCGGTAAGCCGGTTATTACCCTGATCGATACTCCCGGAGCATTTCCGGGTCTTGAGGCTGAGGAGCGCGGACAGGGCGAAGCCATAGCACGTAACCTGATGGAAATGTCGGTATTGAAAGTGCCGGTTATTTGCGTGGTTATTGGTGAAGGCGCATCAGGCGGAGCTTTAGGACTGGCTATTGGCGACCGTGTATTCATGCTCGAAAACTCCTGGTATTCGGTTATCTCGCCTGAAAATTGCTCTACTATCCTTTGGAAAACCTGGGAAAATAAAGAAAGAGCAGCTGAAGTTTTGAAACTGACGTCCAACGAGATGTTGAAAAACAAGCTGATAGATGGCATAATAAAAGAACCGCTTGGCGGAGCTCACCAGGACCCGGTTGCAATGGCGACCATCCTGAAAAAACACCTTTTAAAAGACCTGAAGGAACTTAAAGCGCGTAACGTGGATGAGTTGGTGACCGAAAGGATCGACAAATTCTGCTCGATGGGCGTGGTGGTTGAAGATTAGCCCCACCCAACCCTCCCCGGTAGGGAGGGCTTAAAAAGTCTCCCCAACCGGGGGAGATTTAGAGGGGGCTTAGCTATCGATTACTTTTTTTAAAATAGCTTTTGAAGTTCAAGATTTCGTCCTATATTTGCGTTCCTTTTCGGAATGGCAACAAACTGAATGGAAATTGCCTGATAGTATAATGGTAGTACGACGGTTTTTGGTACCGTTTGTCTAGGTTCGAATCCTGGTCGGGCAACAATTTTTAATTTCGGATTTCGAATTTTTGATTTCGGATTTAGGTCTGATCGAGAAATGGAAATCCGAATTGTTTTTTATAATAGCTGGTAATCAGGATATAATTTCTTAATAACATTCGAAATTGAAAATCCGAAATCCGAAATCAAAAGATGCCATTACAATTTAACCCGATCAAATTATTTTCAGGTTCTGCAAGTACAGAACTGGCTAATAAAGTTGCTGCCGCTTATGGTAAGGAACTGGGCGAAGTTGTTCTTTCGATCTTTAGCGATGGCGAGTTTCAACCGCATTTTAATGAAACGGTACGCGGATGCGATGTGTTTTTGATCCAATCAACCAACCCGCCAACAGATAACCTGATGGAGTTGCTGATGATGATCGATGCCGCACGCCGTGCATCTGCTCATTATGTGACTGCGGTTATCCCGTATTTCGGGCTGGCTCGCCAGGACAGGAAAGATAAGCCACGTGTGGCGATAGGATCAAAGTTGGTTGCTAATTTATTGGTGGCTGCCGGCATCAACCGTATCATGACGATGGACCTGCACGCCGCACAGATACAAGGCTTTTTTGATATCCCGGTTGACCATTTGGATGCATCTATCATTTTTGTGCCTTATATCAAAAGTTTGGGTCTGGGCAATTTAACCATTGCTTCGCCGGATATGGGTGGTTCATACAGGGCACGCAGCTTCGCCAAGTTTTTTAATGCTGAAGTGGTGATCTGCGATAAACGCCGTAAACGTGCTAATGAAATTGAATCAATGACGCTGATAGGTGACGTAACCGACCAGGACATTGTATTGATAGATGATATTTGCGATACAGCCGGTACATTGGCTAAAGCAGCAGGATTAATTATGGAGCGTGGCGCACGCAGTGTACGCGCGGTATGTACGCACCCGGTTTTATCGGGCAGGGCTTACGAAACCATTGAAAATTCAGTATTAGCTGAATTGATCGTTACCGATACGATCCCGCTTAAGCATCAAAGCAGCAAAATAAGAGTGCTGTCAACTGCTGAGTTATTTGCAAAGGCGATAGAGAACGTAAATGAACACGGGTCGATCAGCCAGTTGTTTAAGGTGGACTGAGAAGTCCATAGTCTATGGTCAATAGTCCATAGCCTTTTTTGAAATATGAATACAAAACCATGGTCTATTCTATTGACTATCGACCATGGTCTATTAATAAATAACAATAAATAAAAACAAATGAAATCAATTGCTATTAGCGGTTCTCCAAGAGAGAACGTAGGGAAAAGAGACGCTAAAGGACTGCGTTACAACGGACTGGTTCCGGCAGTACTTTATGGTGGGAAAACCCAAACCCACTTTGCCGTGTCCGCAGCTGATTTGAAGCCGGTAATTTATACACCGGTCGTTCATTTCATCGATTTGGAAATTGCAGGCGTAAAATCACAGGCTATCATTCAGGATATCCAGTTCCACCCATTGACAGAAAAAATTCTGCACGTGGACTTTTTATTGCTTGACGAGAAAAAGCCTATTGCCATCGAAATACCTATCCGTATCACCGGGACTTCTCCGGGTGTTAAAATGGGCGGTAAACTGGTGCAAAAATTACGTAAACTGCGTATCAAAGCTTTACCTAAAGATCATTTAGATAATATCGATGTGAGCATTGAAGGTTTGGAAGTTGGTAAATCAGTACGTGTTGCCGACCTGAAATTAGACAAACTGGTAATTACCAATGCTATTGAAGATACCATTTTATCAATAACTACGTCACGCGCATTGCGCCAGGCTGAACAGGAAGCAACCGGTAAAAAATAATTTTATTGGTGATTACACCGATTTGTGATTGATTTCACCGATTGGATAGTGATACACGAATTAACAGCGATAGGTTTATACTTATCGCTGTTTTTGGTTAGTATTGGACAAAGGAAGAAAGACTAAAGAAAAAAGATAGTAAAAAAACTATGCTAAAACATAATTTTCGACAACTTAGAATTTGGATAGATTCGGTTGAATTGACGACTGAAATTTATCTGTTAACGCAGAATTTTTCAAGCGAGCATAAGTTCGGGCTAGCAAGTCAGCTTTACAGATCAGCTGTATCCATACCTTCAAATATAGCGGAAGGCTCTTCAAGGAAGTCAGACAAAGAATTCGGTCATTTTTTGACTATTAGCTTAGGTTCGGCCTTTGAGTTAGAAACACAGTTAACAATTGCAGAAAAATGCAAAGTGTTCCCAGAGTTTGATTATCAATTGTTGATTTCAAGGGTACAGACCCTGCAAAGACAAATTGCTGTTTTTTCTAATACTATTTAATCGGTTCTTTTCTCATTATTCTTTTATCCTTTATCTTCACAAAATGAAATATCTCGTTGTTGGTTTAGGGAATATAGGGCCGGAGTATGCTGATACCCGGCATAATATCGGCTTTATGGTGCTGGATGAACTAGCCAAACAGGAGAATGCCAAATTTTATAATATGCGCCTGGGGTATTATGCCGAAGTCCCCTACAAGGGTCGGATGTTGTACCTGGTAAAACCATCCACCTATATGAATTTAAGTGGTAAGGCGCTAAACTACTGGATGAAGGAGTTGAAAATACCTATTGAAAATGTGCTTGTTGTTGTTGATGATATAGCCCTGCCATTAGGTACAGTGCGATTAAAACCGAAGGGAAGCGCAGCCGGGCACAACGGCCTCAAGCATATTGAATATACGCTGGGCCATAATAATTATGCCCGCCTTCGTTTCGGCGTAAGTGATAATTTCCCCAAAGGCCGCCAGGTGGATTATGTGCTCAGCGGCTTTGATGCGGATGAACAACCCGAATTGCCTGCCTTGATAGACCGCTCTATAGAAATGATCAAAAGCTTCGCCATGATCGGAACTGAATTGACCATGACCCGGTTTAATAAGTAATAATTCTGCTACATTTTAGTAAATTTTATACTCACAGGAATTATTATTTTCCTTAGGTAAGAAAAATTTCTTACTTTTTATTTGGAACATAAGAAACTATTCTTATGTTTGTACTATGAAGTCATCTAAGAAGGATAAAATCACATCATCGGAGCCCACTAAATCTGAATTGGAAATACTTCAGGTGTTATGGCAGTTAGGTCCCTCTACCGCCCGTTTTGTTAATGATCACCTGAACGAGGAGAAACGTGAAGTTATCTACATGTCGACCCTGAAGCTGATGCAGATCATGGTTGGAAAAGGTTTCTTAGAAAAAGATGAAAGCCAGATGCGGCATGTTTACCGCGCTAAGGCGGAGGAGGGTAAAACCAAAGGGCAGATGCTTGAACGCGTGGTGGATACGCTGTTCAATGGTTCGGCAGGCAGCCTGATGATGCAGCTATTGGGCAATAAGAAAATATCGCCCGAAGAAATGGAAGAGTTTAAAGAACTGATTAAAAAAATAGACCAAAAACCTTAAAGCTATGAAAACCTCGTTCTGGACACCGTATATTTCGGATCACACCATCAACGCCATCTGCTGGACGCTGATCCATTCGATTTGGATAGGACTTGCAGTCGCTTTGTTATCAGGGTTAGTGATCACCTTTACCAGCAAGTCAAGTGCGGCACTGCGGTATCGCCTGTTGTGCGGTATATTGTTCGTTTTTGTCGCATCGGCAGGTATCACTTTTTATCTCGAAATGCGATCGTCCGGAACAAAACCATTATCCGGGGGTACAAACCTGGTCTTGGTTAGCAATATGAGCGCTGGCCCGGTGAATCATGTAGCTTCGGTTGCGCATACCAACCTGTTTACAGATTTTGTAACCCTGGTAAAGCAGAATACGAATATCATATTTATGGTATGGCTGCTGTTTTTTATGTTAAAAAGCCTGAAAATGGTGAGCGGGCTGCTCTATATTCAAAGGATACGGAATTATAAGGTACATACTGTCGCCGAAGAGTTTAAGCATAAGATAGCATTGTTTAGCAAGCAGCTCGGCATAGGCCGCACGGTTCAGTTAATGCAATCAGAACGGGTGAAGATACCAGTTGCCATAGGTTGGCTGAAGCCGGTTATCCTGTTGCCAATGGGCATTGTTTTACAACTCCCAGCCGAGCAACTGGATAGTATTTTATGGCACGAACTGGCGCATATCCGCCGCCGCGATTACCTGGTGAATATTTTGCAGGGTTTGGTGGAAACGGTATTCTTTTTTAACCCGGCTTTGTTGTGGTTGTCATCGCTTATCCGCGCCGAAAGGGAAGCCTGCTGCGATGATATGGTGCTGAGCCGAATGAACCGTAAAGCGAATTACCTGGAGGCCTTGCTGGCATTTGGCTACGAGGATAATAGCCGGACAAGTTTGGTGATGAGCATTGGCTCGGGTAACCAACTGCGCAACCGGTTGAAAAGAATGGTGAGCCAGGAAAATAAGAGATTGAGCATCGTTGAAAAAGTGGTACTTGCCGCCGGGCTTATCCTGTTATCAGCTTTTACGGCGCTGCCCAAAGCTGACCAGGCCGTGAAATACCTGGCGCATGTGATGAAAAACAAGCCGGCCGCAGCACTGACCCCAAAACATACCGATACTTTGCCTGTTTCGAAAAGCCTGGTGCTAGGTGCCCAGCCGGAACAGTCTATGGGGAAAATGGTTGTAAATGGACCGGATACCTCTATCCGCTTCACCAGTGTGCTATTTAACCAGGCTGATACTGACCTTGCAAACTGCGAAATAGAGGCAAAAGACGATAAAGGAAATCTTTATCACCTGGTAGTGGCCAACAATAAACTGACCGCTTTGGACATCAATAATGTAAAAGTTAAGGATGGAAAACTGCCGGAGTTTGAGTATTTGGTCCGGGAGATCGATGATAGAATTGCCGAAAAGAGGCAGGTGATGGCAGAGGACATGGCCATTTTCAAGGTGAAATCACCGCAAGCTAAGTTCAGTAAAAAAGGCTGGGGGTTGGATACCGGCAAAAAACGCCTTCTACTGGATTGGGGAAAAACCGACTCTATATCACCGAAGTTTAAATTACTTCATGAAGGATCTGCTGCGCAGTTGATGAAGCTGGATTTTATGCGGAAACTTGGGAAACAGGACAGCAGCGACTATGCGGCGCAGCAGCAAAGAGTAAGTAATGTAATTGCCGACCTGGTGGCTGAAAAAGTGGTTGCTAATGCCCCGGCTGTAAAGTGGTTCGGCCTGAGCAATACCGAATTTATTGTTAACGGGCAAAAACAACCCGAGGCTTTGCAGCAAAAGTTTAAAGCAAAATATGGCATCCGCGAGGATTATGGCCTGTATTATGGCCCGGTTAAGATGACGGGAACCGGGGTGTTTATAGATGGGCAGTCATCTAAAACCATGCTGAAATTAAAGAATTTACAAAGGCTGCAATTGAAGGAACAGCAATTGAGCATGCTGGATCAGAAATTTAAACTGCAGCCGCAAAAATCCTGGTCATCAAAAAAGGAGTTGCAAATGCAGCTAAAAGATATACAAAAGTTTAAATTGAAGCAGCAGGAATTGGGCATGACGGATATGAAATTTAAGTTGTTGCCACAGGAATCATGGTCTCCGAAACAGAAACTGCAAATGCAACTAAAAGATATACAAAGACTTGATGCACAGGAAGGGCGTTCCTTTAAGGAGCCGATCGCTTTGCAGCCTATTATAACAAACGTTATCGGCGACCTGGTCGACCAAAATATCGTTAAGGATAAAAGCGACTTGTCATTTAAACTGACCAACAAATCGTTGATCGTGAACGGGGTTAAGCAGCCGGAGGAAATTCACGAAAGGTTCAAAAATAAATATCTTAGCGAACCGCAATATCCCCTTGGGCCGGGGATTACGAAAGATCCCAATTTCGGGCTTCAGTATGATGCCAAAAAAGGCGGTATGGGTATAGGTGTTCCCATTGACCGCGATGACCCTTAGATAGATGTTAGGTAACATTGGTGTTACAGAGCAAAAAGCAGCATCCCCCTATAAGGGGTATTTATGAAAATAAATAGTTAAAATATGTTAAAATTGCCCCTTATAATGTTAAAACGCCATTTTTCTTTGTAACAGATTAATATCTTGTGCGTCTTCTAGCCTAAAACCATTTCATGAAGATTTTTTTACTTGCCTTATTTTTTTCTTGTTTGTCATGCCTGGCTATAGCGCAAGGTACCCAGCAAACAATCACTATACAAGGTACGGTGATCGACTCGGCAACCAACAAGCCTTTGAGCTTTGTAACGGTAGCTCTGCAAAATTCAAAAACACATGCGGGGGTTAAAAGTGCCCTCACTACTGATGATGGTAACTTTACTATAAAGGCGCCTGCAGAAAATACCTATGAAACGGCTTTTGTTTTTATTGGCTATAAGAGTAAAATAGTACCTGTAACGGGTAATGGTGCTACGCTAAACGCGGGCCGGGTTTTATTATCACCATCAACGGGTCAGTTAAAGGAAATTTCGGTAACCGCGGCAAGGCCTTTGATGAAGCAGGAGGTTGACCGTATCAGCTATGATGTGCAGGCCGATCCGGACAGTAAAGCATTATCCGCTTTGGATATGATGCGCAAAGTGCCGCTGCTGGCAGTAGACGGAAACGATAATATCAAGCTTAAAGGAAGCGGCAATTTCAAAATCCTGATCAACGGGAAGGAATCGGCGCTGGTGGCTAAAAACCCATCGGATATATTGAAGGCGATGCCGGCAACCAACGTGGAAAGGATAGAGGTGATCACTACCCCGCCTGCTAAATATGATGCCGAAGGCTTATCCGGACTGATCAATATCATTACCAAAAAGAATGCCGACCAGGGATATAATATAGGCCTAAATACCAGATTCAATTCCGTTTTCGGGCCCGGATATAATCTCAACGGTACCTTGAAACAGGGAAAATTCGGGATGTCGTTTTTCGGCGGCCTGGGCAGTAATGGCAGCTTGACTAACACTTCAGGCAACACACAAAATATTTTTGCCACGCATACCAATATTATCCAAACCGGTTCAAATACCCAAAAAGGTAATTTTCATTACGGAGGTACTGAACTAAGCTACGAGATTGATTCACTTAATTTGCTTACCGCATCGGTTGATATCTTTGGTAATGATCAAAAACAAAGTAGTCAGCAGTTTTCAAATACCGACAGCCTGGGGATGCCTACGCAAGCTTATATTTTAAACAATACCGGGCATGGCAGCTTTACTGGTTTTGATGCCGCGTTGAATTACCAGCTGGGATTTAAAAAATCAAAAGACCGTTTACTTACTTTCTCCTACAAATACAGCTATGCGCCAAATAAGCAATTCAACGATAATATATTTGACGGCAGGCTGGAATATCCGCTTCCCGATTACCAGCAATATAATGATGCAGGCGACCGGGACCATACCATACAGGTAGATTATGCCAGTCCACTTAGCAAGCAGCTATCTATTGAGATAGGTGGCAAAGCCATTTTGCGCAGCAATTACAGCAATTATCATGTGGACGACCGTGCCGTGGGCGAGCAGCAATACATCACCAATGATACCCTGACCAACAATTTTACTTATCACCAGGATATTTACAGTGTCTACAATTCGTACCAGTTAAAGTTGGAGAAATGGACCGCCAAGGCAGGCCTGCGTTTGGAACATACCGCTTTAAGCGCCGATTTTACATCGGCAGGCATAAGTACAGCGCCAAGCTATAATAACCTGATCCCATCGGTATCCATACAGCGCAGCTTTAAAACCAGCAGCATCAACTTTGGCTTTACACAGCGTATCCAGAGACCGGGAATATTTCAGCTCAACCCTTTTGTAGATACTTCAAACCCGACCTTTGTTACTACGGGTAACCCGACATTGAAGCCTGAGCTGGATAATACTTTTGAGCTAACCTATAGCAATTTCACTAAGAACGCCATCACCGTGGGGCTTAGCTACGCCTTCTCTAATAATTCGATCCAGAATGTTTCGAGACTGGACTCTATAATTGTAGATGGCAAGGTTCATCACATAACCTATACCACTTTTGAGAACTTAGGCTCCAACAAGACACTGGGGTTGAATGTGAATACCAACATGAACATCACCAAGGAATTCAGCCTGAGCCTGAACGGGCAGGTCAGCCATATTTGGCTGAGCGGTTTCTTTAACGGCAATCAATATAATAATGACGGCTACACAGGCAATGCTTTCGGAAATTTGCGCTACAAGTTTAAAAATGGTTTTGCATTCAGCTTCAACGCAGGTTTCTTTAGCGGCAATGTGAACCTGCAGGGTAACTCGAGCAATTTTATTTTTAACCAATACCTGGTATCGAAAGAGTTGTTCAAAAAGAAAATGACCATTGTGCTGGTAGCAAACAACCCCTACAGCAAATACAATACCTTTAAGGCGACCACCAATTCGGCCGATTTTTACCAATCATCTTACAATCAAAATTATTACCGTTCGTTCGCCGTGCGCCTCAATTTCAGGGTTGGAAAGCTTAACAGCGATATCAAAAAGAATCAGCGCGGTATCAATAATGATGATACCAAAGGTGGTGGTAAAAGCTCTGGTAATAACCAGTAATGGTAATATAAATAATACAATTTGTTAAAACTTTTTATCGGGTTCATCCCCGATATTCGCGTCCAAATGAAGAGACTTTTACTATTAACTATTTGCTGTTTCCTGTCCACCCTGTTATCTGCTCAAACCGCGGCGCCTCCCACTATTACCATTAGTGGTACGGTGATTGACTCGGCAACTAATAAGCCTTTAGGCTTTGTAACCGTGGCTTTGCAAAACTCGAAAACGCATGAGGGCATCAAAAGCGGCCTCACTACTGATAATGGAGGTTTTGCGTTGAAGATCCCGGCCGGTGATTCATACCAGGCCGTGTTTGTTTTTATTGGTTATAAAACTAAAACAGTGCCCATAAGCGGTACCGGCACAGAAAGAAGCCTTGGCAGGATTTTGTTATCCGCCTCAACGGGGCAACTAAAAGAAGTTTCCATTACATCGGCGAGACCATTGATGAAACAGGAGGTAGATCGCATCAGCTATGATGTGCAAGCCGATCCGGAAAGTAAATCCGTTACCGCGCTGGATATGATGCGCAAGGTGCCGCTGTTATCGGTGGACGCATCAGACAATATCAAATTAAGGGGCAGCAGTAACTATAAGATATTGATCAACGGGAAAGAATCGGCCCTGATGGCGAGAAATCCATCAGATATATTGAAGGCTATGCCGGGTACCAATATTGTAAAGATAGAGGTGATCACCACGCCGCCCGCCAAATATGATGCTGAAGGTTTAGCGGGTATTATCAATATTATCACCGTAAAAAATGCAGACCAGGGATATAATGGCTCGGCTAATATCAATTACAACAGTGTATACGGTTACCGGCTAAACCTGAATACCACGGTGAAGCAGGGTAAATTGGGTTTCACAGGATATGTGGGCACCGGCAAACGCGAAAGCCGCAGCTCGGAAACCGGGAGCCAGAGTATTTTTTATGATCCTGCATCATCACTAACGCAAAACGGAACGCGTTCCAATGGAGGCAAAAATACCTATGTAAGCACCGAGCTTAGTTACGAGATCGACACCCTGAACTTGCTGACCGGTATGTTCGACCTTTATAACAATAACAACAACCAGGGCACTACCCAGTTCACCAACCTGCGCGATGGCAATAATAATATTACTGAATCATATCGTTCGCTGAATAATGGCACCGGGCAGTATCATGGCAGCGATGTTGGGCTTAATTACCAGCTTAGTTTCAAAAATCATAAGGACGAATTATTGACGGCATCATACAAATACAGCAATAATAACAGCAAGCAGTTTAGCGATGTAAGCACGCAGGACGTGATCAATTACCAGGCTCCTGATTATCGCCAGTATAACAATTCGGGATCTAAAGAACATACCCTACAACTGGATTACATCCAACCGTTAAAGGTGGTTACGATAGAGGCCGGCGGTAAAATGATCCTGCGCAATAATTTCAGCAATTTCCATACGGATACATTAACTGGAAACAACCAGTATACAACCGATCCGAAACAGGAAAATGATTTTACCTATCACCAGGATGTATACAGCCTGTACAATTCGTACCAGTTAAAATTTACCAAATGGGTATTGAAGGGCGGCTTGCGTTTAGAGCGTACCAATATCAGCGCTAATTTTATTTCGGCCAGTGGAACTAATTTAGATCAGCGGTACAACAACCTGGTACCTTCGCTATCTATACAGCGAAGTCTTAAAAACAGCAGCCTTACTTTTGGTTTTACGCAGCGGATACAGCGCCCCGGTATTTACCAGTTGAACCCATTTGTAGATAGCACCAACCGCAGTTACATCACCAGGGGTAACCCGGCATTGCGCCCGGCGGTGAACAACACTTTTGAATTGGGATATAGTAACTTCGCAAAAGGTTCGATCAATATTAGCACCAATTATGCCTTTGCCAACAATACCATCGAAAGCCTGGCCTCGGTTAACGGCGCTGTGACCACTACTACTTTTGCCAACGTGGGCAAAAACAGGCATTTGGGGTTTGATGTCAACATCAATTATCCTATCACCACCCGGCTGAATGTGAACATCAATGCCGAACTGCTCCAGATATGGTTAAAGGGTACCTATAATGGTGCGTTTTTATCCAACAGCGGCCAGCAGGGACACTTGTTTACTTATACTGGTTATAAGTTTGATGACGGTTACCGCATAGGTGTGAATATTGGCTATGATAGCCGGTATGTGCTGTTGCAGGGCAGGGATAACTTTTATTTCTTTAGCGGGGCCAATGTATCCAAGGAGATATTTAATAAGAAGGCATCATTCTCCGTCAACTTTAACAATCCGTTCAGCAAATTCAATAAGCTCGATTTCTTTACCAAAACATCAGATTTCCAGACCTCAAATTACTTCCTGAATTATTACCGCACGCTTAACCTCAATTTCAGCTATAAATTTGGTAAGCTGAACAGTACGATCAAGAAAAATCAGCGGGGTATTAATAATGATGATACCAGCGGAGGCAGCAAAAATTAATAGATTTGCAGCATGAAAGTATACGGTATTACCAATTGCAATACGGTTAAAAAAGCGTTAGACTGGCTGAAGGCAAACCAGGTAGCTTACGAGTTCCAGGATTTTAAAAAGCTGGGTGTATCACCCGAAAAGCTACAGGAGTGGGATCACAAAGCCGGTTACGAGAAGTTTCTGAACAAGCAGGGCCTTACCTGGAAACAGCTTGACCCGACAGTAAAAGAAAGTGTTAAAACCTCCATGGATGCCTTGAAACTACTACAGCAGAAAACCAGCATGATCAAAAGGCCGGTGATTGAGGATGGCGGTTTCCTGTATTTCGGTTTTGATGAAGCGGTTTATAAAAAGCATTTTGGGAAGTAATTATTACTCCACCTTATATCGGTAAACCGCTCTGCCCAAATTCCCGTCACCATCAATGCCTTCTATCACCACCCGATAATTGCCTTTGCCGCCATTATAATATTCAAAGGTAGCTTTGCCTTTTTCATCGGTGATGATGTTGGGGTTCCAATAAATGGTTTTGCGCTCACCGATCAATTGGGCTTCATTTTTTGAAGTGTATTTTGGTGAGTAAAATTCGCGGGCTTTGTAATAGCCTTTGAATTTGTAGGTGATGAGGCCATCAACCGCGATACTGGCCGGGTTACCCAGTTCGGCGCCACGTTTCAGGGTAATGACCAAGGCACCATAAGCTGCATTTGAGCCATAAAGGGACAAATAACTCTGGCTTGTTAAAACCTCCACACTGTACACATCATTCGGGTTGATCAGATCCAGGTCGGCCGCGCCGCGTTGCATACCTTCAATTAACACGGCCATTGGATGGGCCGATCCGCTTATGCTTCTTGCCACAGCACGAACGCTGTAGGGTATCCCACCTCTCCAGGATACACCAAATATTTTAGTTGAAAGACATTCGGATAGGGTTGAACAGCCAATTAATTTATCACCCAATATCACCTCATTTGCATTGCCCGGCCCGTTTAAGTTGGACGAATAAAGCATGTTGGAGTTATATTTAGGTTTGAAAGGGGTTTCGCGTTTAGATTTTACTTTGACCTCAGCTAATTGCCTAACCCTGTTCATAGAATCCAATTTTATATTCTTTTGACCAGCCGCGTAGCTTTGATTCATCGCATCCTTTACACGGTCGGGGACATCTTCAAAGGTATGATCGGTTTTATTTACAGACTGAAAAGAGGGTTCTTTAATGCTGATCTTTACATTCTTCCCACCGCTTGTTTTGGAGGCATTAATGATCACTTTCGCAGTATCCTGCAGGTTGATATGACGAAAAGTAAAATTGCCGCTGGCATCTGTCAGGGTGTCTAATGACAAATGGTCTTTGATAGAAGTTAATCTTACACTGCCACCCGGTACCGGTTGGTTTCCCGGTGTTTTTATGGTGCCCGACAGGCTTAAAGCGGTTTCAGGCTGATAAGCAGGTTTAGCTTCACTACCCGCTAATATCTTTTTCCAGCCAAAGCTGCGATAACCCTGTGTCAGCATCAGCAGGTCAAGGTCGGCATCGGTTTTATCGCTCCGGTTGGTGAAATAATAATTGGGCCTTTCTATAGCGCCCTTCAGTTCCGAAGTCAGCAGCAGGTTGGTCAGAATAGTGGTTTCAGCTTCTACGTCAACCGGTACTTTGGTTTCATCTGTAACTGATACCGAGAAACTACCCGAAACAGCTTTATCGCCACTACTTGCCCCTAAATCTATCTTCACCTTCTCACCGGGTATGTATAGTTCTTTGTCTGTATTTAATTTCAGCTTGAGCTCATCTGCGTTTTGGATAAATACAACGCGCTCGTTCAAAGGCTCACCGCTTTGCGAGAATAAAGTAAACTGAACAATACCTGACGGAAAACGGCTCTTTTCTATCGTTGTAGTAAATACCTGGTTTTCCAATTTCGCTGATGCTGTATAGTAAACCTTCCCGCCTGATCGACCCATAAGATAAAATGCATTGTTCCTGATCTTTTGATAAAGCTGGTCGTTAGCGGCTATTTTTAGGTAGATATTATCGACACTGCTGTTGTTGAGGGTTAAGGTGAAACCTTCTTCTTTGGCTTTAGGCAGATCAAGTGGATAAGTACTGCCATCGCTGCGGGTGATGATAGCCTTGTAAACCTTGCCCGGTTGGGGTGTTAACGCAAAAGCGCCCATCCCTGCATGCTGTGTGCTGAAAGTGGCTACTTCGGTGCCATCCTCGGTGATACTGCCTTTGATATCGGTGGATGCTCCATTATTACTGATAGCCTTTACCGCTACTTTTGATCGCAGGCCATTCACCAATTCTCCGCCTTCCGGCAAAAACTGGACATCTATATTCTGCTGTTTGGTGGGTACATTATTTACGGTTGATATGAGAGGTTTAACAGGTTTCTTTTCTTCTGACAAGTCAATGCCGCCCACCCTGATCGTTTGGTTGTAAAACCAGGCATCGCTGTCGTTCCGCATCCAGTTGGTATAAGCCCTGATGCGGTAGTTGCCTGCTTTGTAGCTGTAAGGCAAAGTAAAATCGCCATTAGAAATGCCCGAATCCAGCTGCAGCGTTAATCGTTTCACCACTGAATCCTGCGGATTGATCAGTTCAGCATAAAGCACACCGCTTAAGGCAGATAGCTGATGATGCTCCCCGGTAACCACATAAGCTTTAAACCATATCGTATCGCCCAAACCATACCAGGGCCTGTCTAAATGCAGGTGGACTTTTTCGACAGGGTGGGCGGCAGTGTATTGCTGTAATACCTTAATAGCCTTACTGAGGGGAGCATTATCAACCCTATTCTCCTCGTTTTTAGACTCATAATCCAATGGTAAAAGCCCGGCGATCCTGTTGCGTGCCCAGGCTCCGGTAAATGATGCGCTGTTAGGGTCTACCACACCACCATTTTTATCAAACATGATATACGGTTTATTAAAGCTGATGATAGTGGTTTCTATATTATAAGGATCGTTTAAATTTGTTAATTGCGGGGCCGAACGGAAATGATGATATTTATTGTAAGTAATATGAAGCACATCGCTGTCGTGTTTAAGCGCGTAAATACCTGCCTGATCGGTTGGTTTCAATAATTCTGCGCTTGTTAACGGCGAGGGCATCACCATAGATATTATATTTGATTTTGTCTTTTTCGGATCCTGCCGGGCGACTATGCGCAGCACCCTGAACCCATCTTCGTCTATTTGATTATTATACGCAGCGCGGAAAAAATGCATAGCCGAACCTTCATAAACTTCCTGTCTTTTCTTTTGCCAGCGCCGCTCTTGCGCGGGCGTACCTTTTAGTGGTGTAAATAAGGCTGAGCCTTCATAATGTATCGAACTCTCAAACTGATATTTGTTGATCAGCGTAAAATTGGTGAGTAAATAACTGATCTTGTAGCCTAAAGCATCGTTCTCTATCTGTATAAAATCGTAGGATGAGCCGGTAAGCGTATTGGTATCGTTATCATAATCCAGATCTATCACTCCGGGGTTTAATATCTTACAATCTTCGGCCAGGGGCGAACGGCCCAAAAACTCCTGCTTAAACCAAAGCAGGTGTCTTTCCCTTTCGGGATCGGTTTTGGCCTTGATGGTTACTTCCTTTAAAGCAACCTCCCTGGGATTGATCTCGATATCAGGTAAGGTAATATTAGAATTGTTGATCACAAACGGCTGGCTATAAACATCAAACCCAACCACCGATACAACCAGGTCGTATTTGCCGGGTTTGGCATCCCGCAAAATAAAAGTGCCGTCATCAGCGGTTTTACCGCCCACCGAAGCGTTACCCAAAAATATGCTGGCATTGGCTACCGGTTTTTTATCAGCACGATTCAAAACTCTGCCCGAGATGGTAAACTGCGCAAAAGCGCTAAATGGCAACAGGAAAAGAAAAAGAATAAAGGCTTTAGGCATTCAAAAAATGTTTTCCCTAAAACTATCAATGAGAAATGGATTAATCAAGCGGTATTTTCACGGTAATTTTAAAAAGCTGTCCTAAAGGCTAAGTGGGTTAAAATCACTCATTCACCAATTCAATCCTTCAATAATTAACCCTCACGTAACAATCATTTTACCAGGCTTTTGCTATTGTAAATTTTGTATTATACTTGCGTTTAAATAATTAACTGTATCCCAATGAATTTTAAACTGATCGCCGGTTTATCACTGGCTTTTTTGGTTGTTGCAACTACTGGCAATGCGCAGCAGGGCACACCTCCGCCTCCGCCGCCTCCGGCAGCACCCGCAACCAATTATGATTATCACGAAACTTTTGGCCCGCCATTTTTCACCAAGAATGGAACCGAATACCGCGCAGCAAATGGCGAGCCGGGACCGAAATATTTCCAGAATCGCGCCGATTATCAATTGGCTGCCAAACTGAATGATCAAACTAACGAGATCACGGGGTCGGAGGTGCTGACCTATACCAATAACAGTCCGCAAAAACTGGGCTATTTATGGATGAACCTGGAGCAAAACCTGTTCAGGCAGGATTCACGGGGCACAGCTATTGTGCCTTTGGTGGGTAATCCACCAACTCTCCAGAGCCGTAACTGGGGCCGCGGACAGGTATTTGATGCCGGTTTCAGGATCAAATCAATAAAAATGCTGAACGCCAAAGGGCCAGCTACCAATATCAAATTCCTGGTGAGCGATACCCGTATGCAACTGTTTTTGCCTAAAGAGGTAACAGCCAATGGCGGACAGGTTAAGTTACAAATAGAATACTCCTTTATCGCCCCTGATTATGGTTCCGACCGTATGGGTGTTTTGGAAGAAAAAGATGCCAAAGGGAATTCGGTTACAAAAAATGGCCGGATATTCACCGTGGCGCAATGGTACCCGCGTATGTGCGTGTATGATGATGTGGAAGGATGGAACACGATACCTTACTCTGGTCCGGGAGAGTTTTATTTGGAATATGGTGATTTCGACCTGAGCATTACTGCCCCGGCCAATCATATCGTGGTAGCATCAGGCGAGTTATTGAATCCGCAGGATGTGTACACACCAGAGCAGCTTAAGCGTTGGGCATTAACTGAAAAGAGTGAAAAGACCGTAGTTATCCGTTCGGCTGAAGAAGTTACACAAGCTTCATCACGCCCCGCCGGTAAAAAAGAACTGACCTGGCACTTTAAGATCAAGAATGCACGTGACGCGTCATGGGCATCATCAGCTTCATTTATTGTTGATGCAGCCAAGATGGACCTGCCAAGCGGTAAGAAATCGATAGCGATATCAGCCTACCCGGTTGAAAGCGATGGCGCTGATGCCTGGGGCCGTTCAACAGAGTATGTCAAAAAATCAATCGAATACAATTCAAAAAAATGGTTTGAATTCCCTTACCCGGCTGCTACCTGCGTTGCCGGTATTGTAGGTGGTATGGAATATCCGGGCATTGTTTTCTGCGGATATAATGCTAAAAAAGGCAACTTATGGAGCGTTAACGATCATGAATTCGGTCATACCTGGTTCCCGATGATCGTTGGATCAAACGAGCGTTTGTACGGCTGGATGGACGAGGGTTTCAATACCTTTATCAATACGCTGTCAACCGCTGATTTTAACAATGGTGAATATGCCCGCAAAAAGCCGGCAGATATGCACGCCAATGCGGCTGCCGTAACCAGGCCGGGATTGGAAACCATGTTTAGCCAACCGGCTAACCTCAAAGAAAGAAATACAGGTATATTACTGTACTTCAAACCGGGTATGGGCCTTACCTTGCTGCGCGAGCAGATCTTAGGCCCTGAACGTTTTGATTTCGCTTTCCGCAACTACATTGCCAAGTGGGCATTTAAACACCCTACACCTGATGACTTTTTCCGTTCGATGGAAAATGCTTCGGGCGAGAGCCTGCAATGGTTCTGGAGAGGCTGGTTCCTCAACAACTGGCGTTTGGACGTAGCCGTACGTGATGTTAAATATTTTGATAATGATCCTTCAAAAGGCGCTATCATCACCATTGATAACCTTGAGAAAATGGCTATGCCGGTTGTGCTTGAGATAAAGACCGTTAGCGGTAAAACCGACCGTGTGAAATTGCCGGTTGAGATATGGGAACGCAACAGCACCTGGACATTCAAGTATCCATCGACAGAAGAAATACAGTCGGTTACTTACGACCCTGATAAGGCACTGCCTGATTTTAATTCCGACAATAATGTCTGGACAAAGAAATAAAATGAAAATAAAAAAGCCCGGTTCGCCGGGTTTTTTTATGGGTTGACATTGGCTTGTAAATTAAATGTTAAAATTGAAACCAATGTGTTAAAAAATGGGTTGTTTAACTGTGAATGCACTATATTTACTTACCATGAAAAATAAACTTTATCTACTTGCATTGTTATTATTACTGGGCAACAGCCTCCGGGCCCAGGTATTGCTCAGGGGCACCGTGTACGATCTGGACAAGGGGAATAAGCTTTCGGATGTATTTGTAAAGGATGCTACCACTAAGCAGATCACCATTACCGATAAATCCGGTAAGTTTGAGATCAGGACAGAAACCGGTCATACGCTGATCTTCAATTCACCCGGCTATGTTTCTGATACTTTGTATGTAACGGATATGACGCCTAAAAGAGTAGAGCTGAAGACGCAAACCATATCACTGCGCGAGGTGAATATTTCAGCTGCAAAACTGAATTTCGATCCGCATAAAGAATATCCGGATATTTATACCAAAAGCAAGGTGTACCCGCTGTCGCCGTCAAGCTGGTTCAGTAAAGAGGGCCGTGACGCCCGGCGGCTGAAACGTTATTTTGTACGTGAAGCGCAGGAACGAAGAATAGACCAGGTATTTAACCGTACCTATGTAGGCAGTATAGTGCCGTTGAAAGGGCAGGAGCTGGATAACTTTATGACGCTCTATCGCCCGAGTTATGCGTTTATTACTGGTAATAACAACGAATCGCTGGCAGTGTATATCAATGATTCCTACAAAAAATACCAGGCATTGCCTCCCGATAAACGCCAGCTGCAAAGGATCGACACGATAAAAATTAAAAACAATTAATCAGCTGGCAGTATTATAGTTGTAAATACATTACAACTATGAAAACGAAACTAACAAGCGCTTTACTATTGGCATCATTGTTTGTAGTACTGTGCACAAGCTGCGCCCCAAGGCATATTGCGCCACCACCGGCACCTCCGGGAGCCCCTGCACCGCCATCACGATAATATTGTGATTACACCGATTACTATTAGATTACACCGATTATTTCTGATTCCACAGATTGATCGGTGTAATCATTTTACATAATCGGTGAAATTACAGTGCATCACCCCAACTTGCCTTATCCTTCAGCATGATCTCCCTGAGCATACGCACCTGTGGCATACCATGGTTCAGTACCTCATCGTGGAATTTTTTGAGGTTGAAGTTGGCGCCTTCCTGCTTTTTGTAATCATCCCGGAGTTTCAGTAGTTCTAATTTGCCTATCGTATAAAATAAATAGCCCGGATCAAAGGTACCACGAATGGCTTCCTGCCGGGATGGCTTATCGCCCTGGTACCAGTTGTTCATGAAGAATTTAGTGGCATCATCCACGTTCATGCCCTGCGTATGCGTTTTAACGGAAACACACAGGCGGCAAAGACGCAGCAGGGCATCACCCGATTGTGTGAGGCGGAACTTAGCGGCCCTCACCGGGTCGCCATTGTGGCCGTAGCCTTCATCAGCCATCATTTTTTCGCAGTAATGCGCCCAGCCTTCAACAAAGGCATAGCTGCCAAATATCTTTTCAATCTTAGTGGCATTTGATGCGTTTAAATGCAAAAACTGGGTGTAGTGACCGGGATAAGCTTCATGGATGGTTACATTATCGGTAGTGAAATAATCAAATTGCCTTAGCCAGTCTTCCTTTTGCTGGGCCGTCCATTTGGCATCCACCGGGGTAACGTAATAGAAAGCCTCCGTAGCTTTGGTTTCAAACGGGCCCGGATCATCATTGGATGCGGTGCTGGTTGCACGGGCAAATTGCGGTGTTTCCTCCACCTTTAAGTTGACCGTTGCCGGCATGGTCACAATGTTTTTGTCGGTCAGGAACTTACGGATGGCCTCCACATTTTTCCTTACATCGGGTATCAGGTTTTGGGCAGTGGGATGTTCCTTTTGCAGATCGTGGTAAACCTCTGTAGGCTTTTTATTGGGGTTGATGATCTTAGCGGCAGTGTTAAACGAATCCTGTTCCTTTTTCAATTCACTTAAACCAATTTCCAATATCTTTTCGGGCGATAGGGTAATGCCCTCGCTATACAACAGCATCTTTTTATAATTGGCCTCGCCTATGGCGTATTTATTGGTGGCTTTGGGCAGTTTCTCCTTTTTGAGCCAGGCAGCAAATTCATTGGTGGCATCAATGGCGGTTTTATTGGCCGCGTTAAAGGCCTTCATCAGTGTATCGTTCTTTACATTTTTAAGGGCCACTTTAAGGTCGCCGCCTAAAAAGGCTGTAGTACCCTGGGCTATTTGTATGGCGGTTTCAATGTAGGGTTTGGCCAATGAATCTTTCAAGTTTGCTTTTGCTGCCGCGAAAAGTTGCGGCGCAGTCTTTTCAATGGCGATGATCGACTTCAGCCTGTCCTCCAGTGGCGCGAAATCGCGCTTTACATAAATGCTCACATCAATGCCGCCGGCATAGGTCATGGGGTTATTGGTGAACTGGCCGATATCCTCAAAAGTGAATATCTCCTCGTTAATGTTCGACCGCAGCATACGGTAATCCAAAAACATTTGCGGGCTCAGCGATGCCGTATCTATGGTGCCCAGCGTCAGCACAAAATCCTTCAGCCTTGCCAGTTCTTTATCAACCGAAGCCTTGCTTACATCCGTTACCTTGCCATCGTACTCATGGAAGCCCAGTGCTACGCCGAAGGCAGGTCGCCATGCCAGGTATTTGGGCAGGAAATCTTCCGTCAATTTTTGAAAAGCGGCATCACCCGATGCGCTGCCATTGGCCTGTGGTTTTTGATTGCAGCTAAAAAGCACAGTAACCGGGATAAGCAGGAAAGCTAATTTTTTCATGGAGGAATGGTTTGATTGATGAAACCGAAGTTAAGGGTTTTATGCTAATTGAACAAGCAGGTACTGCACCGACCGGGTAATGGAGCAACGGCACCGGGATAATCTGTCATGCCTTCAAAAATTAAAAAATAACTTATATTTAGGTCATTAAAAACCTAAACCCATGCGACTATACATCCCCGTAGTGCTTGCCATCCTTTTTGCAGGGTGGATACTTTACCACTGGCTTATTAAAAAAGATATCAAAGCGCATAAAGACGATGCCATAGGCGGAGTAATGTTCTTTATGGTGTGGGCGGCTTTGTATGCGTGGATGTTGGCATGAGGGGAATGAATAAACCAATTATGAAATATTTAATACTTCCATTTATTTTCAGTTGCTTTTTGGTGAATGTGGACGCGCAAAACCCTGCGGCGGCAAAAGGCGATACCGCTAAATATGAACAAGGGCCACCGCCTATGGTAAAGGAGTTGGAGGTTATGGATCCTATATATATGCGCGAAGTAATGATGGCGCAAATGAAAGAAATAGATCCTGATTTTGTTTTTAAGCGAGGCAATGATGTTAATGGCTTGCCTGAGTATTCGGCAACTGACAGGTATAATTCATCACTCGAGATCATCGGCAACGATAATGTCAGTGTAGCAAAGTGGACAATACAATTTTCGCTAAATAACGATGCGAACCTGATAATAGCGCGCCGGTTATTCAGTTTTGTTCGGACACTGGAAGGCCCGGATGGGTCTAAATGGTTTACGGAATTGATAAATAAACATTTGAAAGGCCACGAACTGGAGGTTTATACTGAAACGCAGGAGTTTATTAAAGGCCGGGCAATTACATTTACTTATGTCCCCAAGCTTTTACGAGCAAGCATGACGGTAACGTTTAAGGAGTAACGGATTCGCGTTAGTTATCTTCAATGACGGAATGGTGGGCAACATGACTGTTCTTCCGTCCGGTTGGGGAATAAGAAAAAGCGGATGATTACGAGCAGTGACATAATGCTATTTTAAATGTCATGGCGAATTTTTCTCCATCTTATTTAGTTTAAAGTTGTATCTAAGGTTTGTTGTATCTGCCCACGCTTTATTAAATTGATTATTTAATTCATTAAAAAGGCGCTTACTACTATTTGCACTTACCCTAAAATTAGGCTTGAAACCGGTATAGGTAACTGAAAGAGAAACATGGGCAAGTCCTTCAGGTCTCGATGGGTCAATTATCCAAACACCATAATATTGGGGCTTTGTAGAAAACTTTAACTCAACATTATTTTTAAATTTTTCTTTCATGTTTTTCAATGTATCCTTTAAATAATTGATGTTATCCCTGATGTTGTTTCTTGCCTTGCGTTTATTATTTACCTCTTCAGCTGGATTCAGATTATAAAACCACAATCTATTCATACTTTCATAAGTGTTAATGCTTGTGTCTAACAATAGTATATGAATAGCAACCCCCCTTTTAGCAGCGTTTGCAATAGCGTCAATATTATCAATTAGCCTTCGGTAACTGGTAGTGTAAATACTGAAGGATTCTGTTGCTTTGTTTATCCGTTCTGTAAGATTAGGAGTTTCTTTTTCTAAAGAAGTGATATCAAAAAAAACCCTGGCCAATTCGTAATCAGATTCCTGCGCCATGTCAAAAAGTACAGGATTGTTGATTTTAAGTTTATCCAGAACAGATTGACGCCTAAATTTCAGTGTCATTTGTTGAAAGTCATTTTGAAGGGAAAGCCTGTTTTGCTCTGTTCTATTCTCAATAATATAGTTCGAGATCCCAACAATGCATATAAGAATAGTAAATATAGCGAGCAGATACTTAGGACTCGATAGCCAGGAACGCCTAACATTCTTCTCCTGCACCCAACCCCCGGAAGGCAGCGACTTTATTTTTTGTGAAATAGCATTTTGAACATCTATTTTTTTATCCTTTGAGAATTTTCCGATAAGTCTGTCGTGAACTTTAGAACGAAATTCTCCGATCCGGGCTTGATCCCTATCGTATTTATTATCGTAAATATATTCAAGTATATCCGGACCGGTTCTTAAGTTTTTTAAGCGTTCAATTTGGTTGACGCCATAATTGGTACCATTGACCTTTTTAAGGGTATCTTTCCATGTTTCAACGGTACACCGCTCATCGGCGGGAGCTTTTTCTAATTTACTGATGAGGTAAATAAGATTAATGTCATCCTTTATAAAAACGATGATTGGCTTTTTCTTTTTTACCGCATATTCAAATTCTTTTTCGGTGTAGCTGATACTTCTTTGGTTTGAAGTGTCGTTTCCGGCGGTGTTCAAAAGACTGCCATACCGGTACCCCAGTAATAAAATATAGATATCACTCGAGTCAATTGTTTTTTCGATAATCTCCCATTGCGCTTTATCACTTGGAGCAAACATTTCCATCCCTACCGGAAAATGGTAATTGTTTAATATTTGACGGGTTACCTCCTGCCGTTCATCAATTAAATCGACATAGGTAGAACTGATGAAGATCTGGTATTTACGTTCCATAGTAAGATTCAGGTGGTTTATATAAAATGCAAACAGACAGATAAATATAAAAAATAAAGTGGTAATAATACATTAAAAAGGAGGGCCGTATAAGCCTGAACCCGATAGGGTGGCAATACCGCCCCACCAACCCTAAACCCGATTGAAGCGGATACCGGCCCTGTGGTAAAGGCCTGCGGAGTATGAGCGTAAAGCGGGGCTGGCATAGATAGCTGCACAGGCTTTGCTTTTCAAAATTGTCTGAACACGATTTTTAAGATTTAGAGATTTCCATGATTGTTTGCTTCGTCGGCGGCTTTGATCAAGCTAATCTGTTTAATCTTAAAAATCGTGTTCAGACAAAAATGACAAGTGTTACGCAGGGAAACCCGCCCCAAAAAACTTTTTCACCCAACCTCTTGAAAATCAAAAAATAAGTCCGTACTTTTGCAGTCCTTAAAATAAGTACGCCATGCTGGTGTGCGAGGGTTAAAACAAATAAACAAAAAAAGGAAGAATGCCTACTATTCAACAATTAGTTAGAAAAGGTAGAGTAGCTCTGGTTGACAAGAGTAAGTCGCCAGCGTTGGACAGCTGTCCACAGCGAAGAGGAGTGTGCACGCGAGTGTATACCACTACCCCTAAGAAACCAAACTCAGCAATGCGTAAAGTGGCCCGTGTGCGCTTAACCAATGGTAAGGAAGTGAATGCTTACATCCCTGGCGAAGGCCACAACCTGCAGGAACACTCGATCGTGTTGATCCGCGGTGGACGTGTTAAGGATTTACCGGGTGTACGTTATCACATCATCCGTGGCGCGCTTGATACATCAGGTGTTGCCGGCCGTAACCAACGCAGAAGTAAATATGGTACTAAACGCCCTAAACCAGGTCAAGCAGCAGCAGCGCCTACAAAGGGTAAAAAGAAATAATTAAAGGAGGATAGTAAAAATGAGAAAGTCGAAACCAAAAAAGAGAATCCTTCTGCCTGACCCAAAATTCAATGATATTTTGGTAACCAGGTTTGTAAACAACATGATGTTTGACGGTAAAAAATCAACCGCTTACGCCATATTTTACAATGCAGTTGAAATAGTTGAAAAGAAAACCAACGAAAGCGGTTTAGATACCTGGAAAAAGGCGCTAAACAATGTAATGCCGGCTGTTGAAGTGAAAAGCCGCCGTGTAGGTGGTGCAAACTTCCAGGTGCCTACAGAAGTTCGCCCGGAACGTAAGATTGCTTTAGGTATGAAATGGCTGATCAGCTATGCTCGTCGTCGTGGTGAAAAAACCATGATGGAGAAATTAGCCGGCGAGATCATATCAGCAGCTAAAGGTGAAGGTGCCGCAGTGAAGAAGAAAGAAGATACGCACAAAATGGCGGAAGCTAACAAGGCGTTCTCGCACTTTAGATTCTAATTATAGAATTATAGAGTTATTGAATTATTGATTTGGTAATGTTTAACTAATCAATAATTCAGTAATTCGCTAATTCAATAAATCAAAAATTACAATGTCAAGAGATCTAAGATATACAAGAAATATAGGTATTGCCGCTCACATTGATGCCGGTAAAACCACTACTACCGAGCGTATCCTTTACTATTCAGGCGTGAGCCATAAGATAGGTGAGGTGCACGAGGGTGCTGCTACCATGGACTGGATGGCGCAGGAGCAGGAGCGTGGTATCACCATTACTTCGGCTGCTACTACCATCGACTGGAAATACCGTGGCCAAAGCTACCACATCAACATTATTGATACACCGGGACACGTGGATTTTACCGTTGAGGTAAACCGCTCGTTGCGTGTATTGGATGGTTTGGTGTTCTTATTTTCAGCTGTTGATGGTGTTGAGCCGCAATCTGAAACCAACTGGAGGCTTGCCAACAATTATAACGTAGCCCGTATCGGCTTCGTTAATAAAATGGACCGCAGCGGTGCCGACTTTTTAAATGTTGTAAAACAGGTGAAAAGCATGTTGGGCAGCAACGCAGTTCCTTTGCAATTGCCTATTGGTGCTGAAGAGCATTTTAAAGGTGTTGTGGATCTGATCAACTGGAAAGGTATTGTTTGGAATGAGCATGATAAAGGGATGACCTTTACCGAAGTGCCTATCCCTGAGGATATGATCGAAGAAGCTACCGAGTGGAGAGAGAAATTACTGGAATCGGTAGCTGAATATGATGAAGGTTTGATGGAGAAATTTTTTGATGCTCCAGAAACCATCACCGAGCGCGAAGTGCTTGACGCTTTACGCAAGGCTGTGCTTGATGCCAAGATCGTACCGATGGTATGCGGTTCGTCGTTCAAAAACAAGGGTGTGCAAACCATGCTTGATTATGTGATGGAACTGTTGCCTTCGCCAATGGATGTTAAAGGTATTGTAGGCCATAACCCTGATACAGGCGAAGAAATTGTTCGTCAGCCATCAGAGAAAGAACCATTTGCCGCATTAGCGTTTAAAATCGCGACCGATCCTTTCGTGGGCCGTTTGTGCTTTATCCGTGTATACTCTGGTAATTTGGAAGCAGGTTCGTATGTGTACAATATGCGTTCAGAAAATAAAGAGCGTATCAGCCGTATATTCCAGATGCATGCTAACAAGCAAAACCCTATCCCTAATGTTGGGGCAGGTGATATTGCTGCGGTAGTAGGCTTTAAGGATATCAAAACTGGTGATACCCTTTGTGATGAGAAACACCCGATCGTATTAGAGTCAATGAACTTCCCTGAGCCGGTTATCGGTTTAGCTATTGAGCCTAAAACACAGGCTGACGTAGATAAATTAGGTATGGCTTTAGGTAAATTATCTGAAGAAGATCCAACTTTCCGTGTTAAGACTGATGAAGAAACCGGCCAAACCGTAATTTCGGGTATGGGCGAGCTTCACCTGGATATCATCATGGATCGTTTGAAACGTGAGTTTAAGGTTGAGGTGAACCAGGGTGCGCCACAGGTTGCTTACAAAGAAGCAATTACAGGCACTATCCAGCACCGCGAAACGTATAAGAAACAAACCGGTGGTCGTGGTAAATTTGCCGATATACAGGTTATTATTTCACCAAATGACGAAGGCCAGGTAGGTTTGCAGTTTGTGAATGAGATCAGCGGTGGTTCAATCCCGCGTGAGTTTATTCCATCTGTTGAAAAAGGCTTTAAAGCAGCGATGGATAATGGTGTGTTGGCGGGTTACCCGTTAACCAACCTGAAGGTTCGTTTAATAGACGGATCGTTCCACGCAGTCGATTCGGATGCTTTATCTTTCGAGATATGTGCACGTAGCTGTTACCGCGAAGCATTGCCAAAATGTAAGCCGGTATTGCTGGAGCCTATCATGAAGATCGAGATATTAACCCCTGAAGAAAATATGGGTGATGTTATCGGTGATATGAACCGTCGCAGAGGCCAGCTTTTGGGTATGGACTCACGTGCAGGTGCACAGGTAATTAAAGCTACTGTACCACTTTCTGAAATGTTTGGTTATGTAACCCAGTTACGTACCATCACTTCGGGCCGTGCTACTTCAACCATGGAGTTTGATCACTATGCTGAAGCGCCACGTAACGTACAGGAAGAAGTAGTTGCCAAAGCAAAAGGTAAAAAAGCTGCAGCTAACGCTTAAATAGTTTTAGGTTGATTGGGTTAGATTGAGTTGATTAAGTTCAGCAGTTTTAACCTAATCAACTTATTCAACATAATCAACAAATCAACTAACTCTAACAAATAGCTCTTAGGGTTGGTTATAAAAAACAAAAAAATGAGCCAAAGGATCAGAATCAAATTAAAATCGTACGATTACAACCTGGTTGATAAATCAGCTGAAAAGATCGTAAAAACAGTAAAGCCTACGGGCGCTGTAGTTAGCGGACCGCTTCCGCTGCCAACTGAAAAGAAAATTTTCACTGTACTGCGTTCACCGCACGTAAACAAGAAGGCACGCGAGCAATTCCAATTATGCTCTTACAAGCGTTTATTGGATATCTACAGTTCAAACTCAAAAACTGTTGACGCTTTAATGAAGCTTGAATTGCCAAGCGGAGTTGAAGTTGAGATCAAGGTGTGATAGTACCGGAAGATCAGATATTAGAATCAAGAGTCAAGAACCAAGAGTCAAGATTTTAGATTATTAAGAAGGCCATTCGTTAAGAGTGGCCTTTTTTGTTTTTACGATTGTCATCCTGAGGAACGAAGGATCTGATCGTCCACCATGTATGTCGGCGAATAGATGCTTCACTATCGTTCAGCATGACAAAGACGTTTAAGAGCAATTTTACACCATTGTTTGCGTCTTTACAGACAATATTGGATTGCAGTCTGTGAGGACACAGACTGCGGGGAGGAGAGACTATCTGTTAACAACCTGTCCGCATTTTCCCTATCAGAAGCGGACGTAAAACAATTGAGGCCAAATGCTCACATTACCGTTACTCCTGACAGATCTGTTATATTCCTGATTGCTTTATCCAGTTCATTTGCTGATATTAATAAGTATTCCAGCATCTGGTTTTTTTCTTCGCTGCCTTCTTTTAAATTTTGGAAAACCTGGATAAGCCCCATGATCCTGGCGAGGGGAGCCCTTACAATATGAGATTGTATCCATGAGATTTCCTTCAATTTTTCATTTTGCGCTTCAATCGCTTTGATATAGTTCAGTCTTTCGGTAACATCAGTAGCAATGGTGACCTTTGCATTTTTCCCTTCGTATTGAATGAAAGTGCTTTGAATGTCAGCCTGGATGATATCTCCGTTTTTCTTTAAATGTTTGAATATCCCCAGGCTGGTATTTTTGTGGGCCCTGCTATTATGAAGGCCCTCTTCGAATGAAGGAATTTCTTCGGCGGGCCTGATTTCCCTTAAATTCATTTGGCTAAGTTCAGCCCTTGTATATCCGTAGAGTTTTATAAATGCTTCATTAACATCTAAAAACTGTAATGTTTCTAACTCAAAAACATACATTGGCTGCGGGCTTAACTGAAATAATTCGCTGTATTGTTTTTCAGATTCCTCAAGTGCCAGTGTCACTCTTTTCCGTTCTGAACTGTACACGATACTCTTAAATAAGGATACCGCTGTTAATTCTTCTTTTAAAATATAATCTGAAATGCCCAAAGACAGTGATTTTATTCCAAAACTGGCATCAGCATAGCCGGTTAAGATTATGATGGGAATATTTAAGCCTAACTCAACTATTTCCTGTATTAGCGGCATACCTGCATTATCCGGCAATGAAATATCTAAAAGGATAATATCAAAGTTGAATGCCGGATCAGTTAGTATTTTTTTTGCATCCTTAAAGTTTTTTGCATGCGATAAGCTAAAAACTTTTATTTGTTCAGCCAGGTATTCTTCAACCAGGGCAAAATCACCGGGATTATCCTCTATCACTAAAATGCTATACTCTTTACTGCTTTTTGACATATCCTTGATTTTTGAAGTTTTTATTGCCCGCCACCTTTTAAAATGATCTTAAACCTTTTGGCACCAAATGAGTTAGGATAATCTTTCAGTATCCTAAAACTGTAATTATGGACGGTAATATTAATGGTGACTTTCAAATAGTTATCCTGTAGCCATACCTGGATGTTTGATGGAATTTCCTTTTCGTAATTGACGCTCAAAAAATAAATGCCACTGGCTTTTGCATGCACGTCTAAACCTATTTCCATGCCAGGCTTATAGGGCATTTTATTTATTGCCAGATCCATGCCATCGCCTGAAATACTTGCCAGGCTAACTTTCCCGAAACCCATGAAGTATGGTGCATCTTCATCAACAACATAATTTACACTGGCTGTATGGTTGAAGCCCAGCATTATACCGTCATAAATTAGGCTGTCCTTGAATAACCGAACTCCCAAATAAGCGTCATCCGGGATCGTGTCTGGTTTAGTAGCAACCGCTGTTGATATTGCCGGCATGATTTGGGGTGATGGCTCTTCTAATTTCCGGCATGCAGCCAAAGAAAATAATAGAATTGATAATAGAATTAATTTTTTCATGATTTAATCTTTGTGATAAGTGAGGTCATTGGTCAAATCAATTATTCAGATAGTCGGGTTTAAGAAGGTAGTTAGGTTTAAGAAGCTTCTTAAGGTCTAATTCCTTCATGGTATGTTCAATTTCAAGATCGATCGCGGAAACCAATCGTTCATTACAACAAGTACAGGTGTGCGTTGCAACCAGGTTTTCGGCAGTAAAAGGAACATGGATTGCCACCGTTTGATTATAGATGGAACGCTTGCATTGTAAATTCATACAATACAAATAGTAAGGACTGAGGATTTGATTCATGAGCTTTGATTTAACAAATCAAAATTGTTAAATCTGCTGCCAAGGGATTATAGACGTAAGTATGAAAGTCTTGTAGTTGTTTGTACTACAGGCAAATCGAATTACAGAAGCTTTTGACTGATAGCGTAAGTGGTAAGCTCCGCATTGTTTTTCAATTTCATTTTCTCAAGGATGCGGGCCCTGTAAGTACTGATAGTGGGGGTGCTTAGAAAGAGCATATCGGCAATTTCTGAAACTGTTTTGCCGGAGGCGATAAGAAGAAGCGTTTGATATTCTCTGTCTGATAAGAGCTCGTGGGGTTCTTTTGTTGAATTTTCATCCAGCATCTCCAGGAATTTTTCTGAAAGGGAGGGTGAAACATATTTTTTCCCTTCTAAAATTTTATTGATCGCTTTAACCAGTTCCATATCTGCGGCTTCTTTTGAAAGATAGCCCGAAGCACCAATCTTCAATGCCCGAAGGGCTATTTGTTCTTCACTGTGAAAACTGAACATCAAAACGGGGACTTTGATCTTTTCGGCTTTGATCTGCTTTAAAATATCTAACCCGCTGCGGCCCGGCAGATCAATATCAAGGATCAAAATATCCCAGTCGCTTTCCTTTAGCCTTTGAAATACTTCAGCATGATTTACTGCTTCTCCAAATTGAACAAATGGGAATTCAGAGGCGCATATCTGTTTAACTCCGATCCTAATTGCTGAGTGATCGTCTGCTATTAATATTTTCCTGGCCATTTATATTTACAATTAGTTCAATCGTTGTTCCTGCACCTGCAGGGCTGCTGACATTTAATTCGGCCCCAACCAGGATAGCACGTTCTTTCATATTGAGTAAACCCATTGAAAGGCTGTTTTGCAAAGCATTGCGGGCAATTCCCTTGCCATCATCCATTATTTTTATTGATAGTATTTCACCATCATTTTCTATCCTGATGTTTACCGTGGTGGCTTCGGCGTGTTTTGTGATATTGGTAAGTGCCTCCTGGCAAATGCGGAAAATGTTAATTTCAAGCATTTTGTTCAGGGCCGGTTGATCAATATCAATATAAAGCCGGGTGATTATTCCCGTTTTCTTTTCAAACTCATTAACAAGCCATTCTATGGCCGCGAATAAACCGAGTTTATCTATTAAAACCGGGCGCAGCTCATTAGCTATCTGCCGCAAAGATTGTATGCCGGTATTCACATCGGTAACTATGGTATCTATTATTGGTTCCACATCGCTGTGAACGCCTTTATTTTTTTTTAATGCTGACAGTGACATTTTAAGCCCTGACAGTTGCTGGCCAAATTCATCATGTATTTCACGTGCAATACGCGACCGTTCCTCTTCCAGTACATTATTCATTTGCTTGGCAAAACTCCTGGCGCGCATTTCAGATACTTCGAGGGCTGAGATTATTTTTTTGCGCTCGGTACTATACACAATGCTTTTGTAAAGTGAAAGGGAGGTTAATTCATCCTTCAAAATATAATCTGATACGCCTAATGAAAGTGATTTTACGCCAAAGGCAAAATCCTGGTACCCGGTTAAAACTATAACGGGTGCATTTAAGCTGATCTCAACTATCTCCTGTATCAGGGGTATCCCAGTTTTATCCGGTAATGAAAGGTCAAGCAGTATGATATCAAATGGAGTATCCCGTGCTGACAAAGTTTCTTTTGCGGTTCTGTAATCGGGCACGTTTGAAATTACAGGGGCCTCAATTTGTTCCAATAAAAATTCTTCAACCAAAGCAAAATCGCCCGGATTGTCCTCAATAACTAAAATAGTATGCTCACCTTTATTGGCCATCCTTTTTTATTTGACAGGAATAGAAACTATATTGATCCAAAAATCTTCAATTTTGGTAATTGCTTTCATGAAATCCGATAGGTCGATCGGTTTTGTCACATAACAATTTACATGATTTTTGTAAGATTTTAATACATCCTGTTCAGACGAAGAAGTAGTTAACATAATGACGGGTATGCTTTTAAATCTTTCACTATTTTTGATATACATTAACACTTCGTGACCATTTACTTTAGGCAAGTTTACATCCAGTAAAACCAGGTGTGGTATATCTTCTTTGCTGGTTAAAGTTTCAAAGAAATTGATCGCTTTCTCGCCATCCCTTATCGCGGTGATACGATTAACTATCTTACTCTCCTCAAATGCTTCTGTTGTTAGCAAGATATCGCCTTCATTATCCTCGATCAATAAAATATTTATCCCTTTCATGATCTATTGTTTTTTTAATATGGTAAAATAAAAAGTGCTGCCATTCCCTTCCGAAGATTCCACCCATATTTTGCCACCCAGGTTTTCTATTATTTTTTTTGCTATTGCCAGGCCCATCCCGGTGCCCGAATATTCATCCTTATTATGCAGGCGCTGGAAAATGATGAATATCTTATCAAAATATTCAGGCGCGATACCTATCCCGTTATCTTTAACTGAAAATTGAAAATGTATTTTGGTTTCTTTACAGGATATGTTGATAACAGGCGCTTTATCTGCCTGGTGGTATTTTAAGCTATTGCCTATCAAGTTCTGAAAAACCTGCCTGATAGGCGTTTTATAAGTTTGAAGTGTTGGTAAATTCTCAAAAACAAGATGAGCTTGTACCTCTTCGATCTGTCTTCGGTAAAGCACCAGTATTTCATTGATCAATTTATTAAAATTAACCTCTTCCCGGTCATCTTCTGCCCGGCCTATCCTCGAAAAATCAAGCAGATCAAGAATTATTTGGCGCATGCGCTTGGCGCCGTCCACAGCAAAATGTATGTATTGCTTTCCCCGTTCATCCACCACATCGCCATATTTTTTTTCTAACTGGGTCATAAAGCTGGTAACCATTCGTAACGGCTCCTGCAGGTCATGTGATGCTACGTAGGCAAACTGTTCCAGTTCGGCGTTTGAGATGGCGAGTTCCCTGGCTTGTTTTTGAAGGTTTTGGTTCAGTTCTTTCAACTGTATCTCCGATGTTTTGCGATCGGTAATGTCTTTAAAATAAACAGATAAGCCGGTATCTGACGGATATGCGCTTATTTCGTACCATTTTTCGAGCGGCGGATAATAATCCTCAAAATGAACGGCCTGGTTGGTTTCAATAGCCTCGTGGTATTTTTTATAAGACTCTGAGTCAATTGAATCAGAAAACACTTCCCACAGATAATGGTTCAGGATTTTGCTTTTTGGCGTTCCCAAAACCTTTTCGGCCATATTGTTCCAATAGGTTACCAACCAATTTTTATCGACAGCAAAAAAAGCGTCATCAATACTTTCAAGTATGGTATTCCTTTCTTTAAGCGCTTGTATGCTGGCTACCTCGGCTTTTTTGCGGGCGTCAATGTCCTGGAAACTTCCATACAGTCTTAAACATCTATCACCAGCAAATTCAGATTCGACAATAACCCTTACCCATTTGATATTGCCTTTTGCGGTAATAATTTGTAGTTCTACATCGCCCGGGGCGCCATTTATCGCTGCATCTTCCATTGTTTTTACAATAGCCGCCCTGTTCTCGCCTTCCCTGTAAAAATTAGTTGCTGTTTCTATATCTGGCACAAAACCTGGTTCTGTTTCATGAATTTCTCTTGTTATATCCGACCAATAAATGGTCCCTCTTACAAAATTAACCTCCCAGCTTCCTATTCGGGCAAGGGTTATGGCTCTGTTAAGCAGATCTTCCAGTTCCTTTTTTTCGGTAATATCTTTAGCTACGCAGAACAATAAGCTTTCGTCGGAAGCTCCTGTGGCCGTCCAGGCCAAAGCCTTTATTTTTCCTGATTTAGTAATATAGCGATTTTCAAAATTCATTGAAGGATTGCCATCAAACACGTCGCCAACTTCTGTTGCAGTCGGCCGCCGGTCATCGGGATAAACAAACTCAATATATGGCTTGGCCAGTAATTCTTCTTCAGTGTATTCAAGCAATGCGCACATTGCCGGATTCACCTTTTTAAAATATCCATCGGCACCGGCAATGCAAATAATATCGGGGGCAAAATTGAATATCTGATAAAGTTCCTGTTCCAGCTGTTTGCGCTTAATATCTGCACCAAAATGAGCACCAAATACTTTCAATACATTGGTAACCAAAGTATTTGCTTCTTCGTCTTTGTCTGAGCCAAGTAATAATGTGCCTACTATTTCATTATTATGCGTTAAAGGTATAATGTAAGCCGTTTTGAGGCCCGCGTTTTTAGCGGCTTCAACACGTAACAGTTTGTTTTTATCGAGGTGGTGCCAAAATACGAAAGGTGGCAGTTGCGATGCATCAGCCGGCAAACGCTCTCTCGCAAAGCTCTTTACGTTGTCGGTTTCATCATAAAAAGCCTTCATTGCATCGTTTTTAAATGCCATGGCCATTAAATTGACCTTGTTTTTATCCGCCCCGATCAGCCACGCCTCGGCCATGCTGAAATTTCCAAAATCGGCTAATCTTTCAAGTACTTTAAGCAGTGCATCACTTAGTTCATCGTATTCATTAAATATCTGGCTGATCTCGGATATCAGGGCCTTCGTTAGTTCTTCATTTTTACGCTGTGTTACATCGCGCTCAATAGCTATAAAATGAGTGCAATTATCCTGATCATTAAATACCGGGCTTACGGCGAAGTTTATCCAGAATTCATCACCATTCTTTTTATAATTAATTGTAGTGATCTCGTAAGACTCGCCCCTATGCATAGCCTCGCTTAAGCGTTTTAATTCTGATTTGTCTGATTTTGGACCCTGCAAAATCCGGGGTGTCTTCCCAATTACCTCTTCGGCAGTATACCCCGTCATTTCTGTAAAAGCTTCATTTACATAAACAATGCATGGCCCTGGATCATCTAAGGGCTCACCTTCTGTTATCAATACAGCATCGGTAGTATTGGTAATTACCGATTCCAGCAATTTTAAATGCTGCTCTTCCTGTTTATCTTTGGTGATATCGCGAATAAACATGGAAACACCGCTGCCTGATGGGTATACCCTATTTTCCTGCCATAATTTTAGGGGCGCATAATAGTCTTCGTTGCATACGTAAGTTTTATAATTATAAGCAGTGTATATGGCATTATATGTTGCCGAACCGATGGCCTCAGGAAAGAGTTCCCATATCATTTTTCCGATCAGCGATTCCGGCTCGCAGCCAAGTATTTCACCTATCCGTTTATTAGCATAGGTATAGCACATGTTTTCATCTAATGAGATAAAGCCATCTGTAATATTATCCAATAGGTCTTCAATCTGTTCAGTTTTTTTCTTAACCTCCCTTTCGGCAAGCTTCACATCTGTTACATCATATATCAATGAATAAAAGCCTTTAATTATGTTGCCATCTTTATCCGGTAAGTATTGGGTGTCAGTATGTATTCTTTTCCCATCCAGCCCATGAAATGTGCGTTCAAACCTTTGCGAAATACCTTTCAGCACATTCTGTATGTGCGATTCGTGCAACTCAAATTCATCCTTGTCAAGCAGGTCGCGCTTATTAATACCAAGCATTTCATGGGGCTGTTTTTCAAACCAATCCATGTAGGGTTTATTCGCAAATAAGCAATTCAGGTCAGCATTCCAGTAAGCGATCATCGCCGGCAAATTATCAGTGATGGTTTTAATAAAAGACTCACTTTCGATAATCCTCTCCTGGCTGAGCTTGCGTTCGGTAATGTCCGACCGGATGGCAACATATTGATAGGGTTTGCCATTGTCGTTTAAAAAAGGAACAATGGTGGTATCTACCCAGTAATAACTGCCGTCCTTAGCTTTATTTTTCAATTCCCCTTTCCAGATATCGCCTTTTGCTATGGTTACCCACAAATTGCGTATAAATGTTTCATCATGAAAGCCCGAATTAATAATGCGGTGATCCTGACCAATCAGTTCAGATTCGCTGTATTTAGATATACGGCAAAAATTGTCGTTTACATGTTTAATGATCCCTTTCTGGTCGGTGATTGCAACGATAGACGATTCATCCAACGCGTATTTATAGTCGACTAACTCCTTTATCGTTTGCTGGAGCTTTTCTTCAGCCTGTTTCCTGGCGGAAATATCCCTGAAATTGCAAACAATAGCATTAATATCCGGATCATTGAGATAATTAGAAAAAACACTCTCGATCCATATGTAAGAACCTTTGAAATGTTTTGAACGAAAAACACAGGTTTGAGACTCATTGGCCTTGCTGAGTATATCATTAAGAAGTGACTGAACCCGGTCCAGATCATCAGGATGGATCAAATCGCCCATGCTATATTTAGCACGGTCTATTTCATTCCAGCCATTGATGCGTTCGGCAGAAGCGCTACGGTATATAACTTTGAGATTTTTATCTAAGAGAGAAATGCCATCATGGCTGTTTTCAATGAGTTTCCGGAAGCGAATATTTTCCACATTCCAATCAACCGGAGATATAGCATCCGGAGCAATAACCGATTGATTCGACTTTTTTGTACTGGTCATACCAATAGTCCCTATTAGGAAGGGTATTCAGTTAATATCCCCCTCTGTTTAAAGGATCAAATAGTTAGGTTTAAGTGATGAACGAGGGAATAATTTAACCTTGTAAAGCTTACTAATTTTTTTTCAGAAATCAACCCGTATTTTCACGGTATTTTTTTAATTATAAATGAGGCTCGTTTAGCGGATAGCTGCCTGTGAGGAAATAGACAGCAGAAAAAGCTATAAATAACCCTTCATCTCATCGCGCGTGGATAAGAAATCGAGCCAGACACCTTCCACTTCATCAGCCAGTTGCGGCTTAATAGAAATCCCCGATGCCTGCGGCGTCCAGTTTTGGGTAGATAGATCACCTGTTTTTAAAAAATCGAGGCTAAGGATAGGTTCTTTATTGGGATTAAGCAGGATATCGAATTTGATGCCTATACGGTAATACGACCTGCCATTGCGAAACGCAGGATAAGGCTTGGTTGAAATAAAGCCTGATGCGAATATCCCTCTCGGTTCAACACCAAGCCTGATAACATAAGCCCTGTCGCCGGGCTGAATGGCTTTATGGCTGGCCACGCTCCAGTTATCCTCCAGTTCCCCGGTATCGGCCAGCTTTTGAATATCATCGTCAAGATCACTCCAGGCAAATTTGATGGGGTTCCAGCCGAACAGGTAAGCTTTCATGGTGATAGTTTCATGGCTGTCTGTGAGGACACAAACAGCGGGGAGAGATAGTTGCCTGTGGGGACACAGGCAACGGGGAAGCGATTAGCCACGCCCCATCAATTCATCCACCTTATTACGCTCGGTTTGCAGCTCGCGGGCCAGTTTCTTTTCTTTTTCGTTGGCTTTGGCTTTAAAACTTTTGTATTCCTCATCTATCTCCTCGTATAACTCAATGCGGTGCCTGGCCTCATGCTTGTATTTAGCAGTAGTAGCGATAACGATAATCAGCGCCAGCGCCAAACCTGCTACCGAGCCGAACATGACCAGGTTATAGGTTGATTTTGGCAGCATCACACCAAACACGCTGATATTATCCACTTTGGCATTCGTTTCGGTAAGTGATTGTTCTTTGGTGGTTACATCGGCTTTTAAGCTGCTTACTGTTTTGGTTTGGGTAGATAGCCTGGCTTGCAGTTCTTTAACCTTATGGCGCTCAACACCAAGCGTATCTCTGAAGTTTTTCCAGAATGCAGCAAGTATGGGCTCCTGGTAATGATAGCTTTTGGTAAGGAGGTATTGATATTGCCCTGCAAGCGTTTTGTCGTTCATCTGGGCCGGATCAACCTGCATTCTCAAATCTTTTGCCTTTTGGGCGGCAGCAGTTGGACTGACAGGTGCTGGCTTTACAGGCACTGGTTTAGCAGGGGTAGCCTGCGGAAATGCCTTGCCGGCAAACAGGGTAAAACTTATAAATAAAATCAGGTAGCCTGGCAATAAGAAACGCTTTATCATACGGTATAAAATTTAGACTGGTAAGTTAATTATTAATTAATAACCCTTGCAAAAATAATTTTATTGTCGTTATACTCCTAACTATGAATAAAGGATATGCTAATTTAATGAAAAATGAGGCACATTATCATCAAGAATATGAAGTATTAATATAAATATGCCGCTCATCCCTATATTAGCAAAATGAATATCGGTATTATCGGACTGGGCGACATGGGGCGCCTGTATGCCAAAGCCTTTGCAAAGGCGGGTTATACGGTTTGCGGCTGCGATCTGCCCGAGAACAGGAGCAAGCTGGAAGAGGAGCTTAACCCGTTAGGCATTAAAGTAATGGATAATGGGGGTGATGTAGCACGTTCCAACGACTTGGTTATTTACTCTGTAGAAGCGGACAGACTGGAAGAGGTAGTGGCCGCTTATGGCCCTGCAACCAAATACGGGGCCATTGTAGCCGGGCAAACCTCGGTTAAGCACCCGGAGATAGCCATATTTGAAAAATACCTGCCGGCAGATTCGCAGATCATTACCTTCCACGCCATGCACGGGCCGGGTTTTGAGCCGGAAGGGCAGAAGCTTATTTTGATCAAACATCGCTCGGATGAGGCTGCATATCAGCGTATGCTGGATCTGTTTACAGCCGTAAAGACCGATATTGTGGAGATAGCCGATTATCATGAGCACGACAAGATCGTAGCGGATACACAGGCCGTAACGCACGTAGGGTTCGAAAGTATGGGTACCGCCTGGAAAGAAGCAGGATTTTTCCCCTGGGAGAATGGTTCGTATGTAGGCGGGATAGATAATGTAAAGATATTGACCACCCTGCGTATATTCAGCTATAAAGCACACGTGTATGCCGGGCTGGCCATCCTGAACCCCTATGCAAGGCAACAGGTAAAACGCTATGCCATATCTGAGTCGGAATTGTTTAAGCTGATGATCAAGGAAGAGGAGGTTACCTTCAGGGCGAGGATATACCGTGCCCGTGACTTTGTGTTTCACGAAAGCCGCAAGCCTATTATGCTGAGTGATAAGGTGATGAAAGAATTTTCACTTTCTCAAAGGCCTGAACAACAAAAACCCAATTCGCACTTAAGTATATTAAGCATGGTGGATGCCTGGTACCATTTGGGTGTAAACCCTTATGATAACCTGATCTGCCAGACACCGCCTTTCCGTCTAAGGTTGGGTATTGCCGAATACTTGTTTAAGAATGAAGAACTGCTGGAAGAATCCATTGAAACCGCCTTGTATGATAAAACCATCCGTGGTGATGATTTGGAGTTTCATTCGGCAGTAAGGGAATGGTCGGCCATTATTGGTTATGGTGATATGGAGGGCTACAAAAAACATTTTAACGAGGTACAAGCCTTTTTCGCCGACCGGCTGGAAGAAGGAAAGACGCAGAGTGCGGAGTTGATCAGGAGATTGATGATGGAATAATCTTATATTTACCTAAACCTTTAATCTTTCATGAAACAATTTGGCCAAAAAATAAGGCTAATATTTATTCCTTTTTTAATTATCTCAGCGGGTTCGGTCGTAGCATATAGCTTATTGCGATGGTTGTTATTTATTAAAAGTAATGCCGCGACTGTAGACGAAGATATTCTGGACTTTTGGGCGCCATGGGCATTTGTGTGGATACCTATTTTAATATGGTTAAGACCTCGTTTTAAACTATTGAATCTGAGTACAAAAAACAATAGGGGAGATCCATTATTTGGTTTGATGATGTGCGCATCCATAGGAATGGCTATTCCTGTGATCGTGGCACAATTTTACCTTCAGGCAGAAACCGGAAAACTAACAAAGCTTGACAACATTAGCCAAATTGATAGTATACCTAAAACCAAATACTATTCGGTAAAGCACTACTACGCTGATAAAAAGCTGGTGAGATTTAAAACACGTTTTAAAGTAAGCGGCAGATATAGTTCTGATTACGATATGTATATATATGCCGTTGTTCCTGTTTATGATTTGAATCATACAACAAAAACATATAATTATAAGATAGGAGCAAAAGGAAGCCCGATAACAAGCGATAATGCGTTGATCGTTTTGAATAATAAAATAGTACAAAAGGAAGATCTTTATAAAATAAATCCTCATGCCATCAAAAACATTATTTTATTAAATGGCAATTCGGCCATGCATCGTTATGGTAGTAGAGCCAAAAATGGCGCTATACAAATTGAAACGAAGCCTTTTAATGGCCCGGATACCATGCAAGTAATCCATGATGACAATTTAAAGCACACACCATTTGCATGGTTAGGTGTGAAATATCAAAAAACGATCAGGAATCGTTTATCATCATCCGAAAAAGATGAAAGATTTAAGCATTTTGCGAAAAAAAGTGAGGCGGATTTTAAATCTAAGTCGTTTGATAATTTTGTATACCTGGACCGTGTTTCTTACAGTACTGATCTGAAACAATACACTGCTGCAACTAATTTACCGAACTATCAGGCTGTAGCCACGTCATTAAATATATTAACCCCTAATTATGATTCATTTGACAAAAGGATGGGTGATACCCTGCCATGGATATTTGGCGCTTTTGGGATAGGGTCGCTTTTTGTTATGCTGATGCTTTTGCTGAAGCCATTAAGAGGTGATGTTGTACAGGAAATGGATTCGCGCGATAGCACCCAGCAAATCATAGATGATATCACCGGTAAAAAATAGTCATATACGAAATAGCTAATTACTTCGCACTAAACAGCGTCCACGGATAAGCCTTCATATCTCTTAAATAAGGACTTTGCCATTTATATTCAGGATGTTTGGCAAAGTAAGGTGCAGCTAAAAAATCGGCGCCGCCGGGATGGCCCATGTGTGCCCAAAACTGCATTTTCTTGGCTAATTCGGTAGTGATGACCTTCCCTTGCACGGCACCCATAGGATAATAAGGGCCTTCGTCCCACTCGGGCACGCCCTTAGGGTCTTCTTCCACATGGCCATCTATCACGCAACGGTTGTAAGCGTTCTTCTTGTTAAGGGCATCATAAGTATCGCCTTCAATCACTTTGCCTGTAGCGTCACTTAGTTTGCCTTTGTTATCGATCACCACCAGTTTCTCCATCCGCAGCTTACGGGCATTTGGCGAGGTGGTAGGATCGTTCACATCAAAGGTGGTTTCTTCTTTGATCAGTTTAGGATCGCTTGGGAAATTAGACCCGATAATAGCCGTATCTTTTGACCGCCATAACTTATAATTTTTCAGGCCGAGTTCCAGTTTGGCTACTTCATTGGTTTTGGTATCGCCTATCAACCAGTCATTGGCGTAGCCGCCGTTGTTGTCGGTTGTCATGGCTTTCACCACATCATCTATACTATTGCTGTATTGGGCAGCATGGCGGGCGCGGGCAAACTCAGGTGCCTTGGTCGTATCAAAGCCCTTAAAGCCGGTAATTGTGGTTTCAGTGATCATGATGCCACTACTGCTTACTACAAAGTCATCTCCGCTATGGATAAAACCGGGCGCGCAGTCCATCAGCATGTGATTGCCCTTTAGTGGTTTGATATCAGCGATCACGTTCCAGCGCTCACCTACGATATAATCCGTCCAATTATTATGGCCCATCACTATCTTGTGATCCTTAGTGAAACTGCCGGTGGCTATAAAGGCGCTGCAATTGCCGGGGGCCTTATTGTCGCCGCTGCCGGGTTTAGCTTTATTCATCAGTTCGGGCACATAATATTCGGCTAATTCGATATTGGCGTTCAACGCGGTAATATCCAGCGAATCATACTTCATGCCTTTGGCTTGCAAGCCTTCGGCAATGCCTTTTATCTCGTCCTGGTATTCCTTGTCTATCTTCTTCCATAAAAAGCGACCTGCAGCGGCACGGTAAAAATCCCATTTCCTGTCGGTGGTTTTAGGCAGATAGAATTGCATTACTTTGATGAGCGTATCAATTTCCTTTGCCACGAGGTAACCATGCTGGTAGCCGATATCGGCAGGCGAACCTTCCAGGTGCACATAGATCCAGCCATTTTTATCCTCACGACTTGAGTTGGCGAGGCGATCGTGCGGTTTGGGTTTGCAGCTGAAGAATAATATAGACACTAAGAGAGCGGGGATGAAGATATTCAGGATTGTTTTCATCGTTATAGATCTAAATTAGGATGGATGAATTTAAGCAAATAAATAACGAAACAGCTGTGTATAAACTCGCTAAGATTTCAATTTTATTAAATATATCTCCTTTTTCCCCGCAATAATAAATTTCCGATCATTATCTGGGTTATAAAACAGTTCGGTGCTTTCTATTTCGGCTTGTTTAAATGTTTCGCCTAATTGTGCTTCGGCTTCGTCTATGGTATACAATGTATTGTTGATATTGAACACAAAGCCATAAGCCGAATCTTTTAATTCCTTAATGGCGATCTTTCTTTTCGTTTTAGTAAAGCTCACCTCCACGGTATACTGCACTCTTACCGGGCGCCCATTCTGTATGCCGGGCCGCCAGCGGGGTGAGGAAGAGACAACCTTGGCCGCTTCATATTCGCAACCCGAGCCAAGGCTTTTTTGCGCCTTAACATCTACCACCCTGCCGCTCTTGTCCACCCAAAAAGATACTGTCACCTTACCATTGACGCCTAACAATAGCGCCACATCAGGATATTGCACATGGGTATTGATATATTGATAAAATTGATTGATGCCTCCCGGAAATGCAGGCTCCACTTCTACAGATGTAAAAACTTTTCGTTTTGCAGTATCAGGCGTTGAATTAGTTTGGGCGTTTGATAAAAAAGGAGTGATTAAAAGAAATAGTATAAGGTACAGGTGTTTCATGCAATAAAAATAGCGCTTTTAAGCATTATCCAAAGTCACAATTTTGTTAAGCAGGTAAGCCTTTTGCTTTACCTAATTGTATATCCACATCAGTATGTGCTTTTTTTGCTGACGTATTAAGGCATCGACAGTTTTCATGGTATTGTTTGAGATGGCAGGGCAGCCCCAGCCTTCGGGTGTGCCGTTGGGGTATACCTCACTCTCAGAAACCTGCTCCCAGGAGTGAAACACGATCTGTCGCACTAAAGCATTGTTGTTGGTACTTTCGAGCCCTGTGAGGTAGTATTTTACATGGATGCCCCAGGCGCTATAAGTACGGCTATTTATTTGATATTTTCCTAATGCGGTACAATGGCTGCCGTCAAGGTTGCTGAATGCGGGCTTATCTTTTGACCACATACCCGACCAGGGATACCGGCCGCAACCGTGACTAATGAGGCCTGTAAGCAAGGTGTCGTTTTTACGAAAGTCCCATACTATAAAACGCTTTACGCCGGATGGCAGGTTCATATCAATCAAAATGCAGTACCTGATGTTGTAGCCTTTTTGCTTACAGTAGAGTAAAGTTTGTTGGGCTTTTTGCCGGGTACGGGTCAAATCGATATGCGGCGTAGCTGCAATGGCGCTGTTGCCTGATAGTAATAGAAGTAGAAATGTGATAGTGCGGTAATAGGTTTTCACTTTGGGTTATTGGTGATACAATAACGGAATAGAGGGAAGAATCTTGTGCTAAACAATATAGCTGGTGAAGTCTTTATAAAAAGAATTTAAAGATCGCACTTAACTATTTTTCATTACCACCAGGTATACCGCTTTTTTATCGGGCATAGCATATTTGGGGTCATTGTAGGTTTCCACGGTGTTTACCGTTATTGGATTAAAGGACTTGCCCAGTATGGCTTCGGCTTCATTAAGGGTATAAGTTTTGTTGTTTATAAAGAACACAAAACCATAGTTCGATTTTCTCAGGCTTTTCATCGTGGTTTTCGTGTTATCGTCTTCGAAGTTAAAAGAAACCGGCACAACAAATTTTACTTTGACCGGTTCCCCCTTCAAAAATCCTGGCGACCATTTTGGCGACATAGAAACCACCCGCTCAGCTTCCGATTCGCAACCGGCACCCATGCATTTAATGGGCTTTACATCGGTTACTGAACCATCCTTATCTATTGCAAAAGAAACATACACTTTGCCTGTAAGACCAATTAACTTGGCCACCTCCGGATATTGAAGGTTATTGGTAACGAATTTTGAAAACGCGGTTAGACCGCCTGGAAAAAGTGGCTCCTGCTCAAATACTGGCGGGGGTAAAAGTTTAATTGAGGATTTTTTAACAGTATCCTGGGCAAAGGCGTTGCCGGTAATCAGCGTAGTAATTATCGATAGTGCGAAAAAGAGTTTGGGGCGATACATGAAGTAAAGATAAATATTTTGTTGTTTTTCTTTTATCGACGTGAGCGTGGACGCTCGAAATTGTTTGCAATCAAGTGTGGACACTTGATTGGGCGGGTATCAAATAGTACAGACTTGCGAAGTTTTTAAAACTTCGCAAGTCCCCCCCCGCCTGTTCAAGTGTCCACACTTGAACACATAAAGTTGTGAGCGTCCACGCTCACGTCAAGGAAAGTTTTACAAATAAATTTCTCATATTTAGTTCATGGCACGCAATGCTTCAACAGACGAACTATATTTCGTCACTTTAACCGTAACAGACTGGATTGATGTTTTTACCAGGCGATTATACAATGATTTTATCGTTGAAAACCTGGCCTGGAATCAAAAGCATAATAAACTCAACATTTACGCCTATGTGATCATGACAAACCATATCCATATGGTAGTTAGTGTAACTGACGGTTCACTTGGCGATGTTTTGGGCCGATTTAAAACCTATACCTCTAAAGAGCTTTTCAAAATGATCGCCGAAAATAACCAGGAAAGCAGGCGCGACTGGATGACCAAATCTTTTGAACGGGCCGGTAAATACAATCCTTTAAACGTCAATCATCAGTTTTGGCAGCATGGTAATTATCCTGTGCTACTTTATACGCCAGCGGTTATTGATCAAAAGATAGATTATATCCATGAAAATCCGGTTAGGGCCGGTTTCGTGGGTGCGCCGCATGAGTTTTGGTATAGCAGTGCTAATCCTGAAAGTCCTTTGAAAGTGATTTATTAACTTGAGCGTGGACGCTCAAATTTGTTTGCGATCAAGTGTGGACACTTGAACGGGCGGTTGGTGCGCCATTATATTATATGATGCTAATTACTGAACAATCGCGCCAATCAACCCCTCGATTTCTCCTCCAAATCCCCCTATAAATAATTTATAAAAAAATAACTTCTTATCTATTTGACAATTAATGTAAAATATCTATCTTTGCCGTCCCTTTCGGGGGATACAAATGTCTTGAACGAGGCCCTACTGCTTCGATGGACACAAACAAAATTTAGAAAATGTCAGGAATTATTGGTAAAAAAGTAGGAATGACCAGCATTTTCGATGAAACAGGGAAGAACATTCCTTGCACAGTAATCGAAGCTGGCCCTTGTGTGGTAACACAAGTTCGTTCTGTTGAAACAGACGGCTACGCCGCAGTTCAGCTGGCGTATGGTGAGAAAAAAGAGAAAAACACCCCTGCTCCCCTAAAAGGTCATTTCCAGAAAGCCAACACAACGCCTAAGCGTAAATTGGTTGAATTCAAATCTTTCGAAGATGAAAAAACTCTTGGTGATACGATCACTGTAGAGATTTTCGCTGCCGGAGATTTTGTGGATGTGGTTGGTACATCAAAGGGTAAAGGTTTTCAGGGTGTGGTAAAGCGTCACGGTTTTGGTGGTGTGGGTATGCAAACTCACGGTCAGCACAATCGTTTACGTGCGCCAGGTTCTTTGGGTGCATCATCATGGCCTTCACGTGTATTTAAAGGTATGCGTATGGCTGGTCAAATGGGTAATGTTCGTGTTAAAGTTCAAAACTTAGAAGTTTTGAAAGTTTATCCTGAGCAAAACCTGATGGTAGTTAAGGGTTCCATCCCAGGAGCTAAGGGTTCATTGGTAATAGTCGATAAATAAGATGGAAGTTAAAGTATTAAACGTATCAGGTAAAGAAACAGGTGCCAAGGTGCAGCTTCCTGACTCCGTATTCGGAATCGAGCCCAATGATCACGCTATCTACCTTGATGTGAAGCAATATCTTGCTAACCAGCGCCAGGGTACACACAAATCAAAACAGCGTAATGAAATTGCAGGTTCAACCCGCAAACTATATAAGCAAAAAGGTACAGGCGGCGCCCGTGCCGGTAGCGTTAAATCACCCTTGTTTAATGGTGGTGGCCGCGTTTTCGGTCCGCAACCGCGCGATTACAGCTTCAAGTTAAACAAGAAGCTTAAATCACTGGCCCGCAAATCAGCTTTATCATACAAAGCGAAAGATAACAGCATTTTGGTTTTGGAAGATTTCAATTTTGATTCTATCAAAACTAAAAACTACATCAAAATGGAGGCCGACCTGAATGTGACCAATGATAAAACATTATTGGTACTGGCAGGAGCTGAAAATAATAACGTGTATTTATCAAGCAGGAACCTGAAGAAAACTAAAGTGATCTCGGTAGAACAGTTGAACACTTATGATGTGTTGAACGCCGGTAAGCTTTTATTAACCTCAGGCGCGCTTAAAACTTTGGAGGAAGCATTAGCTAAGTAATTATGGAAATTTTAAAGAAACCTTTACTTACTGAGAAAGTAACTCAACTAACCGAGAAGCTTAACCGCTATGCCTTTAAGGTTGATCACAGGGCGAACAAGATCCAGATCAAAGGTGCAATTGAGAAAATGTATGGTGTGAATGTTACCGCAGTAAACACCATGAAATACATCGGGAAACTGAAAAGTCGCAATACTAAGGCAGGCGCCGTATCCGGCCGCTCAGCTACTTACAAAAAAGCGATCATCAGTTTGAAAGATGGCGAAACAATAGATTTTTATAATAATATATAAAAACAGAGATGGCAGTTAAAAGATTTAAACCGGTTACGCCCGGTACCCGTTTCAGGGTAGACGTATCTAACTCGGATATCACAACGAACGTTCCTGAGAAGTCGTTGGTGGTTTCTGCGAACACTAGATCCGGTGGTCGTAACAACAGCGGTAAAATGACCATGCGCTACATGGGTGGTGGCCATAAGCAAGCCTACAGGTTAATTGATTTCAAACGTAATAAGTTTGATATCCCTGCAAAGGTTGCAACTATTGAGTATGATCCTAATCGTTCAGCGCGTATTGCTTTATTGCACTTCGTGGATGGCGAGAAAAGATACATGATCGCTCCTGAAGGATTAACAGTTGGACAAACTGTTACATCAGGCGAGACAGCAACTCCAGAGGTTGGCAACACCATGCCTTTAAAGAATATCCCGTTGGGTTCTATCATTCATAATATCGAATTGAACCCTGGTCAGGGTGGTACCATCGCACGTAGTGCAGGTACTTACGCCCAGCTTTCGGCACGTGATGGCAAATATGCTATCATCAAGTTGCCTTCAGGCGAAACACGTATGATACTGTCGACTTGCTTGGCTACTATCGGTACCGTTTCAAATGGCGAAAGATCCAACTCGGTATTAGGTAAAGCTGGTAGAAAACGCTGGTTAGGCCGTCGTCCAAGAGTTCGTGGTGTAGCTATGAACCCAGTCGATCACCCTATGGGTGGTGGTGAAGGAAGGGCTTCAGGTGGTCATCCACGTTCACGTAAAGGTATTTTAGCCAAAGGCTTTAAGACTCGTGACAAAAAGAAAACATCTGATCGTTACATCATTGAAAGAAGGAAGAAATAATGGCTCGTTCAATTAAAAAAGGACCTTATATAGATCATAACCTTGAGAAAAAGGTTGTGACGCTGAATGATTCTAATAAGAAATCAGTAGTAAAAACATGGTCACGTCGTTCCATGATCTCTCCTGATTTCGTTGGTCATACATTCGCAGTACACAATGGAAACAAGTTTATCCCTGTGTATGTAACAGAAAACATGGTTGGGCACAAGTTGGGCGAGTTTGCGCCGACACGTACATTCCGTGGTCACGCAGAAAAGAAAAAATAACAGGTAATGGAAGCAACAACAAAAATTAAGAAGTCTGTATTGATCAGGCAACAAAAGGAAGCTGCGAAAGCCCAGGTTGGGGGCGCTTCTGCTGCTAAGTTACAGAACTGTCCTACTTCGCCGCGCAAAATGCGTTTGGTGGTTGACCTGATCCGTGGTGAGAATGTTGAAAAAGCATTGTATATATTAAAATTTACCAACAAGGAAGCTGCTATACGTGTAGAGAAATTATTGCTGTCGGCTATTAAAAACTGGGAAGCAAAAAATGAAGGCAAACGTGTTGAAGACAGCGGTTTATTTGTGAAAGAGGTTTCAGTAGGTGGTGGCCGTCAGCTTAAAAGGTTACGCCCTGCTCCGCAAGGAAGGGGATACCGTATCCGCAAACGCTCAAACCACGTAACCCTTATAGTGGACAGTAAAAACGCTAACAATTAATTTGAAATGGGACAGAAAGCACATCCAATAGGTAACAGATTAGGAATCATCAGAGGTTGGGATTCTAATTGGTTCGGTGGCAATCATTATGCCGACAAATTAGTTGAAGACGAAAAGATCCGCAAATATATTTCAGTACGTATCGCCAAAGGCGGTATTTCTAAAGTAGTTATTGAGCGCACATTGAAACGCATTACCGTAACTATCCACACTGCCCGTCCGGGTATTGTGATCGGTAAAGGCGGCCAGGAAGTTGATAAGATCAAAGAAGAGTTGAAGAAACTGACTAAAAAGGAAGTTCAGATCAACATATTCGAGATCAAACGCCCTGAGCTTGATGCACAATTAGTTGCAGAAGGCATTGCGAAACAACTTGAAGCACGTATTTCTTTCCGTCGTGCCATGAAAACAACTATTGCTTCAACCATGAGAATGGGTGCTGAAGGAATAAAGGTTATGACATCGGGCCGTTTAGGCGGTGCTGAAATGGCACGTACAGAACAATATAAAGAAGGAAGAATACCATTGCACACTTTCCGTGCAGATATTGACTATGCTTTGGCAGAAGCCCTTACCACTTATGGTAAGATCGGTGTTAAAGTATGGATCTGTAAAGGTGAAGTTTACGGCAAACGCGATTTATCACCAAACATTGGTGGTGCAAGCAGCGCGAGCGGTAAAGGTGGTCGCCCAGAAGGCGCAGCCGGATTTGGCGGGCGTGGTAATGAAAGAGGCGGTGAACGTGGTGGCGAACGCAGAGGCGGAGATCGCCGCGGCGGTGGCGCCCCAGGTGCAGGCGGCGACCGTAGAGGTGGCGGCGGCAACCGTCCGGGTGGACAAGGTGGACCAAATCGCCAGGGTGGCGGTGCCGGTGGTAATCGTCCGGGTGGTGGTGGAAGCCGTCCGGGTGGACCAGCAGGAAGAAGATAATTAGGAATAATCAAGTCGCGAGACATCGTTTAGATATAAAAGCTTAAAAAAATGCTACAGCCAAAAAGAACGAAGTTCAGGAAAATGCAAAAAGGCAGAATGAAAGGGATGACCACTCGTGGTGCTGAACTGTCATTTGGTTCTTTCGGTATAAAATCACTCGAGCCGGCCTGGATCACCAGCCGCCAGATCGAAGCTGCACGTATTGCTGTAACACGTTTTATGAAACGTGAAGGCCAGGTATGGATCAGGATATTCCCTGACAAGCCTGTAACCAAAAAACCAGCAGAAGTACGTATGGGTAAAGGTAAAGGTGCTCCTGAATACTGGGTAGCGGTAGTTCGCCCCGGAAGGATCATCTTCGAAGCCGAAGGTGTGCCATTAGAAGTTGCCAAAGAGGCGTTGCGCCTTGCAGCACAAAAATTGCCGGTTCAAACCCGGTTTGTAACACGTAGAGATTACGTAGAGGCATAAACTTTAGGTTGAAACGTTGTAAAGTTGGAATGTTGAAAGGTTAAACATCCGGCTAAACAGAAAAGAAACATTACAACATTACAACCTTGCAACATTACAACAAATAAGAAAAATGAAGAACTCAGAAATTTTAGAGCTAACTACTGAAGAATTGAATGCAAGGATTGGCGAGGAGAGAGGTAATCTTACCAAGCTGACTTTTGCCCATGCAGTATCGGCCATCGAGAACCCAACCCGTATCACTAAGGTGCGCAAGGACATTGCTCGTTTAAATACTGAATTAACAAAGCGTAAAGCAGCGTCAGCTTCTGAAACTAAATAAGCGTAGAAGATGGAAAGAAATTTAAGAAAAACACGTACCGGCCTGGTAGTTAGCAATAAGATGGAAAAGTCTATTGTAGTAGCTGTTGAGCGGAAGGTGAAACACCCGATCTATGGTAAGTTCGTGAAGAAAACTACCAAATTTATGGCTCATGACGAAGCAAATACCTGTGGTATTGGCGACACCGTATTGATTATGGAAACACGTCCTTTGAGCAAAAGCAAAAACTGGAGATTAGTTCAAATAATAGAAAGGGCTAAATAGCAATGGTACAACAGGAATCAAGATTAAACGTAGCCGATAACAGTGGCGCTAAAGAAGTTTTAGTGATCCGCGTGTTGGGCGGTACCGGTAAAAGATATGCTTCTATTGGTGATAAGATAGTAGTTACCGTAAAGAGTGCTCTGCCTTCAGGCAACATTAAAAAAGGTACTGTATCAAAAGCAGTAGTAGTGCGGACCAAGAAAGAGATCCGCCGCAAAGACGGATCATATATCCGTTTTGACGACAACGCAGCCGTTTTGTTAAATAACCAGGATGAGCCGAGAGGCACACGTATCTTCGGCCCTGTTGCAAGAGAGTTGCGCGAGAAGCAATTTATGAAAATTGTATCATTAGCACCGGAGGTATTGTAACATGGAAAAGAAACAACACACACAGCCTGCAAAAATAAAGATCCGCAAGGGCGACCTGGTAAAGGTTATAGCAGGTGATTCAAAAGGCTCACAAGGCAAAATATTAGAAGTAATATTAGAAAAAGGCCGTGCTATTGTTGAAGGTGCCAATCTGGTATCAAAACATACTAAGCCAAATGCTGCCAGCCCTAACGGCGGAATTGTAAAGAAGGAAGCTGCTATAGCTATTTCAAACCTGATGCTGGTTGATCCTAAAACAGGAAAACCAACCCGCGTAGGCAGGCAGAAAAATGCTGCAGGCAAATTAGTTAGAATAGCAAAAAAATCAGGGGAGGAAATTAAGTAATGGCAACTGCAACATACGTACCAAGACTAAAAACAAAATACAGGGACGAAGTGCGCACCGCGCTGAAAGAAAAATTTCAGTACAAAAGCGTAATGCAGGTTCCTAAGCTTGAGAAGATCGCGATCAACCAGGGTGTTGGCGCTGCTACCACTGATAAGAAACTGATCGAAACTACAATCGCTGATCTGAGTACTATTACCGGTCAGCAAGCGGTTTCGTCAAAATCTAAAAAGGATATATCGAACTTTAAATTGCGTAAAAATATGCCTGTAGGCGTACGTGTTACTTTACGTGATAATACAATGTATGAGTTTTTAGACCGTTTGATCTCGGTTGCCCTGCCACGTATACGTGACTTTAAAGGCATCAACGATAAAGGTTTTGACGGAAGAGGAAACTATACGCTGGGTATTACAGAGCAGATCATTTTCCCTGAGATCAACATTGACAAGATCAACAAGATACAGGGTATGGATATTACCTTTGTAACATCGGCAACAAATGATGTGGAAGCATTAGAATTGCTGAAACAATTTGGTTTACCATTTAAAAATCAGACTAGATAATGGCTAAAGAAGGTGTAAAGGCCCGTGAAATAAAACGCGCCAGATTAGTAGCTAAATACGCTGAAAAAAGAGCAGCCCTTAAAGCCGCAGGCGATTACGAAGGATTAGACAAATTGCCTAAAGCTTCGTCACCGGTAAAATTGCACAACCGTTGCAAGCTTACAGGCCGTCCGCGTGGTTATATGCGCCAGTTTGGCATCTCACGTGTAACATTCCGTGATATGGCATTGGCAGGCAAAATACCGGGAGTTAAGAAAGCAAGCTGGTAAGCTCGATTTCGGATTTCGGAATTTCAATTTCGGAATTTTGAATATCCGCAGCAACAGAAAAGAAACAGATTCGAATTAGGTCGATCGAAAAGGAATAAATCCAAAATCGAAATTCCGAAATCCGAAATAAGATTAACCGATAGCAGGTCTACGGAAACCGCTATCATAACACAATAAAATGAATACAGATCCAATCGCAGATTATCTTACACGAGTAAGGAATGCTATTAAAGCCAACCACAGGGTTGTTGAAATTCCTGCATCAAATCTGAAGAAGGAAATCACGAAAGTGCTTTTCGACAAAGGTTACATCGCTAATTTTAAGTTTGAAGAAACTGGTCCTCAAGGCATCATCAAAGTTGCCTTGAAATACCATCCGATAACTAAAATACCTGCTATCCGCAGCATTTCGCGCATCAGTAAACCAGGTTTGAGAAAATACGCAGGCACGGCTAACTTGCCAAGAGTATTAAATGGTTTAGGTATCGCTATCCTTTCAACCTCTAAAGGTGTAATGACCGATAAAGAGGCACGCCAACAGAACATTGGCGGTGAGGTATTATGCTTCGTTTATTAATCAATCAGGAGGAAATTAACCAATGTCAAGAATAGGAAAAGCACCTATAGCAGTACCGGCAGGAGTAACCATCACTGTAAGCAGCGACAACGTTGTTACAGTAAAGGGTCCTAAAGGAGAATTGCACCAGGCTGTTGACAGTGATATCATTGTTGAACAGGAAGAAGGGAATTTATTAGTAAAACGCCCTTCTGAGCAAAAACGTCACAAAGCATTACACGGTTTATACCGTTCGCTTTTAAATAACATGGTAGTTGGCGTAACCACAGGTTACAAAGTTGAGCAGGAATTAGTAGGTGTGGGTTACCGCGCAACTAACACCGGCAACACACTTGACCTTGTGTTGGGATACTCTCACCACTATGTGTTTGAGTTGCCTAAAGAAGTTAAAGTTTCAACCACTGCTGATAAGGGTAAAAACCCTACGATCATTTTGGAATCAATTGATAAACAGCTGATAGGCCAGGTAGCGGCAAAAATACGCTCGCTGCGTGCACCAGAACCTTACAAGGGTAAAGGTATCAAGTTTGTTGGCGAAGTATTGAGAAGAAAAGCAGGTAAATCAGCATCTAAAAAGTAATCGTCATGCAAGGTAAATTATCAAGAAGAGACAGAATTAAAAAGGGGATCAGAAAACGTATTTCAGGATCTTCAGAGCGTCCGCGCTTGTCAGTGTACAGGAGCAACAAAGGTATTTATGCCCAGATCATTGACGATGTAACCGGAAAAACTATCGTATCGGCTTCATCTTTATCAAAAGATTTCGCAGGCACAGGCAATAAGTCAGATCAATCAGTAGCCGTAGGCAAACTGGTTGCTACTAAAGCAGTTGCTGCCGGAATTAAAGATGTGGTTTTCGACAGGAACGGATACTTATATCATGGCCGTGTTAAATCACTGGCTGAAGGTGCACGTGAAGGCGGGTTAAACTTTTAATCGAAACGAGAGATGTCAACAATCAATATAAAAAGAGTAAAAACCAGCGAGATCGAGTTAAAAGATCGCCTGGTGAGCATACAACGTGTAGCCAAAGTAACCAAGGGCGGCCGTACATTCAGCTTTTCTGCCATCGTGGTAGTAGGTGATGAGAATGGTGTTGTAGGTTATGGTTTGGGTAAAGCAAAAGAAGTAACTGAAGCTATCGCTAAAGGTATTGATGATGCTAAGAAGAACCTGGTAAAAGTGCCTATCATTAACGGTACTATACCTCACGAGCAAATAGGTAAATTTTCTGGCGGTTTTGTTTTCATTAAACCGGCTGCAAATGGTACAGGTGTTATAGCAGGTGGTGCAATGCGCGCCGTGCTTGAATCAGCAGGTGTACACAACGTATTGGCTAAATCAAAAGGTTCATCAAACCCGCACAACGTGGTTAAGGCAACTGTATCGGCATTATCACAATTGCGTGATGCTGTTACTGTAGCGCAACACCGCGGAATTGAAATAGGTAAGGTTTTTAACGGATAATCATCATGGCAAAAATCAAAATAACACAGATTAAGAGCGTGATCGACAGAAGTGAGCGCCAGAAAAGAACAGTTGCTGCGTTAGGCCTGAAAAGGATAAGCCACAGCATTGAGGTGGAAGCTACACCTGCTATTGTAGGCATGGTGCGTAGTGTTAATCATTTGGTAGCGGTAGAAAATATTTAATATCATGAATTTAAGTAATCTTAAACCTGCAGAAGGTTCTACTAAAAATAGAAAAAGAATTGGCCGTGGTACAGGTTCTGGCCGTGGCGGAACGTCAACCCGTGGCCACAAAGGCGCCGGTTCACGTTCAGGTACAAGCAGAAAAATAGGTTTTGAAGGCGGTCAGATGCCTTTGCAGCGCCGTGTTCCTAAGGTGGGCTTTAAAAACCCTAACCGTGTGGAGTATGTAAGCGTAAACCTTGATGCTTTGCAAAAATTAGCAGAAGAACACAAAGTTTCTGCGGTAGATTTTGCAACTTTGAAAGATCATGGTTTGGTTTCGCGTAATGACCTGGTGAAGATCCTTGGTCGTGGCGAACTGAAAGCTAAATTGGAAGTTAAAGCACATGCATTTTCTGCTACTGCACAAAAAGCTATAGAAGCAGCCGGTGGTACCATAGTTAAGCTATAATTTTAGGATGAAGAAATTTTTCACCACATTATCCAATATCTGGAAAATCGATGATTTAAGAGTGCGTATTACTAACACACTCTTATTTCTTTTAATATACCGCGTGGGTTCATACGTGATCCTGCCAGGTGTTAATTATGCATCGTTAAACACGCAAAAGGGAACCGAAGGATTAGTTGGGTTGCTGAATATGTTTGCAGGAGGTTCGTTTTCACGTGCCTCTATTTTTGCGTTGGGCGTAATGCCTTACATATCGGCATCTATTGTTGTGCAATTACTCGGTATAGCAGTGCCTTACTTTGCCAAGCTGCAAAAGGAAGGTGAAAGCGGCCGTAACAAAATTAACCAATGGACACGTTACCTAACCATAGGTATCACTGCCCTGCAGGCTGTTGGTTATGTGAAATCACAGGTAACCGCTGCCCAGGTAAGCCCGGTTATGGGTATGGCCATGTTCAGCATATTATCTGTTATTATACTCACCGCAGGTACATTGTTTGTAATGTGGCTGGGCGAGAAGATCACGGATAAAGGTATAGGTAATGGTATTTCACTCATCATCATGGTGGGTATTATTGCGCAATTACCACCTGCGTTTTTAGCGGAACTTGATGTGCGTAATGGTGGTAAAGGTGGTTTGATCACTTTCATTGTTGAAATTATAGCGCTGATAGGTGTGGTAATGTTCACCATCCTGATCGTTCAGGGAACAAGAAAAATAGCTGTGCAATATGCAAAACGTATTGTGGGTAATAAACAATATGGCGGTGTTCGTCAGTACATTCCTTTAAAGGTAAATGCTGCGGGTGTAATGCCAATTATCTTTGCGCAGGCACTGATGTTTATCCCGGCTACTATTCCGCAATTTTTCCCTTCAACGTCATCCAATTCTGTAGTAATGGCTTTGGCTAATATCAATTCATGGGAGCATAATTTATTGTTCGGATTATTGATCATTGTGTTTACTTACTTCTATACGGCTATTACGGTTAATCCAAACCAGATGGCTGATGATATGAAGAAGAACGGTGGTTTTATACCGGGCGTTAAACCAGGTAAATCAACATCAGAATTTATTGACGGCGTGATCTCAAGGATCACTTTACCGGGATCAATTTTTCTGGCGATAATTGCCATCATCCCGGCGTTCGCTTCGATGGTGGGTGTCAACAATTTGTTTGCAAGATTTTTTGGCGGTACATCACTGATCATCCTGGTGGGTGTGGTTTTAGATACTTTACAACAGATAGAAAGCCATTTACTGATGCGTCATTATGACGGCTTGATGAAAACGGGCCGCATTACCGGGCGTACGGCGATACCTACATCTGCAGGATCGACCCCGCCGGTTATCTAATTTATTAGCATGTCGAAGATCCTTTATAAGTCTGTCGAAGAGATAGAACTCATAAGAAAAAGTTCTTTACTTGTTTCAAAAACACTTGGCGAGATAGCGAAGGTTATTGCGCCCGGTGTAAAAACGATTGAATTAAATAAACTTGCCGAAACCTATATCCGTGATAACGGTGGAGTTCCCGCATTTCTGAATTATAACGGTTTCCCTTATTCGCTTTGTATATCGCTGAATGACCAGATCGTACATGGCTTTCCAAGCCAGCATGTTTTGGTTGAAGGCGACTTGGTTTCTGTTGATTGCGGCGTAGTGCTGAATAAATACTATGGCGACTCAGCTTATACTTTTGCTATAGGCGAGGTAGATGAGACCACCAAAACGCTGATGCGCGTTACCAAAGAATGCCTGTATTTGGGTATTGAAAAAGCGGTAGCAGGTTTGCGTATCGGTGATATTGGATACGCGGTACAGGAACATGCAGAGAAGCATGGTTTTGGCGTAGTGAAGGAGTTGGTAGGCCATGGTGTAGGTACACACCTGCACGAAAAACCAGAAGTGCCCAACTACGGTAAACGTGGCGCAGGCAGTAAACTGGAAGAAGGAATGGTGATCGCTATCGAGCCTATGATCAATGCCGGGCGTGCCGGTGTGAAGTTTTGGAACGATGGCTGGACCGTGTCGACAGTGGATAAAAAACCATCGGCACATTACGAGCATACCATAGCGATAAATAAGGGCAAAGCCGACATACTTTCAACGTTTTCATTTATTGATGAAGTTTTGAAAGAAAAAGATAATAATTAGAAAAAATTTATTTAATTTTGCATCCCGGTTTTAAGGCGGATAATAAAGTAATAATCAGTATAATATGGCGAAACAATCTTCGATTGAACAAGATGGTACGATTCGGGAGGCATTGTCAAATGCAATGTTCAGGGTTGAACTTGAAAATGGTCATGAGATTATTGCACACATATCCGGCAAAATGCGTATGCACTACATCAAAATTTTACCTGGCGACAGAGTGAAATTAGAAATGAGTCCGTACGATCTAAGTAAGGGCAGAATAACCTATAGATATAAATAACAAAGAGATGAAAGTTAGAGCATCCATTAAAAAACGCAGCGTTGATTGCAAGATCATTCGTCGTAACGGGAAACTTTATGTGATCAACAAAAAGAATCCTAAGTACAAACAGCGTCAGGGGTAATTAAAAAATATTGTAACGATTCGTACAACGGTAGCCGCCGTTCGGTCGGTACTTAAAACAAACAAACAAATATGGCAAGGATTTCAGGTATTGATTTACCAAAAAACAAACGCGGAGAGATCGGACTTACTTATATCTACGGAATAGGCCGCTCAACAGCTCAGAACATTTTGAGCCAGGCAGGCATCGATTTCGATACCAAAGTACAGGACTGGACAGATGAGCAGCTTACTGCTATCCGTACTATCATTAATGATCAGATCAAGGTTGAAGGTTCGTTACGTTCAGAAGTTCAATTGAACATCAAACGTTTAATGGATATAGGTTGCTATCGCGGTACCCGTCATCGTAAAGGATTGCCTTTGCGCGGTCAGCGTACCAAAAACAACTCACGTACCCGTAAAGGAAAACGTAAGACTGTTGCTAACAAGAAAAAGGCTACTAAGTAGTAAATAGAGATTGGAGATCAGAGATTAGTTTTTGATCACCAGGAATAGATAAATTAAAAAGGTTAATGGGTCCTAATTACTCAGTAATTCAGTAATCCATTAAATCAATAATTAAAAAACAAGATGGCTAAGACCAAAAAAGTTACCAAAAAGCGCGTTGTAATTGTGGAGTCGGTTGGCGAAGCACACGTAAACGCTACCTTTAACAACATCATCATTACCCTTACCAACAAAAGCGGCCAGGCTATATCATGGTCGTCTGCTGGTAAAATGGGCTTCAAGGGTTCTAAAAAGAACACACCTTACGCTGCCGGCCAGGCTGCTGCCGATTGCGGCAAAGTAGCTTATGATTTAGGCTTGCGCAAGGTTGAAGTATTTGTAAAAGGCCCGGGAGCAGGACGCGAGTCGGCTATCCGTACTTTGCAAACTACAGGTATTGAAGTTACCACCATTAAGGACATTACACCGCTGCCGCACAATGGTTGTCGTCCGTCAAAAAGAAGAAGAGTTTAATTAACAGATTTTTTAAAGCTAAGATTCACCGGCTGCGGGCCGCGTGATACTTTAAAACAAACAAAAATGGCAAGATATACAGGCCCCAAATCAAAAATTGCGCGTAGGTTCCGCGAGCCGATCTTCGGTCCGGACAAGGCGTTGGAAAGAAAAAATTACCCACCCGGAATGCATGGCGCTTCTAAAAGAAGAGGAAAGCAATCAGAGTACGCGGTACAGTTAATGGAGAAACAAAAGGTAAAATACACTTACGGTGTATTAGAGCGTCAGTTCGAAAACCTGTTTCATCGTGCATCAGCTAAAGAAGGTATCACCGGCGAAAACCTGTTGAAATTTTTAGAGGCACGTTTAGATAACGCAGTTTACCGTTTAGGTATTGCGCCAACCCGTTCGGCAGCACGCCAGCTGGTAGGCCACAAGCACATCAATGTAAATGGTGAAGTAGTGAATATCGCTTCATACGCATTGAAAGCAGGTGATGTGATCTCGGTTCGTGAGAAATCAAAATCACTGGAAGCGATAAGCAATTCGGTTGCAGGCAGAAAGATCAACAAATTCAGCTGGTTGGAGTGGGATGCTGCTAATTTAACAGGCAAGTTCCTTAATTATCCAAACCGCGATGAGATACCTGAAAACATCAAGGAAAACCTGATCGTCGAGTTGTACTCGAAATAATGATACTTTATCCGGAAAGTGATTGGCAAAGCGCCAGTCATTTTCGCGGTTTAAATCAATTCAATTAGTAAACAATAAATAAAGGATATAAATGGCAATTTTAGCATTTCAAAAACCGGACAAGGTTATCATGCAGAAGGCAAATGATTTTGATGGTACGTTTGAGTTTCGTCCATTAGAACCAGGCTTCGGTATAACCATTGGTAATGCTTTACGTCGTATCTTACTTTCATCTCTGGAGGGTTATGCAATTACTTCTGTACGTTTTTCAGGAGTAAATCATGAGTTTTCAACCATCAAAGGTGTTGTTGAAGACGTTACCGAGATCATTCTGAACTTAAAGCAAGTTCGTTTGAAAAAGAGCGGTGAGACCGGAGATTCAGAAAAAGTATTTGTGATCATCAATGGTCAGGACGCTTTTTCGGCCGGAGATATTACCAAGTTCTCAAACAACTTTACTGTTCTGAATCCTGATCTTGTTATCTGTAACATGGATTCATCAGTAACGCTTGAAATTGAGCTTACTATCAACAAGGGTCGTGGTTACATCGCAAGCGAAGAAAACAAAAACCCTGATGCCAATGTAGGCGTGATCGCTATCGATTCGATCTACACACCTATCAAAAATGTAAAGTACACCATAGAAAACTATCGTGTTGAGCAAAAAACTGACTATGAAAAATTAGTACTGGATATTGCTACCGATGGTTCTATACATCCTGAAGATGCTTTGAAAGAAGCAGCCAAGATCCTGATCCAGCACTTTATGTTATTCAGCGATGAGAACATGATGTTAGAGGCCCAGGCTAAAGAAGAAACTAAGGAAGTTGATGAGGAGATCCTGCATATGCGCAAGATCCTGAAAACTGAGCTGGTTGATCTTGACCTTTCAGTACGTGCATTGAATTGCCTTAAAGCTGCCGACATCCGCAGCCTGGCTGACTTAGTTTCTTATGACGTAGCAGATATGCTGAAATTCAGAAACTTTGGTAAAAAATCACTGACTGAAATTCAGGACCTGGTTAAATCAAAAGGTTTATCTTTTGGTATGAACCTGTCGAAATTTAAATTAGACGAAGAATAATTAATTGGAATAAGGAGTAAAGACGAAGGATGAAAGAATCCTTTATCCTTGCTCCTTATTCTTTTATCTAATAAACAAACAATAAGCGAGGGCATAATTCCCGGGCTTGACTGAGGTAGGTCGCCTGACGGTATGCACGTGCAAAAATTAAAAAACAATGAGACACGGAAAGAAAGTTAACCATTTAGGCCGCACAGACAGCCATCGCAAGGCGATGCTGGCAAACATGGCTTCATCGCTTATTTTACACAAGCGTATTACAACCACTTTAGCTAAAGCAAAAGCTTTACGCGTATATGTTGAGCCTATACTAACCAAAGCAAAAAACGATACTACACACTCACGCCGTACTGTATTCAGTTATTTACAGGACAAGGAAACAGTAACCATCCTGTTCCGCGAGATCGCTGAGAAAATTGCTAACCGTCCGGGTGGTTACACCCGTATCATCAAAATGGAAAACCGTTTGGGTGATAACGCGGAAATGGCACTGATCGAACTGGTAGATTACAACACCGTTTACGGTAAGGATGTTGCTAAAACTGAGAAAAAAGCAACCCGCCGTCGTGGTGGTTCTGGTACTGGCAAAGCTAAAGCTGCACCTGCTGCAAGCGCTGCTGTTACTCCTGCTGACGATGCGGTAGTAATTGAAGAAACAAAAGCGGAAGCTGCCCCGGTTGTAGAAGCTGCTGCACCTGCGGTAGAAGAAGCCCCGGCTGCTGAAGAAAAAGCTCCTGAAGCACCAGCTGCCAACGAAGAGAATGCTGAAAAAGGCGAATAATTTTAAATCCAAATAAACTTAATTATTAAGAAGCTGCCCCGCCGAAAAGCGGGGCTTTCTTGTTTATATACCCCTGATGTCATGCCGGATTTATTTCGGCACCCCACACGCTAAGTATGCGGGCGACCTGTCCCGTGGGGTGCTGAAACAAGTTCAGGATGACGTTAGGGTTGTTTTGGGCGTTTCCCTGCGGGCCAGGCTGTTCACTCATACTGCACAGGCATTAGCCACGAAGGCCGGTATTCGTTGCCATCCTTAACGCGGGGGCAGTGCGCCAAATTCCCGATTGCAGATTACGAGTGTTCGAAAGATCAAACAGTGGGTTGGGAATGTGCGATTCCTTCCTTGGGGAAGGGGAGGTAGGGGTTTGGATTATTTTCATGGCGCAGATTTACCCCTCCCTGCCACTACACACCCAATCGCACCCCTCCCAGGGGAGGGAATTATAATAAGTTAAATCTTTCAAACAGATTGCAAATCCGGAGTAACGGGGAGTATTAACATTAATTAACAGGTCTAATTATACAATAAGGCGCTTTTTTGCCGTTAAACTACTTTCAATAAACCAATATTATAAATCTAAACACTATGAAAACTAAAATGCCAAAACTATTTTTTACCATTTTAACAGTGATGATCTTATTTATCGGCAGTAAGGCTAACGCGCAATCTGCAACATCAAGCGGTTTTCGCTTTGGGATCGGCGTAGATGGCTTGTTTCCTGTCGGAAATTCTACCAGCACTTTAAATTTTGGATTGGGGCTCACTCCCAGGCTGCAATATGGCCTGTCGGATAAAGTGGCCTTAACGTTTACCAGTGGTATTTATCATTTCTTCCCGAAAACGGTTACTTATCCGCCCAGCGGAGCTTTTCCGGGCTTTACAACTAAATACAAATCAGATATAATCCCGGTAAAAGCAGGTGCCAAGTTTTTTATAAATTCTAATTTTTACCTGTCGGGTGAAGTTGGCGTGGCGTTTGAAGTGGCCGAAGGTGGCGGACCTGTTCACTTCCTGGCTTCGCCGGGCATAGGCTATGCTACCAAACAATGGGACATCGGGGCCCGCTACGAAAACTTTAGCGGCAATGGTTACAGCGATGGCATTGTTGGCTTGCGAGTAGCCTACGGCTTTGGATTATAAAGGTGCTGTGAAAATTTGCATTTCGTTGGTGACAATACCAACGAAGGCGGAGATAAAAGAAACGCCCTGCTCAATGGAGTGGGGCGTTTTTGTTTGTACCGCTCGTATTATACCTTGCCACCGTTAAGGGGTGGTGGCGGCTGTAGCACTACTTTGGTTACTACCACTTTTTTCGTAGCGTTTAAACCGGCAACTACCACCCGCCATTCATCATTAATATAATTACAATAAGCCTGCTTAATCAGAATTCCTTCTTTATCCTTAATATTTAATGATAATTCCATTCCAGGCTCTGCGGTAGCGGCAAGCGGTTCCTGTTGAAGTATTTTGTAGAAAATAACATCCTGAAATTGCATGTATACTTTATCCCATGCTAACTCACTGAAGTTGTTGGTATCATACATTGGCCCCATCGGTCACTCATATAGGGTATGGTGCCAATCAGGTCATCGTTTACATATATTTTTGCATAGATCCTGATGTAGTCCATATCAGCATCTAAATACTGTTTACCGTATTCATATCTATCATCAAACACGATGTTTGTAATGGGAAGCAACAGTATTTTCCTCAGTTTGGCCACTTCATGGGCGAGACTAAATTCTCCAGGTGTCGTCATCGATGTTGTGGCTTATAGGGTTGAGATGTAAATTCATTGATTTACCGCAATTAATTAGAAACAATACAACCCCGCGTTAAGGATGGAAACGGATACCGGCCCGTGCCTAAGGCCTGCAGGCGTATGAGTGGACAGCCCCTGACCCGCTGGTAAGCGGGGAACGCCCAAATTAGCTTTACGCCAGCACCAATCCTTCTTCCAAAGCTTTATCATAAACCTCGGTATTGAAGCGGTAGAAGGTAGGCGAACGGTGGGCGCCGATGCTTCGTTTCTCATTCAATTTTTCCAATAGACCTAAGGAGATGAGTTTGTTTGGGAAGTTGCTTGGGTTTAGTTTTTTGCCGATCATGGTTTCATAGAAGAGGTGGATCTCCTTCAGCGTGAATTTCTCCGGCAGGAGGCTTTTGCCTATCGGGAAATGGTACAGGTGCATCCGCATGGTGAACAGGGCCTCCTGCACCATCTCTTCATGGTCGAACGCTAAGGGGGGTAGTTGATCTATGGAAAACCACTTGCACTCGCTCGACAGGAAATCCGCCATTGGCCGGGCATTGACGATATCGGTAATGGCGTAGAACCCTACGGAGGCCGTTTCGCCGGTGAGCCAGGTATCTTCAAATCTCACCTTCACCAATTCAAAAAGCTTTTCCGGGTCGACCGCCCCGCGAGAATCGTTACGGCCGGGGTTGCCGAATGTTTTGAACTGCTTTAAAAACAAGTTCTCCATGCCGGTACGTTCCAGGGTGGTTCGCGCGGCGGCTTCGTTTAAATTTTCAACTTTTTTGATATACCCGCCGGGCAGGCACCATTTGGTAATGAGCTTGTTTTTTACCAACAACAGTTGCAGCTGGCCTTCGTGATAGCCAAAAATGGCGCAATCCACCGTCAGGTTGGGGCGGTAGTCCAGGTAGCCTTCACTAAAAAAATGCTGTATTTGCTGTAAGTCGTCCATCTTTTTTGGTGCGGAAAAATTATTTATTAAATTTTAATAAATGTAAGGAAAAGTTATATATCTTTATTTATTAAATTTTAATAAATGAGAACGACGAATCCAATGCGGCGGTCTTGATCCTTACAAACCAATTAGTTTAACCAAAATTATAACCAATGAGAGTCAACAAAATAGTACAATACGCGGCAGGGGCCGGGGCGGTGCTGGCGGTGCTCGCCTTTGCTAAAAGTAAGGTGGAAAACAACCTGGCGGCGGAAGTTAATGCTAAATCAGGCCTCGTCCGCACCGACAGGGGTGTTTCTTATCGCGACTTGAATAAGAACGGCAAAATGGATGTGTATGAAGACGCGACACAACCCATTGAAAAACGTGTGCAGGATGTGCTTAAACAAATGACCCTGGAAGAAAAAGCCGGGATGATGTTTTATTCGGCCGTGCGGACAAATAAGGATGGAACTATTGAAGAACAACCTGCTAAGGATTTTCTGTCGAGTATCTCACCCGTTGGCGTTAACGAGATCACGAAGCATCACATCACCCATTTTAACCTGTTTGGTGTGCCCGCGCCTGATACTTTGGCCATTTGGTACAACCGGATGCAGCAATACGAGGAAAAAACACGGTTGGGTATCCCTTTAAGTATCGCATCCGATCCGCGTAACCAGGGCAGCGCAGGTATCTTTGCCATGTCGGCCAAAACTTTTTCTATATGGCCCGACCCCCTGGGCCTGGCGGCAATTGGTGATGAAAAGGTGACAGAACAGTTCGCTGACATTTCGCGGCAGGAATACCTTGCTGTTGGTATACGGCAGGGGCTGCACCCGCAGGTTGACCTGGCTACCGAACCGCGCTGGCCACGCATAGCCGGTACGTTCGGGGAGGATGCGGCATTGTCGTCGCGTATGACAACCGCGTATATCAAAGGCTACCAGGGCGAAAAGCTTAGCGCAAACAGCGTAGCCATGATGACCAAACATTTCCCCGGCGGCGGCCCGCAAAAGGAAGGGCTTGATCCGCACTTTGCATTTCAGAAGGGGCAGGTTTATCCCGGCAATAATTTTAAGTACCATTTGATCCCCTTTGAGGCCGCTTTCAAAGCCGGAACGGCAGCCATTATGCCTTATTATGGCGTACCCATGGGGCAACAAAATGTGGAGGAGGTCGGCTTTTCTTACAACAAAGCGATCATTACTGAACTTTTGCGTAAAAAGTACCATTACGACGGCGTAGTTTGTACCGACTGGGGCCTGGTATCCGATACCCAACTGGGCACGGTTAACTTTGCCGCAAGGGCCTGGGGTGTGGAGAAACTGAACGCCGCAGAACGGGTACAACGCATCATTGATGCCGGGGTAGATCAGCTTGGCGGTGAAACCCTGCAGGATGTGATCGTAAAGCTGGTGAAGGACGGTAAAGTAAGCGAGCGCCGCATTGACGAGTCGGTAGTGAGGTTGCTGCGTTTGAAATTTGAACTGGGGCTGTTTGACAATCCTTTTGTGGATGAGCAAAAGGCCGGTGATATTGTAGGCAATGCCGAATTTATGAAAGCCGGCCAGGACGCGCAGCGCAGATCGCTTACCTTGCTGAAGAACGAGAACCATACCCTGCCTTTGGCGCCCGGCAAGCTGAAGATATATGTTAAAAATATCGACCCTAAGGTGGCCGCTCTATACGGCACGGTAGTAACCGACCCCAAACAGGCGGATATCGCCATTATCCGATTGCAAACCCCGGCCTATCCCATTGCAGAAGCTAAAGGTAACTTCATAGCGGCTATGTTCCACTTTGGCGACCTGGACTTTAAGGGCAAGGCCCTGCAGGATGTGCTCGACCTGGAAAAGACCGTGCCTACGGTGGTTGACATTTACCTGGACCGCCCGGCAGTGATACCGGAGATCAGCCGGAACGCCAAGGCGCTGATCGCCAATTTTGGGTCGGGAGACGCGGCGCTGCTGGATGTGGTGTTCGGGAAATATAAACCGGGCGGCCACCTGCCTATCGAGATGCCATCGTCTATGGAGGCTGTGCGCGCCCAAAAGGAGGATATGCCGCACGACTCGAAGGACCCGCTGTACAAATTCGGCGCAGGGTTGAGCTATTAATGGATAACAAACCAAAACGTATATTTAAAAATTCGAAACCAATTAATTTAAAACAGATGAAAAAAATAACACTATGCAGCTTAATGGCTGTGATGCTGCTGATAGCAGCCACCAAAGTGAACGCGCAAACGGCCCCTAATTATTTTGTGGGCAAATGGGATGTGCTGCTGAAAGGCACGCCGAATGGCGACGCGCATATCAAGTTTAACATCGCCGATTCGGTAGGGCATTTGAAGGGTACGCTGCGCGATACCGTGGAGAACAAGGACGTAGCGGTGACCAGCATTGTGCAGGAAGGCGACAAGATCACGCTTAACTTTACCATACAGAGCTACGATGTGAACCTTACCCTGGCCAAAAAGGACGAGGACCACGCCACCGGCAGCCTGATGGGTATGTTTGACGCGGTAGCGGATAGGATAAAGAAGTAATAGACGCATCAGCCCCCTCTAATCTCCCCCGGTAGGGGAGACTTTCAAAATGCTAAACGCCTTGCTCGGTTGAGTGGTGCGTTTTGTGTTTACCCTTTGTCATACCGTCCGCTGGTTAGCGGAAGATTTTAAAGAATATTGAAACGCCCTGCTCGGTTGAGTGGGGCGTTTTTGTTTGTTCCCTTTGTCATGCTGAACGTAGGGAAGCATCTGATTGCGGATCATCTTTTGGGCGTTTCCCTGCGGGCCAGGCTGTTCACTCATACGCCTGCAGGCCTTAGGCGCGGGGCCGGTATACGTTGCCATCCTTAACGCGGGGGTAGTGGTTAGGCGCACGCTGCACGTGTGCGCTAGCATAGGGCTATAGTATAATTTGATTTCTTTCAATTTTTTTTATAAAATCGATACACAGCGGCACACCAATATTTTTTCTTTGTAAGGTTGTAATACCGTTTAGTTCCTTTTTTTTGGACTTGATATAAAATTTTTGTGTGTGTGATTCTTTTATTTTAAATCCCAAGTTTAGCAACGCGTTTAATAAATAATGATTTATAAGATTATCAATTTCCTGAAAATTTCTATCGATATCCACGAATTTGTAAGCGGCTAAATACCCTTCTAGCAAATTTTTAAATCTTTTAATTATCGTTAAAATTCCTTGAAACTCTCCTTTCCTATATTGACTCACATCGATTATGTCTTTCAACTTATCATGAAAATCTTCAATCTTCTTGGGCTCTGGCCATAATTTTTTTCCATCAAATCTTATAGATAAAAAGGAAAACTCATGATAAAATGGGTCGATGATTCTGGTTTTATTTTTTTCGCCCTTATCATTGTTTTTAGCATGGTTTGGAGTAGGCAAACTATGCAATTCTAATTCGAGTTTATTTTCCAGTTCGTCCCGGGCAATTAATAAAGCTTTTTGTGCCTCATCCGCACTTTTACATAGTATGATAAAATCATCAGCGTATCTAACTAAACAAATCTTCTCATCCATCATCCTTTTGTCGAAACCAGACAAATAAATATTTGCTAATAGCGGAGAAATTGAATTTCCTTGCGGAATCCCATTTATTGAGTCTTCAAAATAATGTTTATGTTTTGATTCGATAAATGACATGTTACCAACAGTTTGCGATAAGGCATCTTCAATGAGATTATTTAAACTCTGATCAGGGAGTGCCTTAAAAACCTTATCTAACAAGCGTTGTCTATTTACAGAATCGAAGAATTTTTTTATGTCAGCCTCAAGTATTATCCTATTCCCATTTTTAAAGTGGGCAACCATTGCTTTTATTGCTTTATCAATTCCTTTATCTTCCAAATATGCAAAACTACAAGGGTTGTCTAAGTTATATTTCTTCGACAGTAGCCTTTCTAATTGTAATGAAATTGCTTTTTGGACAAGTCGATCTTTTATATCGCCAATGCGTAGCGGACGAAATTTGTCTTTCTCCTTTTTGGGAAGTAGATGAGCTTTAACTTGGCCGAATTTGAAATTACCTGATCGTAACTCTAGTTGGATTTGTTTTATATGGGACTTTAGTGAGGATTTAAAATCAGAAATCGTTTCATTCGAAAGACCTCTAGATTCCGGATTGCTTTTGTTGAGTTTATTCCAAGCTGCTTCTAGACTTTTTAAAGTAGAAGCTTTAGTTAAAAGAGTTGTTTTAGGTTTAGGAATCAATTTAAGTGTTTGTATTTGCCGTTTCCGTACCAATGCCATGGTTTCAGCAGATAACAAATTAAAGATTAGCAGATTAGTGAGCCCATGATACAAATGTTGACTAATAACATCAGCACTTTGCGCATCAATCGCTCCATCGCATGTGACAAGGTTGGGCGGTTAACGCTTTTGCTTGTGTTACCATAAGAATAGTTCTGCTGCCCTATTCCTGACGATTTTTTGTCGGCGTTCTTTTCGATTTGCGTGTATTTCCCATCTTACTCAAATATAGAATTTTTTGTGACTTCTGCAAATTTTTTGAAAATACTTCCGGCCTGCACCACTTCCTTGCCCTTTAAAATCCGGTACTCCACTACAACGGAAACTGCATATCTACTGAACATAGTGGCGTACGGTGGGCAGATTAGTGAGCCCATGATACAAATGTTGACTAATAACATCAGCACTTTGCGCATCAATCGCTCCATCGCATGTGACAAGGTTGGGCGGTTAACGCTTTTGCTTGTGCACCTGTAAATATAAAGATAAATAAGAGTGTTTTCTCTATTGTTAGTAAATCAATATATGTTAATATTGTCTATTCAGCTGTGGTCGGTATCACTTTACCACTCAGTAGGGTTCCTTTTTATCGACACGCAAACAAAATCCGGGCAAATGGTGCCGTGAAAACACCGACTATAAGCTAAAATCTTAGTAAATCAGCTATATTTGACAGGGTAGTCCTAAACTAATATCAATGAATCGGATAATTCTTGTCGGCAATGGTTTCGATCTCGCTCATGGCCTTAGAACAAGTTATAGCGATTTTATTCTTTGGTATTTGAAAAATGCGTTTCGCTCAGCCTATGACAACGGGAATTTCAACGATGCCCTGTTATCTATCGAATGTAAACCACCAAGACCGGTTCGTTTCGGAAATATCCAGACTGTAGATGAGTTAGTTGAGCTGTTCTACAGCACCGGTATTTTAAAGTTGTTTCAAGATAAAAATCTGGAAATCCCCAATTATTTGCGACCGATCTCAAATCCCTTTCATACTGATTGTAAGGTAGATTTCGTAAAAAATATTCTTGGCAAATGTCATATATCTAATTGGGTTGATATTGAAACAACCTACTATAAGGCATTGATTGACAATCTCAACTTACGGCGAAAAACTTGGGATGAGAGCCTTGACCAATTGCAGATGGCAATGAAATTAATGAATGAACTAATAGCTACATTTCTTTCAGAACAAGCCATAAATAAAGAAATACCCGATGTATATAGTCTCCTAAAACAGCCGATTTTTAAAGATGATGTACCATCCGGGGATATGATTTTCGATGAGGATCCTGTTCACAGTATGGTTGTTAGCTTTAACTACACCTCTACAATTGAGCACTATCTAACATGGGGTAATCCTTTCAGCAATATCGAAGTAAATCATATTCATGGGCAACTAAATGATCCGAAGAACCCAATTATTTTCGGTTATGGTGATGAGTCTGATATACATTACAAGGAAATGGAAAATTGGATAGAATACGGATACTTTAGATTTGCTAAAACCTTTTGGTATCCAAAAACCTCAAACTATCATAAACTAGTCCGATTCATAGAATCTGGTCCTTTTCAGGTATTAAACTTTGGCCATAGCTTAGGGGTAACCGATAAAACAATGCTGCAAAGGATGCTCGAGCATTCACATTGCAAATCAATTAAGATATTTTATCACGAGAACGGGCAATCTAATAACTTTGATAATTTGTTAAATAACCTGTCCCTAATTTTTAGGGATAAGCAGGCGATGAGGGACAAACTCGTCCCATTTTTTCAAAGTTCACCGTTGCCTCAAGCAACATAATCGATTGTCCTATGTAGAGATTGCCACCCCAATCTGGCGCGAGTATGCAGCGCAGCCCAAAGTGGTGGGGTACTCGTGACCTGCATTAATAACATTCAAAAAATAGGCACAAGTTAATCCAACGCACTATCAGCCCCTTAAACTTGCGCCAGTATAATAAATAAACCTGCGTTTACGCGGCATTGATCAATCTTTCTTATCTTCAATAATTAACCCTCAAACCGGCGATCATGAAAAAAATCATCCTGCTATGCAGCTGTTTCCTGGCCTGCATTTTTTTACCCGCGACACTTTCGGCCCAGCAGATCAGCGCTGAAGAAATTTTCGTGTTAAATGCGGACCTTATCCGCCCGCCGGTTGTGGCGGGGACAAAAGTCATTTATTCGGTATCCGGCGGAAGTGTGACCGGCAAAATAAAAGGCAGCGTGTTGCCCATTGGAGGCGATTTTGCAACATTCATCAACCCAACAACACTAAAGCTGGATGTGAGGCTTGTTCTTCGCACGGATGATAGCGCCACGATATATTGTACCTATACGGGTTATTTACATACCGATGAAGAGACCTTTAAGACGATCAAAGTGGGAAAAGGTTCTCAGATAGACCCTTCCCGCTACTATTTCAGGACAAACCCAATTTTTGAAACTACTTCGGCGAAGTACGATTGGTTAAATCATACCATAACGGTTGGTTTTGGTACTATTACCGCGGCGGGAGTGAGTTATAAGATATATGCTGTAAAATAGGCCCTGAGCCAGGTTCAGTGTCGACACTGAACTTAGAATGCATTCCAGTGTCGACACTGGAATGGGCGGTGGGGATGTTGTTTTTCGTAGCGGGGTGTCATGTTGAGGCTCTCGAAACATGCGGGCAAAGGCCTTTACGCTCACCCTTCGAGTGCCTCAGGGTGACACCCCCATTTATTCCGTTATAAACTGTATTTTCCGCGTTAAGGATTGGAGTGTATACCGGCCGCTGGCTAGCGGCTAACGCCCGTGCAGTATGATCCGCTAGCTAGCGGACTGGCCCCGTTCTATCACGGGGAAACGCCCTTGTAATTCTGCCAAAAATTTCGTATATTTAGGTAAACGCTGCCGGGTTTCTTCGGGTGGCGGTGCGATCTCAGCAATTTCGGGGTAAGGCAAAATAAGGTGCAGATAGGGCGCTTTAGGCCACTGTTTCAGTACTGGAAACGGTGGAAATGGCCGGTTTTCGGTGCGTTTATGACAGCTTTTTAGCGCAAAATAGCCCCTCACGCAACCTGGAGAGGGTCTTTCAAATAAAATTGTTCTTTGATGTATTTACTGAAAGTTTTTCAGCCTGAAATTGGGGATTTGAAAGCGGCCGAGGTGTTTTTTAAAAGTCAATGTGTTGATAATAAGTTTATTGTCATAAAAAACAGTCAAAAAATTACTACCGGTATAAGCCCGAATGCCCGGAAACAGCCGGATTTTACTACCGGCATAACCCGGAATGCCCCGAAACAGGGGATTTTTACTACTGGCAAAACCACCCAGGCCCGGAAACAGGGATTTTTTACTACCGGCAAAAGGCCTGATGCCCGTAAAGTATTGGTTTTTACTATCGGGGAAGGAGGGGAAGAGGTGAAAACACCGAACACCGGATGCTGAATTTAGAATGATGAACGGAAAAGGGTAAGAAAAGCTTTAACCTTTCTCCTTTTACCTTTCACCTTTCATCTCAATTTCTGCCAACCTGTCACTATTACTATTCGCTTTTCTGACGAAATAATATGTATAATCAGCAAGATAAACCTAATTTTTCTGCCAAATTGATATTGGCATAAGCCTTGTTATTATAGCGGGGAGACGGCAAGTAATGTCGCCTCTGCAATAAAAGGAAAAACGAAAAATCAATCATATATGTCTAAAATAATTGGAATCGACTTAGGAACAACGAACTCTTGCGTTGCGGTAATGGAAGGTAACGAACCTGTAGTTATTGCCAACAGCGAGGGTAAACGTACTACGCCGTCTGTTGTAGCGTTTGTTGACAACGGCGAGCGTAAGGTGGGTGATCCTGCTAAACGCCAGGCTATTACCAACCCAACAAAAACTATTTATTCTATCAAACGCTTCATGGGCAACCAGTTTAACGAGGTGACCAAGGAAGCTGCACGCGTACCTTACAAAATTGTAAAGGGTGATAACAACACTCCGCGTGTGGAAATTGACGACCGCAAATATACTCCGCAGGAAATTTCGGCCATGATCCTTCAGAAAATGAAGAAGACCGCTGAGGATTTCTTAGGAACTGAAGTTACCGAAGCGGTTATTACCGTTCCGGCTTATTTTAACGATGCACAGCGCCAGGCTACCAAGGAAGCCGGTGAGATTGCAGGCTTAAAAGTTCGTCGTATCATCAACGAGCCTACTGCGGCTGCTCTGGCTTATGGCCTGGACAAAGCGCACAAGGACATGAAGATCGTGGTGTTTGACTGTGGTGGTGGTACGCATGACGTATCGGTACTGGAGTTAGGTGATGGCGTTTTCGAAGTAAAATCAACCGATGGTGATACGCACCTGGGTGGTGATGACTTTGACCACGTAATTATCGACTGGTTAGCCGACGAATTTAAAAATGACGAAGGTGTTGACCTGCGTAAAGACCCAATGGCTTTACAACGTTTGAAAGATTCTGCTGAAAAAGCTAAAATTGAGCTTTCAAGCAGTGCGCAAACGGAGATCAACTTACCATATATTACTGCTGCTGACGGTCAACCAAAGCACTTAGTGAAGACTTTGACCCGTGCTAAATTTGAGCAACTGGCTGACAGTTTGATCAAACGCACTATTGAGCCTTGTAAATCAGCTTTAAAAGGCGCTGGTTTGAGCGTATCGGATATCGATGAGATCATCCTGGTAGGTGGTTCAACCCGTATCCCCGCGATACAGGAAGCTGTAGAGAAATTCTTTGGTAAGGCACCATCGAAAGGTGTAAACCCTGACGAAGTGGTTGCCATTGGCGCTGCTATACAGGGTGGTGTATTGACCGGTGAAGTGAAAGATGTGTTGCTGCTTGACGTTACCCCGCTTTCGTTAGGTATCGAAACTATGGGTGGTGTAATGACCAAACTGATCGAGGCTAACACAACTATCCCAACCAAGAAAGCTGAAACGTTCTCGACCGCGTCTGACAGTCAGCCATCTGTAGAGATCCATATCTTACAGGGCGAGCGCCCGATGGCTGCCGGTAACCGCACCATAGGCCGTTTCCACCTGGATGGTTTGCCACCTGCGCCACGCGGTGTACCACAGATCGAAGTGTCATTTGATATCGATGCCAACGGCATATTACACGTAGCGGCTAAGGATAAGGCTACAGGTAAGGAACAAAAGATCCGTATCGAGGCTTCATCTGGTTTGACAGATGCTGAGATCAAGAAAATGAAGGACGAAGCTGAAGCAAATGCTGAATCTGACAAAAAGGCAAAAGAGGAAGTTGAAAAACTGAACTCGGCTGACGCCCTGATCTTTACAACTGAAAAACAACTGAAGGAATACGGTGACAAGATCCCGGCTGACAAAAAAGCACCTATTGAAGAAGGTTTGAAAAAACTGAAGGAAGCTTATTCGGCTAAAGACCTTGATGCTATTGAAACTGCTCAGACCGAATTGAACGCTGCCTGGTCGGCTGCATCTGAAGAGATGTACAAAGCTGCCGCAGATTCGGGTCAAGCACAACCAGGTGCTGAAGGTCCGGGTGCAGCAGGTAATGCACAAGGTGGTAACGCTGATACTGTTACTGATGTTGATTTTGAAGAGGTAAAATAAGCCCCTAATCCGCCGGCTGGCGGAGAATAAGAAAAGCCCGTCCTGTTAGTCAGTGACGGGCTTTTTTGTGTTTTACTCTCCCATTGTCATTTCGATCGAGGTACGAGAGAGAAATCTTATACAACCTGAATGGCGAATATGCAAGTTGTATAAGTTTTCTCACTGTCGTTCGAAATGACAAATGGGGTAAATATATCAAACCAAAAATCCTGCCTTTTGGGCAGGATTCTATAAGTAGTTCTTATATCTTATGGCCACAAATTCTCCGGGTACGTTCCGTTGGCAACCAATTCTGAAATGCTTTTTTGTACGATAGGCTTATCTTCTTTATAAGTAACGCCAAACCATTTAGATGCGGTTGGGATCACTTTGAATGACGCGGTGCCTGATTTGATCAGCTCATCCGCTGCCAGAGGAATAAAAAATTCAGCTTTTGGATTTTCCTCGTTTGCTTCAACAAACTTCCTGAACATCGGCTCGCTTTGCTGAAAAACAGCCGGAGTAAAGCCCCAGAAGTTCATAGAAACACGGGTATCATTTGGCAGGGGATGTTCGCCTGTGGCGTCTTTGTAGGCCACACTTCCGTCTTCCTTAAAGTAAACTTCGGTACGCTCGTTGATCTCCACCATGTTGCCCTGGGCATTCACCTCGCAAACGCCGCGCGAAACTGAACCGTAGTCGGATAATGTTCTGTCGATCTGGTAACCCACCAATGAGTAAGTGTCATCGCTTGCTTCGGTATTCAGGAATTTTGCCATTTCTACAAAGGCTTCCTTGCCATAATAATCATCTGCATTGATCACGCAAAAAGGTTCATTCACCTGGTTACGGGCTGCCAATACCGCGTGCATAGTACCCCATGGTTTTGCCCTTTCAATGATTTTATCAATGCCAAAAGGTTTAAGGTCGTAGCTTTGGAAAACATAATCCGTTTCCACGCGGCCTTTTAGTTTTGGTTCAAATATGGCTTTAAATGGTTCTGCAAACTCCTCGCGGATAATGAAGCTGATCTTGCCAAAACCGGCATTGATTGCATCATAAATAGAGTAGTCAATTATAGTTTCGCCATGCGGGCCAAAACCATCAATTTGTTTCATGCTTCCATAGCGGCTGGCCATGCCTGCGGCCAGTATCAATAGTGTGGGTTTCATAGTTTTCTTAGGTGCTGTAAACAGCTATAAATGTGATGTGTGTTTTTACTAATTGTCAAATAGCACTTATACTCAAATTGTTTGAATAATGTTTATTAAGGCTGTTATTTGATGTACCTGAAATCATGGCCATCTTCCACATTCAGCAATACTTCATAGATCAGCCGGATCACATTGTCCACGTCCTCTTTGTGTATCATTTCAACCGTGGTATGCATATAGCGCAGTGGCAGTGATATTAATGCGGAAGGCACGCCATCGTTTGAGTAAGCAAATGCGTCCGTATCTGTACCAGTCGAACGCGATGAGGCTTGTCTTTGGAAGGGAATACCTTCTTTTTCAGCCGTTTCTATCAGCAGTTTATTGACATTGTTTTGTACCGCGGGGGCATAAGATACTACCGGTCCTTTACCACAAGCCAAATCGCCCTGGGTAATTTTGCTGATCATAGGTGTTTGGGTATCATGCGTAACGTCAGTCACAATAGCCAGGTTGGGTTTGATATGATGCGCGATCATCTCGGCACCACGTAAACCTATCTCTTCCTGCACTGCGTTAACGATGTATAAACCAAATGGTAATTTCTTTTTGTTTTCTTTAAGCAAACGCGCTACCTCAGCTATCATAAAGCCTCCGGCACGGTTATCCAGCGCGCGACCTACATAGTAGCGGTCGTTCAATATCATGAATTCATCCTCATAGGTAATTACGCAACCTACATGGATACCTAATTTTTCAACCTCGTCCTTTGAGGTGCAGCCGCAATCCAGGAAAATGTTTTTCAGGGTTGGCGCTTCTTCTTTATCACCCGAACGGGTATGAATAGCAGGCCAGCCGAACACGGCTTTAACCACGCCCTTATCTGTATAAATATTAACCCTTTTGGAGGGGGCGATCTGGTGATCAGAGCCACCATTGCGTATCACGTAGATCAATCCATCGCTCGTGATATAATTTACAAACCAGGATATCTCGTCAGCATGGGCCTCAATAACTACCTTATATTTTGCTTTGGGGTTGATAATGCCTACCGCCGTGCCGTAGTTATCTACATAATGATCGTCAATATAGGGCTTGATGTATTTGAGCCACATTTCCTGGCCTTTCCACTCAAAACCGGTAGGCGAGGGGTTATTGATATATTTTTCGAAAAACGCTAACGAGGTTTTGTTGACCACCTCCACATGCTTTTTTTTATCTTCTTTCTTTTTGGCCATGATCTTTTTGAACTGTTTTTATAGCTACCGGCAAATATAACAAAGCTTGGGATAATGCTGTATGTTAACAAATTTTAGCCAAAGTATTTGATAATTATTGTAGGCTTAACATTGGATTAATGTACCGCATGTTTCTTTGCGCCGAGTAAATTTTTTTCAAGGATTAGTTTAGTTGACTGAGGCCGGTTTGATCGGATCAAACCGGTTTTTTTATTTCTTTCTCCAGTATTTCATAGTCAAATCCATTTTTTGAAAACAGCTTACCGGTATGAGCATACTCAGCCTTCATATAAAAACCAATAGCCGATACCCGTGCGTTACACCAAATAACCGTGCCGCCTTCTGATTCTGCAAACTCTTCCACCCGGTTAAGCAAGCTGTTACCGATCCCCATTTTTTGAAACTCAGGCAACACAGCCAACTTGCGAAATTGGAAAGATGTATCAACCTGAAATACCGAAATGACACCTACTAATTTGTCACTGGTAAAAGCCCCGAAATGAATGCCTTCATTATCCTCCTCCAATTCCATTTCATGCAATTTTTGGGCGGGATATAAAACCTGCTGCCGTAATCGCCAGGTTAATTCGGGGCGGATCTGTTCGATATCAATATTCATAAATTCATTTTAAAAGCATCGGCCCCGTGCGATTCCCTCCCCTGGGAGGGGCAGGGAGGGGTTTCTCAAACTATGCTAACAAACTAACGTCAAAACCCTTAGGTAACTTAATGGATGGATCGCTCATAAGGATCTCAATTATTTTCGCTTCTATTGTTCTAATTACGTTTAGCATATCCTGTCTTATTTCAGACTCGCTGAAACGAAGAAACTGTACGCCGAAACTCTCCAACTTACTTTGCCTTATTTCATCTTTTAAGAAAGCTTCCTCGTAATTATGCGACATGCCATCAATTTCAATAACAAGCATTAATTCCTTACAATAGAAATCGACGATATAATTATCGATGCAACGCTGTCTGTCAAAATCAAAACCCCAAAACTTGTCTTCTTTTAATAATTCATCCCATAATAGCACTTCGCCAGGAGTCATGTCCTTTCTTAGCTTACGGGCGAGGCGTTTTAGTTTGGGATTGTATGGGATGATTTTGGCCATTTAAGTGATTAAGTTAAATGAGAAATGTAGTAACCCCTCCCTACCCCTCCCAGGGGAGGGAATCGCGCGAGCCCTTTTTTTTCGGAATCCGAAATCACAACGGGATATTCCCATGCTTCTTCCTCGGGTTGTTCACTACCTTATTTTCCAGCATTTTAAAGGCGTGGATGAGTTTAACGCGCGTCTCGGCGGGCTCTATCACCTCATCAATAAAACCGCGTTCGGCAGCACGGTAGGGGTTGGCGAAAATGTCTGAGTACATCAGTTCTTTTTCGCGCCATTTGGCATCTTTATCTTCTGCGGCGTTGATCTCTCGCTTGAAAATAATCTCGGCCGCGCCTTTGGCGCCCATTACCGCTATCTCGGCAGATGGCCAGGCAAAGTTCATATCAGCGCCGATGTGTTTGGAGTTCATCACATCATAAGCGCCGCCGTAGGCTTTGCGGGTGATGACGGTGATGCGTGGCACGGTGGCTTCGCAGAAGGCATAGAGCAACTTAGCGCCATTGGTAATAATGGCATTCCACTCCTGGTCGGTGCCTGGTAAAAAGCCTGGGACATCCTCGAATACCAGCAAGGGAATATTAAAGCTATCGCAGAAACGTACAAAACGGGCTCCTTTGGTGGATGAATGAATATCTAGCACTCCCGCCAAAAATGCCGGCTGGTTGGCCACAATGCCGATGCTTCTTCCGGCTAAGCGGGCAAAACCTACTACAATATTTTCGGCAAAGTCTTTATGTACTTCTAAAAACGAATCCTGGTCGGTCACCAGGCTGATCACCTCCCGCATATCATATGGCTGCGAAGCATTTTCGGGCATCAGGTCATTAAGCCCATCGCGCAATTCGTTACCGCCTTCGTATGGAAGTGCCGGCGCTTTGTCCTCACAATTCTGGGGCATATAACTCAGCAGCTTTTTAACATGCTGAATAGCGTCTATCTCATTAGAACAGGCAAAATGGGTCACTCCCGATTTGGTGGCATGGGTGGTTGCTCCGCCCAATTCTTCTGACGTAACTACCTCGTGTGTTACCGTTTTCACTACATTGGGCCCGGTAACAAACATATACGAAGTATTCTCCACCATCAATATAAAGTCGGTAATGGCAGGCGAATAAACCGCACCGCCGGCACATGGGCCCATAATGGCTGATATCTGTGGCACCACGCCGGATGCCATGGTATTGCGGTAAAATATGTCGGCATAGCCTCCTAATGAAACTACGCCCTCCTGTATACGCGCACCACCTGAATCATTCAATCCAACTACAGGCGCGCCATTCTTCATGGCCAGGTCCATTATCTTGCATATTTTTTCGGCATGGGTTTCTGAAAGTGATCCACCAAAAACCGTAAAATCCTGCGAAAACACATATACCAGCCGGCCATTGATCGTTCCATACCCCGTTACCACACCATCTCCCGGGTACTTTTCTTTTTCCATGTCGAAGTCGGTTGACCGGTGCGCCACCAGCATCCCGATCTCCTGGAACGAGCCTTCGTCCAGTAAAAAATGCAGTCGCTCCCTGGCGGTTAATTTCCCTTTCTTATGCTGACTTTCGATCCGGGTCTTTCCCCCGCCCAAAGATGCCTCTTCGCGTTTGCGCTGTAATGCCTTTATTTTACTATTCACAACTATGGTTTATAATGAATTTGCTAAAAATAGCAATTCTCAAGCTAAATGTTTCAATATATGCTTTGGTAAACAAGGAAATCGCTTTTAAACAGGAGGCACCTACGGAGCCCGAAAACTTCATTGCTTTTTCTATAAACAGGAAGCTCTTACAGAGCTAAAGCCAACAAAATGATTGACTCCATAAGGAGTCACCTGTTTATAGCATGTATAAATAAAGGTATTTGGGCTCCAGCGGAGCCTCCTTCTGCTGATGTAATTTAAATGTGATTTCCCTGCTTTGGTAAACTGCTAAGGATTATTTGTTAATTTTGACCCCTGCCTGCTTATGCTAAGACGATCAAAAGACGAACGAACGCTTAAAGAAAACTTGCTACTGGCATCATCCACCGCCTTTGTTTCGGGTGTAACGAATGTAGCCGGGCTTATGGCGTTCCTGGCATTCACCACAAATATCACGGGCCATGTAGCCAATCTGTCGCGCCATGTTGCAGAGCAGAACCTGCACGAGATCGTTATATTCTTCATCTGGCTGTTATTGTTCTTTATGGGTGCGTTTACAGCCAACTTTTTGATACGATCAGGCTGGGATAGGAGTACTTACCGTGCCCAATCCAGGCCAATGATCATCGAAATAGTTGTTTTGCTCTTTGTGGCGATATATGGACATCATTTTTATGGTGAATCCCAAACCGAACGCGAGATCATTATCGGCGCCCTCATATTTGCCATGGGGTTGCAGAACAGCATGGTATCCACCATATCCGGCGGACTGATCAAGTCATCTCACTTAACCGGGCTGTTTACGGATTTAGGCGGTGACGTTTCTGAACTGCTGCACCCGCGTACAAAAAAGACAACCCTGGTAAAAAATCGTATCTATACCCGGCTAACGGTATTGTTATTCTATTTTTTGGGTGGATTGGCCGGCGGCTATTTTTTTAACGAGTATGATTTCCTGATCTTTTATTTTATTCCTGTAATTTTACTTACAATATTATATTACGATCTTTCGCCGCTTGCCTTACATAAGCTGATGCGTATATTTTCGCGGCGGCGTAAGTCAGGTAATATTTAAGCTGAAACATAAATTTTTAGACATTCACCTATGTGCGCCAAAAAGATAAAGCCTACACACGATACTTCCCATATCACCTATAAAAGCCTGCTGGATGGGAATAAGAAATTTATTAAAGAAGCTTTAAAATCCGACCCTAAGTATTTCAAAAAGCTGGCAGTGCAGGCCCCGCCTGTTTTGTGGATAGGCTGCGCGGATAGCCGGGTGCCGGCAAACCAGATAACCAATACCGCGCCGGGCGAAATATTTGTTCACCGCAACATCGCCAATATGGTGATCCATACGGATATGAGCATGCTATCGGTACTGGATTACGCGGTGAACGTACTGCATGTAAAGCATGTAATTGTAACCGGGCATTACGGCTGCGGAGGTGTAATAGCTGCAATGGGCAATAAGGAGTTCGGCTTGATAGACAACTGGTTGAGGCACATCAAAGATATTTACCGCGTGCATGCCAAAGAACTGGACAAGATCAAAGACGAGAACGAGCGTTGCGATCGCCTGGTAGAATGGAACGTTATAGAGAATGTGTATAACCTTTGCAAAACATCCATCGTGCAAAACGCCTGGAAAACAGGGCAGGAGTTAAATGTACATGGCTGGGTTTACAGCATCAGCACCGGCATCATCACCGATATGAACGTAAGCACCAGCAATAATGATAAGCTGGATGATGTGTTTAAGTTCAAATAAGTAAGCCCCACCCAAACCCTCCCCGGAAGGGAGGGCCTAAAAGAGAGTAATGTTATAAAAGTCTCCCCTACCGGGGGAGATTTAGAGGGGGTTAATCTTTCTGCAAAAATGGATACCTGTAATCCTTCGGCGGATCAAAAGTTTCCTTGATCGTTCTTGGTGATACCCAGCGCAGTAAATTGATCATAGAACCGGCTTTATCGTTGGTGCCCGAACCTCTGGCGCCCCCAAATGGCTGCTGGCCTACTACTGCACCTGTGGGTTTATCATTGATATAAAAATTACCTGCCGCATTACGTAAACGATGTGTTGCTTCGGCGATAGCATAGCGGTCTTGTGCTATTATGGCTCCTGTTAAGGCGTAGATAGATGTTTTGTCAACGATATCCAGTACTTTATCAAAGTCCTTATCATCATAAACATAAATGGTAAGCACCGGGCCAAACAATTCCTCGCACATCGTCACATAATACGGGTCATCCACACGGATCACCGTAGGCTCGATGAACCATCCCTGGCTCTTATCATATTTGCCACCGGTCACTATCTCTACGCTTTTATCATTTTTGGCGGCATCAATATATTTTGCAAGTTTGTCGAATGATTTCTCATCAATAACGGCGTTGATAAAGTTCCCAAAATCCTCTACCGGGCCAATTTTAAAAGTGGCAATATCGCGTTGCATCTTTTCTTTAATAGCAGGCCAAAGTGATTTAGGCACATAAGCCCTTGAAGCTGCCGAACATTTCTGTCCCTGGTATTCAAAAGATCCGCGTATCAAAGCAATGGTGGCAACATCTGCATCTGCGCTTGGGTGTACCAGCACAAAGTCTTTGCCGCCTGTTTCGCCTACAATACGGGGATAGGTTTTATATTTATGGATGTTGTTCCCTATGGTTTTCCAGATGTTTTGAAACACGCCTGTTGATCCTGTAAAGTGGATGCCTGCAAAATCAGGGTGATTAAATATTACCTCGCCGGCAGTAGGTCCGTCCACATAAACCAGGTTGATCACGCCATCAGGCAATCCCGCTTCGCGGAAAACCTGCATAATTACATTTGCGGCGTATACCTGGGTATTGGCTGGTTTCCAAACCACTACGTTGCCCATCATGGCGCACGATGTAGGAAGGTTTCCGGCGATGGCCGTGAAGTTGAACGGCGTTAATGCGTAAATAAACCCTTCGAGCGGACGCCA
>DATHKT010000048.1:0-83243 GCA_035489035.1 Mucilaginibacter sp.
TTACCACCCAGGCTGTTATCCCGCAAATGCTTAAGCAGCACGATGGTGTAGTGATCAATATCGGTACACCTCTGGTTAACCACGCCCTTGCGGGAGTACCCATTACTGCACAAATGGCATCAAAGGGGGCAATACAAGCGCTTACCATACAGCTGGCAGGCGAGTTTGGAAAAGATAACATCCGGGTGAATTCGATTGGGCCCGGTACCATCCGCACCCCAATGCACGGTGATAATGCCGATCAAAGCGCGGGATTGCACCTGCTGAACCGTGTGGGCGAGGTGGAAGACATTGCGGAAATGGTTTATACCGTTGCAAAGAGTAACTTTATTACCGGCGCTATCATCAACGTAGATGGCGGTATAGGAGCCGGGCATAATCTGGAATAATATGAAAACGCTTTTATTAACCGCTTTTTTGTCCTGCGCATTGCTGGTCTTAAAAGCACAAAATTTAAAGAAAATGGAAACTAATCAGCAAGATTCATCAGCAATCACCCGGGTGCTGGAAAATTATTACTTCAAGGGGATCTATGAAGGTGATATTAATATCCTGGGCCCCGTTTATAATCCCGGCACCTTATTGTTCGGGGACGTAAAGGGGCAACCTTATGCCAAAACCCTCGATCAGTACCTTGATGGTGTTGCTCACCGCCAAAGTCCGAAGGACTCCGGCAAACCTTTTAAAGGAACTATCATCTCGATCGATGTGGTCAACTCCATCGCCGTTGCTAAAGTACATGTCAAAATGTATGAATTTAATTATGATGAATTCCTGTCATTTCATAAGATCAATAACCGCTGGCTGATCGTTAATAAAATGATCAGCGATGTGGCCGAATAAATTTTAATATTATGTGGTATCAAACAAAAGCATCTGAAATACTGGGCATCGAGTATCCCATCCTGCAAGGGCCGTTCGGCGGCAACCTGTCATCTGTTGGGCTGGTATCAACAGTATCAAATGCCGGGGGGCTTGGGGGTTACGGGGCCTATACATTAAGCCCGCAGGAGATCATTGAAGTAGATCAGCAGATCAAAGCGGCGACCAATAAGCCTTACAATATCAATTTGTGGGTTTCGGATACAGATGCCGTGGATGGCACAGCTTCAGACGAGCAGTTTAAACAGGCTCAACTATTGTTCAAGCCTTATTTTGATGAATTGGGAATCGACTTGCCCGGAAAACCCGAATCCTTCAAATCGCGTTTTGAAAACCAGGTTGAAGCGATCCTGCATCAGCGGCCACCCGTATTCAGCTTTATGTTTGGTACCCCGTCTGCTGATATTTTGGAACGATGCCACCGGCTTGGCATTGTTACCATAGGCGCCGCAACCACGCTGGATGAAGCTATCGTTTTGGAATCTGCCGGGGTTGACATGATCATCGCCTCGGGTTTTGAGGCAGGAGGACATCGTCCATCATTTCTTGCATCGGCAGAATCATCTACCACCGGAACGTTTGTATTGCTCCAACTGATCAAAGAGAAGGTAAAAACCCCGGTTATCGCCGCAGGCGGTATCGCTAACGGAAAAGGCGTTGCCGCGGCATTGGCACTTGGCGCTGATGCCGCGCAGATCGGTACCGCTTTCCTGGCAACCGATGAATCCAATGCTACAGCCATTCATCGGCAAATGCTGTTTTCGGAGGCAGCTAAGTACACTACCTTATCACGGGCATTTACCGGTCGGCTTGGCAGGGGAATAACCAGCCGCATCGCAAAGGACCTGGTATATCAAGAAAAAGGGTTCCTGCCATTCCCATTGCAAACACAGTTCATGTCGCATTTAAGAAAAGCTGCTATAGAACAGGAAAAATGGGATATGATCTTATTCTGGGGTGGGCAGATCGCACCGGTACTGAAACACACAAAGGCTGCTGAACTGATGAGATCCATCCTCGAAGAAACAACGGCATATTTTGATCATTTAAAAGCTTAACTATAAACCATTATCATAAGCATTTTTTAAGCCGTGAAATACCCGGATAGGGTAGGTCATGCCTGAAAAAAATAAAACGAGAATCGAATTCGATATCATTTGACAACTGAATTAAAAACATTAAAAGTATAATATCATGAACACTTCAAAAGTATGGTATGTAACAGGGGCCTCCCAGGGATTGGGATTGACCCTCGTAAAAAAACTGCTTGATAACGGCTATCGGGTTGCCGCAACTTCCCGTGACGCGCACACGCTGAGCCAGGCGGTTGGATTGATAGACAAGGACCGTTTTCTCCCGCTGGCTGTCGATTTGAGTAACCTGGATTGTATTGATGAATCTATCCAGCAAACGCTGACGGCATTCGGACGGATCGATGTGGTCGTTAATAACGCGGGTTATGGAATGGCAGGAACTGTAGAAGAAATAACAGAACAGGATATCCGGAATATTTTTAATGTTAACGTGCTGGCCACAATAGATGTGGTAAAAAGTGTGCTACCGGTAATGCGCGGGCAGAGATCGGGCTATATTATAAATATCGGTTCGGTTGCTGGCTTTGTGGGTGCTCCCGGTTGGTCGGTTTATTCGGCTACCAAAGCTGCGGTGGCTGCTTTTTCCGAAGTGATCGCGCGGGATGTCAAAGAATTTGGAATTAAGGTTACCGTAGTTGAACCATCAGGTTTCCGGACCGGCTTTCTGACTAAGGACTCCCTCGCGCTAACCACCACCAAAATTGAGGGTTATGAAGCTGTGAGAAACACACAGGATCGTTACCTGTCCATGAACGGGCAGCAGGCAGGCGACCCGGACCGTGCAGCGGAAATATTTATGGAACTGGCTGAAAGCCCTATACCGCCGATGCACCTGTTCCTGGGGAATGATGCTTATAACAGGGCTTCGGAAAAACTGGCCGCCATGTCTGCAGAATTGGAGCAGTGGAAATCAACAACTATCGGAGCAGATTTTAAATAATGACTATCATTAAAAACCAAGTATCATGGAAAAGTTAAAATTGAATGTGCCTTATTATCGTCAACTTACATTTCAATAGGTTTCATTTTGGGCACCAAAAAATGCATGATGCACCAGGCCAGCAGGTAAGCGCCCCCGCAAACAAAAAACATGATATAGTAAGCAGTCTCTATCTGGTGTATGGCCCGGTAATGTACAAACAGTCTTTTTTGCACCAGTAACGACAAAAGCACGCTACCTATAGAACCAAACATACCCCCGATCCCGGTTACTGATCCTACGGCCCTTTTAGGGAACATATCCGAAACAGTAGTAAATATATTGGCGCTCCAGGCCTGGTGAGCTGACGCAGCAAGGCCGATGATGATTACAGCAAGCCACATATTTACGCTGCCTAATATCTGCGCAAAGATGATTGGTATAACCGCAAAGGCATAAATAAGCATGGATGTCTTGCGCGCTTTAAATACCGACCAGCTCCGGTCAATTAAAAGTTTAGGCAAATACCCGCCAAAAACACTTCCAAACGTTGATATGGTATAAACCAATGCCACCGGCAATGCAATGGCTGTACCTTTTAGTCCATACTGACTTTCTAAAAAATCGGGCAGCCAAAATAAGTAGAACCACCATATCGGGTCGGTTAAAAATTTACCTATCGAAAAGGCCCAGGTTTGCTTGTAAGTGAGTAGCTTGAACCAGGAAGTTTTAGCATCCGCGGTAAGTTTGTCTGTTTTATCATGCTCGTCGGGGTCGCTATTGATATAGTCCAGCTCTGGTTTTGCCAGTCGCTTTTGCCTTGCGGGTATCTCATAAAAAATAAGCCACAATATGAGCCAGATAAACCCCACTGAACCTGTAATGACAAAGGCCCATCGCCATCCCCAGGTCACCGCAATAAAGGGAACTGTTAAAGGCGCTATGATGGCGCCAATATTCGCGCCTGAATTAAATATGCCTGTTGCCAAAGCCCGCTCCTTTTTAGGGAACCACTCCGCAACAGTTTTTATGGCCGCAGGAAAATTGCCCGCTTCACTTAATCCCAGGGCGGAGCGAACTACGCCAAATCCAAACGTACTATTTGCTAATGCATGGAAGACTGCAGAAATACTCCATAAAAGAGTCGAAAAGAAATAACCCATTTTTGTCCCCAGCCTGTCTATCAACCGGCCAGCAAACAATAGTCCTACCGAATAGGCTATTTTAAAGGCAATTTCCACATTGGCATAGTCCCCATCGTCCCATTTAAAATCAGCTGTCAGGTTTGATTTTAGCAAACTGATCACCGCCCTGTCGAGATAGTTGATGGTGGTAGCAAAGAAAATAAGCGAGCATATCACCCACCTGTAATTCCCGGGTTTTTCGGTCATAGCTGCCTGGCTGATTGAATTAATTGAAACGCATTAATTACATCGTTATAAAGTTGATCGTATAACTGGTTTTGCAGTATTTGTTTGGTTATCAGCTTTCCGCCCATCCCTACTGCAGCTACTCCAACTCTAAACCAACCTGTTAAATTGTCCCTATTCAATTCTACGCCGCCAGTCGGCATAAATAATTGTCCCCTGAAAACATCTGATACTGCTGATATATAAGCAGGCCCCAAAACATTTGCAGGGAATATTTTGATCAATGCAGCGCTATGATGCTGGGCCAAATGGATCTCGGTAGGAGTCATGCATCCTGGTATCCAAAGCCCATCAAGCTTATTGACTACTTTTGCTACATCAGGATTTATCGTTGGTGCTACGATGAAATCGGCCCCGGCGTTAACGTATTTAACAGCGTCTTCACCTGTTTTTATCGTGCCTATACCCAGGTAAAGGTCGGGCATCTCGCTTTCCTGCGCAGCCTTCAATACCTGGAAGTTTTCAAAAGCCTCTTTGGCCCGGTTGGTATATTCCATTACTCTCACGCCTGCTTTGTATAGTGTGCGGACGATCTGCAGACTTACTTCTGCATCCTCATAAAAAAACAGGGGTAACATGCCCTGGTTCAGGATACTGTCTAATACGTTTTGTTTATTTTTCATAATTGGTTGATCGTGTTGGAATTATTTAAACCGGGTTGATTAAGCTAATGTTTTAACCAGCTCAAACTTAATCATCCTATTCAACATTCAATTTAGATAACAACTCATCTGCCGTTTTATTAGTGGCATCGCTTTCTATAAATAACTTTTCAAATGCGGCTATGGTCGCAAACTCAACTGTCTTTTTGGTGTCAAACCCATTATAAAATCCATAGATAAGCCCCGCCATAAAACAATCGCCGCTTCCCACCTTGTTGGTGATCTGCGAGGTGGTAAATTCGTTTGACGAATACAATTGGCCGCCAGAATATAAGGCAGCATAATATTGAATTTTCTTTTTGGCATCGAACCGGAATGTATTAGCTGTCGCTTTACATTTTGGATATCGATGGATAATTTCTTCCGATGTTTTTAAGGCTTCTTTCAGGTAAATACTCTTTTGCCCCGACTCGTGTATATCCGGTATAATCGGGATGCCCAACATCATCTCGGCCGCCCAAACATTGCCCATTACCAGGTCGCAATACTGCACCAGGCCCGGCATTATCTGCTGCGGGGTTTTCCCGTATTGCCACAGTTTCGACCGGTAATTCAGGTCGACAGATATCGTAATTTTTTTTTTTGACGCTGCTTCCAAAGCCTCTTGACATACATCCGCAATATTTTGGTTGATAGCCGGGCAGATAGCGCTAAAATGAAACCAGCTTACGCCTTCAAAGTGCTTGTCCCAATCAATCATACCGGGCTTTAATTCTGAAAAGGCGGAATTGGCACGATCATATATCAGCGCATCGTTTTTAAGGTCTTTCCCTTTAGTAAGGAAGTATAAACCAAGCCTGTTACCCTGGTACATCACGGGCGACATATCGATGTTTTGCTGCTCCAGGTAATGAACGATCTGTTTCGACATGCCATTATCCGGCAGTGCGGTAATGTATTTTGAGGGGATGCCCCATAGGGCTAAAGCAGTCGACACATTCAGTTCCGCCCCGGCAATATAAAATGGGAGCAGGTTTTCTTTTAAATAATCGCCCCCTTCATCAGGCGATATCCTCAACAGCAGTTCGCCGAACGAAAGTACGGTGCCCTGGAAACCTGTTTTTAAAGGATCGGTCATCATTTAAAAATGGAAATAATTTTTAGCATTGTAATAACAAATATCCTGTATGATCTTCCCCGTCCAGGCGATATCATTTGGCAGTTCGCCGTTATCGATATCCTCCCCAAACAAATTGCAAACCAAACGCCTGAAGTACTCATGCCTTGGGTACGACAAAAAACTCCTTGAATCCGTCAGCATGCCCACCATCCGGCTTAGCAAACCGATATTAGATAACGCGTTCAACTGTTTGGTCATGCCATCCTTCTGATCCAAAAACCACCAGGCCGAACCAAACTGTACCTTACCGGCAACAGAGCCATCATTAAAGTTGCCCGTCATGGCGGCCATCGCCTCGTTATCAGCTGGGTTAAGATTATAAATAATGGTTTTGGCTAATTTATTCTCGGTGTCGAGCTTATTTAAAAAACGCGATAACGCCTTCGCCTGGCTAAAGTCGCCAATGGAATCCCAGCCGGTATCAGGCCCCAGGGTATTAAATGCACGCGTATTGTTATTCCGCAATGCGCCTAAATGGTATTGCTGCACCCAGCCTTTTTCATGATCCCATAACGCAAAATGGATCAGCATAGCCGATTTGAATTTGGCGATCTCCAACGGCATCAACGCATAATTGTGCCTGATCTTTTTGAATATAGCAGCGATTTCTTCCTCCCTGTAGTCCTCCGCATAGATCTGCTCCAACCCGTGATCGGATACCTTGCATCCGTTTTCGGCAAAGTAATCGTGTCGTTTCTTTAAAGCTTTCAGATAGCTTTCGATATCGGCAATGTTAATACCTGTTATCTCTTCCAGCTTATCGATATATTCATTGAGAGTTATCGTATCATCCAGGTTCATGGCTTTATCCGGCCTGAACGAGGGTAGAACTTTTACTTGGTATCCATCCTGTTTTATTTTTTGGTGATGCTCCAGACTGTCGAGCGGATCGTCTGTTGTACCAATCACTTCCACCTTCATCCGGTTGATCAGGCTTCTGGTAGCATACTCAGCTGTTTGGAGTTTTATCGTACATTCATCATAAATATCTTTTGCTGTTGATGGCGATAAAAGCTTATCGATATTAAAATAGCGGCGCAATTCCAGGTGCGTCCAATGATAAAGCGGGTTGCGCAGGGTATAAGGCACAGTTGCCGCCCATCGCATAAATTTCTCTTCATCGCTTTTGCTGCCGGTTACATAATCTTCATTGACGCCATTGGCCCGCATGGCCCGCCATTTGTAATGATCGCCGTAAAGCCAGGCCTGGGTCAGGTTTTTAAAATTAATGTTACCTGCTATCTTATCAGACGGCAAGTGGCAGTGATAATCTATAATAGGCAAGCCGGCTGCATATTCATGGTATAAACGCTGTGCGGTTTTTCCCTGTAATAAAAAGTTTTCGTCCAAAAATTTCTTCATTACTGATATAGCGTTTTATGCCCGTTGCAATCTGCAATTTTATTGGGGATTGCCGAACATACAAGTAGATGGTTTATTAATTCAGAGCCTAAATATAAAACAAATTGCCATCAACTGTAAAATGCCTTATCGGATTGTTACAGATACAAAACCTGCTAAATAAAAAAAGCGATGGGTTTAAAGCCACCGCTATTTAAAAATTCTAATTCTATTGAATTTTAACGACTACCAGAAAATAGTATACAGGGCGACAAGAATACCTGCAATGATTAGCGCACCCACGGCAAAACCATTGGATACTTTAAACATTTTAGTATCAACCTCCAAAGCGTTTGCACGATCGCCTTTTGGATTTTGGATTATGGAGATAATATACATTCCTATCATACATATAATGAACACAATGCCCATCCGGTCAAGAAAAGGTATCTCATATAATGAGGTCTTTTTATCCGGTTGCAGAACCAGGGTTGAAAAGCCGGTTCCTTTTAAAAACGCCAGATCCATAAACTTTGGCAATACTTTAAATATAACCGACAGGATGAAGCCACCGATGGTTGCAAATAACGCTGCATCAGAAGTTGCTTTTTTCCAGAAGAATCCAAGCAGGAACATGGCAAATATACCAGGCGAAACAAAGCCTGTGTACTCTTGTATAAACTGGAACCCTCCTTTTTTATCGATACCCATAAACGGTGCAATAATGATACCCAATATCATGGCTACAACAACAGCTATCTTGCCTGTAACAACTAATTGATGATCAGTAGCGTCAGGTTTGATCTTCTTTTTATAAATATCCAGAGTAAATATAGTGGCGATACTGTTCGCTTTACCGGCAAGTGAGGCTACTACGGCGGCCGTTAAAGCGGCAAAGGATAATCCTTTAAACCAGGGTGGTAGCAGGTTAAGTAGCGAAGGATAGGCATTATCAGGATTCACCTCGCCATTCACCATCATTTGTGTGTGGAATACATTTTCTTTATACAAGATAAAGGCTGCAATACCCGGTAAAACAACGATAACGGGCATCAATAACTTTAAGAACGCCGCGAATAAAATACCGCTTCGCGCGGTTTTTAGGTCGGCACCCAAAGCACGTTGAGTGATGTATTGGTTACAACCCCAATAGTTAAGATTGGTAATCCATAAGCCACCGATTAATACGCTTAATCCCGGTAAATCGGCATAATGTTCATTATCCTTTTTAAATATCATTTGGAAATGGCCTTCTGCATGTGATTTCATCAGGCTCAGGCCATTCAGGAAACCAGGTGTTCCAAAATGCTTAGCTACTTCATTAACCGCGATATAGGTAGTCACTAATCCACCAAGTACCAGGAAAAACACTTGTATAACGTCAGTATAACCAATCACCTTCATACCACCCAGGGTAATGATAACTGCGAAAAGGGCCAATCCCAAAACACATACCTGGAAATTGATACCCGAAATGCCATGCACCGCAATAGCTCCTAAATACAATATCGATGTAAGATTAACCACAATATAAAGCAGCAGCCAGAAAACAGCCATAATCATGGCTACCTTGCCATTGTAACGCTGGCTGAGGAATTGAGGCATGGTGAATATCTTGTTCTTAAGATAAACCGGAATAAAAAATATGGCTACCAGCACTAGCGTTGCAGCGGCCATCCACTCGTAGGCTGATATAGCAAGCCCCATGGCAAACCCTGAACCACTCATTCCCACCATTTGCTCCGCTGAAATATTAGAGGCTATAAGCGAAGCGCCTATGGCCCACCAGGTAAGCGACCCTGCCGCTAAAAAATAATCTTTGGAAGTGGCATCCGCATTATGTTTGCGCCGGTATACCCAATACCCGTAGGAGGCAACTATCAAAAAGTATATGACAAATACGATCCAGTCGCCTGTGATTAATGTATGCATGTGTTATTCAGGTTTTAATATGTTGGTTTGACAATTATAAACTATATATATCTATTTATCAAGTTTTCAAGATATTCTTGCCGGCCGCTTAAAGTTTTAGGTTCACCGTTGGCTATGGCATAGTCTCTGAGGCCTTCCAGGCTTACTTTCCCTTCTTCAAAAGCTTTGCCTGTGCCGTTATCAAATGATGCATACCTGTCTTTTCTTATTTGTTTGTATTCTGATTTTTGCAGGATGCCGTCAGCGATCACAAGTGCCCTGGCGAAAATATCCATGCCACCAATATGGGCATAAAAGAGGTCGGCCGGATCGGTAGAGTTTCTGCGGATCTTGGCGTCAAAGTTGACGCCCCCGCCCTGGAAACCACCCGCTTCCAGAATGATCAGCATATATTCAACCACTTCATTGATACTGTTCGGGAACTGGTCGGTATCCCAACCGTTCTGGGCATCACCACGGTTTGCGTCGATAGAGCCTAATATGCCCGCATCAGCCGCCACCTGCAGGTCATGCTGAAAAGTATGGCCGGCCAATGTGGCGTGGTTTACTTCCAGGTTCAGTTTCATGTCTTTCAGCAGATCGAATTTCTGCAAAAAGCCTAATACGGTAGCCGCATCGTAATCATATTGATGTTTGGTTGGTTCGCAGGGTTTTGGTTCGATAAAGAAGGTGCCTTTAAAGCCTTGTTTGCGGGCGTAATCTATTGAAGCATGTAAAAACTGCGCGAAATGTTCCTGCTCACGTTTCATGTCAGTATTCAACAATGTCATGTAACCTTCGCGGCCACCCCAGAATACATAATTTTCTCCGCCCAAAGCAATGGTAGCATCCAAAGCTGCTTTCACTTGCGCCGCGGCATGGGTAAGCACATGAAAATCCGGGTTGGTTGATGCCCCGTTCATATACCTGCGATGCGAGAACAGGTTGGCTGTTCCCCAAAGTAGTTTAACCCCACTGTCTGCCTGCTTTTGTTTGGCATAATCAACCATGGCCTGCAGGCGTTTGTCGTTTGCATTGATGTCATTGGTATAATCAACCACATCCACATCATGGAAACAGTAGTATGGCAAATTCATTTTGGTAATGAATTCAAAAGCCGCGTCCATTTTATCCTTGGCGCGTTCCACAGCGTCCGTTTTTTCATTCCATGGGAACAAATGCGTTGGCTCGCCAAACGGATCGGCACCCGAACCACAGAAGGAGTGCCAGTAAGCACAGGCAAAACGTAAGTGGTCCTTCATGGATTTGCCTGCCACTATTTTATCCGCATCGTACCAGCGGAACGCCAATGGATTGTCGCTTTGTGGCCCTTCGTATTTAACCTGGCCTATGCCTTTAAAAAATTCTTTTTCGCCTGTAAGTATCATAATTATTGATTGTTTTGGGATTACACCGATTTTATTTGGATTACACTGATTAACTGACTCAGCTTCAAGTATGCATTGCTAATTGTTCTTCTAATAATTTTTCCCAGTCCCGGTAAATGGGTTCAAATTTTTTGTCTTTCGGCTCGATTACTTTTATTTTCTCCATATTGCTGAATGCCTCGGCAGCAGATGAAAATTGTTTGGAGCCGATGCCTGCGCCTAATGCCGCGCCTACACTGCCATCGTTTTTATACAGTTCGACAGGCACACCGGTGGCGTTCACAAATATTTCGCTAAACAGATCGCTCATGAATAAATTGGCTTTTCCTGCCCGGATAACTGATGGGTTCATCCCGTTTTCGCGCATAATATCCAGCCCATACCGGAACGCGCTGGCAATACCTTCCTGCACAGCCCTGAAAATATGTGACTGCCCATGCAGGTTCAGGTCGATATTATGCACATGTGCGCCTACCGGTTTATTATTCAGCATACGCTCCGCACCATTACCGAATGGCAATATTCGCAAGCCATAGCTACCCGAAGAAGCCTGTTCGGCTTTTTCATTCATTTGCGCGAAGCTCATCGATGGGCCAAACAAGCTTCTTGCCCAGCTATATAACCTGCCCGTGCCGTTGATACACAGCAAAACACCCAGGCGTTTTTGCTTCTCGGCATAGTTAACGTGCGCAAAAGTATTAACCCTTGATTGCGGATCATAAGTAAGCTTATCGCTCACTCCATAAATGACGCCCGAAGTACCGGCTGTTGCAGCTACCTCGCCGGGATTAAGCACATTAAGCGAAAGTGCGTTATTGGGTTGATCGCCAGCTTTATAGGTAATGGGGATGCCTGCTTTTAACTTCAATTTTGAAGCAACTGATTTTAACAGGTTGCCATGGTTTGAAAATACTGGGTGAATAGGTGGAAACAAATCCCGGCTGAATCCAAAATAATCCAGCACGGCTTTTGATATGCCATTGTTCACAAAATCGTAAAAGATGCCTTCGGATAAGGCCGACACCGAGGTAGTGATTTCGCCGGTGAGCTTCATCGCGATAAAGTCGCCGGGCAGCATGATCTTGTCGACTTTTGAGTAAAGTTGCGGTTCGTTTTGCTTTACCCAGGCCAACTTGGAGGCCGTAAAATTGCCGGGCGAATTGAGCAGGTGGGTCAAACATTTTTTTTCGCCGATATCCTTGAACGCTTGGTTGCCGATATCAACCGCACGGCTATCGCACCAAATGATGCTGTCGCGCAATACCTGCTGATCTTTATCTACCAAAACCAAACCGTGCATCTGGTAAGCGATGCCAATGGCCGAAATATCCGCAGGGTCATATTGGCCGCTGTTGTTACATAGCTGTATCGCCTGCTGTACCTGCTGCCACCACATATCAGGCGATTGCTCGGCCCAGCCGGGCTTCGGAGAAAGAATGGGGCTTTCATTATCCGGATATTGTGCCGATGCGATCGCGTTTTGCGATGCAGCGTCAACCACTGAAACCTTAATGGATGATGTACCTATATCAATACCTAATAATAGCATGGTTTATTTTGGTTCAAAGTCGATGAGGCTTTCCGCCATAAAAGTGGTTATCCATTTATCAACCGGGCTAAATTAGATTATTTTTTTATTTTGCAATCGATTGCAACCAATTATTTTATCATTTTTACAAAAAAAATGAAGCAGAAGAAAAGAACGACCATTTATGATATTGCTGAGAAGCTCAATATCGCTGCTTCATCCGTTTCAAGAGCGCTTAGCAATAGTGGCAGTATCAATGAGGCAACAAAAATGCGGGTGCTCGCTGTTGCAGATGAACTCAACTACAAGCGCAATGTGCTGGCCTCCAACCTGCGCAAAGGGCAATCCAAAACTATTGGTATCGTAGTGCCCCGCATTAACCAGAATTTTTTCTCCAATGTTATATCAGGAATTGAGGAGGCTGCTCATCAAAAAGGATATAACCTGATCATTTGCCAATCAAACGAATCGCATGATAAGGAGATACAATGTGTAAATACATTGATCAACCAGCATGTGGATTGTATTGTAATATCCGTATCGGCAGAAGGAGATGATTATTCACACCTGCAAAATGTGATCAATAACGGGATACAATTGATACAGTTTGACCGCGTGACCGACAAGGTGGAGACCCTGAAAGTGATCAATGATACCGAACAGGTATCCATGGAAGCCGTATCCCATCTGATTGACCAGGGATATAAAAGAATAGCACTGCTGGAGGGGCCGCAAAACCTGGATATTTTCAGGCAAAGGAAAACCGGTTATCTGAAGGCATTGAAAAAACATAAACTACCCGTTATTAAGGAACTGGTAGTTGAAAATGCCTGGACGAAGGAATTGGGCGCCAAAGCAACACGGAAGCTTTTAGGCCTGCCCAATCCGCCTGATGCCATATTTGCTTCCACCTCTGATTTTTCAGCTTTGGGCGTATTGGAAGTCGCCTCGGTAATGGGTATTAAAGTACCCTCGGAGTTGGGCATATGCGGCTACTCGAATGAGGATTTTACCGAGATAACCAGCCCCTCCATCACCACAATAGACCAATTTAGTATAGAGATGGGCAAAACGGTAGCCAACCTTTATTTCAAAGAAGGATCATCCGGCAAACCGAAAACTATAAGCATTAAACCCAGGCTGATCGTCCGGGCATCCACAAAAAGAAAGGGATAGCATTAGCTATTATTACTCCAGTTCCAGCGTTACCACTGATTTTGCGGGCAGATCAACAACTAATTTATCACCATCCTTTTTGGCTCCGGTAAAGTTTTTGATATTTACTTTATTCGGTTGTTGAAAAGTGTTTATATCAGTTAGGTTGGCAGAAGTAAGTACCTGCCCAGTTACTGCTTTCCATGTTAAGCCATCCAGTTTGGTATTGATGCTGATACTATTATGCGGATCAAGATTAACCAATGAAACGTGTATTTTGCCGGCTGCATCCTGCGAGGCAGAAATACTTACAGCCGAGATCTTTTTGCCGTCCACTTCATAATCCGGTACATTCAGTTTTACGGGCAGATATTTTGCATCCTGGTGAACCTTATACAGATCGAATATATGATAGGTTGGTGTAAGCAGCATTTTATCCTTATCGGTCAATATCAGGGCCTGCAATACATTCACCGTTTGAGCAAGATTGGCCATCTTCACCCGGTCGCAATGGTTGTTAAATATATTCAGGGTGGTCGCCGCTAAAAGCGCATCGCGCAGGCTATTTTGCTGGTACAGGAAACCTGGATTGGTGCCCGGTTCCACATCGGTCCAGATGCCCCACTCATCAACCACTAAGGCCACATGCTTGTCAGGATCATATTTATCCATTATGGCCGAATGTTTGGTCACCAGCTCTTCCATGTGCAGGGCATTTTGCATCGTGCTAAAATATTCCTTCTCATCAAATTTAGTAGCCGACCCTTTGTGACCCCAGTTGCCTGAAGGAATGGTGTAGTAATGCAGGGACAATCCCCACATATCCCGGCCTATGTTTTTCATACATACTTCGGTCCAGTTATAGTCGTCTGAATTTGGGCCGCTGGCAATTTTTTTCAACGTTGCACCGGGATAATTTCGGGCATAGGTTGCATAACGTTTATACTGATCGGCGTAAAACTCTGGCGTCATATTGCCACCGCAGCCCCAGCTTTCGTTGCCTACTCCCCAATAAGTAATTTTGTAGGGTGCAGGGTGCCCATTTTGCTTTCGCAGTTGCGCCATAGTGCTTTCACCATCCAGGTTCAGGTATTCCACCCATTTCGCCATTTCTTCCACCGTACCACTGCCTATGTTGCCGGCTATGTAAGGTTCGCAGCCTATCAGCTTACATAGCTCCAGGAACTCATGTGTGCCGAAGCTATTGTCATCGGTAACGTTACCCCAGTTGGTGTTAACCATTTTGGGGCGCTGCGCTCGGGGGCCAATGCCATCGCGCCAGTGATATTCATCGGCAAAGCAGCCCCCGGGCCAGCGCAGGTCTGGAATTTTTATTCTTTTTAATGCGTTAACCACATCCAGCCGTATCCTGTCCTGCTTTTGTACAGGCAAATTTTTATCAACCCAAAAACCTCCGTAAATACCACGGCCCAGGTGCTCGGCAAACTGGCCGTATATGAAACGGCTGACGATTAATTTTGAATCGTTGCTAATATCAGCGCTCGCGGTTTTCTGCGCGAAGGTATTGAAGCTAAGAGCCATCAATGCCAAAACCAGGGATACTTTTGATCTCATTTTATAAATGTATAAATAACAATTATAATTCTTGCCAAAAAAATACAAGGCCGGGAATACGTCTCCAATACCTTGTTTTTGCTGACGGTTTATCAGCTAAAGATATTAATGATTTCAGCTATTCAAAAAATTCCGTGGATCAAATGTTGGATATCATTTGGATACGTCATTGATGTTGATCATTTTCCTGCCCTTTATCAGCATTTTAATTCGCCTGCGCTTAAGAGATATTTGTGTGTTGGCCGTTTCGTTTTCGTCAAGGTGGAGTTTATAGGCTGATAAGATATCCTGGTAGGTTAATATGCCTATCACCTTATTACCCTTTGCGGATAATACGGGCAATGCTTCGGTATTATTTTGAGCCATTAATTCGGCGGCCTTTCTCAAAGTATCATCATTTTTTAAAAAGGAATGTACGGGGTCAATGATCCCTTTTAATAATCCGCCTTCTTGCTGTTGATTAGCATATACATCGGTTGATTTTATAATACCCCTGTAGGCGCCGTCATCATCAACTGTGATGAAATAATTATCGTGACCGCTGTTTTCTGATAACCAACCCAAAACTTCCCTGATCGTATTTTTAAAACTTAAAACAACGTCATTTTCACGCATCATTTGCGCAACAGTTACTTTCTGCAACAGGTCAGGCTCGAATGAATCAGGTGTAAACACGCCGCGCCTGGCTATCTTTTCTGTCATGATGGTATTTTCCATCAGGAAAAACGAAATAAGGTAAGATGCTGTACACGCGCCCAACAAAGGGAGCAAAGCATGTGATTGCATAGTCGCCTCCAATGCAAAGGTAATGCTGGTAAGGTAAGCCCTTGAGGCCCCTGCAAACATAGCTGACATACCAACCAATGCTGCCATAGGTATACTGATACCCGCACCCGGGAATGCGTTAGCGATCAACATGCCTATCATAGCGCCTGTGGCGCCACCGATGGTCAGTAAAGGTGCAAGCGTGCCGCCTGAAGTACCGCTGCCTAAAGCAATGGCCCACGAAAGGAATTTAAAAAAGCATAAGCTAAATATCAATGTTAACGGAAGGGTGCCCGATAATAAATTGGTAATGTTATCATACCCAACACCTAAAGTATGCGGCGCAAAATAGCCAACCATGCCAACCACCAATCCACCTATTGCCGGCCACCACATCCAATGTATGGGCAACTTTTCAAATAAATCTTCAATGTAATAAACAGCTTTGGTGAGGCCCATGGATAAAAAGCCAATAATGATGCCGATAAAACTGTAAATAGCCAGGGCAATATTGGAAGGTGTTGCCAGATCGGGCATGGGAAATACCGGGCCGGCTTCGAATAACAAATGGTGCCCTGCGGCACCTGTGATACAGGCCAGCGCTACCGGGAGGATCGCTTTAGGTGAAAACTCGAATAACAGGAGTTCAACAGCCAGGAAAACCGCAGCTATGGGTGTGCCAAATATGGCTGCCATACCCGCTGTGGCTCCGGCAGCTAAAATAATTTTGCGTTCGTTAGATGTGATCTTAAACAGTTGCCCCAATGTAGAGCCCAATGCGCCCCCTGTTGCAATAATCGGCCCTTCGGCGCCAAACGGGCCGCCGGTGCCGATCGCGATAGCTGATGATACCGGTTTTAAAAAGGTAATAACCGGTTTTATTTTACTTTGGTTGACCAGGATCTGCTCCATGGCTTCGGGTATACCATGTCCCCTGATGGCTTTGGAGCCATACAGAGCCATCACCCCAACTATGATACCGCCAATAACCGGGATAGCGATAACCCACAAGCCTAAATGATTATAGGCCGGGCTCTGGAATTTTAACGCGAAAGAACCATAAAAAGCAATGTTGGTGATCAGATTGATCAGTGTAACTAAAACTTTGGCTATTAAGCTGATAGCAACAGCCACCGCTATGCATAATACAGAAATGCTGATAAGCCGTTTTTTTAAAATTAAGCTCTTTTTGCCATCCTCCTTAGTGTCCGGTAAATAATTTAAAGCAGGCGAGATGGGTATCCCGTTTGTATAACTTGTAGTTTTCATATTCTTAATAATAGCCTTTGTATTTGCAGATGGCTTATTTATGGAGAGTTACAACCGATAAATCTGCCGCAAAAGTATGGAAGAGTTTTAGCCTAAACAATAATTTTATTGTTTATTTAATAAAAATAATGTAAAATTAAACTGAAAATGTATTTTTATGTTGTTTAAACAATATTTGTCATACAATAACTTAAACACAAAAAAAGCTTTACAACAGCTTGATAATTTATTATATTTGAGTTATAACCAATTATCATAAACCTGTAAATCAAAAGGAGGTGTTATGAACTTGATCCACAAGATTGAAAAATGGGGAGATAGCCACCATCCCCAGTACCTGGATATTATACGCATAGCTCTTGGCGTATTTCTATTCCTCAAAGGCCTGGGCTTTATGGAGAACACTTCATACCTGAGGGCTGTAATAGAAAATCAATCAGACATTATCGTTCCACCTGAATTGCTGATGGCTTTGGTGTATTATGTCACATTTGTACACATGGTAGGCGGCATATTGATCGGCATTGGCATGCTCACGCGCTTTTCGGCATTGATGCAGATACCCGTTGTTTTTGGAGCGGTGTTTTTCATCAATTGGTTTCAGTCGCCGTTTAACAGTGATCTTTTATCGTCAGTGATCGTCCTTATATTTTTATTCGTATTTATGATCATTGGCTCAGGAAAGCTTTCACTGGAGAAATACCTGGAGCGGTGCAATAATTAATTTCCTGAGTTTTGTCTTTATCGCCTATTAAAATCTAATATTGCATTCGTATCCGCATGAAAAAAAACGACTACGAGTGCGACCTGAAGAGTTGCCTATTGTGCCGGCTGTGTTTAAAAGACTGGCTCCCGGCTGTGGCGGTGCATAAAAAAAATGTGTTCGTTAAAAAAGGGCAGCACATATTCAGCGAAGGCGACCCGGTAAAAGGCATCTACTTTGTTTACTCCGGGAGCGCGAAAGTCCATAAAAAGTGGGACGAAGAAAAAGAGCTCATCATCCGTTTTGCTAAAACCGGGGATATTTTGGGCCATACAGGTTTAGGCGACAATCGTTTTTATCCCGTAACTGCAACGGCACTGGAGCCAAGCATAGTCTGCTACCTGGATATGGAGTTTTTTGAATCGACATTGCAGGTGAACAACAGGCTCACTTATGAGCTAATGCGTTTTTTTGCCAATGAATTGCAGGAATCGGAAAAGCGAATGCGAAACCTGGTACACATGCCCGTTAAAGGCCGCATAGCACAGGCTTTTATCACTTTGAAGAACCAGTTCGGCACCAATGGAGATGATTTTATTGGTATTGAGCTTACCCGGCAGGATCTTTCATCTTTTGCAGGCGCCTCCTACGAGACCTTATTTAAAGTGATCAATGAGTTTACTGAGGAGAATTTAATTGAGGTAACTGGTAAACGGATCAGGATAATCAATGAGGCATTGTTGAAAAAGCTGACGGATGAAGTTAGCCTGTAATCCCTGATCTGCGAAAAAGCACATAAACGTAATATTTTTAGCTGATTGCCTTTCCAAACATAATTACGGGTAAATTAGTGGCATAATTATTTGCCATAGAGAGACATGCCAACAAGGAGTGAAACCAGGATAATGATCAATGAGCCGGCATACAAGGCTGCCCGCTCTGTTTCGGGTGCAATTGAAAGGCACTTTGCCGGGCAGTTGGCCGCCGCTACACTGCGCGGAGAACGGAACCTGGCACCCGAACCTCAAAGACAAGTAATAGAAGCTATTATTGATACCGCATTTTGGACGAGCCTGCGCAAAGAAGAAGGGCGCTCGCCTAAGATATCCCTCGCGTTTCTTCCGCCCGACAAAACGGAGCAGCCCTTACTATTTGAACATCGATTACCGCTTACACCTGATATTTTAACCAAACTGGCACCTGCCGTTGAGCGCTCTGGTATTCACCTGGGAGTATGGCAGGATGAGGATGAAATATACATTTGGGGCACTACGCACCAGATACCTGGTTTTTGCTTTGTATTGGAAGTGATTGAGCCGGGCCTGCTGGTAATTAAGCATCGCCGTGTTGATGGCTTTGGTAAGTTTGTGAATGTTGCTGTTTTGAAAGGTGATGAAGTAAAGGTTGTGGATGAACAAAGTGTAACCTTACCTGATTGCCCGGATTTGCTTACCTCTTTGCTTGGCTTTACCTCACAGACATCGTGGACAGATCCGGTTAACCTGCATGTACAACTGGCGGTATCCATGCGGGCGCACGGGCATGGTGGCATGCTATTGGTGGTGCCTTCTGATAGTGATCAATGGCGAGAATCGATCATTCATCCCATATCATACGCGGTTACACCGGCATTTGGTGGTCTGGCTGATTTGATGAAGCAGGACGTAAGCAAACGTAACCTGGTGCTTTGGCAGGAGGAGATCACCCGGGCGATAGAAAGTGTGGCCGGTCTTACTGCTGTTGACGGAGCTACTATTATTAACGACAGGCACGAACTGCTGGCATTCGGAGCCAAAATAACCCGCCCGATCAGCGGGGAAACTGTTAAAGAGATCATGGTGACCGAACCGATCATCGACAGCCCCGCTCAGATCATACCGCCGGGGCAGGATGGCGGGACGAGGCACTTCGCGGCAGCACAATTTGTTTACGATCAGCGCGATGCCTTTGCATTGGTTGCCTCACAGGATGGCCGTTTTACTATATTCTCCTGGTCGCCATGCGATGATATTGTGCATGCGCACAGGGTGGATACTTTGCTGCTGTAAGGTTTTGTGCTAGAAGATGTATTCGGATTAGTTTTGGAGGCTGTCGATATGTTTTCTTATATGTTTAAGCTTGGTTAATCTCCCCTCTATTTCATCGTTTAATTCGGTTAGAAATTGTATGTTTTTAATCGATTTCATATAAGTAGCCTCTCCAAGATATCCTGTTAATGCGATATCAACCGCAAGATTGCAAGTGTTCAAGTCGCCGTCAATATCGTCTATCAACATATCCATCTCAAACGTATTATCGTCAAATTCGTATAAAACATATTCCCAATTACTGCTATCTACTAAAATTTCCTTTCCAAATTCATTCCTCATCTTCCATATCCCCTTCCATTCTTTTGGTGGTTTTGATGATAAAAAGTGCCATCCTTCACACTTAGGTGCAGCCTCAATTATTTTTTGAGTTATTGCGAACCTTTCAATGTTTAAATTCGGAGAAATTGCAAAAAATAATATGCCGTCATCGAAGGGGCCAATCTCCCAATCAAAAGGCCCAAGATGACTGATGCGATTATCTAATTGGCCGATCAAATCCGACCTGCTGAGATCTTGCAATAAGTTTTTAGATATGGATTCAAACCATTTCCAAAAATCGGCCACCTTATTTTTAAAATCAGTGTCTATTTCTTTCAAAATGAAAAAATTAATTTCCTATTGGGAGTAATAGGATCAAAGTTATATTTTATTCTCCAAAAAACTCGATCAATGCTGGTGCCAGCGCTTTGCCGGAAATATTATGTGTTTGCCCTTTGAACATTTGCAATTCGGCACCGGGTATAGTGTCAGATAATTTCTTCATCGCGTTTTGCATCGAACCGGGGCTCTTTTCTCCGTAACCTACAAGCGTTGGAACCTTTATGGAAACTGCTTCCTTTTCCGGCAGGGAAAGATCGCCTAAAAGCTCTATATCATACGGAAGCGTGTGTGCGGAAGCCTTTAGTTTTTTAAATACCGGCATCAGTTTCATCATAAAAACGGCGAATGACGGCACTCCGATCATATCATGCAGAAAAAATTTCACAGCATCACCGCGGCGGTCTTCCGCAATCATTTTTTGCAATTTTTGTAAAGAATCTTTAGGCGCCTTGTGCCCCGTGTTATCAACATCAAACGGCGCTTCATATAAGGCAAGCTTCTTGATATTCAATCCGCTGGCTGTAGCCGCAAGGGCGAGTGCCGCACCTGATGAAATGCCTGCAACATAAACTGATTCACCTGTTGCCTTTATGATTGCTGCGAGGTCTTCGATCTCCCGTTCAGGTGCATAAGGTTGAGTATCTCCACTATCGTTCCGCCCCCGGCGGTCGTAATTAATCACCGTGAAATGACCGGTTAGCAATTCTGCCAGTTTGGGCATCGGGCCAAAGTTACGGCTGCACAAAGCGCCGTCAACCAAAATTAATATCGGCCCATTGCCTGATTGGTCATAAGCAATGGAAGTGCCATCTTTTGAAGTTACTTTTTTCATCTTTTAAACGATAAATGCGGTTTAATTTATTCCAAAACCTCGCACTGGTATCCATTTTCTGATAGCAATTCGGCTACCTTTTCATGGCAGATGTTTTCTCCCTCTATCCTCAATATCCGGTCGCAATCCTCCAGGTCGAAATTAATCCTGAATGATGGAAATTTCCGCGACAAAACATCCAAAAGCATTTTTGCCTGCCTTCTGCGCTGCACATTTGTTTTGAAAACTTCCACCATATTAGGACTCATTTTATTAGTTCTTAAGCTTGTTTAGCTTTTTGCAATTTGTGATAGAGAAAGTAGGAACCGAAAAGGATCGCGATAAACACGAACATCGGTATGGTCCTAACTATGGGTTGGCCAACTATTATAAATGATACGGCTGCGCCAAAGATATCAAAGAAGTACCCGGCATATGCCCATTCTTTTAATCGTGCAAACCCTGGAATCAGGATAGCGACCGCCCCTAATAATTTTGCTACCGCCAAAAATTTGTACAAGTAAGGCGGGTATTGCAGTTGTGCGGCTATTTTTGCGCCGTCCGGGGTAGGCGGCATGAAGCTGCTAATTGCTGAAAAAACCATTAGCCCCACGATGAGTATGGTGCAAATCCAATACAAAATTTTTGTTGTTTTCATTTTTTTTGATTTTAGTTTAAGATTGATTTATAAATATCGGTTTCATTTTTAATAATTCCTGCTCCAGGCGGTCGATAGTTTGATTACCGCCTTCAATTACACCATATTGTTTAACCATCAGGTCTCTGATAGCAGCTGACCGGAATATGCTGCGCATAGTCAACCTGGTTTTATTACCAAGCACCTCAAAAGTTATAACCACATTGAATTTATCCTGGCCATTTTCGTTTTCCAAACTGTGCTCGTATTCCAGCCGCTCCGGCTCTATTACTTCGGTAAATTTGACCAAATTGGGGAAATCCACGCCCCCGGTTACATGCATGGTAAAGCGCCACATACCACCCGGCCTGATATCAACTTCATGAAAAGTGCATGTACAGGCATTGCAACCCCACCACTTGGCCAGATGAACCGGATCGGTAAAAGCTTTAAATACCAGTTCGCGCGGCGCGCCCAGGGTGCGCACTATAACTACTTCGTGGTCGGCTGTTGTATCGTTGTGATTCATGTCTCTTATTTTTTGTTTTTCCGGGTAGGTTTTTTAGTTTGTAGTTCCTGTAAATAATTATCCAGCAAATCAAATCTTGCCTCCCAAAACTCCCGGTACTGCGCCACCCAATCCGATATCTCGTTCAGCTTTTCCAGTTTGCCTTCACAAAACCGTTCACGGCCCTTTTGCTTTATTTCCAGTAAGCCACACTCGGTCAATATCTTCATGTGCTTGTAAATGGCTGCCCGGCTCACATCAAAATTCTCTGTCACCGAGTTTATGTTAAGCGACTTATGCGCTATCATACCCAATATCTCTCTTCTCGTCGGATCGGCAATTGCCTGGAACACATCTCTTCTCATATCTTATGCAACCTTTAGGTTGCAATTATAAGAGAAACCTTTCGGTTGCACAAATATTTTTTAAAATTTCTTTTATTGGTTATTCGTTATACAAACCTAATGGCAATTATTGAACCCTGAAACGGGGGAATGCGGCAATACAAGGGGCGTATTGCGACAGAAGTATTTAACAACAGTTTGTCATTTTGAGCGTAGTGAAGAATCTAATAGTGGACATTGCAGGCGGCGAATAGATGCTTCACTATGTTCAGCATGACAATTCAAATGGCTATTTCACCAGCAAACCCCTGAACGCCAAACTATCGCCCCGGAAAGCATCAAAATCAACCACATGGCCGATGCCATTGATGGTCGCTTTATCCGAATGCTGCCAGAATTGCCATTTAGTTTGGCTGTTAATATTGAGTTCGGCTTGGTGATAATGGGCTATCCACAGCGTATATTCATTAAAAAATCCCGCCAGGTAATCCTGGTAATAGCTTATGCCGGAATAGATGATGGGTTTTACACCCGTTTTGGTTTCGATGTAGGTTACAAAATCTTTCAGCTCCTGCCGCATTTTGGCGGGGGAGACACCATTTAGTTCCTCCACATCAACTACGGGTGGAAGGTCACCTTTTTCTATTTTTACAGTTTGCAGGAAAAATTTGGCCTGCCATTTACCGCCCTTACTGGGCTTAAAATAATGATAGGCTCCGCAGGTAATACCAACCTTTGGCGCTTCGCGCCAATTGCGTTGAAAATAGGGGTCGACCGTTAACAATCCTTCGGTGGCTTTGATAAAAGCGAAGCTGATGTGTACACTGTCCTCCTCCATCACCTTTACCTTTTGCCAGTCGATCTTTCCCTGTGCATAGGAAACATCAATACCATGGATGGCATATTTATCGGGTATGCGGATGTTAAAGCTTTTATAGGTACGGTAATGCGGGTTGCCACCAATATCCCTGATCCAGCGCCAGGTGGAAGTGAATGTTCTTATAACATAACCATAGTAAAAAGGGGACAGCAAAATCAGTGCTAGCCCGGCAACGGCGATCTTTAATTGTATGGGCCAGCCCTTGCTTTTTTTCTTCCTGGTGGGAGCTCTTTTCTTTATGGGAGATTTTTTCTTTGCCGGGGTTCTTTTAATTGGGGTAGCCACGGAGTAAAAGTAAGAAATGTAGGAACTCTATTTATAAGAAGGACGCCAATTGGCATCGAATTTTTTAGATCCGAAGCCTATGTTACCAAAGTCGATAGTAACAGTTTCATTATGGTCATTGCTTGCATAGTTATCCAATAGTAAACAAAACGCAATAAGCATCTCACGGTCAGCATCATCATCTGCGATAATGGCATAATTATCCCCCTCAAACCAGCTAACAGCATCCTTATCCCACCAGGCAACCTGGGTGCCGTTCTTGAATACAGAATGCTTTCTGCCCCGATGCCCATTTATCTCGTACAGGTCATTTTCTACCTGGCATGTATAGTGGATTTTCCAAACAGACATGGTTTTGAATTCAAATACATTGTTGTCATACCTAACCAGATCATATTTAGCACCCCACCACGACCATTTCTTTTTAATGGTCATCCTGGCTCTGTTGCTTTCATTATCAAACAAATTAACTACTGAAAGCAGTTTGAATAATTCAGCAGAAGCAGTATAGGCTTGTTGTTCGTCAACAAAGATGTTGTACTTGTCTCCAATAGTAATTTTCTTTTGATTGATATCGATCTTCATTGATGGCTTAGGTTGTTAAGAGGCTCTAATATAGTAAAGTCAAATGATCAAAAGAGACTTTGTGACGTTTCAAAACACCTGGTTGATCTTCCTGTCCGGGTAATCGAGCTTCCCGCTTTTACGGACACCACCCACGGTAATGTGCACGATATTGATCTGGTCGTCGAACAAATTATGTAGCAGGCTTACATCCACATCAATTTTTTTGAAGGCCGGCGTTTTATCCGATTCGAAGTAAACATCGGTAGCCTCTTTATTGATCTCGAAGCCGATGTAATTTAGTGGCAGTGCAGCAGTGCCGGCTTTTATTTGTAAATGAGTGTTGATATAGGTCTTCACAAGCACATCCATAGCCGCGTGCATATCCACTTTCATCAGGTCGGTTTTCTTGCCATATTGCTTAACCAAAGCTGCTTCAAAATCATCAGTAAAAATGGTGCAGATGACCTCAACCTTACTATCCTGCGCATTGTAATTAATGTTGGTTGTGCTTACATGGATGGGATGAAATACCTTTTCTTTCGGTTTTTCAGGATGAAATAAGCCCAAAGTTATGTAACAATATAATAGCGGTTTGTAAATAAAAGCCCACATAGCGTACCCTGATTTTTATAGTTGAAAAAACGCCTTAAATTTAGTGCTTTCAATATTAACGACAGCATGTCCGACTTTGCTTTTTATTTTAAACTCGGCTGGGAGCATATTATCAGCAGGGATGCATTAGATCATCAGCTGTTTATCCTCGCCCTCGCCTGTGTTTTCACCTTGTCGGATATTAAGCGTGTGCTCATCATGGTTACTGCTTTTACCATCGGGCACTCGTTAACTTTAGCGTTGAGCGTATTGGACGTAATCCGCTTTTCCAGCAAATGGGTTGAGTTTTTGATACCCTGTACCATTTTTATTACCGCGCTGAACAACATATTCCAGGTTGATTCTAAAAATAAGGGTGCAAGGATAAATTATTATCTTGCATTGTGTTTTGGTTTAATACACGGGATGGGATTTGCCAATGCCATCCGCATTATGCTGGCCAAAGATCAAACTATAGGTTGGGGCCTATTCGGTTTTAATGTGGGATTAGAGGCCGGGCAAATTTTTGTGGTGGCCATTATATTAATAATAGGCCTGTTATTTTTAAACTTTTTCAAGGTAAAAAAGCGCGACTGGATATTTTTCCTGTCGGCAGGAGTGTTTGCACTCTCGCTTAAAATGGCTTTGGAAAGATTACCTTTATAATTTATAATTCGGATTTCGAATTTTCGATTTCGGATTTATTTGAATTTTGAACTGAACATCCGAATTTAGGATGATAAATAGATAAAATCTTCCGGACTTCGGTCTTTACTGACTTCCGGACTCAAACTGATTAACTGATCTTATAATTAACATAACGATGAAAAAAGTTTTTACATCACTATTTATTTCATTCACTTGTATTGGCCTTGTTAATGCGCAGGATATTCAAAATAATCCCGGCAGCAACCATGGCAACAAGTTTGAACAACTGGGCACCATCCTGAATACGCCCAATGAACAGCGCACAGCAAGCGGCGCTCCCGGAACCAAATACTGGCAGCAACGCGCGGATTACGACATCAAATGCTCGCTGGATGAGAAAAAACTGGTGCTTAGCGGTACCGAAACCGTAACCTATTACAACAACTCGCCCGATCCATTAGATTATATCTGGCTGCAGCTGGATGAGAATGAGCACAACAATGTAAACAACGCCAATTATCAGTCAAGTTCGGTGATGCCAAAAGCGGCCGGCACACTGGCGTTGGACAGGGCAGCTAAACCAGATGAGGATAATGGTTATGGAGATAAAATTTTGAGCCTTACTGATGCGTTGGGCAAAAAACTCCCTTACATTATCAACAAAACCATGATGCGGATCGATCTGCCTGCGGCGCTAAAGCCCGGACAGCATTTTGTATTTAATGTAAAGTGGGAGTATAAAATATCCGACAGAACTGCCTTTGGCGGTCGCGGAGGTTACGAGTTTTTCCCGGGTGATGGCAATTATTTGTTTACCATGACGCAATGGTACCCGCGCCTGTGTGTTTACAGCGATTTCCAGGGATGGCAAAACCACCAGTTTACCAGCCGCGGCGAGTTTGCCTTAACCTTTGGTAATTTCAAAGTGCAGATGACCGTTCCTGCCGACCATGTAATTGGCGGTACCGGCGAGTGTATTAATTATGCTGCTGTATTAACACCGGCTCAATTAGCCAGGTATAATAAGGCAAAAACATCAAACGTTCCGGTTGAGATCGTTACTTTGGATGAAGCTAAAAAAGCCGAAGGAGCGCCAAGCTCCGCCAAAAAGACCTGGGTTTTTCAGGCTAATAACGTGCGCGATTTCGCTTGGGGATCATCCCGCAAATTCATCTGGGACGGCATGGGCCAGAAAGTTGACGGCAAAACAGTAATGTGCATGAGCTATTATGGCAAAGAGGCTTATGGCCTGTACCGTAAATTCTCCACCAGGCTGGTAGCGCATACGGTAAAATCCTACTCAAGCTTTACGTTCCCTTATCCATACCCGGTGGCGCAAAGTGTTGAGGCTTCAAATGGTATGGAGTACCCGATGATCTGCTTCAACTATGGCCGTACCGAAAAGGACGGCACCTACAGCGAAAGCACCAAAAATGGCATGATCGGTGTAATTATCCATGAGGTGGGTCACAACTTTTTCCCGATGATCGTGAACAGCGATGAGCGCCAGTGGACCTGGATGGATGAGGGTTTAAATTCGTTTGTAGAGTACCTGACCGAAGAGTTATGGGATAATAAATACCCAAGCAAAAAAGGAGCGGCTTATACCATTGTAGATTACATGAAGCTGCCTAAAAACGAGTTGGAACCTATCATGACCAATTCTGAGAACATAGTAAGGTTCGGGCCAAATGCGTATACCAAACCGGCTACGGGGCTTAATATTTTGCGCGAAACCATTATGGGTCGCCAGTTATTTGACTATGCTTTTAAGGAATATGCAAGGCGCTGGGAATTTAAGCATCCTACACCGGCTGATTTTTTCAGAACGATGGAAGATGCCAGCGGCGAGAACCTTGACTGGTTCTGGAGAGGCTGGTTTTATGGTACCGAACCATGCGATATTTCGCTGGATTCGGTTAAAGTTGCCAAAGCTGATCTGAATGGTAATGGCATGCCGATTGGCGGCAGAAGGTCTGCTACGGAAAATAAAGTTGCTGCCCCGGCTGTAAATAACTTTGATGATATTTCGAAGATCAGGAACCGGGACGATAAGAAGATAAATTTTTATGTAGACCGCGATACCGCTGTGCGTGATTTTTACTGGAAATACGACCGTGGCTTTGCCGCAGTTGATACGGCTAAATTCAGCAGCATGTCAAAAGCTGTAGTTACTCCTCAACGCCCGGCCGCTGAAGCATTTACGGATGAGGATAAATCAAAGTATGCAGGTAAGTACTTTTATGAACTTAATTTCAGCAACAAAGGCGGCCTGGTAATGCCAATCATCGTAGAGTTTACCTATGCTGATGGCACCAAAAAGGTTGACCGCATACCTGCGCAAGTATGGAGGCTAAATGAAAAGCATGTATCCAAATTCTACATACAAGATAAGGAAGTGGCTTCTATTAAATTAGACCCTATGCGCGAAACAGCAGATATTGATGAAACCAATAATTACTGGGGCAAGTTGCCTGAGCCATCAAAATTCCAGGTGTTTAAACAAAAGATAGCGTCAGGAGCAGCCCGTGGCCAGTCTGTTGGTGTTAACCCTATGCAAGTGTCTGGTAGTAAATAAGCAAACATTTCTGTAAATAAAAGGAGCCGCTTTCAAACACAGTTTGGGCGGTTTCTCTGTTTAGCAGGATTCATTCGCCGATAAATTCATGGATCTTACTTACCAGCATGTTGATATCGAAAGGCTTGCTTATAAAGGCATCGAAGCCAAAATTGCCAAGCGATACAGCCAGTTCGGGATAAGCAGAGATCAGAATAACAGGTATATGGCAAGTATCTTTATTGCTTTTTATCGATTGACATATCTTCCCGCCGTTGGTGCCTGACAGTAAAAAATCAGTTAACACCAGATCAGGTGTATTCTCTGCAACTGATTTAAGAATATCATCTGTTCGGTTAAGCGCTTTCACGGTAAAATCATTATGAACAAGTACTGTTTCTAATACTTGCAGTATGTCTTCATCATCCTCAATGATTAAAATATGCTTTGCCATTTTTAGGGTGTGATAAGTATCATGTTAAAAACAACTTAAAATAAGAAATGTTTTGTTAACCTGCTGTAATCACGCTGGTATAATTTTTACAATAAGACTTTATTTAAGCCACACATCAATTTTCTGGTTTTTTACTTACTTTGAGCCATCTTTTATGAAACAACTTGGGTTCCTGCTAATTTTATTATCTGTAATAAATTTCTCTTGTAATCGTCCCGTTAAGCGCAGTCTGCCGTTTGGCTCTGTGAAAGGCATCCATTTTACCGAGGTGCGACGTGTATTTAATACGGGTTTGGTATTTGACAAGGTGGGCTACCAACTGGAGCCTTTGTGGCAAATCCACTTTTTGTCTGATGATTCGGTAATGGCCTACAGCCCGAAGATGAAAAGATATTATGGCTTCCACGTTTATTTTGATCATGATTCTATTTTTAATATGCTTGATGCCTGGCTGAAACTAAAAAAGATAAGCAAAGACAGCCTTGTACTGCAGTCACTGCGTGTTCAAGACAAAGTGATCCTTGACGATGATGAAGGTTCGCAGGTTTTCATGACTTTTTACTCCGACTGGTATATAAAGAATAAAGGCGCTGAAAAAATACGTCAGCTAGGTATCCCAGGTAAACAGGATACTTTGTTTATAAAAGACAGGGTAAAAATAGCTAACAGTAATATTGATAGTGCTTTTTCGGCTCGGATACCTGTGGTGTTAAAAAGCAAAAACCCTTTGGTAAAAGTTGAAAAAGTTAAAAATGTGTCTACGCCTTTAAATAAGATCGACGCCTCTGTAGATTATTTGTACCCCGAATACAATATCGCTATCCATAAAGCCTATGAGGACTTCAATTATTCCTTTTCAGTATTTGTGGATGATAAAGGGCTGATGCATTTCGGCAAATCAGATATTCCCTATTCGCATGAGTATAAAGCCACCTACGAAAAGATAATGAAGGGCATCATCGACGGTTATCTGCAGCACTATCTCGAAATTACGCCGGGCAATACATTAGGCATCCCACATAATAGCTCTATATATCTGAATGTAGAAGGCAAACGGGATTAATGCATCTCCAACACCATTAATTACAGGCCTCAAGCATAGCAAATTGGTTTACAGGAGATATCTTATGCCTGATCAGTTTTTGCAGTACTTCTTTGGTTATTGGCTTCAGTATAAATGCTTTTACACAGGAATATTGTTTTAGCCGTTCCACATCAGCAGGAAATTTAGAAGCCGAAAGAATATAAACTTCGAGCGAGCGGTTAAGTTTTGGATAGATCAACTCCACCTTATCCAGGAAACCCCAGGCATCAAAACAGGGCATATAAATATCCAATAATATCAGGTCGGGTTGTTTGTCATTATAACCATCTTGCTGAGACAATTGATGGAGAACCTCGTTCCCTGTATCAGTACACTTTACTTCAAAGGAAGAGCCGAAGCGGGACAATATCTTCTCTAAAATAAAGCGGTCTAATTTGCAATCGTCAATGTAGGTGAGCTTACTCATAGTGGTGAATGTTTTTTTGTTTAGTCAAAAGTATAGAGCTAAACAAAGTTATGAGCTAGTGTTTCTACGGGATTTGCAGCGTAATATTACGGTTTTGTTTTTTCAGTTTTCCGCAAGGAGCCAGGAAGGGGGTCTGGAAAAGAAGAGAATAGGAGCGGTATTAAAAACCGATCTTCACCCTAAAATTATTGGAATGAGATTCCTTATTATAAGTGTAAGTAAACTCATCAGATGATCGCGTGATGATGAGGATACCAAAATGCTCCATCACCTGCTCAACCGATAAGAAGTTTTCTATTGAGCTTTCTTCGCAGCTAAAAATTATACTGCTTTCATCCTCCCAGGCCGCGTATAATGAATTTAGCGGATCTGCGCTGATCAGTTTCTTGTTAGCGTCAATATCCGTGGTGGAGTGGCTGTGAGTATTTATTAAATATAGCGGCGACCCATTATCAGTTTTTTGAATAAACAGGGTATGATCATTCATTTCGATATCAAACAGGGTGATATCCTGGCCGCCATGTTTGATGGCATTGGTAAGTAATTCAGTAATGATCACCTTGCACCGGAATAAAATATCTTCCGAATCAGCATTTGCCGGCATACAATCGCTGATATACCCAAGCATATGCTGCAGCGATGAGATCAGCGCATCAGTGCTGTTATTAAATTCAAATTGCAGTTTTTTGTCGCAATGTTGCATTTACTGCTTATTTGATGGCAAATAGGGCGTCTTCCGCATAATTGAAGATCTTAAAAACTTTATCCAGCCTGATCAGCTTGATCAAATCCTTGATATCGGTTCTTAAACCTACCAAAACAATATCCAGCTGCATGCTTATGGCATACTTTAGTGAGCTTACCAGCGCACCCAAAAAGGCGCTGTCTACATATTTCAGTTCCTGCAGGTCAAGGATAATTACTTTGTGATGCTGGTCAAGCAGGCTTACCAGTTCTGCCTTAAATTGGTCCGAATTACTCAGGTTAGCCTCGGTAATAGTTACATCGGCAACAATATATTTAGGGCCTTCTTTACTTACTTTTATCATATTGTTATTGTTTATGAATATTAATTATACTGCAATCATCAACCAACGAGGGCGACAGATTTTGTAATAAATTTTGCTTGATCTGTTTAAAGGATAACTTGTCGTTCAGCATGGTGGCAAGCTTATTTTTAAACAGGTTGTAATCAGTCTTTTTTTCGCCATTATCTTCGTAGTCGATCAATCCATCTGTGAAGATAAACAGCTCATCATTTGGCTTTAGTTCGATGGTTTGCTCGGTATAGCCTCCGTCCTGGAATAAGCCCAATAGAAGGCCATCAGATCCAAGCTGCTCCAGTTCGCCGCTTTCGGCCTTGTAATGCAGCATAGGCAGGTCGCCTGCGCCCGAATAGGTAACCGTTTGATTTTGATTGTCGATCATCATTAATGACATGGTTGACAAGATATCTTTCAGCGCGTTATCATAACAGATCACGCTGTTTACTTTTTGCAGGATACCTGCTGTTGAGAAATCACGGTTTAAAATACCGAACCGGATAGCCGCACGTATGTAACTTAAAAAGCTGAAGGTGAAAAACCAGGCCACCCACTTTTTACCCATTACATCGCCCAGTACAATAAAACTGTAACGGTCATCCACTTCAATAAAATCAATAAAATCGCCTCCCGGAACATCCTGGTAAGCCTGGTGCCAAAAATCGATATCAAATCCTTTAACCTGGGGCGCCTCTTTCGGTACGGTGCGTATATTTAATGCGATGGCCGCCTTTTTTATTTCCAGTACAGATAATTCACGCTGCTTTTGAACGGTATCGATCAGGTTGGTGATCTTGGATACAATTACATTTACCGGCGTTTCTTTTACCACATAATCCACGGCCTGCAGGTCGAGCCCTTCAGACATCAGGTCATTATCGGTAATATAACTCAGGAATACAAAAGGGATATCTCTAAAATCAGAATTTGTAATTAAATGCTTTCTAAATTCTATGCCGTTCATTTCAGGCATTTCATAATCAGAAAGAATAGCGTCCGGAATGTTTTTATTTAAGTACTCGATACCATCAAATGCTGATAAGCACGAGGTACATTCAAAACCTGCCTTGGTAAAGGCTTGTACTAAAATTTTAAGGAATAATGGATTATCATCAACCAGTAATAGTCTTTTTGCATTGGGGCTTGACATATTGGTATTTGTGGTTGATGATTATAATGCGAACCTGACCGCCAGGTATACGCCAACCAATATCATGCCCGATGAAATGCTATATTTCAGGTTATTATTAAGCGATGCTGAAGGCATCAGTATAATGATAACGCCTAAAATGCACATCAGCACTCCGGCAATGGCAAGAATGGTTTTTGGTAAACGCTCGCGGCTTAAATATTTTTTTGATATTTTGTTATCCAGTTGATGATTAGATAAAAGCAAATCAAACTCATCCAGCAATTCGTTGCGGGATGAACCAGCCTTTTCATCGGTTTTTAAAAAGGGCTCAATATCATTCGCGATCACTTTATTATTCGGAATGTTTTGAACGCCAACCGGCTCTTTGCTTAAGATACTTTTCATGCTTATGGGTATTAAATTTTACTTGGTGTTTATCTAATTAAACGGACAGATATTTAATCACTATTACGATTAGTTTCCGTCAAGGTTACGTTGTTAAATTAATTATTAATTAATCATAAAACCAGCCCAGTATCCAGAACCTCTTACCATCGTAATATAGCTCAATACTGTTAATGCCCTGTGCTATGACTTTTCCGCCCGGTTCGTACCTTGATTCGTATGTACTCCATACATGATAGAGATTACGGATATTTTGAACCGTGCGTGCAGTTTCGCGTTCGTAAAATCCACTTTTCTCCATATAAGCATCAGATTGTTTATGATAAGCTTTTAGAGAAATATAATGCATTACCGGACTACCGGTTGAGTCGATCCCGCCCAGGCCTACGCGTACATTAGCAATGTGCAAAAGGCTATCACGTACATAACTTATTTTCTCTCCCTTTTTAACGCATACGGCATCGTAGTAGGCTTTGATGATGCCATCAAGCGTGCCTACATTGTCGCCAAACTTGGTAACTTGCTGGGCGTAAAGGGTATTGTTGACCGCCGTGATCAATACACAGGCCAATAATATTAATATTGCTTTTTTCATTTTTTTTTGTTCGTTTATATAAAAATAATGTTTAGCTAAGAGTAAATTAAAAAAGCTTCGAGTTAAAATTATGATCGAACTATATAACTAAAATCATTTTATATATAATCTTAATCCCTTTAATCCGCATTGTTTACGTAATTGATATCGAAAAGGTTAACGGCTTACTACTTATTAAAAATAAATATTTATATAAATAATATTTGCAGCTATATTTTGCTTTCCAGGCACCCATCCCAATCAAAGTTCAACATATTCAAATAGGCATAAGGAACTTATTTTTGATAAATTCGCAACCGGTATGGGCTGAACTATAAAATTTGCCGGTACCTATAGCAATGAAAAAAACACTCTTATATTCCATAACAATACTGGTCCTATTTGGTTCGTGCAGCAACAAAAAGGTAAAACAGGGATCGATAGCTTACACCATCGAATATCAACTACCCGACAGCCTGAACAAGTACCTGGCTTATTTACCAAAATCGGCCATGGTTTATTTTAAAGGCGACTCGGCAGTAAGTATTCAGCAAATGAATGATGAATCAACTACAATAATTATCGATAAGACCACCCATTTTATGCGGGCCCTGTTGCGATCAAACACAAAAAAATATGTGATAGATTATGATACCATTGAACAGGCAAAAGAGGCGAACGCCAGGCTGGGGTATACTTATCAAGCCGGCGCCGAAACCAAAACTATTGCCGGATATAAGGCGTTAAAATACACCCTTACCAATAAGGAAACTTTAGAGCAATCAGAGGTTTGGTTCACCAAAGATATCTCGGTTGTACCAAATTCATTAACCATGGCTTTTGATACCATTCATGGTTTCCCGGTGGCATTTATCACCAACCAGGGCGGTATGTTAATTAAACACACGGTAAAGCAGATCAAGTTTGAACCTGCGCCTGCGGGTGTGTTTTCAACCCCGGCAGGCTATGAACCCCTAACCCCGAAACAGTTAAGGGAAATGCCGGTGGAGAATTAATTCTACCTAATAAAAACAAGCTTCTTTTACCCGATTTTTAATAAATTAGCCTGATGCGGCCTCAAAGGAAAATACCATACCTGTTATCCGGCACGTTGATATGCTTGCTTGTTGCTTCCGCGTTTATTTTTCCGCAAGGTAAAAAGGGTCTGGTTGCGCCTAAAGCGCAGTTTACCCTCATCCCAGCTAAAAAATTCATCTTTAATTCCTTTGTTGATTGCAACATGTCCGAAGCCTGGGTTAGGGATACCTTTCGCATTTTTCCGGGCAAGTATGGTGAAGATCCATTATGGGGGCCCTCCAATAATTTGAAATATGGAGATGGCCGTAATATTGATGAAGCTTTTAGCCGAAAGGAGACAGAGTTCATCGCACCCAAAATGCCCCCAAATGTTCCACCCGGAAAACCGGGCCTGCATGGTGCCGTATGGTTTGAGTCTATTTACCAGGATACGAATGACCCTTCGGGTAAAACCCTGTTTGCTTTATATCACAATGAAAACTATCCGTCAACCCTGCCTTATGATGCGAAAACAGGCAAGGGTTATAAAAATCTCAACTGGCCGCAAGGGCTAAAGGGGCCCTCTTCACCATCAGCAGTTTGCCGTATCGGTATTATGGCATCTAAAAATGGCGGCCATAGCTGGAAGAATAACGGGATATTTATTGAGGATGATCAGCCCAGGCTGATCCAAAGGCCGCATAATACCGCCGCCAACTTTGCCGGTGGCACAGGCGACCCATCAGCAGTAGCAAGTGGTAAATACCTCTATCTTTTTTATGGTGAATACGGGTACCCTGGAACTTACAAAGCCTCGACCTATAACCCAAAAACTGAGTGGAGCGGACAATGCATTAGCATAGCCCGTATAGCGTTAAGCGACCTGGATAGGCCTTCGGGCAAAGCCAAAAGATGGGATGGAAAGGGGTTTAATGCCTCTTTCAACGGTACAGGAAAGCCGGTAGCATCTATTCAAATACCATTAGCTGCAGGGGGAGGGCCGGCATCATCACCAACGGGTAAATACTATTGGGGGCCGTCCGTAAGCTGGAACACGTATTTAAATTGCTGGGTAATGATGATGGCCAAAGCAGAAGGCCCATCCTGGAAGGGAAGCAGCATATACATATCCTTTAACAAGAATATTGATCTTGGAAGTGGAAATAATTCACAGGAGTGGACCACACCAAAATTACTTTTAGACAAGCCGGGCCATATACTCTGGTACCCTTCATTGCAACCGCTTAGTTCAGAAGCCAGTAAAAACAATAAGTATAGTTCCTTAAAACTCGGCCAAAAGGCGCGGTTATTCTTTAAGGATATGCATGGCGATAAAGCCGATTATATATCGGAATATACCCTCGAATTTAAAAAATAGAGATCCAAAATCACCCGTATTGGAGCGGCAGAACCTTTTTCTCCTGAAAATCGTATTAACTGTTATACCCACCAATTTAATAGCCCCGACCAGGCTTATTGAATTAAACCTGACTAAGCATGATTTATAACGATATCCGGTTACTGGCAGTTGAGCGGTTTAAGACATTAGACATTGATGCAGACAGCGAATTCCAGGAGTTTGTACAAATGGCGTCGGAAATATGCAGTTCGCCTATCGCGCTAATTACGCTGATAGACGAAGATACGCAATGGCTTAAAGTCAGAAAAGGTACTGATGTGCCGCAGATGCCCCGTAAAACATCGTTTTGTACGCATACTATGGAGCAGGATGGGGTGTTTGTAGTACCTGATGCCCAAAAAGATGATCGTTTTTCAAATAACCCAATAGTTGCCGGAGCGCCCAATGTAAGATTTTATGCGGGGGCGCCATTAATTACCAATGACGGATTAAGAATAGGTACCATATGTGTGATCGACCTTGAGCCGCACGAACTAAATGCCAACCAGCAAATGATGCTAAAAATGCTTGGGAAGCAGGCTATCGGTTTAATGGACTTCAGAATCAGCGTGGAGCTGCTGGAAAAAAACAAGATCGAGGTTGAATATCAAAGAGAGATCATCAAAAAGGCAGAAATAACACAGCGCTCATTTTTTGAGAGCGCACCAAATTTCCAGATATTATTAGGAAAAAAATGTGAACTGATAGATTTTAACAAGGTTGCCTACAATTTTGTTAAGAAAGTACATGGTAAAAAAATGGCCCGCGGCAATAGTTTTGCTCCATTTTTAGCCGCTGATTTTGAAGCTCAATTTAAAATGGGGTTTGAAAATGCTCTACAAGGTAAAAATGCTTTTGAAGAAGGATCTACAGATTATGGCGTGCACGGCCTGATCTATTGGGAGGCCTCATTTGAAACCGCAAAAGATCCGGAAAACAACATCATTGGTGTTTCGTACATCATCAGGGATGTTACCGACCGTAAGATCAAAGAACTGAAGATAATTGCCCAGAATCAATCGCTGTTAAAAATAGCGCATCAGCAGGCACATGAGTTCAGGGCCCCGCTGACTACCATTACAGGCATGATGGACCTGATCAAAGCCGAAGATTATAACGCGCCGAAAGAGTATTATGCTTTGTTAGAAAGCGCCGTTCAAAACCTGGACGGAATGATACGCGAGATCGTGACTGATATTGATAATATAGTTCCGTCTAACGGAATTGAAGTACATGCGGTATAATACTTAATACTGTTCTCTATAAAATTTCTTATCATTATTAAGCGATAATGGATTTGCGGTAAACCAGGTAACAAAACCATCCCACTTTTCTTTGTTCTCTTGCTGCCATTTATTAAAGGATGCCTCGTCTCCTTTCAACAAGAGCCAATGGTTATACGCTTCCATGTGGCCGGCCTTAATAAGGCTTTCCTGGTAATCAAATAAAACATTAGGATATTTTTTGTTGAATTCTTTTTGAAAGTAAAAATCAACAAACTTTTTTCTTATCCTGTCAAGCGAATTCAAATCAATACTTGTTTCGTTAACGATGGCAATTAAAAGTGTAGGTTCATAAATTATGCTGTAGGGTAATTTGATATTTTTAGGATCAACCACCTGGATTGTTGCACCGTTACTGAAACTCACCTTTGCTGATGTGGCAGAGGTAAAGGTGATCTGGCTTTTATAAGTATCAAAAAGTAATTTACTGATCTCAATTGTACGCTTGCTGTTGCGTTCAAGATTTATAAAAATCTCTCCGTATATCATACCCCACATTTTCTCGGTCGACCCACAATATAATTTAGCCGCCCAATAATAATTTGAAGAAACAGCAGGTGCAGCCTTTATTCCCTTCTCAAAATAAAATAAAGCTTTGTCATAATCTTTTTTGATGAGGGGTATTACACCCATCTCAAGATATAAATTGCCTGAGGCCGGAAATTTTTTCAGCCCTTCTTCGTAAATTGCTACTGCCTTATCAGTTTGTTTAATATTATCATAGCTATTTCCAAGTAATTGATAAAGTCTGTCAATACTATCATCCCTGTCTTTAAGCTTCGTCAACAGATCAATTACTTTATCATATTTCTCTTGATTATAGTAGCAGTAGGCCGTTTCATATGGGTAATCTATACTGGCAGGGTCAAGTTTTATTGCTTCGTCCAAAAGTTTAAGCGCATCATCAAATTTCCCTTCATCTTCCAATGTAACCGCCCGTTCGCCTTTTTGCTTTGCTGTTTCCTTATTTGTTTGGCCAAATGCACTTACCTGCATTATTAACAAAATGACGAACAATGTTCCCCGAAATAAAATCTTCATGATGACAGGTTTATTAGACTAAAGGTAATCAAAATTATACAACGGGTATTTTTAGTAATATTAGATCTAAGAAAAAATATTAGCATTTCTATGGTTTGTTTTACCTGCGTGATATCCCTGACAATGCAACCCCTAATGCTACACCAATAGCTACACCTATTGCCACATTATTGAATACTACACCGATACCGGCACCTATGGCAATACCAACCGGCAAAAAATAAAGGGGCCTCCTTCTCATTGAAGTAAAGATAATCATTTACGGCTTTGCCAATATTGCCCCAGGTTTTTTTAATTTTTTTGAAAGGTACGTGTAGCGCTCTGGCGAGTGTTCACGTAATTCTATTTTATAAATCCCTACTACAATGAATAGAGATTATAAGCAATCAAGTTTGGCGCAGCGTGCCACCACTATTTTACTTATTTCGATTTTTGTGTTTTTGTTGTTTCTCGCGTTCCTTATCCCGTTATCGAAATAAGTCTACAACTGCGTTGCAAAAAACTTTAGCGAGGTAATGATATGTTTCGACCAGTAGGGCCATTCGTGCCCGCCGGGATATTCTTCATAAACGTGCGGGATACCTTCCTTTTCCATCTTTTTATGCAGATCGCGGTTATAATTGATCAGCAGGTCATCATTACCGCAATCAAACCGTATGGGCGGCAATTGATGACGATAATGCTTAAAGGTTGCCAGCAGATCTTCGTCCACTACGTCTAAAGGAACATAACTTTTCAAACTTTCTTCTACAAAAAGCTTCATTTGGGGTAAACTGGTGATGGATGAGAGTCCGGATATGGCTTTGAATCTGTTACCGTATTTAGCGCCTATACGCAAAGCCCCAAAACCACCCATCGACAGCCCTGAAATAAACAAAGGAGATGTTTTATCAGCGCCATCAATACCTTCAATCACCGCATCGACCACATCCTCGATGATCCATTTTTCAAAATTAAAATCGCTGTGACCTACATAAGCCGAGCCATCGCCCCAAAGGCCATCAGATGGCATAACAAGGATCATTGGGGGCAAAACGCCCTGCTGTATTAACTCGTTTACTTTCAAATGCACACCGGCGCTATGCGCCCAGCTCCAGGCGCTGCCGTACACCCCATGCAAAAGGATAACAACCGGCACAGCATCATGCTTATTGACATTGGGTGGTACAAATACGCAAATATCCCCGCGTCCTTTCAGATTTGGGGTTTTTACCGTGATAAATCGTAAGTGGTTGGCTTCGTATTTCGGGTTGGATATTTCAAAAGTTCTGAATCTCGACATCTTATCGTTAGTCAAATATGATGACGCCTTTGGCATTTCTGCCTGCAAGAAGGTCATCAAAGGCTTTATTAAGTTCATTTAAAGGATAGGTGCGGGTGATCATCTCTTCTAATCGTATCTGCCCGTCTTGGTATAATTCAATAATATCAGGAAAGTCAATTTGTGGCCGGCATTTGCCGTATAATGGATTGATGTAGGTTTTATCCCACTCAAAAAGGTTCATATCTATGGTGATCGTTTGCTCAATACCGCTTACCTGTACGGCGGTACCGGCATTGCGCACCATCGCTAGCGGGGCTGCGCCTAATTCTGGTATGGCGGTACACTCAAAAGCATAATCTGCGCCGCGGCCATCAGTAAGTTCCTTTACCTGCAGCGCAGCTTTTAAAAGACCAATATCTGCTTTATCAGCAAGCAAGGTATGTGTAGCGCCAAATTCTTTGGCCATTTCCAACCGGGTCGGGTTTACATCGATCGCGATAATTTTCCCTGCTTTGGCTACTTTGGCACCCTGTATCACATTCAGGCCCACGCCACCTGTGCCGAGTATCACCACAGACGAACCAGGTTTTACCTTCGCGGCGTTCACAACTGAGCCATAGCCCGTCATTACGCCGCAACTGATGATGCTGGCTGCCGGGAAGCTCATTTTATCCGAGTGATTTTTTACTACGGCTGATTCTTTAACCAAAGTATATTCGGCCATGGTGCCGATATTAAAGGAGCGAATCACAGGCTGGCCATTTAAGGTAGTGCCAGATGGATCGGCATGACCTGGGGTATAGCCATTGCCGCCTGCAGCTACCGGCGAGGCCACCTCGCACAGATGCTGGTTGCCTTCTAAACATTGAAAACAATAGCCGCAATGCATGGCCCAGCTTAGTATAACTTTATCGCCGGGAGCTACACTTTTTACAGCTTTACCGGTTTTAACAACAACCCCAGCACCTTCGTGCCCGATGATCAGTTGTTTGCCCCAGCTAAGCGAATCATAATCGGTGTGGCATAGCCCGGCAGCTTTAATTTTAACAAGCACCTCATCATCTCTAGGATCGTTAACTTCGATCTCCTCAATTTTAAAATGACCATTGCCGTTAGTTATTGCCGCCTTACAAAGTATTCCCATTTAAAATATTCTGTATTTATTAAGTACTCAGATGCCAATCAGAGTAGTATTAATTACACCTGATTAACAGGCTGCGAAATAAGCATTTTATCTTTAGTTAAAAAAGAGCAAAATTGGCGATTTAATGGAGGATATTATTCTAAGTGCTTTTTATACAGCGATATATGGATAAATATACTACGTTTTTGATAATATTTTTTATTAAAACGATAATAGGAAAAACTAAAGATTCCCCTTTTTCAACTCGCTTACTGCATAGTCGGCCGCACGGGCGGTGAGAGCCATATATGTGAGCGATGGGTTTTGGCAAGCTGTTGATGCCATAGCCGCGCCATCGGTTACAAATACGTTTTTGGCATCCCATACCTGGTTCCAACCATTAAGTACGGATGTTTTAGGATCACGACCCATCCTGGCTGTTCCCATCTCATGAATGGCGGAACCCATATTGTATTCCGATTCAAACTTTGCCGCCGATTTGATGCCTGAGTTATTGAGCATTTCCACCGCGTCGTCAACCATATCCTTTCGCATTTTCATTTCGTTATCACGGATGTATGCATCGATTGCCAAAACAGGCAGGCCCCACTTATCTTTTTTATTTTTATCAAGCGTGATCTGGTTATCATGATAAGGCAAAGTTTCGCCGAAGGCGGCCATGCCGAACACCCATTTGCCGGGTTCACTTAGCGCGTCTTTAAAGCCGCCGCCAATATTCATTTCGCCAATGTCCTTACTCCAGCCTTCGCGACTGGCGATGCCCTGGTAGCCAAAGCCGCGCACATAATCACGCTTTTCGCCGTTCAGGTTCCGGTAACGCGGCAGGTAAACGCCATTGGGCCGCCTACCAAAATAGTATTTGTCATCAAATCCATCTACTACGCCCCATGCCCCTACACGGTAATGATGGTCCATCAAATTATGTCCCAACTCACCGCTGCTGCTGCCCAAGCCACCCGGCCAGTTATCGGTTGCCGAGTTCATCAGTACCCAGGCGCTGTTTAAGGTAGAGGCGCATACGAAAACAATTTTGGCATAGTATTCATAGGTTTGATTGGTTTGCGCATCCAGTATCTCTACGCCTTTTGCTTTTTTGCTGTCCTTATCATAAAGTATTTTGGTGACGATAGAATAAGGGCGCAACGTTAAATTACCGGTTGCCACAGCTGCCGGGAGTGTAGACGATTGCGTACTGAAATAAGCGCCGAACGGGCATCCCCGTGCACACTCATTGCGGTACTGACAGTGATTGCGGCCCGGCAGGGCCTTAGTTAAATTAGCGGTGCGTCCGATGATCATGCGCCGCTTATCCTGGTAATGGTGGTTTAAGTTCCCGGCAATGTACTTCTCCACGCAATTCATATCCATAGCCGGCTGGAAATCGCCATCGGGTAATTGCGGCAAACCTTCTAACGAGCCGCTTATCCCGGCGAAACGTTCTACATAACTATACCAGGGTGCAAGATCTCTGTAGCGGATGGGCCAGTCCACCCCAATTCCTTCTTTGCCATTAGCCTCGAAATCAATATCACTCCAGCGATAGCTTTGACGCCCCCACATCAGCGAGCGACCGCCCACATGGTAGCCCCTGAACCAGTCGAACCGTTTTACTTCCACGTAAGGGCTTTCTTTTTCGTCAACCCAGTAATCCAAATTGGTTTCATTCAAAAAGTAATCGCGACCCAATACAGGATAGTCCTTACCCATTTGCAAAGTACGGCCACCGCGGTGCGGAAAATTCCAGGGCGCTTTGGTGGCGCCTGCATAATCCTTGATGTGCTCAATGTTTTTGCCGCGCTCCAGCACAATGGTTTTCAGGCCTTTTTCGGTCAGCTCCTTTGCGGCCCACCCGCCGCTAATGCCCGAACCTATCACGATAGCATCAAATGTATTATTGGCCATACCTCAATTATGAAATTACGGGTGTAATAACTGGTAAATTACATCAGTGAAGTACGGCATACGTCGCTACCCAAAGAATGAGGAAATTGGCATTTTATTGGGGGATATTATTCTAAGGGGATGCCAGCGGATATTCGCAAATTGAAATTCGATACTGATAGTATCTGTATTATTATAGCCAACTATCCCACCCATCGTCTTTTTATCACATTTTTACCGGGTTTAATCACATTTTCAAAAATCGCTTTGAGGGATGTGTTAATATTGATCAAAAATCAAGGATATGAAAGTAAGATGGCGCGAACATGAGGCTGCACTGATAACCATAATTGCAGCAATTTTTATAAGCCGGTACGTTTGGGAAATGATCCGCCTGTCGGCACAACAGATCGAAGCGCAATATGCCGCTCCCTTTGCAAATGCTCACCTTTCTTTTAATTATTATACCCGAATATTGTTCCCTCAGATAGGGTCAGTGTTGATCTTGCTACTGGCCTACTTCTGGATTAATAAGCTGATCGCCCTGTGCCTGTCGCCTGCCGGCAGAAAGTCCGTATTCATATTTTTAGGGGCGATCTTACAGGTCATTATCCTCCTGTACATGATCGGGCCGGGCCTCAACTTTCTATCATTTTATACCAATCCCTATTACCGGACGGATAACATTCTTTTTACTTATCCGCTAATGTTTGGCTACCATCCCCAGCCATTTAAAAATAATTTTGGAGGGCTTAGTGAGGCTGTATTTCTGCTTGCAGCTTATGTTATATATTCCGGTTTTCGCGAGGTTGTCATTCATTATATGAAGAAGAACGAGACCCGTCGCCATTATCGTGTGATGATCATCAACCAGGTTACTTTCGCCGCTATCGTGTTTTTTATTATTCCTATATTCTGTTCCGTATTTAACCTGGTAAAAAATGATGCTTACTACAATTTTTATTTTGCATTTGTCCCGGCAGTACAGTTAGTTTTCAATACAAACGTTTATTTGTTATTCCCTAAGAAAGGGGAAAGGTCGTTTTTTAACTGGCAATTTTTAGGCCCGCTGCTTTTCCTGACCTTTATCTACACACTGTTGTTCAGTATTTTTCTTCATGATCAATGGTCCTTCGCGGTTTTCATGGGGCTTTGGGCAGCTCAGATTTTGATCATTACGCCCATTTCATGGCTTGATTTTCAGCAGCGCAAGGAAAAGATATTGCAATTACGCGGTATTGAAGAAAAGCTGGCGCATTCAAAAGCAGATCTGCAATTCCTGCGTATGCAGATCAATCCACACTTTTTATTCAATGCTTTAAATACTTTGTATGGGACAGCCTTAATTGAAGGTTCAAAAAATACAGCCGAAGGCATACAAAAACTGGGCGACATGATGCGGTTTATGCTGCATGAAAATACGCTTGATTATATTGGCATGGATAAGGAGATCGAATATCTCAAAAACTACATTTCTCTGCAAAAGCTGCGCACGCAAACCTCGCCTTACATTGTGATCGAAGAAGATATTGCCGAAGAAGGTTGCGGCCATAGGATAGCACCTATGCTGCTGATACCTTTTGTGGAAAATGCATTTAAACACGGGGTTAGCTTAACTGAAAAGTCGTGGATAAAGATTAAATTGAAATGCGATGATCAAAACATCAATTTTGAAGTCCGCAATAGCGTTCATCCGTCTGCCGGTTATGATCCTGAACGGGAACAATCAGGCATTGGCCTGCAAAATGTTAAGGAACGCCTATTGCTGCTGTATCCCGGCAAGCACCTATTTACATACGGGGCTGACGGGAATGAATTTGTTGCGGGATTGACTGTACAGGTAGGATGATAAAATAATTAGAAAATGCTTAAAGCGATAGCCATAGATGACGAACCCATAGCGCTGGAGGTGATCAAAAGCCTGGCGGAGCATGTGGTTTTTGTGGAGATAGAAGCTTGTTTTACCAATTCTTTCAAGGCGATGGAGCATTTGCAAAAGCATCAAACCGATTTGATCTTCCTGGATATTATGATGCCAAATATTTCGGGTATCGACTTTCTAAGATCAATACAGAACCCGCCTATGGTGATATTTACTACTGCTTATACCGAACATGCGGTACAAAGTTTTGAGCTTGACGCGATAGATTATTTGTTAAAGCCATTCTCGCTGCCGCGATTTCTGAAGGCCTGCAATAAAGCGAATGAGCAGTTTGAACTGCGGAAGAATAAAGAAGTATCAACAATCGGGCAATCAGTATTCATCAAAAGCGGGTACGAGCAGGTTCGTGTGGACCTGGCTGATATTTTATATGCCGAAAGCGTGGGCAATTATGTACAGTTTGTTTTGGCCGATAAAAATATTGTTTCGCGGCTTACCATGACCGAGGCTGAAGAACTGTTGCCGGCTAAGGATTTTATAAGGATACACCGGTCGTTTATAGCGGCCGCCAAACATATCAGCAAAACAGATAAAAAAACCGTCTGGATAGGAAAAAAAGAGCTTCCTGTCGGGGCAGCCTATATCGCCGACCTGGAAAGATTTATCACAAAGAATAGAAAGATCTAAGCAACAGCACCGGGCCCGGTGTGATGCGTCATAATTCATTAAATTTTTAATCAACGATAATCATGAAGAGAAACATCCTGCTCATTAGTTTACTATGCCTTTCACTTTGGGTGAAGGGCCAGTCGGGTCCGCAGCCAATTATATTGGGGCGCATCGATACCGTTTATTCAGAAATACTAAAGGAAAAACGGCCCATATTGGTTTATACGCCCGGGTTTGATACCGTATATTTTACCAAACCCCAGTACCCGGTGCTTTATGTGCTGGACGGTGACGGTTATTTCACCTCGCTGGTGACGATGATACAGCACCTGGGCCTGCATAACGGCAATACGATTGTGCCGCAAATGATCATTGTGGGCATACCCAACACCCCGGGGCACCGGACAAGGGATTTGACAGCAATAAAAGGCTCGCAGGACCCAACTTCCGGCGGAGGCGAGAATTTCACTGCCTTCCTGGAGAAAGAGCTGATCCCTTATATCGACAAAAATTACGCTACGGCACCTTACCGCACTTTTATGGGGCACTCACTGGGCGGTTTATTGGTGATCAATACCCTGTTGAAGCATCCTGATTTGTTCAATGCCTATGTGGCGATGGAGCCGAGTATGTCTTTTGATAATGATATCTTACTGGCCCAGGCCGGCGGGATCCTGAAGCAAAAGGACTTTAAAGGGAAATCGCTTTTCCTGGCTATTGCCAATACCATGAACCCCGGCATGGACACTACCCAGGTGCGGACGGATACCGGCATGATCACTCACCATATCCGTTCGATCCTGAAGCTCAAAGACAAGTTACAGCAATATCCCTCAAACAATTTGCGATGGAGTTATAAGTACTACCCGGATGATGATCATCCTTCGGTAACATTGATAGCAGAATACGATGGCCTGCGATTTATTTTTAAGGATAACCGTTTCCCGCGTAATCAGCCGCAATTTCAATATTTTGATAAAACGATCAAACCTGATGATATGCGAAAAATGATAGACGCGCACTATCAATTGATGACCAAAGAAATGGGCTATACCGTGCGCCCGGACGAGGGTAGCATGAACCAGTTCGGCTATACCTTTTTGCGGCAAAAAGATTTTGAACGGTCGCGGATGTTCTTCCAGGTGAACATTGACTATTATCCAAAAAACTTTAATGTGTATGACAGTATGGGCGATTGCTACCTGGCAATGAATGAGAAATCCAAAGCGATGGAATACTTCAGAAAGGCGCTGTCAATCAAATACCGGCAGGATATTAGGGAGAAATTGGAAAAGTTGGAAAAGGATTAAAAAATGTTTTGGAAATGCGGCTCATGTTGGTTATGCTCACAAGCAACAGTTACCAGCATCTTTAAATCTTTCAAAAGGTCATATTTATTTTTTACCCAGCCCGTTCAAGTGTCGACACTTGAACGCTTTTTAGTTTTAGCGTTGATGCTAAAACTGGCGTAGTTTAAACATCCAACTATGCAATTGAACACTATTTCGGTTCAGGATATTTTGTGTTGCCTACAACCTCTTCTAAATCTACGGCCGCCCATTCAAAATCTTTTACTTCCCGTATCTTTTTTCCAAGATACTCGACATGACAATATAAGCCCTTTACTGGTTTATAACGCAAGTACTCGTCAGCTAATGACGAAAACCTCCCGACAATAGGATTTGACATACCAACGTCCATACATTCAAATCCAAGGGCTGGTGAGAATAATACTTTCATTGCCATATCGCTAAACTGGAAAAAATTCCACGGGCGCTCATGAGCCGAAAAAGAAAAATGCGTTTCAATAAAAACAATTCCCCCAACCTTAAGCAACTTCGCGATTTCAGGAGCCACAAGCCAGGGCATGGCAAAATGTTCAAAGCAGGCACTCGAATAAATAATATCAAATTGTTCGCCCTCCTTAAAATAGGAAGAAAGTTTATGGGCATCACCAACAACGTCAACATTTGGCCCGGCATAATAGTCGAACCCAACGTATTCTGCCTTGGATAACCTGTTCCGGGCATCGGACGTTCCGGTAACCTCGCGGCTACCCACTTCAAGTATCCTTAAACCTGGCTTGTTGCCGATTTCGTAAATATATTCAGTCCATTGTGAGTGACCCACTTTTTTTGGCGCATGTACGTCCTTATTCAGAAAACGGTGGTCTTTAAGGCCTTTTAACAATAATAATGGATTTTTGATAATTTGTGGAGTACTCATATTGTGGTTGATGTTTGTTGTCAAGAGTCATTGACCTTGCCTGCAAACTTAGTCAAAATAGTTGCTTACGACGGGGATATTATTCCAAGGGCTGTCGTTTGGCAATCAAAAGTCATATATCTATATTTAGATAATTTGTCCCACTTTTAAAGTAATTTCTTCATTGTAAACCGGCAAAAGGTTGTTTTAATTTGGTGACCCGTTAAAACCTGTATAATGACAAAAATTAAACCTGCACTTATTGCTGCTTTATTGTGCCTGTTGGTCTGCCCGGCGGTGAATGCCCAAAAGAAGAAGGCTGCACCTGTGAAGGATGAGATCATCTATCATATTTTCGAGCGGAGCTTTTACGACAGCAATGGCGATCAGCATGGCGACCTGGAAGGTGTAAGGCAAAAGTTGGGCTATATGCAAAAATTGGGTGTAACGGCAATTTTGTTCACGCCGCTTTACGAGTCCGTTTTCTATCATAATTATTTTGCAAGCGATTTTAAAAAGATCGACCCTACATTAGGAACGATGCAGGACTACCTGAAACTGATCAAAGAACTGCATAGCCGGGGTATGAAGCTTTATATGGATATGGAAACGCAGTATGTTACGGAAGACCATATTTGGTGGAAAGACGGCATCAATAACCCGAAATCAAAATACGCCGACTATATTATTTATGATGATAAGGAGCATACCAAGCCGACCTCTATTGTTTATAATTTGGGTGGTTTATTGGGATACGACAGTGTTTACCGGAAAATCACCACGGTTAACCTGAACAGCCCCAAAGTACTGGATTATAACTACCAACTGTTCAAATTCTGGATGGACCCGAACAATGACGGCAAATTTAATGATGGCGTTGACGGGTTCAGGCTGGATCATATGTTTGATAACCTGGATAATAAAGGCATTATGCCGCACTTGTTTGATACTTTCTGGAACCCATTATTGACTAAGTTAAGGAAGGTCAACCCAAAGATCAACATTGTTGCCGAGCAGGACTGGGGCTCTATGGGTGTAAAATATTTGACACAGGGCGGCGCCGACCGGGTATTTGATTTCCGGGTAGCTTTTGCTATCCGCTCCTTTAATAAGAAAGAACTGATGAGGGCCGCCGATTCAACCTATATAATGACGCCGGCAAATAAACAGCAGGTTGTATTTATAGAAAATCATGATATGCCCCGCTTCAGTTATGGTGTAAAAGGCGATCCGGGCAAATTAAAAGCAGGGGCCGCTTTAAACTTACTGACGGGCGGCATACCATCCATCTATTACGGACAGGAACTGGGCATGACCGGCAACACCGCTAAGCTTGGCCCTACAGACGCCAACGAGATACCTGCCCGCCAGGCTTTTGAATGGTACAAAAGCGGCCAGGGAAAAGGAATGGCTTATTGGTATAAGGTAAAAGGCCCATGGAAAACTCAGTTTAATGATGATAAACCGGATGACGGCATATCACTGGAAGAGCAGGTAAATGATCCTAATTCGCTCTGGAGTTTTTATCATAAAATGATCAGCCTGCGCAAAGAAAACCCGGCTATTATCAAAGGTGGCTATAAAGGGCTCGTTAACAATAATGATAAGGTTTATTCATTTGAGCGGACTTTGAATGGTAAAAGGGTCGTAATCGCAGTAAATCTTTCTGATAAAGACCAGGATGCGGCTATCCAAATCACGGGAAATATAAGTGGGCTCAAAAATCTGTATGGCAGCGCGAAGACCAGCATCAGTGCAAATACCATCCAGGTAAATTTACCGGCGTATGGTGTTGAAGTGTGGGGTGTAAATTAATCCTTTATGCTACGGCCTTTTTCCTGTCGCCGTCAATATCACGCATAAAGTTTTTGCGGTAATTGAGCGGGCTCTGCAGCATCTTGTTTTTGAACATTTTATAGAAATGGGATACGTCACCAAAGCCACTGTCGAAAGAAATTTCTGATATGGGCTTATCCGTTTGCACCAATTGCTGTGTAGCATAGTTGAGGCGGTACTCGATCACGGTTTCCATAAAGGTTTTCCGGGTGATCTTCTTGAAATACTTGCAGAAGGCGTTGGGTGTCATATGGGCAATCCCGGATGCCGCGTCCAATGAAACCTGGCCCCTGAAATTTTCAACCAAATAAGCGAATACCGGGTTGATACGCTCCTGCTCGGCTCGCGATTGCTCAGCAACGCTTCTTTGCTGATCAAGCAGGATATATTCATTGGAAACCGACAGGCGCTGTAATATTTCGAGCAGACCGATCAATAATTTAAAGCTATTTTTCTCCTCAGATAGCTGCTTCATACTCCGGTTAACCGTGTTCCCCGTACCCGAATGAAAACGCATACCGCTGGCGCTCTTTTGAAAAAGCTTTTTTACGCCTTGCAACTCCGCTTTATTAAAAAATTCTTCCCCCAAAAAGTTAGCACTAAACTGGATGACTATCGCGCTGGCCTCTTCTTCACCCGGGTTAGCTGCTTCCAGTTTCCAGCAATGAGGCAAATTAGAGCCAAGCAATACCAGGTCTCCGCTGGCAAAGTCCTCCATGTGGCTGCCCACGTAACGCTTGCCATTGCCATGCACAATATAGGTCAGCTCAAACTCCTCATGAAAATGGTATGGCGCATCAAATGCGGTTTTACCAAATTTTCTGAGCAGAAATGAATGCCCGCTTGAGGGCTGCAGGACTTCATAAGAGGCTTTTATCATTGCTTATTTTAACAATAAAAATACGATAATGCAATATAAGGATAAAATAATCCATAATTAAACCATTTTCTTCATTTTTTTTCGGACGTCCATAGGCTTATTTTTGATTATAAACTTAAAACGCATGGACACAAAGATTTCTCAACTGCCGGGACTGGACGATTTTAAAACAGTTCCGCAGGAAAACATAAAAGAGTTTGCAGAAAAAGGACACACTTTAGTTAAAGATATATTGTCGGCCAAAGAGATAGCCGCCTACCGCCCGGTGATCGTTGATGCTGCCGAAAGGTATAATACCGAAAGGCGCAAAATGGAAGATAGGGATACTTACGGCAAGGCATTTTTGCAGATCATGAATTTATGGAGAGGTGATGAAGCGGCTAAGAAATTTGTGATGGCGAAACGCCTGGGCAAAATTGCCGCCGACCTGCTTGGCGTTGAAAACGTGCGTATATTTCATGACCAGGCTTTATTTAAAGAACCCGGCGGCGGCCCTACACCATGGCACCAGGACCAATATTACTGGCCGATAGATAATAACAATACCATTACCATGTGGATGCCATTGGTTGATATTGATGTGGATATGGGGATGCTTACTTTTGCTTCCGGCTCATTTGATAAGGGATCGATCTTTGATTTCGAGATCTCTGATGAATCTGAAACCGCTTTTGATGATTATGTAAAAGATCATGCTTTCCCGATAAGTCGCGCTAAAACGATGAAGGCAGGAGACGCCACTTTCCATAGAGGCTTCACTATTCACAATGCTCCAGGCAATAACTCGGATAAGATGCGCGAAGTGATGACCATCATTTACCTTGCAGACGGATCACGCGTGGCCGAGCCTAAAAATCAATGGCAAAAGAATGACCTGGCGAAATGGCTGATGGATAAGCCTGTGGGTGAACTGATCGATTCGGAATTGAACCCGAAGGTACTTTAATTCAAATATTGAATAATGAATTTCGAATGCCGGATGATGAAATGTCATTCGGCATTCGAAATTATTCTGCCATCCAAATAGCGTCAATAAACCATTTTTTGCTATCAAAAAATTGGTTAACGGGGCGAAAACCTGCTTTTTTTGCCATTTGATTTGTTTGCAGAACGGTGAATTTCTGTGATATCTCCATATAGATATACTCGTCCTTTAAAAAACTTACGATCTCACCATTAATGCTTACTTCCTGGTCTTCCATACTGATCAAATAGCTTTTGCATGACCCGGTCTCAGGGTCATAAGTAGGATAATGGTCAAATTTGGCCAGGTCAAAGTCAGCATTTAATTCGCGGTTTATTCTTACCAGCAAATTAAGATTGAACCTTTTAGTTATACCGCCTTTATCGTTATAAGCAGCCAGCACCGTTTTAGGATTTTTTTTAAGATCCATACCTATCAATACCATATCCCCCGGCGAAAGATGATTACGTAATTCTTTGCAAAAATCGGTCGCTTTGTCTACAGGCATATTACCGATGTTGGAGCCTAAAAATAATACGACCTTCCGTTTATCTGAAGCAGATGCCGCTTGTTTCAGCATATCAAAATACTCTCCATTTAAACCTCTGACCTTTAACCCGGGCAAAATAACCGGGAGTGTAGTGTTTAAGTAAGAGATAACATTTTCAGAGATATCGATGGGTAAATAGGTGAAATCAGCTTTTTGTTCCACAAGATATTTAAGCAGGTAAGTTGATTTGGTGGCATCGCCGGCGCCCAATTCTATCAGCCCAAAAGCATCTCCATCTGCCATGATCGCTTCGCAGATATCTGCTGTCTTCTCTGAAAATATCTCCAGTTCGCATTTGGTTGGATAATATTCAGGACAATTCATCAGATCCTGGAAAAGCTTATCCCCATTGGCATCATAAAAATATTTGGAGTTTAACCGTTTTGGGGTCGACCGTAAACCAGCAATTACATCTTCATAAAACTGGTCGGTTTTAATGCCCTGGGGTTTATTTAATGCTGTTTGTACTGAAAATGTTGCCATTTGCTTGTAAGATTGTGCAATTTACTTAGCAAGCCTTATGCCAGTAAATTGCCATTGTAAATGTGTTTGAAAAAAATTACGATAAGTAATACGGCTATGCCCCGGTGAGGTAACCTCGGATGCACCGCGTAATACCTGCTGGTTCACCATGAATTTGCCATTATACTCACCTATCGCGCCGGGAGCCTTTACAAAGCCCGGGTAAGGCAGGTAGGCGCTTTCTGTCCATTCCCACCGGTGCCCCCATTTAAATTGAGAAGCAGCCGCTTCCCATTCAAATTCTGTTGGCAGGCGCAGGCCCTTCCAAGCCGCGTAAGCTGATGCTTCAAAGTAGCTGATGTGTGACGCTGCTTCCTTTAGATTAAGCGATTGCAGGCCATTATAAGTGTAATTGTGCCATTCTCCATCGATGTTATACCAATACAAAGGGAATGTCATGTGGTTTTTATTTACCCAATCCCAGCCTTCGGCATGCCAGTGACGGAAATCCTGGTAGCCGCCATCATTAATAAAAGTTAAATATTCTTCGTTGGTAACTAAAGCCCTGCTTATTTCAAAAGCATTGAGATAAACTTTATGGCGGTTCAGCTCATTGTCAAAACTGAAGCCATCGCCATTAAATCCAATTTCATAAATACCTTCTTCAACTTTAATAAAGACATTTTCGGGTTGATCCACCTTAGGCGAAACATAATCATTGGAATAAGCCGGGAACAAGGGGTTATGCCCCAGGATATATTTGATATCGGTATATAAAAGTTCCTGGTGCTGCTCCTCGTGGTTAAGGCCGAGTATCAATAGTTCCTTCACGTAAGCCGGTGGTTCCTGGCAAAGGTATTTATCCATCGCCTCATCCACATATTCGCGGTAGCGGTAAATATCGGCAACTGTAGGCCTGCTCAGGTTACCCCTGTCGGTACGGATAACCCGGTTACCTACAGTTTCATAATAGCTGTTGAATACAAAATTGTATTGCGGGTCGAATTCCTGGTAGCCCATAAAGTAGGGTTTCAGGATAAAAGTTTCGAAAAACCAACTGGTATGCCCCAAATGCCATTTAGGCGGGCTTACATCGGCTATAGGCTGCACAACATAGTCTTCCGTTTGCAGTGGACTGCAAATGTCTTCCGTTCGTTTTCTAACTTTTTTATAACAGTCTGCCAGGTCCATAAATTACTTGCTTTCCAAAAATCGTTTTAAGTCCGAAATTGTTTTGATATTCAGATTTTTTGCTTGCTTTTCGCGCATCATTAAAGCATACGCATTATTAAAGCCAATTGGTTTTAGCCATTTGATATTATATTTAGCCTCAAACTCTCTCTGGACGTAATTATAGGTTTTATTTTTATCGGTTATCAGCGAATCAATTGTTTTTACATTGGGTTGAAGAATGGCCAGCAATCCGGTCCCCGTATATTCCGGATAAAAATCGATCTGGTCATTGGTTAATGCATCAAAACAAATTTTGGTGCCACCCAGCCCGGTTTTGGTGGATACATTGTAATCGGTATAACCTCTAATCAGCATACTGTATATACTGGCCAAAATATATTGTTCGCCAAAAATTTTTGAGCCGATACGGACAATGCCGCCATTACCATTGCAGGAGGGTTGTAATAATGCCTTAGATCGCAAAAAATCTTCGGCTACTCTTTCCGGGCTTTGGTGCAGATAGTCGGTCCGGTAGTTCAGTTCCGTCATTACCGAATCGTTGATCTTACCGGATAGCAGGTTTAATGTTTTCTCCAATTCAGGAAACTTTCTTAGCGCATCTTCCCGAACAATGGGCGCGGCATAATACGGTGGGAAGATCTTTTTATCATCATCCAAAACTACCAGGTTGTAGGCCTTCAGCCGGCCATCGGTAGAGTAACCGCTGATGACATCCAATTGATTTTCATAGGCCGCCTTATACATCACCGCATCGCTGATCACGATGGTATGTATTTTCAAACCATATTTGCTTTGCAGGCCGAGGTTGCCATCCTGCCTGCCCATAAACTCGGGGGTAAAGCCGGCAGTCAGTTTCCCCCCATAGGCTGAAGGAATGAAATAGAAGGACGCCATTATTATAAGCAGCACCGGCAGCGCGGCAGTAGCAGTTTTTATCTTCTTAAAATTTAGTTTTTGTACCCTTGAAAGTAAAAAATCAAATATGATAGCCAATAAAGCAGCCGGGATGGCGCCAGCCAATATCATATTAGTATTGTTAAGCGAGATCCCACCAAAAATAAACTCACCCAGGCCGCCTGCAGCAATATACGATGCCAGGGTAGCCACACCTACATTGATGACGGTAGCAGTGCGGATACCCGCTAAGATAACAGGCATAGCCAAAGGCAGTTCAACTTTGGATAATATTTGCCACTTGCTCATACCCATCGCCAATGCGGCTTCCTTTACCGCGGCATCAACCCCGGTAATGCCGGTGTACGTGTTGCGGATAATGGGAAGTAAGGCGTATAATAGGAGAGCCACGATAGCCGGTTTGGCACCTATTCCTAATAAGGGTATCATAAAACCCAAAAGGGCAATGCTGGGTATGGTTTGCAGCACCCCGGCAATGCCTAATATTGGTCCGGAGAATTGTTTTTTACGGGCGATCCAAATACCCAGTGGCAATCCGATCAGCACCGCGATAAACAGTGAAATAAAAGTGAGCCCTATATGCTGCAGCGTTTGGGTAGCCAGCTTATCGCTCTGCTGCCGCATAAATTCCCATAAAGTTTGCTGGTGCTCATTCATGGGTGCGCTTGCTTTGGTATTGATGAAACGCCGACATTAATTGAGCAAAATCAACCGATTTAACTTCCTGCTGGTAGTTGATATTTAAATTATCAGCCTGCCCGGCTTTGAATTTTTCCAGGCCTGTCCAGATATCTGCATTGGCAGACAGTGAAGCGGCCTTGGCATCTTCTTTTTTTTCCGGCAACAAATTCCATATATCTTTTATTTTGATTGCCTTAAACTCTAACTGCAGGCGCTGCTCTTTTAAAAATGCTGTTACGAAACTATTTGCCGGGTTGAATAGCAATTCGGCGGGGGTGCCATTTTGTACGATCTTTCCCTTATCCATCAGGCAAATCCGATCTCCCAACTCGAAAGCTTCCTGCACATCATGGGTCACCATGATGATGGTTTTTCTTTTCAGTTCGTCAAGCGCTTTAAATTCGGTATGTATCTTCGAGCGGGTAACATTATCCAAAGCACCGAATGGCTCGTCCATCAGCAAAACTGGTGGATCCGCCATCAGTGCCCTCGCCAAGCCAACCCTTTGCTGCTGACCGCCGCTTAGTACATTAGGATAAGCTTTTAACTGATCGGTTGATAAGTGTAGTTTTTCAATTAACTCCGCAATGCGTTTTTCAATTCTTTTGGTATCCCATTTCAACAATTGCGGAACGATCGCGATATTTTCGGCGACTGTATAATGCGGGAACAGGCCGTTATTTTGTAATACGTAGCCGATACTCCGGCGTAATAATTCAGGTTTTTGCGCCAGGATATTTTGTCCATCGATCAGGATATTTCCGCCAGAGGGTTCGATCAGCCGGTTGATCATTTTTAAAGTAGTGGTTTTGCCACAGCCGCTGGTGCCTAATAACACCAGGTTCTCGTGCTCCTTTACCTCGAAGGAGATACCATCCACCGCCTTAACCTTCCCGAAATGCTTGCTTAAATGTTCAACTTTGATCATAGGCAATTAATCTTCAAGGGCCATGAATAAATTGTTCAATGATTCGGAATAAAGCGGATGCGCGAACACGCAATAACGGATACGATCATAAGTAATGCCACCCTCCATTGCCATTTGTAATACGGTCATGATCTCGCCGCCTTCCTGGCCCAATACGGCTGCGCCTAATATCTTTTTGGTCTTAGCATTAACCACGGCTTTCATAAACCCGCGGGTATCGCCGGTTTCAATAGCGCGGGCTACATGGGCCATGGGTAGTTTAGCTACTTTGATATCCAGGCCCTGTTTTTTGGCTTCGGTTTCGCTTATTCCTATTCTACCCAATTGCGGATCGGTGAACATGCAATAGGGAACAGGACGGTCATTAATACTGTAATTGGTACCTTCAATTAAATTACGGTATACAATGGTATAATCGTTATAGGAAATATGCGTAAATGCCGGGCCGCCTTTAACATCGCCCAGGGCGTAGATGCCTTTTACATTGGTTTCCAGTTTGCTGTTTACCTTGATAAATCCTTTGTCGTCTGTTTTTACCCCGGTTTTATCAAGCCCTAATGTATCCGTATTAGGGGCACGGCCCACAGCCACCAACACGTGCGAGCATTTGATCTTTTGCTCCTTATCGCCTGTTTTAACAGTGACAGAGATATTCCCCTTAGCTGTTTTTTTGAATTTAACGGCCTGCGAGTTTGCCGATATTTTAATATCCTCCATTTCCAGGATATTGGTAAGCTCTGCAGAAACATCTTCATCTTCCCTGGCGACAATACGGGGGCCTTTTTCCAGCACCGTTACTTTACTACCAAAGCGCCTGAACATCTGCCCGAATTCGAGCCCAATATAATTACCACCGATGACCAATAAATGATCCGGTATTTTATCCAATTCGAGAATATTGGTGGAAGTTAAATAATCGACCTCATCAAGTCCGTCAATCGATGGAATAATGGCCCGGCAGCCGGTATTCATAAATATTTGCTCTGCTTTCAGTTCGAGCTTACCGCCGGCTTTTAGTTTAACACTTATCTCTTTTTTGCCGGTGAATGTGGCATCACCAAATATCAGGTCGAGCCCTTTGATTTTCTCAATCCCCTCCTGGCTGCTGTTGCGAAAAAGTGATACTACATCATCTTTGCGTTTTTTTATCCGCTTCATATCAACTTTATAGCTTTTGATATTGATTCCGAGGCTTTTACTGTTGGCAGCCAAGTAAGCCGCCTTTGCCGAAGCCACCCAGGTTTTAGTAGGCGTACAACCATCATTTATACAGGTACCGCCTACGTATCTCCTTTCAATCAAAGCAGTTTTCTTGCCGGCAAGGGCCAGCTTTTTGGCCAGCGGCCCACCCGCCTGCCCCGAACCGATCACTATGGCATCATAAGTTTTCATATTCTCTGGTTATTTTCACACCTTTTTCAAAAGGCAATATAGTCTTTGATATTGCGGTTGATGATCGACCCTTTAGTCGGCATTGCTGAAAAAACCTTACCATGTTCTTTTGGCTTTATTTAATATAAATGTAAAACAATTGGCTAAGGAATCGCTTCGGCTGAACCTCAAATTCGATATTATGACTTACCTATCACAGTTAACAAATGTGTTTGTTGTAATTTTTTTAAAATTAATTTTAAAACTTCCTTTAAAGCTATATCTTTGCCATCCCAAAATAAGGGGAATTAAGTCCTTAGTCTTAGGTTGAAAGACTTGAGCCAGGTAAAGATTTAAGACCCATAAAAGGCCCGTTCGTCTAGGGGTTAGGACGTTAGATTTTCATTCTAGAAACAGGGGTTCGATTCCCCTACGGGCTACTTAAGGGATTTGTCCCCGAAAACACTAAGGGTTGTTCTACCAAGAGCAGCCCTTTTTCTTTGACTGATAGGTAGTTATGGGCAAAGGCTTCATTGATGAAAGGTGTTCTAAATGCTCCTCCGGAATAAGTGAGATTATGTTTGAACACCCCTCTGATCATGCTGTGCTTAGCAGCTACGTTCTTCGCTTTATCATAGATGGCTCCGATATTGGTTAATGCCGGCATGAGCCTCTCAAATCGTTGCCATTTGTCTTTTTGATTGCTTTTCAAGCCTTGGATGTCTTTTAGTAATAATGCCCGTTCCGAGGAGAATTTCTGAAACCAGTTCTTGTAGGTAGACACTTCGATCTCATCATTCATTAAACGTTCTTCCAGCTTTTCTATCTTTTTGTCGATCTCAGTCAGTTGACTGGTTTTGGAGGCCAATGAACTTTCCTTTTCTTTTAAGGCTTTTTTAAGACCCCTGGAAACAGCCGTTTGTATTTTAGTGAGTTGTTCAGGGCTAAAGCTTAAAGCTGCCAGTAATTCCCTGAATTTAGTGTGCAGGGCTGTGCCGGGGATGTTGTTATTGGTATGCTTGATACAGCGGTAATAGAGATAGTAGTTCCTTTTGCCTTTGCTGTATCCGGCCGTCATATGCAGGCCGCAGTGACATTTTAAGATGCCCCGTAAAGGGAACCTGTCTTCAGGCTGTACTTTTGAGGGCCGTTTATTGCCCAGCATTTCCTGGGCGATCCAGAAATCAGCTTCGGAGATGATCGCCTGGTGTAAACCGGTTACAAAGCGTTCACGCTGTTTCTTGTCTCCCGATACTTTAACCTTTCCTGCATAGAGACAATTGCTTAATACTTTCGGTATGGCACTATTCCCTTTGACCGCAAACCCTTTTGCTTTTACATCTTTAAAGATCAGGTGCATGGGTATACCTGAGAGGTAGTCAGAATATATCTTTTGGATAATAACTGCTTTGGGTTCGTCTATTAATAAAATGCTTTTTCCGCCGGCATCTTTTCCATTCAAATAGCCGAACGGTGCACGGCTGACATAACGGCCCGATTCCTGGGCATGGCGCATACCTTGACGGGTACGCTTACGGATACGCAGCAGCTCTTCATTCGCGATCAGGTAGCGGAAGGCACGCTGCATAAATACATTCGGGTCAGAGGGGTCGATATCCAGCGGTTCATTGGTGGCGATGACTTTGATACCGTACTTATTTTCCAGCTCAGTGATCTTGGTCAAGGCTTCAGACAGGTTCCGGCTAAACCGGTCATGGTCCATAATAATAAAATACTGGTTCTGGCCTTTATGCTTTTTGATAAAGGCTTCCACTGCTTTGTAATCCGGCCGGTCAAAAGTGTAACTGCTTTCGCCGTTATCTTTAAATAAACCTGTTAACTCTAAATTATTCCGGTGACAATAATCCCGGATACTTTCCTCCTGGTATTCGAGGGAGTACCTCGATTGGTCCCGGACACTTAAACGCATATAGCCAATAGCTTTCATTCCTCATCCTCCATTATAATCTCAACGATAATCTCTGCTATTAAATTTAGCAATCTATCTTCGTTTTCGGAAGAATTTTCAGATGTGTTTTTTACTATTAATGGCCGTTGTTCACGTAATTTATCCAGTTTCTCCACCGTTCCCCTTATTTTATTATACAGGGTAAAGTGTGTTATTTATTAATAAGGTAATGACAATCACATTGAGGAGGTGGAAATAGAAAGACTAATTTTAGAATGCCGCGGTAGTGAATTCAACTCTTCAAATAATAACATGAAAAGCAATTAGATTGGTTGTGGGTTCGAGCCCACTCTGGGGAGAAATGAATAGCATTGAGATCATTACTTCAAAATGTCCCAAAGTTTCCGGAATTCGAACCAAATCTTGGAGGAGTTAAAGCTCTATCTCTTGTTTATGGGTATTTTAAAATCGGGTTAAAACACCTATGAATTTACCGTGAAAAAACGGGTGGTTTACATTAAATTAATTTCTAGGTTTAGATGCTTTACACCAATTAACGAAACCTCTTATGATTTCCTTCATCAAACGAAATAAGTCCGAGGCGGTAACTGTTAATTATCTGAAATCTTTAGGTGCTAATTTTGCCCCAAGTATGAAAGTAGCATTTTTATAATCAACGCTAAAAGTTATGGTTATGACAAATATTTTACTATTGCAGGCGAATACAATTCTTCCAACCTCTTCCGATCCATTGGATTCTTTAATTGCTGCAGCAATTTTATTATTCATTCTTAGCACGATCACAGAAAAGTTCACCGAACTGGTAAGGATGTATCCAGGGCAATTTAGAATAGCCGGTGTCCTTTTCTGTTCATTTTTCTACTTTCAAATAGGGTTCGGAATTTTTAATGAACCATTGTTAGGGGTAATAACAGGCATCGTTCTTTTTGTATTTAATACATTTTTGCTTCTCGTGATTATTGGAAATACGAGCAACTCAGAAAATGCTACTAATCCTATTCAGAAGTTCCTGAACCGGAATCTCTCAGTTTTTAAAAACGTAAAAAAGACCGCAGTTAGGGTGCCAACTGAAACCAAAGAACGTGAAATAACGGCTTTGAGTTATATGATAGGGCTGATCGTTGCCTTTTTATTTAACGCCAATCTCTTCTTTTTTTTTGATACCTCAATACCGGCAGGTCTGAAACCATCTTCTCCATTTGCGAAAGACCCTTATCCTCTCTATGCGCTTGATCCTGCCTTTTTTAAAATCAGTATCGTTTCCATAGTCGGTTTTATGCTAACTGCATTTTTCCTGTCATTTGGCGCAAAGTTTTTCCATGATCTATTGGACAATCTGCTACAGGTAAAAAATCTAAAGCGTAAAGCAAATGAGATGGCCGATGTGGATTTCAATAATATTTCTGAGTTCGACCAATTTTTGGTAACCCAAGAGAAAAACTTATTCGAAAACTTTTTAAAACAACAGCTTAATCAACCAGGGGTCTTTTTTGAAGGCGATCTGGATAACAAATCCGTAACAGTACATATCAGTGATCCCAAAGTGTCGGTTCCTGACAAGTTGTTTTATAAAACCTCAATGGGAAAACTCAAAGAGATCAGCGTCATTAAAAAAGTAAGTCTGGCAATTAAAACATTAAGCATACCTCTGTTTCCTTCTTCGGAAATTGCCAATCAAAGTTCATTTCAAAATAAATTGAAAGGCACATTTGGCTATTATGTAAAGGCTATTAATAGTGCAAACATTTACCTTTTGACCTGTTATCATGTGATTTGGAATGGCCATGATTGGGATCACTTTCGTCCTATAGGTAAAGAAAATGTAGTTCATCCTTTTGCAGGAAATAAAATTGGTGAAATATTTGTCGCCTTGAGAAACATCTTCGTAGATGCGGTATTGATAAAACCCATCGATGTAGCTATAGAAACTCACATAGAAGGGTTAGGTGTAATAACTAAGGATAGGACGTTAGATGCAAGTGACATTAACAGGACCGTAAAGATGCGGGGCAGTATTTCCGGTAACAAGGAAGGATTTATAGCTGAATTAAACAAAAGTGCATTTATTGATTATCCGGACGGCTTATTCAAACAATTGGATAATCTAATTCTGATAAAGACTATAACCGGGCAACCTTTTTCCGTCGGGGGCGATTCAGGTTCATTGGTGGTTGATGACTCGGGGTTTGCCATCGGAATGATCGTCGCCGGAAATGAAAAGGATCTTTCATTAGCCATACCGTTTTCGGCATTACGCGATCAGTTAAATATTGAAATCTATAAAACCTTATAAACATGAAAACTAAACTACTCCTTTTCACGCTGATCTTTTTTGTGACCGCAGCAAAAGGTCAAAACGTTATAAATGTGACCTATACCGCTGGAAATCCTGTGGGCACAAAATTGGTAAAAACAACAACTGACGCCCAAGTCCAAACCCCTGCATTTGCCTTAACAAATGCTATCGCGGTAAATGTAGCAAATGCCCCGGCAGGAACCGCTGTTACTGCGACCTATAATACTACAGCACGAAATGTTGGGGGCGCTTCTCCAGCATTTACCATAGCTCCCCTATCTGCCGGGGAAATAGCTAGTTATACAACATATGTAATTACGGTCACTTCAGGAGCTGAAACGGCTACCTATCAGTCTGTAGGTGCTACACCTGGTGTTCCGGTACTACCCCCGGTTCCACCAGTTCCACCGACGACTACCTTCCCAACGACTACAGCGGTTCAATTTCTTGGCAGTCTATTTCCAACTATTACAAGTAAAGACTTTGGATTAACGGTTCAAAGTTCAAGTATCCCGAATTATCCATACATCGGTGATGATTATACCCACATATTTCTTGATCAGTTTGGAAACAGCTTGTTGGGCGTGATTCCCCAGGGCATATCAAATAGGCAGTATATAGTACATGTCGTTTATTTTGCTAATCAAAACAATCCTTCGCAGATCAGTTATTCCATTAACCAAACAAAAGGTTCATTTAGTTCGGCATTAGTATTTAATAATGCCGGTCAAATTGGCAACTTCTCTGTGCAGGGGACGGTAACTCCGCCTCCACCTACACCTGTAACTTACATTTGGGCTCATCAGGAATTTCCATTGAGGCCATCAACAGATAACATTGAATTTGAGGTTTCCCGCAATATATTGAACAACCAAAGCCCGGTCGGACTCGATCCATCAATGGTTGCAAAAAGGACAATTGAAATGGCCAAAGTATTCCATGGGTCATTTGATATTGGATTGATTAAAACGGATCTTGCTAATCCTATTTATGAATTGGTACCATCTGTAGGCGATGCCAATCAAAAAGTGGTTAAGGCTACCAACCCCGGAAGCAAAGTTGTAGTTACAGCTATGGCCACTTTTTATACGTCACCTATAATTTTATTGGAGAAATATTTATTTGGCATGGACATTCCGAACTATAAATTAACAGGACGAAATTTTCTTGATGACCATAAAATCTATGAAAGAATATTTCCTGCCCTGGGCGTTTCCTTAACAGATAAGGCCTTTAAAAATATCTTCATAGGTTTAAACTGGGAGATAGCAAGGGGGGCTTCGGTATTTGCAGGGGTACATTATGGGGAGGTCAATACTTTCAGCACGGAGAACAATTTTAAATTTGAAGAAACTGTTATTAATGAAGCCGAATTTAATTTAAGAACGAACACAAAATGGAAATCTGCGTTTGCCATTGGCGCTAATTTAGATTTGATCGTAGTTACTAATCTATTTAAACAGAAGTAAACCCTTACATTATATTTGAGATTATCTTCATCATACTATACGTAGACTTAATTATAGGAAAGGATTTATCTACAGGTCTTTCATTTAGTTGTTGTTGTGCCATGGTTTTATTAAAACCTAAAGTAACACTTAGGCACCTCCACTCAGAACGCGGGTTTGTTCTAAAAATGGTTCGAATTCCGCACACTTTGAGGAACGAAAAACCCATGCTGGCTAACTTAATCCTTCGAGGATATCAAATCCCTGATTTTAGACTGAACATCATATTTTACGCGTTCACGACGGCAATTCAAAACTGTATCCTCGTCTGTACGTTTATGGTTTAAACTGGAAAAAGGTTTGCGAACCGGAAAAGTTCCAGTTGTAATAGGCTTCCCCGGGATCACATAGCCAACACCGTTAACGCTCGTAAAGGCGGAGAAGAGTTTGATCGGGTCAAAAACCTTTTCCTTGAGAGTCCAGCTATCTACTACGGGGTCATATTCATATACATACGGGTAGCTAGCTCCCCGCATCAGTAATGGTACCACCGCCTACGTACCCTTTGTTTTGAATTGAAAATGCGAAGCCCAGGCTGCGTGCCACATTCTCCGGCGGAATCGATAATTGCTTCCAGATTTCGGCCCCGAAATCAAACGACCACGCGTCCGCGACATAAGGCCCCGTACCGCCGGTTTGAGCAGCACCACCAATTACGTATCCCTTGTTGTTCAGGGTAAATCCCATTGCCTCGTCACGCGGCAACCCGGGAAAGCTTGTTGTTTGCTGCCATCCGTCAGTTACCGGGTCATAGCGCCAAACATCGTTGGTCCTGATGTACACACCCGGCGTGTCCACACCGCCACCAACAATATAACCATATTTGTCAGAACTGAAACTGACAGAGAACATCGTAAATGCGCCGGGAAAAGACGCTATCGATTTCCAGGAACCTGTTGCTGTGTCATAACACCAGAAATTTGTATCGAACAAGCGGCCTGTGCCCATGCCAACGTATGCCCTGGCCCCGATGCTAAAAGCATTTAAAATATATGATGCCGCAGGGCAATCCTGAAGTTGTGTCCACTTATCGGCATTAGGGTCATATTTCCACCAATCGGCCAGCGCGGTATTTGTCAATTGCGATTTTCCTAATCTGAAATAAATGTTCCCGTTAATAGTAACGGCTGTTGCCCCAATACGTCCGGGACCCGGAAAATTATTCCTGGGTGTTAAATATTTATAAACTGTGTAAATACCCTGCACAATCGTTTGGATATCATTCCCGGTCCTGATCGTCAGGTTCCCCTGGTCCGACATTTTATTAAGCGCCCATACCAACCGTCAAAACCATTATGGACGTTCATTTATGAATTCAACATCAGTTATATGTTGTTTGAAACGTCCGGAGTTTCGACTTAAACGTATTCTTCCAATTAGAGTAATCTGTAGTGTCCTGATCAATTTCTGTCTTATTTGGTAATTGCGGAATAGTTGAAGTCCCTCCATCGTGTTCAGTTACTGAATACTTGCCAAATAAGTTTAAAAGAAAATCAACATCCGACTGTTCGGTCACAATGTAGCTTGACAAATTGCCTTTTTTTAGATGGATATTTTTAGAAAAACGTTCATAAGTTTTATTGGATAATATTTCTTCAACAGAACGTTCCAGCAGCATTCTGAATCTTTTGCGTGCCGAATCAAGTTTTGTTTCTCTTCCGTGCGCATCTGTTAAAGCAAGTGCATCATGCTCTGTCAAAATCCTTCTTATCGAATCAACTCTTTCCTGGACATTTTTAGCTAAATAAGGGATCTCGTCTGTAACAACGCCACTTATGCCATTATATTTATCGATCCCAATTATTGAACAATCGGATGATGTGACTGATTTGTGTGTATCGATAAGCAAACGCAGGAAATACAAATCATGTGTCAGGACAACTATCTGCCTGTTTTGCGAAAGCTCTACAATTTTATCAGCAATCAGAATTCTGTAATCCATATCCAAAGATGTAACAGGATCATCAAATATTATCGTATTCAAACGCCCATCAATAGTACATTCAGCCAAAAAATTAGAGATGGCAATAATTTTTTGTTCCCCTTCACTTAAAATAGAACTAATGGCATGATTTATTCCATTCAGGCCACATTTTTGAAACGTATTTCCCTGACTTGTCCTTGTTTTCGAAATTAGAACCTTAGTGGCCAGATCATGATTAAAGAAGGTCAAGTGGACAATAAATTCCTGGTGTTGCAGGTTAACGGCTTGATCTTCCATTAATTCTCCAATTTTTCGAGAAATACCAGTAGTACTTAATTGAGACTTACATGTTGCAATCCAGGCTTTAAATTTGTATTCGTCATGGTATTGGAGAATGGTTGTTTTGTTGTTGAACAAAAATTCTTTTGCAGCTAGTTCATTCAGTTCGGTGACCAAAGTATTTCTGTTCTGCAGAAGTTGGTTATTTTGTGCGACTTGTGCATCAATATTTGGGATTAGGTTCGCCATCCCTGGAGTAAGAGCCGGCAGACTTATATTTAGTTCTCCGCCGTTTTGCAAATAAGCAGTTATTTGTCCTTTGTATGTTGTGACGTATGCACTGAATTGAGCATAATTGATTCTGAAATTTGGGATAAGTTGGTCTAATTCTTCAAAGTTTTCAAATGGTTGTAGTGTTAATGCACTGTAAGCGTTTTGTTTTTGCTGAATCATAGAATTAATCGCATTCAACTGTGTAGAAATATCGTTCAATACGAATTCGTTAAACGTTGTCATTCTTTGCTGGGCCGTTTCGTCCAGTTCTTGCTGGCATAAAACGCATTTTTCTAACGAAGTTAATGAAGGGAAATTTTGACCGTCCGAAAGATTAGCACTATGTGCAAAATTCTTTGCAGACTCCCAAAGAGCTCTCCACGCATTAGTGCCAAACCCCTCTAATGTATTTGTGTGTGCTAATTCGGCAGTAGCGATTTGATACGCCTGATTTATGCTTTCAAAAGAGCTTCGGTACCTTATTATTTCATTGACATTTTGTTGGCTGAATAATACTTCTATTTGTGTTATTTGTTGAACATAGTTGTTGATCCGAGCTTTTTGACCGTTTAAATTAGTTATGTTTTGCTGAGCGTTTTGGGCTGTTGTTAAACTTAAAAGCTCCTGTTTTCTGTCAGATTCTGTTTGGCTAAATTGAATAAATGCGTCAACCTGAGAGCGTTGTAAACTTTCTATCGTTTGATACCATCGGTTTGTATTAGTTTGCAAAAATGCCCGGTCCAATATTGGTTTTAGGGTATTATAAGGTGCAACCGTTAAATCTAATGCAAGCGAAATTCTTCCCAGGAAAGAAATAAGCTTTTCTAAAATATCAATCCCAATGGGTTTGTATTCGGTAGGATTTTCTCTGTTAATATAGATATCTCCACAGTCGCTATCAAAAACAAATATTGATTTCAGAATTGGGTCAACCGGCCCATTTTCTGTCCAGGTTACATTTACATTTGAGCCGTTATCCTCAATTACAAAACCAACCTGCTGCTGACTTATAGAAGGATTAAAAACATTCTTTTTTAATTCTACGCTAGGGTTTCTGCTCCAGCACAGCTTCTTTAGAATACGTGAGTAGCTGGATTTACCCGAACCGTTATTGCCATAGACAACTGTTAGCCCGGTAGTTGAAAATTGTAAGCTTCCTTGGTTATGCAGTGCACAAATGTTGACAGGATTACTTAGACTAATCAATTTAGGAAAACTTCCGCCAGTCACACTTGTTACAGGAATATGTGTATTGTCAAGAGGAATTGCATTTAAAATGATTGATGTATCGCCACTTTCCTTTTTTATTAATAAAATGAGTTCATCAATATCGCTTTGAACAATCGCTGTCGAGGTAATGATTCTCCGTAAGGCATCTTGAAGAAAAAGAGGCCGGGCCTGCGACCAGTTTAATATTTCTTGGTATATAGCCATTTTTAAAGCGTTGGTTGTTGGTTTAGGGAATGCGTTACGGATATATTTTGTCCTTGGGTACGCTACATTTTTTCAAATTTACAAAATAATATCCCACCCCAAATAGTGCTTTCACCTTTAATTATTGAAACACTAATCAATTGCTAAAATTCATCCGATGAAAATTCACTGATTATAGAAAAAGTCATTCGCGCGCGTGAACATGGTTTGATATAGTAATATGACTGGAAATTTTGCTGTAGACGCAGTTTTTCGCGCATTTAAACGCAAAAGCAGGTTGAACCCCAATAAGTTGGTTGTTGTGTAACTATCTAAGATCGACGATGTTATATATGAATACATTGGGCCGAATACGGGAATGGATAAGCATTTGATCTCTTTAAATTTTTCTTTAACAACGCGATTGGCTATGGGTACACTTACTGTAATGGTTTTATTGATGCGTCACTGATATTGAAAGCGCAGTATGATTTGTGTCCGGTTTTTACGAAAAGGTTAATTTGCAGGGCCGTATCGATAAAGGTTTGAAATCTGTGGCTGCTTTCGGGAATAAAAATTTGTGATACCATTCTTTTCAGAACAATTGGGTTATTTTGATAATCTTTAAATGAGTTGGATATTTAGTTATATATGTACAGGAAAGTTTTTATAAGTTACGCTAAAGAGGACTTAAAATTTGCGAATGAGCTTTATAATTTTTTAGCAAGCCATAAGTACGAACCATGGTTAGATAAGCAAAAATTATTGCCGGGCACTAATTGGGATTTAGAAATTCGCAAAGCATTAAAAAACGCAGATTTTATCGTCCTGCTGTTATCTGCTAAATCTGTTTCCAAGCGCGGGTATGTTCAGCGGGAGTATAAACTTGCTTTGCAATATTGGGAAGCTAAGTTAGAATCGGACATCTATATTATTCCACTACTTATAAATGATTGTGAGTTGCCTGATAGTTTGAGTAAATTTCAATGGATTCGCTATGATGCAGAAAGCACGTTTGAAAATATTTTAAATGCTCTTGATACCCAAAGAACAGTTTACCTAAAGGACAACTACGTCACTGATTTATTGGACACTCACTATACAAAATCGTTGCCACTTGACTTAAATATACCTTTAGCCGTAGAAACTAATGTTGAGTTTCCTCAATTTCCTAAAAATCCGTTTTTCAATGCTGACTACGTTAATGCTTTTATTCAGCATGATATTATGGATCAGATGAGCAGCTACGCTTCGTTTATGAGTGACGAGGATGTATATTCGGTTTTGCCAGATCATATAAAAGACCATTTATATTTTTCAAGCTATTACGAAATTCATTTTATTTCTGAAAGTTACCTAAGCTTAATTTTACACATTAGCTCTTATTGGGGTGGTGCCCATCCCAATCATCGTATTATAACAAAGAACTTTTCTTTCAACCCTGTTCAATTACTTCGACTTAAAGACGTTACCAAATTCGATAATATCAAAGATTTTATAATTGATAGTTACGAGAAATACTCAAATGAGTATTTGAAAGATGATGATGGGTATTTGATTGATCGTATAAGAAATGAATTTGGAGAATGGGGCCGTGAGGATATGGATTTTGTTTTCGATAAAAAATCATTAAAACTAATGTCTAATAATTTATTACCACATGCTTTTCAGGGTACGGGTAATATAGATATACCATTGGCAAAACTGGATTTACTGATTAAGCCTTAATTGGCAATAAATACTTAGTGAACATCAATTTGGATTAAGCCACTGGCACTCGAACACTTACAACAATATTATGTTAAAGTAAATTTCAATGATGATGTTTTTCAATTTTTCATATATTTCTTATTATCAATACATTAACAATAGTTAAGATGCGGCTAATAGTCTTAAATCCGCTAAAAAAGGGGTGCGAAAAGTTTCCCCTAGGGGCTACCATGTTATTTAGACCGTAGGGGGAGAAGAACCAAAACCTTTTTTAGAAGCTTTCAAGCTATCACCTGCATCGTAGCTTGAAACATAATATTGATTTGCAATCAATTATGGAAATAGGGTAAATTATTAAATTGTAATTTTAGTTAACACAATATTTATTTGCATTTTCCAATCAGACTTCTTTTATGACAAGAAAGGAAGCAAAAGAACTGGCTCATAGTTATTATTTAAAAAAAGTTCGAGCCTATGACCGAGGAAAAAGCCGGTGAAACGATTAAAAAAGTGTCAAGGGAACTTACTGGACTATCTACCTGAGAATTAATGTAGATGGCAAGCACGTGGAAATGTCAACCAAAAGACGATTGGAAAGGAAATGCTCGTCATCCACATCCGGTCGGGCGAAAATGCTGATAGAATCAGACATGTGTCAAATGTTACTGGTTATACTCACCGCCTGCATTATCATTGCCCTTGGATTGAGTTTTCCTTTTTGCTACTTGCTTCCCGGCAGATGCTAAAATAGGGATTTGTTTAAATATCATACCCATAACAGTTAGAAATGACTTTTCAGATATACGATCATCGTTATAAATCTGAAATACGGACACTGCTGTAAATAACATTACACCACCAATTAATACGATAGGAAAAATATAGAGTGGCAACATTTTAGCCATAACCATAAGAATGGATAAAATCACCACTATAACAACGAGGTAAAATGATCCGGAGATCCAGGGGTTATTTTTCTTTTCCATTTGATGATGGTGTGTATTATTTTGATTAATGGTATTTTCATGTTTGATATGAATAAGCGGATTTTTCCCGCTGATCGATATAGATGGATGTGTTGCCTCAACTAATGGACTTGAGTTGCTGTCATCCATATTTGCAGGCTGCTCTGATAATCCAAATGCTGAGTTTGACAGTCCTTCATGTTTTTCTTTAACTTCCGCCGCGTGGTTAATTATTACAGTCGGAGCATTTCCTTTGATCTCATTGTTTACTGTCTGATTTACGTTTTGTGTATACTGGTCTGTATGAATGATGTTTAGGACGCTAATCCTTTCTTTAATTCCAAGAACTATTTTTTGCTCTTCATCATCAAGAATGCCTCTGTTAAAGTTAGCCATGACATGGGCGATCGGAATAAGGGTGTCTCTGATACGGTCTTGAAGCTTTTCTTCAGTATCATTCGACTTCAGTTTGGTAACAGGTATCTCGGTATTAAGTCTCCGATCAAGTAAAACGTCAGTCTCCGGCAGAAGCCTTTTGCTGTATTTATCAATGTTATTAAATTTTAAGTGACTCGAAAACCTATTTACCTGATCAAGTAATTCTGACACTTCCTGGGTATTGACAGCCCTGTTTTTTGTTACTTCTACAACGTCCTGTACATATTTCTCTACATCACCCAGGTGTTGTTTATACTTATAATAAAGCCAGAACTGAATCGTCATACCGTTTGTCATATTGTTTTCGTAGAAAAAGGATTTTATTAGAGCCGTTATATTTTGGCGATAAGTATTTTGGCGATCGGTTAAGTCATCCAAGACATATATGGCCTCAATAGTGCTAAGAATGTTACAAAGCGTAGTCAGGTGGATATTTTCCAATGTAAGGTCAATAGACTCGCCGCTAAAATTGGTTTTGCAGAATTCCAACAGTCTCCCTAACCTGCCTTTTATTAATTTTGGAGCCAATAACTGCCCTGAATCCATTTCGCTGTACCCCCCAAATATAAGCACAAAATTTTTAAAGATTTCTGTAGTTGCCTCTGGCAGCTTTTTAGAGCTTATCTGTATTGCATCGTCCGGCAACTGTTTATAGAAGCTAAGCGAATCGATCAATGAATTACAGATGTGATTTGATGGAATTTTTCCAAATGGAATAAGATTGTTTAAGATTTTATCGATAAAAATGCTCTTGTCAATCCAATTATTTAATCGATTCAACAGATTTGGACTAAAATATTCATTTTCCCTGCCGAGGGAGATAATCTGATTAACGTTATACTGCAATTGAATTAAACTTTCTTTCCAGTTGCATTGCCAGTTAATTTCTTTAAGGGACAGCATTACTTGGCGGTAAGCTATCACTGCTTCAAGCTGGCTTCTGATTGCTTTAAAACCGGAAATTGATAAATTTAAAGACCCACATTTATCTTCAATCGCGCTTTCCAATTTGTCAATTTCGTTTAGCACCGCAGCGTTTTCATCGTAAAAGATATGGCAAAACTCTTTTATCTCGGATAGAATCTGTACCGGACTCTTGTCTTTTAACTTCTTGTAATATAAGATATTATTGGTGTTAAAAGTAGTCCAGACAAGGCAAGGCACGTCACCGGACAATCCCAGGGACCTTGCAAGCTTAAGGACATTTTCCTGTGGGTACCATTCTTTGCCATTCGGCTCGGACAACTGTGTCCCTGGTTTTATACTAACGTTAAAATTATACCTATTGGCAGTTTGCAGTAAGGTGTTATTATACTTCTTATATGCGGCTTCAGAAAAATAAGGTCTGTGAGGCCATCCCATCAAATCTTTCTCATTGTCGATATAAAATAGAAATCTGATTCGGCCTGAAGTTATCAGATCTATTTCCTTCCAGTTGTTAAGCAAAGCTTCCAAGGCACTTTCATCGAAACCTGTGGCAAGAATAAATCCAGTAAGAAAGAATTGATTGTCAATATAATTATAAGCTTGCGGGTTTTTAATCAATTCCAGGGTGTATTCTGATTTTAACTGATATCCCATAATAAAAAGGTGATTAGGTTTCTTGACTTTGAAGGAAAATTACTTATATTTATTTGAATATCATCATATTGTTATTTAATTGAAAGGGTTTATATAATAAATACAGATCTTAATAAAGAGGGGTCCCAACGTACTCTATCGAAAGACCAGATCGAAATAACTGTACGTGCTAGGAAGGTTCGAATAAAATGTTTCTGAGGGAAGTTCGTAGGGGAAGCATTATCTGGCTTCCGACTTTTGTGAGTTTTCGAATTGCCGCCATTGGTTTTACCAAACATCATCTGTAGGCTTATTACGTTCCACGCGTGATTCAAGTTTGAAGCTTACCTTATAAACTTTCTTTAAAAATGATTGTCTCTTTGCTCTTGTTTCAAGTATAACTCTTATTTCTTCAGCGGTTTGCTGCTCTAAACCTGAGTTATTTTTTTTATTGCTTCAGTAACATCCTCCCCCATGTGAGAAGTATTAAAAATATTCAACAAAAAACTTGCTAAAAACCTGAGATAACACACCGAGGTTATATTGGGTATAATGATTTTCAAAGGCAACGACAATTTGATCAGTTAATATTTCAATATCGATACAGGCAGACTTTTTCGAGCAATAGTTACAGGTATGCTCTTGAAAATTCTTAAATAATGTTCGTTTTAATACTGCTCACCGATACATTGTACACAAATATGTTTTCCACCACTCATCGAATTAAGATTTAAGTCGATTCCAATATAATGTTAAAAATAGCATATCAATAGAAATTAATCCGTTGCTCTACTATTTTATTCAAAATAAAAGTTTTATGAAAGATCTGATATGAAAAAATAACACGAAATTAATGTTATTGCTTATTCGGAGCGGCGATTATCAAAGAGTTATGTTTACGGTAATTTATACATACCATTCATTACATCGACGATGGCAATTAAAGGCAGTATTCTTCCCATGCGTCAATGGCTCGTTCTATAACGATTTGCGGTTGTCGGTATGATACCCCTACTGCCCGGACGACTTTTCGCCAATAATGGGGTGTGCAATATTTGTTATTGATTTGTCCGCGTACAGGCGTTAATCCCATGGCTTGTTTCGCTTTCGAAACGATACAAGGAGAAAGTTCATTACCGTAAGCGTCCCTCATTTGGTAATATGTTAAGTTATACGCTACGGTTTATAACCTTAATTGTTTTGAATTTATAAGGCACCGGGTTTTCAAAATTTTTCTCGGCGAGCTTTTGATAAAAATCAAGGAATTCCTTGACGATCTTATTTGATAATAGGTTTAGCCCGTTGAGGAAATCGCCAAATGCACTGTAGCTACCAAAAATACGTTCGACCACATGACTGACATACATGTGATCGTCAACAAATGGTGGAAAGTCAATAATTACCGGCAAGAAAGTCTCAATATGATGCTTGATTGTTTCGATCATGGTGTGATTCGCCTCTTCAGTGTAGATAGTAGTTCCCTGGTAGCTGTTTGCACCGGAGGGTGTCCATTCTTTATAGGAGCAGGCATGGTAGAGGTGCCAGAGATGGCGATCCCAAGATTTGAAGTCATTGGTGTACCTTCGAAATAAATCTTGCGTCATTCTCAGGCGTTCATCTCGTTCGATCGGGAAAGCCGGTTCGAAACTTTTATTCAGATGCTCCAGAAAAGAGCTGTCAAACCAATACGGCGTTTTAGCTTCACTGAAGAGACGCCGCATAAAAGCCGCATAATCTTCTTGCTTACCGTAGTAGTATTTTTTAGAAAGCCGTTGCTTATCATCACTTAGCAAATTGGCGAGTTGTTGACTCTCAAAACCATATTGACTATCGTTGTCGGGCTGTCTTGCAAAGTAAAATATTCCTTCGACTACAGTTTCGAACTCTTTTCTATCTTTAAACAAAGTGAATTGTAAAAACCTGCGCAACACTTCGAAATTCATCTTGGCTAGATTCCATTGGTCGATCTGTTTTTTAAAGCTGACGATATCGCCTTGGGTGGCTTTAATAAATTCTCCTTCGGACAATTTGCCTTCTAATAGGCCGTACGAAAAATATAACTCAAAACGGCTGGGATGCACAACAGACAAATGGCTGCGGAAACGCGCAGTCAAAGGGCTAACACCAAATAAGCCATCTATCAATTTGACGATTTGTTTGATCTCATGTTTTGCTACTGAAAGACGCTCTGCATTTTGCTCAATAAACAATTCAAACGCGCAACGCTCTTTAGTCAACCCGTACAGTTCTCCACTCGTGTCACCTATACTTTTAAGTTTGTAACCATTGGTACCATTATACTTGTCGGATATAGAAAGAAATAATGAAGTATTGCGATAAAAAGCCTCATAAACTGCGGGGAATTTAAGGCGCAGGATTTCTAGTCGCACAAATTCGGAGAAGACAACCTCTGTTAATAATTTGTCGAGATTAAGTGTGATACCATTGTTTAGTCGTGTTACGTCACGCAGCGTTTCGATCCAGCCGACGAAATAGTCCGGGAATGACGAGCCGGTTCCGACTATCTCTTTTTCAATCCCGTCATGATAAGCCTCATCGTAATACGTTTTTAGCAAGGTTGCCAGTTTTCGCTGAATGATAGACGGATCAAAATAAGGAAGATTGACCTCGATTTGAAATATTTTTTCGAGAAAGTGCGTATGGTTAAACGCATTCATGGCTTTGATTGCAGTAAGGACATAATCGCGGTCGTAGGCTACAACAAAAAAAGTATTGCTGAAGTTGGCCGTATTGCGAATCAGACGAATTACTTCCGCAATTTCTTCTTTATCCAGGCGATCAAGGTCATCAATATATATTACGATCTTTTGATCTATGGATTGAATCTCCTTATTGATTTGAGAATATAGATCGTTGAGGGATTGTTCTGGTAAGATTATGCTTTTAAGTTCCTTTGTAAATTTCCCCCAGCCCTCGCTATGGAGGCTGATCAGCTTATCGGTATAGGTGTCAAGTAATTTGGGTAATTGCGAATGATACGGTCGAATGGCGCGCTGGACAGTTTCAAAAAAGTCTTTAATAATCGCTTTAGGACTCAAAGAATTCCAGGGGTCGAAGTCAATGACTATGATGGATTGATCCGTAGTATGACGTTTCAAAAGATCGAGAAAAGATGTTTTCCCGCTTCCCCAGCGGCCGTTGATTCCAATAGCAATAGCCGTTTCAGGATTCGTTTGAACGATCCGAGCCGCCAGTGTCCTAACGTAAGGTTCATAGCCTAATAAGTCTGGCTTGTTTTTACCAAGTGAACTGTCATCATGAAACCCATTTGTTTCCGTCACAGATCTTTGTGCCAAAACTTGTCGCAGCAACAACAGGCCATTTAAAAATACAATCTCAAAAATCATGTCTGTATAATAAAACTCGCTATACCCGTTGAGCGGATGCAGTATCCAGATATTTTGATTGCTACGATAGTAGATGTAGATTATGGTGACTAGAATCTGGGCACCAAAGGCTTTGCCGGATGAAACAAAACGGACGATCCTTGAGAAAAAAAGAACCAAAACGTAGCTGGAAATCAACCAGAACAAACAATTGTTAACGGTAGTCGACTCAACTTTGGCGAGTAGTGGAGTTACGATCAGCAAACTGAGACCTTCTTCGATGGGTTTATGCAAGGCGATTAAGATCAGCGCGGGCAGCAAATAGCTGACCAGTATTTGGTTAGTAAGCAGCTTTCGCAGTTTTATAAGCCAATTAATATTTGGTTGCTTTCGATCGATATGAGGCATTAGGTCTAATTGTCCTGTTTGGCAACCTAAAGATACTTATTATATCTCCTGTAACGATTACTTGACCGTAACCAAACTAATTTAATAAATTTCGAACCTTACATTTAAGTAAGGTATTATTAAATTTGTTATAGTTGGCTTACAATTCGCTGCTCGATAACCTTTACCTTCATTTTATGCTTTTGGTTACCACCATCCTTACTAAACGTTCAACATTCTTGCCGGAAACGCTTGCAAGTTATTTTCTCGGCAAGGGAATAGATAAACTCCTTCCTCTGGACGTTTTCGCCGGGCGAAAGCGGGGGCTTGCTGGGAAACCTGGACCAGGAAATGCTTCACTTTGTTCAGCAGTCCAAAAACATTTTTCTTTTTTTAAGATATACCTACCTTTGAATTACGGTTGAACAAAAATTGCTGTTTGACTATCAATCTTCCATATTGAGGAATCAGGTTACTCGCGATTCAATTCATTTTCTTGAAATAAACTCATTATGGAAAAGACTTTATTTTTTATCTGTTACTTATTGCCGTGTTTTTGCTTACCTCAATCGCCGGCTAGTGGGAAGGCCAAAGCTCGCCAGCGAACACGGAATTTCGGTAAAACATATAATGCTAAGCTTTGAGATGACTTTCTATGCGCCAGGCCGTTGGCCTGTTTCGTTACCGTGGAGGTAACAGCAAGATGGATTTTTGTCCACAAAAATCATCTTGCCGCCCTTGAGGTCGGGGATTTGCTCGGAACTCGCAAATCCTGGAAGTTTGATAATTTCTTTAGGTCAGCAGGTGCAGCCGCTTCATTCCGTTCCTGCATTCAGCAGCTTCCCTGCGTTTAAAACAATGGGCTCCGTTCCTCCGCCCATTCTTTTTTCTTTTCGTTAACTGAGGGTTCCATGATTTTATAAACCTGGTTGAATCTTCGTTGATGATCTCCACTGGCTTTTTCGCAAGCAAATTTCTGATCGCCGGATCAGCCCGGCAAGACCGGGCCCTGCGGGTTTGCTGGAAAAAAATCTCCACACCTCCGCTGCGCTCCGGGTCGTATTTTTTTCCGCAAAGTCTTGCCGGTCTGACCGGCTTGTTCAGGTGAGGGTGCTTACAAAAAGCCACCGGAGGCATGTGCCGGAGGGGGCGGATAAAAAAAAGCATCATGAAAAGAAAACAAGGCAGGGCGCCACCCGGGGCGGGTTAACGGAAAACCAAGCCTTACACGAGATAAGTAATAAACAATTGGAAAAACATTAAAAATTAAACATCATGGAAACTAATGTAAAAGTAAATACCGCTGCTAAGAACGGCGCAGCGGTAAAAAGCAGAGTGAACCCGGTAACGGTTGAAAAAGGGATGCCAGCTTTTGTAGCGAATAACCCGGTGAATGAGGTATCGAGGAAAGAGCCTGTCGGTATATTAAATAACGCTGTTAATGAAGAGCCATTGGTTAATTCGGCAAAAGGTGATAATAAGGCAGATCAGGCAAAGCCTGTTTTGAATCTAACAGAGACCATTAAGGTATTGGAAGAGTTGCACCGTTTAACGGTGCAACGAAATAAGCTGTTGGCTACAATCGATAACCTGGAGGCTTTTGAGGTGGAACTGAAAGAAGATTTCGAGGAAACAGCGGGTAATTTCTACCAGGGATGTGTCCTGACGATAGAAGATGATGCCCGCCGGAAGTTTACGACCAAGAACCCCATTATTATTTGGACGGTGGCTCAAAACATCAATAGTTTGTGCGTGGATAAGCTGAAGGAAGTAGAAGCAAGGATTGTAATTGCAGCCTAATCAGAAAGCAGACGCTTCCCGTAAAATTCGGGAAGCGCTTGCTTTGATGATATGATCGATAGTCAAGGACGATTTAGCCAGCAGGATAAATCGCGCTAAGTGTCTTGATAACTTTTGTTAAGTCAGGTAAATGGTTAGCTAAGTGATGAGCAATGATATATTAATGATCAAGGGTTACGGTTACCGTAAGCAAAGCCTGGTAAGAAAAGGCCACAAAAATAAAATCCCCTCAGCCTCGCACTTTGGGGATTTACCTAAACCTTATCACATTGTATGTGAGGCTTTAAAGATAATAAATTAAACTAATCTGGCCAACAACTTTGGCTAATTTAATGTCGTTGTCTCAACTGGTATGTCGTTACCATTCAGTTGATAATCATTGCATGATGCGTTGTAATGAAACCGAAGTAAGGTTTGATCGGAAAGCGGCCAGCGGCTTAAGTATGGAGTCGCCTGCCGTAGCTGCATGACTTTTTTAGGAGAGCAGGTCTTATATGCTTTTGATATAGTGCTGATAAACTTCTCCCGCTATTTCAAAAAGTAATCTAACTCTCTTTTCCAAAGTTTCAATAGATGCTTTATCCGGGTCAAATTCATTCTTATAGCGGGATTGTGTGTAGGCGTTTTGCAACAGCGTATAGATCTGAGTTCCTTCGGTGATATCCAGTTCGAAAATATTCCTGAGTGCATCAGAAAACAATAAAGTCATTCGCAATAGCCGGGACAGGTTATGGATCTGTACCCGGTAACCCAAAACTGCCTGGATGATCGCTTTTAAAAGACTCTCCACTGATTGGTGCAATAAAAAAGCGGCGAGCCGGTAGTTTTCATCAACTCTGTAGAGTTCCGCGCCTTTCAAAAATGCCTTTCCCTGTTCGCCCCATCTTTGCCAGTGAAAATTAGCTCTTTCCAACAAAAAATCTTTACTGATATCTTTTACCTGTGGCAGTTCCAGTTCGGGCGCCTGATAAACGATATTGCCCTTCGCCATAGCTTTGCTCCAAAACCGCTGACCGCTATTCAGTCCTTCTATGGCGCTGCCTGCCTTATGCACAATGGTAAAAACATTCACCAGGTACCGGCAATTGTCCTCTATCTTATTACTAAGCTCGTGCTCCGGCGTTTTATCGTTGTCATCGATCAATACCAACAGGTAATAGGTAAACGGGTAGTCGTGTTTTCCAAGGCAAACGATCAGGTGAACTGAAGGTATCCGCTGCAGGATCACCTTTTTTACTTCTTCTAATCCTGATAACTCAGCAGGTGTTAATACAGGGCTGATCTCTTTGAGCCGTAAAGATTCCTTTACTTGCTCATGATTAGCTTGGCGGCCATCCTTGGTATTATCCGACTTATGGCTATTGGTTTCAGCTTTCTCACGTTGATGGATCAGCCAGGCAGCGGAATAAAGACGCAGCAAGTTTTCGTAGACGGCAATGATCTCACTGGCCGGCAGGCTCTCATCGGCTGCGGTCGTAGACAGCGCGGCATGGAGCCATTCATGCAGGTAATCACGGCATTGCTGCAGGCCTGTCCGTTCAAAGAAATCTTTGATGACCAGGTAAGGATCCAGCAATTCCTCCTGCGACAGGCCGTCAGGGAAAAAACGCCAGTTCTCTTTTTCCTGTCTGAGTTGATCTTCGGTGACCTCCTTAGCCTCCCACCAGCTATTCACATGGCTTAAATAATGCAGGAACATTGCTTCGATCAACCGGATATTTAAATCATAGGTATAACATAAAGTGCGTGGCCCCCATTTCTCATCTTTAAAAACCTCGTCTTTGATCACATAGTCGCGCCATTTCTTCAGATCGCGCTGCTGCTCATCCGGCCAGCCGTCATTGAAAAAGTCACTGATCACTTTTAGAGGTTGCTGCACTTCGCTGAAGCGCAGGGTTTTGGGATAGCAATCCCAAAGTGCAAACTGGTCCCAATACATATCTTTTCGGTTTTAGCCGCCTGCATTGAACGGCAAAACAAAGTAAATTCACTAATTTGCCGTACCGAACCATCGCCGTTTGTGTTTTACAATTAACGGGTTGTTTGTTACCTTTACTTTTTAACAATACATTTGACCTATGGCAGAAACTACCTTACACATTGGAAGAAAGATCAGCAGGATTCGTGAACTGCGTGGCATGAAACAAGAAGCTTTAGCGGCTGAACTGGGTATCAGTCAACAGGCTGTTTCAAAAATTGAGCAAAGCGCTGAAGTCGAAGAAAGTGCCTTGGAGAAAATTGCAGTGGCTTTGGGTGTGCCAGTGGAAGGAATCAAAAAATTTAACGAAGAAGCTGTATTTAATATAATTGGCAATACTGTAAATAATCACGACCAAGCTGCCTTTTTTAACTATTATCCAACCTTTAACCCGATTGATAAGTTACTTGAGCTTTTCGAAGAAAACAAAAAGCTTTACGAACAGCTATTGCAAAGTGAACGGGAAAAGGTGGAGTTGCTAAAACAAAACGGAAGATAGAATTTATTTCAAGGCAGATATCTTGAATGAAAGGATGTAGCCACATGATTCGAGTTCATTTTACGAATAATATTTTTTTCGTTATCATTCTTGGGGGAAACTGAAAACTTGTTCTACAATTGAATTCTCAAACCTTCGCTAAAAGTACTATTGGAAGTCATTAAATACCCTTCATATCACATTGTACAGATCTGATCGCGTATATTACATAGGTTTCACCCTGCCCCTGAATCTCTTGAAATTTGTATGTCTCAGCTATTTCAAATTCGTCTGGACTGATAAGACCCCGGTCCTGAAGACATAGTAAATTTTCATCTTTCAGAATAAAGTCGAGATGATAACCCCTGTTATGTAAACCGATGATCGCTTGTGATTTATTATTATATTTTGCTTTAATGAATGAAAAACGGGAAAATAATTCCAATGAAACAGATGGCCATAACCAATTGAATTGATATATATAAACATCTCAACGGCGAAAATGCCAAATAAACTTTTAGTCATTTTTTTGCGTTTAAGAGTTCAGGCCATGGTCGAAACTTTGTGTCTGGTGTGTTTTAAGTCACTGATTTTGAAGATAATATTTGGATTTTAAAATATTTTCTATATTTTTATTCAAATTCGCTTTAATATAAGGCACGGTAATTGTAAAACTATTTTTATAACTTTGAATGTGAAGTGTTCCGCAAGGAGCAGCAGTTAATTGTGAATGTCTAATAAGTCATCTAACCCGTCTAGATCCTCCTTGAGTCAACGTGCCAACCGGCGCACTGGAATTGTATCCCAATTAACCAAGCCTGATGCCGGCCGGATAACCCCGCCCTTGGAATGGTACCGTTTGACTGAAAATTCAAGGAATGTACTAAACGCCATCATTACTTTGGCAGCCCGGGAAGAACGTGTGGAGAAAAAAAGGTCACAACCAGATATTAAAAGAATAGATTACCTGAAAGCCTTATATGCGGAGGCTTATAGTGTAAGCAGAACCAGCAGTAATTTCGAATCGCTCGACAAAATGAGAGATATTGTTCGTCATTACGAAGGCGTGCTGCAATCACTTACGCCAGTCAGGTAAACCTATCACAATGAATGAGACTGATCTGCACCGAAAATACGGTCTTTCCGCCCATGTTATCCAGGAGATTCAAGACCAGATCATCCAAATTTTCACGACAGGTGTAACGCCTGAAGAAGAACCGATAGCTATCTTACTTGGCGGCCAGCCAGGCTCAGGGAAGGGAGAGCTTATCACTTATGCCTTGAAAATGGCTAACGATAACCTGGTCATCTGTAATGCAGATGATTTTCGCGACTTCCACCCCCAGGCCAACGAAATCAAATCAAATCATGAAGGTGCATATCCTGAGATCACTGCCGCATTTTCGCAGCCCTGGAACGATGGCTTAAGAGCTTATTGTGAAGCGAATCGATTAAGTTATGTGATGGAAACTACTTTCAGTTCAAGGATTCGCATGAGCGAGACCATCACTGACATTAAAGATAAAGGTTATAAGGTAATCATCCTGCTGCTGGCGGTCAATGAGCGTTTTAGTCTGCTGGGGACGCATTTGCGTTATCAAGATATGAAGGCGGCCTCAGGTTATGGTCGGATGGTGAGCAAGAAAATCCATGACGAAAAATTGAAATTAATTCCGGAAACGCTTCATCTAGTGGCAATTGAAAACCGATATGATACCTTGATGATCTTCGGCCGGAATCACTTCGGCGATCTTCACGCTAAATCAGGAATTGAACTGATTGCCAAAAACCCCGACGATCCGCTTGCCACTTACCTCAAGGAGCGGGATCGACATTGGTCAAAACAAACTTGGCAATACTTTAATTCCTGTTGTTACAAAGTCGCCGACATGCTCGGCCATCAATCCAGATTCAAAAAATCGCAATTTTTAAAAAATTTCGGTATTCGAGAATAAAAGAGACACACCGCCGGACAAAAACAAGACTTATGAAAATGAGGTCGATGAAAAGCTTGAATTTATTAGCCAACTGGCCTGCATTTACCAAGGGGATTATTTGGCATTGCCCACCTGTTAACCCATGCCATTTTGAACACTATGGCCTTGCATGACTTATCCGCTATTATCTCCATGATCTCTCCGATGATTTGATAGTCGTTAGAAACATATTAAAGTGTTTGCTGGGCGATCATGAAATAAAGTGGCTGTACATGATGCCATATCGAAGAATTAAAAACTACTTGCTACCTCATTGGGTTACGGCTCAAAAAAAATCATGGATGTGGTCATCCTTTCTTTAGATGAAACACGGCAACAAGAATGTTTCACATAGTTTTCTAATTCAATATATCGACTTGATATTGGAGCGGTTATTAAAATGACTAGTATGATATAGGTCGAGGAATTATGGTGTCGTTTCCCCGAAATTATTATCGTAAGAAAAGCGCAAATTCGATAGAAGTGTTGATCGCAAATTTGGAGAAAGAGCAGTTCATACACTAGCCTTGAGAATCTGGGATGCTATGACGCCCAATTACTTAAAGGCCAAACTTATCAATCGTGCAAAAGGCTTGCCTTGGTTGTTATAGAGTTGGGCAGAAAGGTCGATCCCGGTAATTATATCATACTCGCGAGACACCATGGCGAGAATTTACATGATTCTGTTTTGCTGGACCGCTATAATACCGCTGCGGAAGTTATCTTCCCTTTACCCGTTGAAATTTAGGCAGGATGGACAAACGGGAACTCATCGAAGAACCGATCGAAGGGTTTATTGAAAATCAAGAGAATTTCATGGGTTTTGAGGTACCATATTTGAGTAACATTCAATTATTTGAAAGGACATTTCGAATATCATTTTCAGGGCAGTACCGATTTCCCAACTTGCAAACAGGTTATATTTTCGCTAATTTGGGAAACCAAACCAGGTCGCAATGCAGTCAACACAACCCGCTAACCCTTATGGATTTGACGATCTTACGCCAATCGCCGAGGCTTCCAAAGAAAACGTATTTATCAAGGCACTAAATTGGGCCCTCTTAAATAAAAAGATCAAAAACATTGCCGTCACAGGGCCTTACGGTTCAGGAAAAAGCAGCATGCTCGAGGCTTTTATCACTGTTTCTCCGGAGCATAAGTACCTGAAAATATCCCTCGCCTCCTTTAGAGGAGGAGAAGAGGAGGAAGGCGGGGAAGAACCAAATGCCCAAAAGAAGAATGAAGCCCACCGATTACTGGAACTCAGCATCCTCCAGCAGATATTTTATAAAGTAAAAGACAGCGATCTCCCCGATTCGCGCTTCAAACGGATCAGAAATCTCACCGTTGGTAAAATGGCCTTGCTGGTCGGTTTGTTGCTGCTCACCCTTATTTCGGTTTTGGCGCTGATCTTCAGGTCTTATTTTGAAAATATATCGTTTTTTTGCGGCTTTTCAGCCTCGCATCCTGACCTAGTGATCCTTTTACCCTTTTCCACCTTGTTGCCCGGGTTCGTCTGGCTAGTCGTATCCCTACAACGGTTTTTCAACCGCTCAGGCTTTAAGAAGCTCAACATCAGCAGCGGTGAAATTGAGATCAATCCCAAAAGCGAAACTTCCATCCTCAATAAATACCTTGATGAGATCGTCTACTTCTTCGAGGTCAATTTCTACGATATCGCCATCATTGAAGACCTCGACCGGTTCAACGACCCCGAGATCTTTACCAAGCTGCGTGAGCTGAACCAACTGCTCAATAATTCCTCGCAGCTTAACCGGCATATTGTGTTCATATACGCCATCAGGGATGATATCTTCCCTGATCAGCGTGCGAGGACCAAATTCTTTGACTTTATTCTGCCCGTCATTCCTGTGATCAACTGGTCCAACTCCCTCCAAAAACTGTGGGACAAGTTAAATGAACCAGCTTACGGACTCGTTATCAACGAACGATTCGTCACTGCCATCACGCTATATATCGATGACATGCGCGTGCTGAAAAATATATTTAACGAATTGATGCTATATAAGGAATCA
>DATHKT010000049.1:0-38154 GCA_035489035.1 Mucilaginibacter sp.
GGTAACCATGATGCCAACATCAGTAAATTGCTGAAAAATCTCCATTCGGTTGAAAATAGGAAAGCCCGGTTTATAACAGTGATCTCGCTGATATGGAATGGCGAAGAGCACTTTTTTGAGGGCACGGTGGAAGGGACCATCCGGCATGAACGCAGTGGAACAGGCGGTTTTGGTTATGACCCCATATTTCAGCCAGATGGATACAACATCACCTTCGCCGAAATGAGTTTGGAGGAAAAGAACCAACTTAGCCATCGCGCTAAAGCGGTGGAGAAGCTGATCGCGTTTTTGAATAGCATTCGATAATAAAACACGTCGTTGCGAGGACGCGTTTTATTAATTACTGTTTCACAGGCGGCTTCACAACCACTGTATCTTTCCCCGTTTTCACATCCGGCGTTTTTTGTGGCACTGCTTTTTGCGTGCTATCCTTAGTTGTTTTAATAACAGGCCCAGGCGGATTCACCGGCTTAACGGCCCCCGTGTCTTTCCCTGTTTTTACCTCAGGTAATTTACCCGGCACTGCGTTAAGCGTGCTATCCTTAGCCGCTTTGATCACCGGCGCGGTTAAGTTTCCCGGCTTAACTGCGCTGGTATCTTTCCCTGCTTTCGCGCCGGGTAGTTTTTTCCCGGAAGCTTTAGTGTTAGCGGGTGGCTTGCCCGCGCTTTTGAGTGCCATGGTCTTTTTGTAGGACGTCATGATCTCTTCTTTAGATGCCGGCCTTTCCTTGGGCTTCCACAGGAAGCCCTTCAATATCTTATCCTCCTCGGTAAATTTATCAAGCGGGCCGTACCTATGCTCCGGTTTTGATAAGAAGGTGAGGTTGTTTACTTTGCTATCCTTAAAATTGACCCTTATCCTGCTACTGAGTGATCGCTGCATACCGCTTACTTTTCCGCTATCGCGCGTAAAATAGATGCTCTCGGCATTGCCGACAATATACATCCGTTCAAGCTTCCCATCCTTAAAAAATCCGCGCATTTTTTTCCCGGATATCTGGTTAAAATGTGTCGAGTCGGCCTTGTCAATATTCACAATAAAGGCGTTCGGAAATTGCTCCATATTGTCCAGCTTTTTATTTTTCATCTGCAGGTTGATCGTGTCGCCTGTCAGTTGTGATCCCTGTGTCCAGATAATAGGTTTTACATATAAACGTATTGTTGAATCGCTGTTGGCGTAAAAAATGGAATCTGATTTGGCCTGCAGGTCTGATTTAAACATTTTAGCATTGTGATAACCGCTTAATATCCTGATGCGCGAAGTATCGCTTAACACTATTTTCCGGGTCATATTAACAGAGTCGGATTTTGCAGCTTTTAAGCTATCCTGCTTACTCATCTTCTTAACCGTTGTTGCTGCCACCTGAGATTTTTTTGGCGGCGGGGCTACCTTTGGCTTGGGCTTGCCGAAATAATCCTGGTGAAAATAAGACGAATCAGCCACCCATTTAGGGGCTGACAGCTCGATGTATTTTACCGGTTTTTTATACACGATGGAAGGCGGTTTTACCGTAGTATCTATTATTCCGGATAAACGGCGCTTTTCCTGCAGTATTTTAAGGTCCTTGTAGGTTAATATCTGCGTTTCAAGGGTATCGGCTGTTATGTAGATGGAATCGTGCTTCATTTTCACCGAATCCTTTTTACCACCTATTGTATCCAATAGCTTTGCCTTAACCCCTTTTTTATCCGGCTTTATTGGCTTCTTATTTGCGGTATCAAGCTTAGCACCCGCTGGAGTTTTGACCGCCGCCGATTTATTAGCGACCGGCTTTTTAACCTGTGGCTGTACAAGCTTATTATTTGTGATACCCGGTTTAGCGTGCGCAGCTTTTGCCGTATCTGTCGCGGCCTTTTTAGCAGTATCTGTTATACCTTTTTTTGCTGTATCCGGCAATACCACAGGCTTCCCGGCAACAGAATCATTTTTAGTAGTGTCTTTCTCCTCGGTGACTATGATCCCATAAGCATTCTCCGTAACTACGGTGCGTTCGTCAGCCTTATAATACGTCCCCAGGTCACCCTTCAGGGTCATCTTTTGCTCGTTATCATTAAAGGTAATATGCTTCACCGCGCGTCCATAGCCCTTTTTGCGGTCGTAAAACAAGCTGTCGCCTTTTAATGATTTGGTGCCCTGGTGATATAGATTTTTCTTCCCGAAAAACGCCTGCTCGGTTACAGTATTATAGAGTCCGTTCTCGGTATAAAGAGTGTCCTTGTCCTTTTTGCCGTAAATATTAGTGGGCCCGTAAAAGTAAGCGATCTTCGACCCCGTGTTGTATCGCATCGTATCCGTTACGATCAGGGCATCCGGGGTAAGCAGCTTTACATCATACCGGAAATACGAATCGCGCGAATGCGCAAAATAATAGCCGTTTTTACTGGTAAGTGTGTTGTCCTTATTCACCAGCTTGCCACCGCCGGTATAAGTACCAACCCGGCTTGCTGTATTGTAAACCAGGTAATTGGTGGTCAAAACGGCATCCTTATCCACCATTTTTACATTATCGGTCAGTATGGCGATCTTGGTGTTGCCGTTATAATTTAATTTGTCCGAATAAATATGCAGCGTGTCGCCCTGTATGATCACCACATGGCCAAAGGCATCAAAGGTATTTTCCTTCTGATGAAAATAAGCGCTATCCGATTGTAAAGTGGAATAATCCTGCTGAAAAACGCCCTTGTAAACCTTCAGCACATCCACGCCATTGATCTTAACGCCCTGTATACTTTCGGAACTTATTAAATTAATAACCGATTTTTTTTGGGCGAGAACGACTGTTGCGGTAAGCAGTAATAAGAGGGTTAACAGGTATTTACTCACAGGGGCAAAATTAGTTTTTTGTATGGGGTTATTAAATTAATAATTTTGGTGATGCTGCCGCTCAAACGTTTTACTGATTTTATCGAACAAAATAACCTATTTGGGCCCGACAGCAAAATATTGGCTGCCGTAAGCGGCGGTATGGATTCTGTTGTAATGGCTCATTTACTAAAAGCTGCCGGCTTTGATTTCAGCATCGCCCATTGCAATTTCCAGCTAAGAGGCGATGAGGCCCTGGCCGACCAGCAATTCGTTAAAAGCCTTGCTTCACAATTAGAAGTTCCGTTTCACACCATTAATTTCGATACCAAAAAATATGCCGCTGATAACAAAATATCCATCCAAATGGCGGCCCGGGAATTAAGGTATCAATGGTTCAGGCAGATCAGTCAGCAATCGGGTTATGATACCATCGCGCTTGCGCATCACCAAAACGACGCGATTGAAACAATATTGCTCAACCTTACGCGGGGCACGGGCATTGCCGGTTTGCATGGCATCTTACCAAAAAACGGCGACCTGGTTCGTCCATTGCTATTTTTAAAACGTGATGAGATACAGGACATTATCAAAACAAATGGGTTGGAATATGTGGAAGACAGTTCCAATAACTCCGTAAAGTATGCCCGCAACAAGATCAGGCTGGAAGTAATACCAAAGCTAAAGGAATTAAACCCTGCATTGGAAAAAACATTTGAGCATAACCTGCAGCATTTCCGCGGCCTGGAGCAATTATTAGAGCAGCGGTTGGCTGAATTAAAGGAACGCTTGTTTATTACCCATGGCGATGAAATACACATTCCAATAGAAGAAATTAAAAAGCTGAGCCCTCAAAGCCTGCTGCTTTTTGGATTATTGCAGGAATATGGATTCAACGAAACAACGGTTAATGACATCATTTCGAACCTGCACAAACACTCGGGGAGGGTATTTGAGTCGACAAATTTTATACTGATACTTGATCGCGAAAACCTGGTATTGTCAAAAAAACAAAGCGGGTTATCGAAACAGGTAAGCATTAATGATGCCACTCATGAGGTGACTTTTAACAACTACCGCCTCAACATTTTGCATGATGACTCGCCGCTGATCATTAAAGATAATCCACTGGCGGTTTCCATTGACGCTTATTTGCTTACTTATCCCTTAACCATAAGGGCATGGCAGCCGGGCGATCAATTTCAGCCATTGGGAATGAAAACCAGGCAAAAAATAAGCGACTTTTTTATCCATCAAAAAATACCTCTGCATCAAAAAAAAGATATCCCCTTGTTGATTAATGGCAATGGAGATATTATCTGGGTGGGAGGTTACCGGCCCGATGAAAGGTACAAAGTGAGTAAGAAGACTAAAAAAGTTACTATCTTCGAACTGTTTAAATTATGACGGGAGAAAAATCAATTTTTATTGAAAAGCAATACCTCGGCAGGGAATGGATACCCGTTACCATTCGCCTGGTTTTGGCTATATTTTGCTTCGCCGCTTATACCTTTAACTTTTTTAACGAGGCCGATGAAAAGGCCGATATCCTGGCTGTTGTGGGGTTTGGCATCATTACCATATCCATCATCATGGGCTTTTTACTGCATTTCCGCATTCGTGTACAAAGCAAAAGCGTGCTGATAGACGGCCTGTGGACCACCCGCCTGGTTAAAATAGACCTCAACAGTATTGTAAAGGCGGAAAAAGGCATATACAGTACTTACCTTTTCAACAACCCGGTATATAACCTGCACAAAAAAGGCACCATACGTTTTTATACCTCGGGCAATGATGCCGTCCACTTAACCGACCGTGATGGTTTGGTTTATATTATCGGCTCGTACCACGCCAATGAGTTGTTGCGGGCGATAAAGGAAGAAATGAAATAATTTCACTCCGTTACCAAAAAATTTCCCGCTCAAACCTTTTACTGACAAAACAGTGTCACTACTTTATTGGCCGCAATTGATTATCTTTATTAAACATCCTCAAGTTTAAGAAAACCAATCATTTACGTGTTCAAAATTTGTTTATTAGCCTATAAAGTGGTTATCTTAAACAAATCATTTCAACTTGTCACTTTTTCATGAAAAGAATACTGCTTTTGGTATTACTGTCTATCGGCCTGCAACCTGTTTTTGGCCAATCTTCCCATTTAAAATTTGATCATTTTACCGTTCAGGACGGGCTACCCGAACGCCAGGCTCAGTTTGTAAAGCAGGATGACATGGGCTATATATGGGTGGGCACTCAAAACGGTTTGTTAAGATACGACGGGTATAAACCCAGGGTTTACCGGTTTGGTGTGGACAAGGATGCCCCTTATCAAACCTGCACCGTATCATCTTTCATTATTGATAAAAACAAAACGATCTGGGTATCCACCATTGGGAATGGTCTTTTCCGCTATGACCGTTTAGCAGATAAGTTTATTCAATACAAATACCCCAAAAATGGGGAAAAGATAAGTACAACCCAAGGCTTGGCTGCTGTTGATAACAATAATAACTTGTGGGCATTTAATAGCACTTCCCTGAATAACAATGGTGTCGGCCTCGCAAAATTCAAACCGGCTACCGGTAGTTTTGAAAGCTTTAATAAAAAACAGAAAGAAGCCCATTACCTGGATGCGAATGATCTTTTTTACATCTGCAAAGCGGCCGGGGGCATTATTTGGATAGGAACCAACAACGGCTTATTTAAATACGATTATAAAAAAGATCAGTTTGATCCTTACAAATTCAGAGCCGGTAATGCTCACCAGGATTCGGTTTACACTATTTACGAGGCGCCTTCTGAAAAGGGGGTGCTGTGGCTCAACACGGTTGAATATGCAACGAAAAAGGCCAATACCGTCAGGCTAGATACCCGGACCAATACCGTCAAATATTTTAACCACGAAACCGATACCCATTTGAGCAGCGCAAATGATACTGTTTTTTCCTTTTTTGAGAATCGTAAAAAGCAATTATGGGCGGGCACAGCAAACGGGCTGTTGCTGTTTGATCGTCAAACGCAATCGTTCAGTAAATTCACTCCTATTGACACCAATAAGGACGTTTACAAGAATATAATATATCAAATATCTGAAGCTAAAAATGGTTCCTTGTGGCTTCCATCCGGGAAAGGGCTGCTCAATTTTGATCCTAAAACACAACGTTTCCAGCGGTATACGGATGTACCCAACGACCTGACATCAATCGGCTCCAACACGGTTCGGAATATATTGAACGACCGATCTGGCTCTGTCTTTGGAACAGTACGCGGCCAGGGGCTCTTCAAAAACAACCCACTTACCAGCGCCTTTATCACGCACCGCTTAGAAAAAAACAAGGCCGATGGCTATCCGGGCGGCACCTCTTACCAGGTGGAGGTAATTGACGGGGGCTATGCCCTGCTCACCAATATTAATGGCGTTTACAAATGGAAACCCGGGACAAGCCAATTTCAGCAAATCCTGAAAGCTAATAAAGAAAATGGGCATCCCTACTCCATTGCCGTGGGTAAGCAGGGTATTATCTATTTTGGCAGCAAGGAAAAAGGGTTCCAGGTTTATGATTCGCGATCAGGCAAGCTGCAAACATACGCCAGCAATCCTAAAGATACCACAACGCTTATCAACAATGCCATCACCAAGATCGTGCCCGACCATACCGGGCTGATATGGATAGGTACCGATGGCTACGGGATAAACTCATTTGATCCCGTAACCAAAAAATTTAAACGATATCCCTACATGGCTAATGACGGTGCGATGCAAAGCCATGGCGAACTGGACGACCAGCGGGTGATCTCTGCCATGGAGGATAGCAAGGGAAACATCTGGGTGGGCACCAACCTGGGCGGCTTAAACCTCTTCGACCGTAAAACAGGGAAATTTACGTCGTACCTGTTTGATGGCAAAATTCGGGCATTCAGTATAGTGTGCATGTTTGAAGATAGGGACGGTATGTTTTGGGTGGGCACCTACCTCAACGGCCTGTTTAAGTTCGATCCTAAAACGAGGCATTATACGCGTAATATCGCGGAGAACGATGGCTTGTTGTTTAACTCGATCGACGCGATAAACCAGGATGGTAAAGGCTATATCTGGGTGCGCTCGCAACGTGGCTTAACCCGGGTTGATCCTAAAAACTTCTCCTTAAAAAACTACCGCGATACCGAAATATTTCCTGAAGAAAGGACTGCTATGGGTACACTTGATGATATCCTGGTGCGGCAGGGCGATTTTATGCTGATGAATGGTGTAAACGGCATCTCGTACTTCAACCCGGATGACCTGGCAGCAAACCCGTACCCGCCCGCAGTACATATCGAAAAGATAGCCTATAGCGATCCAGACGCTTCAACAGACAGCGCAACCACCCTGCAAACTTATGGCAGCCACGGCATCGAGTTGCCGTACAATCAAAACAAGCTTACTTTTAGCTACATAGCCCTGCATTTTGCCAATCCTGCTCAAAACAAGTATGCTTATATGCTTGAGGGATATGATAAGGAATGGGTGCAGGCCGGTACGCAACGTAGTGTCACCTATACCAATCTTTCGCCGGCTACTTACACCTTCAAAGTTAAAGCTTGTAACAGTGATGGCGTTTGGAACAATGAAGGCGATAGCTTTTTGGTGATCGTTAATAGTCCTTTGTGGTTTCGCTGGTGGGCCTGGGTGATTTATGTGATCGTATTTATTGCCATCATTTCCGGTTATATCGCGTACCGGTCGCGCCAGTTGAAGATGGAAAATCTTGAGCTGGAAGGAAAGGTAAATGAGCGGACCAAACAATTAAGCGAAGCTAACAAGGAACTAAGCGAACAACAGGAAGAGATCATTACCCAGCGCGACAGGTTGTCAGAAACAGTCACGGAATTAAAAACTACCCAGCAGCAACTGATCCAATCAGAAAAGCTGGCCTCACTGGGTGAGTTGACTGCCGGCATTGCCCACGAGATCCAAAACCCGTTAAACTTCGTCAACAACTTCTCTGAAGTAAGTGTGGAATTGGTTGATGAACTTGCTGAAGGATTGCACGCCGAAAAACGCGATACTGGGTTAGAGGACGAACTACTGGCCGATCTGAAGCAAAACCTCGAAAAGATAACCCTCCACGGCAAACGCGCGGACGGCATTGTGAAAAACATGCTGCAGCACTCCCGCGCCAATAGCGGCGAAAGGCAACTTACAGATATTAATACTTTGGCGGATGAGTACATGCGCCTGGCTTATCATGGACTGCGGGCGAAGGATAAAAATTTTAATTCGGCAACAGTAACTAATCTTGATAGTAAACTGCCAAAAATAGAGGCCATACCACAAGACATTGGCCGCGTATTGCTCAACCTGTTCAACAATGCCTTTTACGCCGTTCAGCAAAAAAATCAAACAGCAGGCCCGGATTATAAACCTGAGGTAACCGTAAGCACATCAGCAGATAAGGATCACATCACGATCAAAGTAAAAGATAATGGCAATGGAATCCCTGATGCTATCAAAGATAAGATCATGCAGCCATTTTTCACTACCAAACCAACGGGTGAAGGGACAGGATTGGGTTTATCTTTAAGCTACGATATCGTGGTGAAAGGGCATGGCGGGAGTATTAGTGTTGATACCAAAGAAAGTGAGTTTACCGAATTTAATGTTACACTGCCTATATAAATTCAGATCATGAAGAAACTGATATACACATGGCCCGTACTTTTTATTTTATTAACCGTTGCGAAGTCATCCTTGGCACAAAATGATTTTGCCCATGCCAAAATGGATTCGCTGCAGAAAGTTCTTGCGCAACAAAAAGCCGCAGGGGATAGCCTGCTCACTTTGCAGAAACTGGTTGATTTTACACCCGTTCGCGCAGACGAAACGCTTAATTACCCCGATCATGTTAAAATGCTGCTGGAGCTTAACGAAAAGCTAAAACTGATCGACCCTACCCCCTACCTGCTGATACAGCAGGGCAATATCAATTGGAGCAAACGCCAATATCAAGAAGCACTAAAAAACTTCCAGGCTGCAGTAATCCTATTTGACAAACAGCACAAGGTAATTTACCCCCTGCTTATCAATATGCGTATCCTGTACAATTTCCTGAACGACCAGGATGAGCGGCTGCATTATTACCAGAAAAAACTGGAATATTACCTCGTGAACGGCCCGTATGAAAATACCGCGCCTTGCTATCATGGCATTGCCGGTTATTATTTATATAAGGGCGCCTTTAACCAGGCTATCAATAATTACATGAAAGGCAGCGAGGTGTTCAGAAAGTTTCAGCCTAATTTTTACGCCAATATTCTGTATGTACTCGGCATGACGTATGATCAATGGGGCAATTTCGACAAAGCTCATTATTATGTAAGCAGGGCGCTTCCGTTATCACAAAAACTTAAAGATACCAGCGGTATAAATTATTGTTATGCAACTTTAAGCCACATCGCATTCGATGCCGGGAAGTATGACGATGCGCTGAACTTTATAAACGAAAGCATCCGGTTTATGAGCAAAAGGGCAACACAGCGGGTAGCCAACATATTTAACACTAAAGCCGGCATCTACATTAAACTAAACAAACCTGATCTGGCTTTGCCTTTACTGAACAAGGCGAAAAAACTGACAGACTCAGCCGGGTTCAAAACGGTTAGCTCTGTCGGCTATACTGAGATCGATTATTATTTTTACGAATATTACCTGGGCAAAGGGAATACCCGTGAAGCGGAAAGGTCCCTTTTACTGGCTTATGAAAAATCATCCAATGAACAAGGCATACCATTGCAATTAAAATACCTGCGCGAGTTGGGTTATTTCTACCAGAAGCATGGTCAGCCTGAACAATCGTCAAAGTATTTTAAAGAATATTTTAAAGTGTTCGATGCGCGGGAGGAAGGCCTGCACGATTTTAAAATAGCCCAGTATGAAATAGACCAGAATGACCGGCAGCAGCGCGACCATATAACCCAGCTTAAACAGGAAAAAGCCGTACAAGATTACCAGTTAAGCCGCCGTAATACTTTGCTGTGGAGTTCGCTGGCGGTGTTGTTTTTGATATCTGCTTTACTGGTATTTATCTACAGGCAGCTGCAGGTAAACAAAAAAACATTAGCCGCTTTGCGCAGCACGCAAACCCAATTGATCCAGTCCGAAAAAATGGCCTCGTTGGGTGAGTTGACCGCCGGTATCGCCCACGAGATACAAAACCCGCTAAACTTCGTCAATAATTTCTCCGAGGTAAGTATCGAGCTTTTAGAAGAAATGGAAGCCGAACTAAAGCTTGGCCAAACCGAAGACGCGATTGATATTGGTAATGATGTGCGCCAGAACCTGGAAAAAATACGCCACCACGGCAAGCGCGCCGACTTTATTGTAAAGGGCATGCTCCAGCACTCGCGCACCAATACAGGCGAAAAGCAGCCAACAAACTTAAACTTACTTGCTGATGAGTTTTTCAAACTCTCTTATCACGGCCTTAGGGCTAAAGACAAATCGTTTAATGCCGAACTGGTTACTCATTTCGACCCTGACCTGCCCAAAATAAATGTGGTTCAGCAGGACATTGGGCGTGTGTTACTCAACCTGTTTAACAATGCATTTTATGCCGTAAATAAAAAGGCGAAAACGGCGGGGGCAGATTATAAACCGGAAGTTTCTATAGCTACAAGTGCCGACAATGGGCATATCATAATTAAAGTAAAAGACAATGGAATTGGTATCCCTGATGGTGTAAAAGAAAAGATCATGCAGCCATTTTTTACCACCAAGCCCACGGGTGAAGGTACGGGATTGGGCCTGTCATTAACTTATGATATGGTAGTAAAGGGGCATGGGGGGAGTATTGAGGTTGATACCAAAGAAAACGAATACACCTTATTCACCATTAAGCTACCCCTGTAATGAAGAAAGCTTTCCTTTTCATATTATTCATAGCAGTAACAGCAATGGCATCTGCCCAAACGGGCCGGGGCTTTCATTTAAACAAGCTTTCAAAAAATGATACTTTGCTAAATGGGTGGGTAGTTCACACCGGCGATAATCCACAGTGGGCTGACCCGAATTTTGACGACAGCAAATGGCAGCCTGCAAATACAGCGGGAGACATTGAGTCGTTTTCGGCACTCCGCAGTTCCGGCATCGCCTGGATAAGGTTACATATTGACGTTGACCCAGCGGTGGCAAAACAGCAACTGGCTGCCTACATTGTGCAATATACGGCATCGGAGGTTTATTTAAATGGTGTATTACTTCATCAATACGGCGTAGTGAGTGCTGATGCCGCAAAGGTTGTAGCCTACCTTCCGCCACAACGCCCTTTTAATATCACATTGAAGCCTGGTGAAGAAAATATACTGGCGGTAAGGCTGGCTTACCAGCCGGGAATACCTTATTTGTCAATCTTCTATAATCCCCTGCCGGTTTTTACCATTTACGTCAATGATCAGCAAACGGCCTTTGATAATTACGATGGCTATCAGCACCAGATGACTATGTACATCATTATTTTTGCCCTGACTTCAGGTGTATTGCTTATTATCAGTCTTATTTACCTGGTCTATTTTCTTTACGACCGGAGCCAAAAGGTCAATCTGTATTACGCGGCATTTACCTTCGCGCTATCTATAAATTCCCTACCAATAGAAGTTTGGGGAGTAGGGCGTTCCGGTGCGATTTCTCCACAGATGTGGGTATTCTTTATGGAGGGAGTGGGCGTTACCGCGGGAATGTTAATGCTGCTGCTCACCATTTATACCTTATTTGGTTACGCGCGGCGAACCATCTTTAAGGTTTTGATATTGATAGGAGTAGCGGTAACTATGCTGATGTATACCTGGTCAAATATGGGTTTCCTGATCGCCAGTGTTGGTTTCCCGGTAATTTGCCTGGTCGAAGGCTTGTATGTGTGTATTTGGGCGATCAGGCAACGTAAAAAAGACGCAGGCATAATTTTGGCCGGAGTTGTTTTCTTCACCTTATTTACTATCTCCTATTATTTTATTAATGCTGATACCGTATTGGCCCAGGTGACTTTTTATATAGCACAAATGTCATTCCCTGTCGGCATGTCTTTTTATTTGAGTCTGCAAAGCTCGCTTACCAACAAAAGGCTGAAGACCACGCTTGAGGATGTACAAACACTTTCAGCCAAAAACTTGGCACAGGAACAGGAAAAGCAACAAATACTGGCCCATCAAAATATACTTTTAGAAACACAGGTATCAGAACGTACGGCTGAACTGAACCAATCCCTGATCGATTTAAAATCTACCCAAACCCAACTCATCCAGTCCGAAAAAATGGCCTCCCTCGGCGAACTCACTGCCGGCATCGCCCACGAGATACAGAACCCGTTGAATTTTGTAAATAATTTCTCAGAGGTAAGCGCCGAGTTGGTAGATGAGATGCAGGAAGAGTTGCAGAAAGGAGACAAAGAAGAAGCGATCGCCATTTCGGAAGATATTAAGCAGAATCTTAAAAAGATAAAACACCACGGCCAACGGGCGGATGCCATTGTAAAAGGCATGCTGGAACACAGTCGCGTTGGCACAGGCCAAAAGCAACTGACCGACCTGAATGCTTTGGCTGATGAATTTTTGAAACTCTCCTATCACGGCTTGAGATCGAAGGATAAAGGCTTTAATGCTGAGATAGTCACCAATTATGATGAGAATCTGCCAAATATAAACGTCATTCCGCAGGACATGGGCCGGGTATTGCTCAACCTATTCAACAATGCCTTCTATGCTATAAATCAAAAGGCGAAAACATCGGGAGATGACTATAAACCAACTGTAGAAATCACAAGCTTCTACCTCCCCCTTCAGGGGTTCGGGGGGCTTAAGGTACGCGACAATGGCATCGGTATTCCTGATGCTATCAAAGAAAAGATCATGCAGCCATTTTTCACTACCAAGCCTACCGGCGAGGGAACGGGCTTAGGCCTATCCTTAACTTATGATATGGTGGTGAAGGGGCATGGCGGGAGTATCGAGGTGGAAAGTACTGAGGGCCAGGGCTCAGAATTTATTATTAAATTACCTATCCAAAATCAATAGATCACAATTAACTATTCACATGAAAAAAGCATTGCTATTTATCATTTTATCGGTCATCTTTCTCCAATCCTACGGGCAAAATAATGCGTCCCGGATCAATCAATTAGAAAAAGACCTGAAGGACCATCCCCAGGGCGATACGCTGCGGGTAAACCGGCTTAATGAACTGGGAAGGTTAAAAAACCTCTCTGCGGGCGCGCTGGATACCCTGGCGAATGAAATTTTATCGTTATCGCGAAAGCTTAATTATTCTGAAGGCGAAACTTATGGCCTGCTCAGAAAAGCGAGGGCCAGTTTGTTAAAGAACGATGCGCCACAAGGTTTTGTGATCATACAGCAAGCGATAACTATGGCCGAAAAGATCAGTGATAAAACTTACCTGGCTACTGCATATGGGGCCATGGCAAGTTCTAAAAATGTTACCGGTGATAATAAAGAAGCCTTAGCATATTTTTTGAAGGCCGAAGCCACCGCCCGACTAACATCAGACAAAGCACTGATCTCATTCCGCCAGGTAGCGATATCAAATTTCTATCAGAGCTCGGCCGGGGATTACGCAAAATCAATGGAGTGGGCTATAAAAGCTGAGAAAACAGCCGAAGAAGGCAATAGCCTTGTAGGGCTGGCGCAGGCCTGGAGCAGCCAGGCGGGCATTTATACTGCGATAGGCGACCAGACAAATGCGTTGATCTATTACAAAAAATCACTGGACGCGAACAAAAAACTGGGGAATAAAGGTTTAGAATTTAATTTACTGAATCGAATAGGCGAGATGCACCGGCTTAGCGGCAATTATCCCGAAGCCATAAAAGCTTACATGGAAGGTATCGAGAAAAGCAATAGTATTGTTAATACCGAGCTTACCCAAAGCAACCTGGCGGATGTATACGTAAGGCTCGGCAATCTGCCCCTGGCGTTTAAATATGGTTTTCAATCGCTCAATGGCGCGAAGGCAGTAAGAGATCTGGAGGGCGAAGAATGGATAGACGGTATCCTGGCACGCGCTTATATCAAGAAAAACATGCCTGATAGTGCCATTCACTTTGCGCAATATGGTTACAATAACGCCAATAAAACCGGCACCATTGAATTTAAACGCGATAACAGTGAGGCGCTGGCCAATGCCTATGCCCTGAAAAAGGATTATCCGAATGCTTATAAGTATCATGTATTATTTGTCAGCTATCGCGACAGCATGTTAAACGCGCAAGTATCAAACCAGGCCGCCCTGCTGCAATACAATTACGCCCTGGCAAAAAAGCAGGCGCAGATCACCACGCTTAACCAGGATAAGCAAGCACAGCGCTACTTTATTACGGGGGCGCTCATCGTGCTCGGATTAATCATTATCACTGTAATTATCCTGTTCCGCAACAACCGTCAGAAGCAAAAGGCCAATACTTTATTAAGCAAGCAAAAGCGCATTATTGAAGAGCAGCGCGACCAGACCAACAAAGCCCTGGCCGATCTGCAGCATACTCAAAAACAATTGATCCAGTCGGAAAAAATGGCTTCGCTGGGCGAGTTGACTGCGGGTATTGCTCATGAGATACAGAACCCATTGAACTTCGTCAACAACTTCTCGGAAGTAAGTATAGAGCTACTGGATGAAATGGAGCAGCAGTTAACCACCGGCAACAGCAGCGAAGCGATAGAAATAGCAGGCGACATCAAGGATAATTTAGAAAAGATACGCCATCATGGCAAACGCGCCGATGGTATTGTAAAAGGCATGTTGCAGCATAGCCGCGCGAGCAGCAATACTAAAGAACCGACCGATCTCAATAAACTGGCTGATGAATATCTTCGTTTAGCCTATCACGGTTTAAGGGCAAAGGACAAAAGTTTTAATACCGAACTTATCACCCATTTTGACGCAAAACTACCACTGGTAAACGTAGTGCCGCAGGATGTAGGCCGGGTATTGCTCAACTTGTTTACCAACGCCTTTTATGCCGTGCAGCAAAAGCAAAAAACCGTTCCGGCAGGTTACAAACCCGAAGTAACCTTAACCACCTATACAGAAAAAGGACAAATCGCCATCAAAGTAAAAGACAATGGCAACGGCATGCCCGATGGAATTAAAGAAAAGATCATGCAGCCGTTTTTCACTACCAAACCGACCGGGGAAGGGACGGGTTTGGGCTTGTCTATGAGTTACGATATCGTAGTAAAGGGGCATGGCGGAAGTATCGATGTTAACAGCGCCGAAGGGGAAGGTTCAGAGTTTATTATTCATTTGTCAGCGAATTAATTATTTGCATCAAACATGAAAGCAAAGTCAATAAAAGGAATATCGACAGAAGAAATTAAGACAGCATTGGATCAAGCCATGGCTGATGGGTTTAAACCAACACTGGCGATTACTTTTCTTTCCATCAGCCAGGACCGTCGGGCCATCTGCCAGCTATTGGACGGCGCCGGCGTCAGTATTTTCGGCGCTACAACCAATGGGGAATTTATTGATGAAGAAATTTCAAACGGTGGCATAGCGATATTACTGCTTGATATGAACCCGGAATATTTCACCATCATGATAGAGGAGTATCCCGAAAAAAATTACCGGGAAAAAGCAGCTTCAATGGCAAAAAAAACGCTGGAGCGATTTGCCCGTCCGGCTTTCCTTGTTTCGTGCAGCAATATAGAAACTGATGCTGAAGAGCTGCTGATGGGTTTTGAGGATGTGGTGGGCAAACAAGTAAATGTTTACGGCGGCGCGGCCGGGGATGATTATTCTTTTACCAAACAATTGGTTTTTACCAATTTTGGCGAAAGCGAAAGAGGGCTGGTTGTTTTAGCGTTGGACGAAGATAAGATCACCATCAAAGGGTTGGCAACCTGCGGCTGGAATGCTGTAGGTACCGTCAGAACCGTTACCAAAAGTGAAGGCAACCATGTGTTTACGGTGGATGATATCCCCGTGCTTGACCTTACCGCTAAATATGGCGGCATTGAGAATGTTTCGCCTGATAACAAAAACTTAATACTGGAGATCGCGTCAAATTTTCCTTTACAGATGCAGCGCGAAAAGGGTGACCCGGTGATGCGGCCGGGTTTATTGATCGACTGGACCGACCGTTCTTTTTACTGCAGCGGTTCGGTGCCGCAGGGCTCTAAAGTGCGTTTTTCCTTACCTCCCGATTTTGATGTGGTTGAAAAAGTGATCAGCAATTGCGAAGAGATGAAAAATACTGTAATGCCTGAAGCAGATGCGGTAGTGGTTTTCAGTTGTGCCGGCAGGCAGCTTTCCCTTGGTCCGCTGATACAAAAGGAGATCGAAGGGTTGAAAAATATCTGGAATGTTCCAATGGCCGGGCTTTTTTCCAATGCGGAATTAGCAAGGGCCACCGGTGGGAATTTAGAAATGCATAACCTGACCACTTGCTGCGTGGTGTTGAAAGAAAAATAGATGAATCAGCATTTACAAAAGATACAGGACTTAATAGAGCGACTGGATACCCTATCCACCGAAGAAAAAGCTGTGCTTGCCAAAACTGTTAAGAATATAGATGCTGATTTTTCTATTGCGGAGTTCAAACTGGACCGGACAGAGAAGATCAAAAGAACCACCGCTGTTCTGCTGGAAGAAACCATTGAAGAACTGGAGCATAAAAGAAAGGCAATAGAAGAAAAAAACCGCGACCTGGAGCTCGAGTCGGCACTGGAGCGGGTGCGTACAGTTGCCATGGGGATGCGGAAAGCGGATGACCTGCTGAACATCTGCAAAATATTGTTTGAAGAGTTGACCGCATTAGGATTTGGCGAGTTACGCAACGCGATGATCAATATCGTGAATGACGAAAACGGCTCTTTTCTTAATTATGATTTTAAGGCTGATGACGGCGGCAGCGTTACGCCGTTTCTATATAACAGTCACCCGGTAATGGAACGCCAGGTAGAAATGACCCGCAGCGCCAGCGACGCTTTTTTTGAGCATATTCTTACGGGTGAAGACCTGGAAAATTTTAAAGCGTTCAGGGTACAAAACGGTGAGCCACCCGATCCGAAACTCGAAAATGTTTCTACGCTGTACTACTACTTTTATTCCATCGGCATAGGTTCCGTTGGCATATCAACCTTTAGTTCCCTTACAGCTGACAAACTGGAAGTGCTGAAACGTTTCCGTAATGTTTTCGACCTGGCTTACCGCCGATATGCTGATATCGAACTTGCGGGGGCCCAGGCCCGTGAATCACAAATTCAACTGGCATTGGAACGCGTACGCGCCCGTACCATGGCCATGCAGCGAAGCGAAGAACTGGCAGAAACGGCCTTTATTTTATTCCAGCAGTTTAAGGAATTGGGCGAAAACCCCGACCAGGCTACCATTGGTATTATTAATGAACAGGAACACGTAATTGAATATTGGGTTACGATGTACGGCAGCCAGATCAACAAGGTGTTCAAATTCTCCATTGATGAACCCAATGTAACGCGCAGGATATATGATGGCTGGAAGGCAAGGCAAAAATCATTAGTGATAGACCTTACCGGGCAGGAACTTTATGACTTTACCACCTATCGGGCCAGTATGGGCGGCGCCGGGTTTAACCCCGATGAAAAGCGGCGTGTGATCAATGTAGCCTTTTTCTCAAAGGGCATTATCAATGTGCAGTCAACTGAAGCGCGGTCTGCTGAAAGCATCCACTTATTGGAAAGATTTGCCGGTGTTTTTGAAGGTACTTACACCCGTTTTCTCGATCTGCAAAAAGCGGAAGCACAGGTAAGGGAGTCGCAAATAGAACTGGCGCTGGAAAGAGTACGGGCACGCACTATGGCTATGTATCATAGTGAAGAATTAGCCGAGACCGCCTCAGTTCTTTTCGAGCAGTTAAGCGAATTAGGCAGCGAGCCTGCCCGCATTAGCATAGGGATAATGGACCGGGAAAAAGGAGTCGTCAACTTTTGGGCCACGGACCAGGAGGGAGATCAGATCAACATCCACTTTACAGCCCGGATAAACGAGAAAACCACTATATCCAAAATGTATGCGGGATGGCAGGCGAAATTAAAATCGCTCAGCATAGAACTGAAAGGAAAGGAATTAGCAGCGTGGGTCCGTTTTTGTCGTGAAGAGATGGGCATAATTATCAGGGATGAACTTCTGCAAAAGCGAAGGGTGCATACTGTTGGGTACTTCTCCCATGGGTGGATTAATTATACTACACATGCCCCCCTTTCATCAGAAACCACTCAAATACTGGAGCGGTTTGCCACCATGTTCAGCTATACGTATACCCGTTTCCTCGATCTGCAAAAAGCTGAAGCGCAAGTTAGGGAAGCAAAGATCGAAGCGGCGTTAGAGCGCACCCGTACGCAAAGTATGCTCATGCAGCATTCTACAGAACTGGATGATACCTTGCGTGTTTTTCACCAACAGGTATTGTTGCTCGGTATTCAGTCAGCATTTTCTTTTTTGTGGCTGCCGGATGAGGAAAAGGACCGGCATATCTTTTGGGCCGCCTGGGCCGAAAACAATTCAAATAATTTTAAAAGCAAAGCGATAGATTATCCGCTCGACAGAAATGAACCTGCGACTGCGCAATGCCTGGTTGATTGGAAAGGAAATCAGCCTGTTGTTTCTTATCATGTACCTCCCGCAGGAGTGAAAAGTTACTTTGCCGCCTGGCAGGAATTGATTGACGGAGTAGAGCAACTAAAACCGGAATATTTTCAGGGTGGCTTGTATTATGTAGAGGCCTTCATTAAATATGGCTGCTTTGGTGTAATGGTCGAAAATTCGTTAACCGATGAAGAAAAGAAAATTCTCGGTCGACTGGCTATTGAATTTGAACGTGCCTATACCCGTTTCCTCGATCTGCAAAAAGCTGAGGCTCAATCCCGTGAAGCGCAGATCGAACTATCGCTTGAGCGTGTTCGTGCCAAAACGATGGCTATGCATAATAGCGAGGACGTGGGCGATACCGTCGCAACGATGTTTGATGAGTTGGTGAAACTTGGGGTTGAAAAAACGGTTCGCTGCGGTATCCTGATCATCGATGAAACTAAACACATGGAGGTTTGGACAGCAGCTTACAATACTGAGGGAAAAGTTGATATGCTGATCGGCCGGATAGATATGATGATCCATCCGCTCATCAGCAGCATACACCAGGCCTGGAAAAACAAAGAGCAGGTAAAATCCTACGAATTAACAGGCAAGGACCTTAAGGCGTACTACCAGGCAGTTAGCGATTCGCCGGAATATCCGGTACAATTTGATCTTTCATCGTTACCGGCAAAGCAAACCAACAATGCCTTCTTCTTCCCCGAAGGAGCTATTTTTGCCTTTACCCTTGAGCCGCCACCCGAAGAAGCAATAAGGTTATTTAAGCGTTTCGCAGGTGTTTTTGGCTTAACTTACCGACGCTACCTCGATCTGCAAAAAGCAGAGAAACAGGCCCGGCAGGCGCAAATAGAAGTGGCGATGGAGAAAGTAAGGTCTCGTTCGCTGGCGATGCAGAAGCCTGAAGAGCTGGTAGAGGTTGCCCAATTGTTGCGTCAGGAAATGGCTTCGCTGGGTGTAGAAGAACTGGAAACAAGTTCCATCTATATCCATTATGAAGCGACCGGCAAAACTGAATGCTGGTTTGCGATAAAAAACGATCAGGCCGAACACAAACTGGTTGCCGATCATATGGATATGGACCTTGACCAAACATGGGTTGGCAGGCAAATGCTGGCGTTTTATCATTCCGGCGAAAAACAAATTTCTATTCCCATGCAGGGTGATAACCGGAAAGAATGGATCAACTACTGCAGCACGAAATCGAAATTATTGGATGGGTATTATGGTGATAACATACCCGATCGCATCTATCATTTAAATAAATTCTCCAACGGGTACATGGGCGCCGCTTCGCCGGGCGATATCTCTGCCGAGAGCTGGGATCTTTTACAAAGGGCCACGGCTGTTTTCTCATTCGCCTATACCCGTTTCAGCGATCTGCAACAGGCCGAAGAGCAGGCCAGGGAATCTCAAATTCAATTGGGGCTGGAAAGGGTGCGTGCGGCGGCTATGGCTATGCATGACAGTAATGACGTAGGCAATGCTACAGCTTTGGTGTTTAGCGAACTGTATAAACTTGGCATTACCCCTTTCAGATGCGGAATTTGCATAGTTGATAATGCAGCAAAACAGATGGAAGTTTGGTCGGCAACTTCGCCAAAGGAGGGAATAATGAGCCGGGGTATTGGAAAGCTGGACATGACAACCCATCCCTTGTGGACGTATCTTTTGGAGGCCTGGAAGCAAAAGAAACCTTCATTTGTTTACACCTTGGAAGGCCAGGAGTTAGTTGACTATTATAAAGCTATAAAGAATGCTCCAGATTATGAGGCACCCGAAATCAATACTTCGTATATAACGCCGGACGACACGCGAAATTCAAAGCAGTATTGTAATTGCTTTTTATTCAATGAAGGATGCCTTTTTACATTTACGCCTGAGCCATTTTCAACAGAAACCAGCGAGGTGTTGGAAAAATTTGCAGCAGTTTTCGGCCTTACTTACCGCCGCTACCTCGACCTGCAAAAAGCGGAAGAACAGGCCCGTGAAGCAAAAATTGAAGCTGCGCTTGAAAAAGTGCGCGGAAAGGCAATGGCTATGTACAACAGTGCCGACCTTACTTCAACAGCCAGCATGGTATTTACCGAATTGCGGAAGCTGGGCATCAACCCTATACGTTGTGGTGTGGGTATGATTAGTAATGGGTCGCGCAAGGTAGCGCTTTACTCGGCCACCACATCCGCTGATGGAGATAGCCTCGGACTGGTTGGGTGGGTAATGCTGGCAAGTCATCCGGTATTGGATAAAATATACGAATCGCTTTTAAAGAGTGAAGATTATTTCCCGGTACTAAAGGGAAAACAGCTAAAAGACTATTACGATAACCTTTTATCGGGATTGTCGCTCCCAACACTGCCCGATTTTCACCCGGGAGAAGAACAGTTCGGGCATTTCTTTCCGTTCCCGGATGGCTGCCTGTATGCCTGGGCAGAAAAGTCTTACAACGATGTTGAAATAAGGACACTTAAGCGATTCGCTTCGGTGATCGACCTTACATTCAGGCGCTATGTCGAACTCCAAAAATCGGAAGCCAGCGCCCGGGAGGCAGTAAGGGCAGCCTCATTGGATCGCGTTCGCGCCGAAATCGCATCCATGCGTTCAACAAACGACCTGGAGCGTATAACCCCTTTGATATGGAATGAATTGACCATACTGGGTATTCCTTTTATTCGTTGCGGAGTATTCATTATTGATGAACAGGAGCAGCTTATCCATACCCATTTGTCAACAGCTGATGGCAAAGCACTGGCCACATTCAACCTGCAATTCGATTCAGAAGGAATCAGCCAGGATGTATTACCTGCCTGGCGCAACAGGCAAATCGCTACCATCCATTGGAGCGAGGAAGAATTTGCGACATACACCAAAAACCTGGTAGACCAGGGAACGGTAAAATCGAAGGAAAGGTATGTCACCGAGCATCCTGATACCAGCCTCGACCTGCACTTCCTGCCCTTTTTGCAGGGGATGTTGTATGTAGGGAACATAGCCCCGTTGACAGACGAAGATATGAACCTCGTTCAGTCCCTAGCGGACGCATTCTCCACAGCTTATGCCCGGTACGAGGATTTCAACAAACTGGAAGCTGCCAAGCAACAGGTAGAAAATACGCTGACCGATCTGAAGGCTACCCAAACCAAGCTGATCCAGTCTGAGAAAATGGCATCGTTGGGTGAATTGACCGCTGGCATAGCACACGAAATACAGAACCCGCTCAACTTCGTTAACAATTTCTCGGAAGTGAACCAGGAAATGATCGAAGAACTGGAAGATGAATTGAAGGCCGGTAATATTGAGGAAGCATTAGCTATAGCGGGTGACATCAAACAAAACGAGGAAAAGATAAGTCACCATGGCAAACGGGCGGATGGGATTGTGAAAGGCATGCTGCAGCACAGCCGCAGTGGCGGCGGAGAGAAACAGCTGACCAATATCAACGCGCTTGCCGATGAATTTTTAAGGCTCTCCTATCATGGACTGCGGGCAAAGGATAAAGTTTTTAATGCGGAGATGATCACGCACTTTGATTCAGATCTGCCCAAAATAAGTGTGATCCCGCAGGATATTGGCCGGGTAATGCTCAACCTGTTCAATAACGCCTTTTATGCCGTCAATCAGAAAAAGAAAAACTGCATTGCTGATTATAAGGCTGAAGTGATGGTATCCACCTCAACAGAAAATGGACAGGTTATGATTAAAGTAAAAGACAACGGTGTGGGTATGCCTGACTCGATAAAAGAGAAGATCATGCAGCCGTTTTTTACTACCAAACCTACCGGCGAAGGAACAGGCCTCGGCCTTTCACTAACTTATGATATGGTGGTTAAAGGGCATGGAGGGACGATACAGGTTAACAGTGTTGAGGGTGAGGGGTCGGAATTTGTTATTCAATTGCCGGTTAATTAATCCTATTGATATGAAAACCAGGTTTAAAATATTGCTGCTGTTGCTCATCCCAACATTCGTGCATGCACAGCAACACTTGCCCGACAGTATCGTCACATCGTTCAAAAATGCGCGCGATGATTCGGCACGTTATGTAACAACCGTACAGGCTTATTTATATTTTGAGGAGATAAACCGCGACAGCGCGCTTTATTATTCCAGCCGGGCTTTATCGTTGGCTCAAAAGAATAATAAACCGCTGTTGATTGCAAGGTCTCTCTCGATGAGAGGTTATCAACTGACCGGCATGGGGCAGTACGCCGAAGCCTTGCAATGCTTGATACAAGCTTTTGGTTTTGCTCAGGATCCCAAAAATGCAAGCAACAGCTGGTTTACGATGCGCGGGGCCACTGCGGAGAAAAACAGACTTTTGATGATATCTCTGATACATCACATGTTTGGTATCCTGATGGAACGCACCCAAAACACTGACCAGGTAATTTTTCATTTTAAAGAGGCCAGGAGAATTGCGAACGCTATAGATAACCCACTCCGCGTGGTGATTGCCGATATGAACATTGGCAGCTATTACCTGGATATTAATAAAATTGATTCGGCTTTATTTTTTGAAAATGAAGCGTTGAGCCTCATTACAAAAACAGAGCAAAAAAAATACACCGGCTACATCATTAGCATTCTGGGCGATATAGCCCTCAAAAAAGGAGATAAGGACAAAGCGAAACAACTTTATTATGATGGAGTATACGCAGCCGTAGCGCAAAAAAACATGTCATCATTAACCCGGAACTACTCACGGTTGACCAATCTTTTCCTTTCCCAACACGAGGGGGATTCAAGTCTTTATTTTGCAAAAAAGACGCTCGAAACTTTTAAAACTTTAGGGCCATCCATGAGCCAGCAACTCAATATTGGCATTATTTATCAAAATCTTTATAACAGCTACAATTTAAGAAAGCAACAGGATAGCGCTTTTAAATATGCCGGTATGGCCATAGCTGCCAAGGACAGTGTATTTAAAATAAGGGTAGCAAGCTTGGCCCGGTTTCAAAACGCATCTTTCCAGGAGCAAATGCGGTTCCAGGAGTTTCAAAAGGAAAGGGTTGCAGCTCAAACCAGGGTCAAAACGTATTCGCTGCTGGCGGGCTCAGGCGTTTTCCTCATTATAGCTTTGATACTTTATCGCAATAACCGGCAGAAGCATAAAGCCAATAAAGTTTTAGAGGGAACCCTTACTGATCTTAAATCAACCCAGGCCCAGCTCATCCAGTCCGAAAAAATGGCTTCATTGGGTGAACTAACCGCGGGCATCGCACATGAGATACAGAACCCGCTGAATTTTGTGAATAATTTTTCGGAGGTAAGCGTTGAACTGACGCAGGAATTAAGAGAAGAACTAAAAGCCGGAAATACAAAAGACGCCCTGTTGATTGCTGATGACCTTGAGCAAAATATGGGTAAAATCCAGCATCATGGCAAACGCGCTGATGCTATAGTAAAGGGTATGCTGCAGCACAGTCAGCTGGGCAGCGGAGCAAAAGAGCCCACCAACATCAATGCCCTTGCTGATGAATATTTACGACTGGCTTATCATGGATTAAGGGCGAAGGATAAAACATTTAATGCCGACCTCATTGCCCATTATGATGAGCAATTGCCCAAAATAAATGTGGTGCCCCAGGATATAGGCCGGGTGATGCTCAATTTGTTCAATAATGCTTTTTATGCCATTCAGCAGAAACAGAAGACTGCCGGTGATGATTATAAACCTAGGATCGAAGTGACCACCTTTTTTCTCCCTCTTCAAGGGGTCGGGGGGCTTAAGGTAAAGGATAACGGGATCGGTATGCCTGATGCGATAAAAGAAAAAATAATGCAGCCCTTCTTTACTACCAAACCAACCGGCGAGGGCACTGGTTTGGGTTTATCCTTAACTTATGATATGGTGGTAAAGGGGCATGGAGGAACTATCCGGGTTAACAGTATTGAGAGTGAGGGGTCGGAATTTATTATAAATTTACCTATCTAAACCAATATCACCATGAACAAAGTACTTACATGTTTCCTTCTGGCCGTTTGCTTTGTGCGGGCATACGGGCAGGAACATCAGATCAAGCAGCTGGAAAAGCAGCTAAAAGACCACCCGCAGGCCGATACATTCCGGGTGAACCGGCTGAACGAACTGGCGAATGTGGCATCAATAAGCCCCGGAAAGTCTGATACGCTTTCAACAGAAGCGATTACTATTTCGCGAAATATAGGTTACCCGACCGGTGAAGGATTTGGGTTGGTTTACAAAGGCTTTGCTGCCTTCCTGCTTGGCCACCGCGAGCAGATGCCGGCCCTGCAAAAACGGGCCCTGGCAATCGCCGAAAAAACTGGTGATCAGAAGCTTTTGGCATCGTGCTGGTATCTTGCAGGCAGGATAAATACGCAAAATGACAACAGAAAGGCGCTGGCTTTTTACTTAAAGGGCGATTCCATTGCTGAACGATTACCCGACAAGCGTTTAACGTGGCGAATTAAGCGGGCGGTAGCCAGCGCCTACGCCATATCCCTCAGCGATTACCCAAGGGCTATGGATTGGACCTTAAAAGCTGAAAAAATCGCTGAAGAAAATAACCTGCAAAACGAATTGGCGCAATCATGGGCGAATTTAGCTACCTACTATACGGCTATGGGCGACAATAAAAATGGGCTGGTCTACTACAAAAAAGCGCTTGAAGCCAACAAATTGCTCGGCAATACAAGTCTCAGCACTACGCTTTATAATAATATCGGCGAACGGTACCGTTTAATGGGTAATTACCCCGAAGCTATTAAAGCTTATAAGCAGCAACTTGCATCGGCAGGCCTTACTCCTTATTTTATAGAACTTTGCGAAAGCAACATAGCAGACGTGTATGTGCGGACCGGTCAGCTACCGCTGGCTTTCAAATATGCCTTCCATTCACTTAAACTTGCCAACCAGATAGATGATACTGAGGGTGTTGCCTGGATCGATGGCATATTAGCCAGGGCATATCATAAGGCCAACAAGGCTGATAGCGCGATCTATTATGGAAACAAGGGGCTGGAAGCTGCAAAAAAAGCAGGAACGATAGAATTTATGCGCGACAATTATGGTGCGCTGGCCAATGCGTACGCGAAAAAGAATGATTTTGCCAATGCCTACAAATACGAGGGGCTGTTTGTGGCCTATCGGGACAGCATGCTCAATAGCGAAGTAACCAATAAAGCCAGCCTGCTGCAGTATAATTATGACCTGGCAAAGAAACAGGCGCAGATCATCGTACTTAACCAGGACAAAAAAACACAACGTTATTTTATTACAGCCTCGTTGATTGTGCTCGGATTGATCGTTGTTACTGTAATCGTATTATTTAGGAACAATCGCCAGAAAGAAAAAGCCAATAATTTATTAAGCAAGCAAAAACGAATTATAGAAGAGGAGCGCGATAAAACCAACAAGGCGTTGGGTGATCTTAAATCGACCCAAACCCAACTGATACAGGCTGAAAAGATGGCTTCGCTTGGTGAACTTACTGCGGGCATAGCCCACGAGATACAGAACCCGCTCAACTTCGTCAATAATTTCTCTGAAGTAAATGCGGAGCTAATAACTGAAATGAAACAGGAGATTGAGAAAGGTAACCTGGAAGAAATAAAAGTTATTGCCACGGATATCGGGGAAAACTCGAATAAGATCAGCATGCATGGCAAACGCGCCGATGGTATTGTAAAGGGTATGCTGCAACATAGCCAAATAGGCAGCGGCGCAAAAGAACCTACCAATATTAATACTCTTGCTGATGAATATATGCGGCTGGCTTATCATGGATTAAGGGCGAAGGATAAATCATTCAATGCCGAATTGGTAACCCACTTTGATGAAAGCTTGCCAAAAATAAATGTAATACCCCAGGATATAGGCCGGGTAATGCTCAATGTATTCAACAATGCTTTTTACGCGGTTCAGCAAAAACAGAAGCAAGCAGAGGATGGTTATAAACCTATGATCGAAGTGACCACCTTTTTTCTCCCCATCCAGGGGGTAGGGGGGCTTAAGGTGCGTGATAATGGCATTGGTATACCTGACGCCATCAAAGAAAAGATCATGCAGCCCTTCTTCACCACCAAACCTACGGGTGAGGGCACAGGATTAGGCTTATCGTTAACTTATGATATGGTGGTGAAGGGGCACTCAGGAACTATAAATGTGGAAAGCAAAGAAGGCGAATACACTGAATTTACAGTTGTATTGCCACTTTCTTAATTTAGGTTTTAATAATTACTTTTAGATTTTAAAAATGACTTTATACTAAAGAATGGATTTTTTCTATTTCCTCGCAGCTTTTTTATTGATCAGGCGTTTAAAAAAAGCGCTTAAATTCTCTATTTTATATCCTAAGTGGCGAAGCCTTATCACGGTGGGAACCTGGGCAACTATAGCGTTGTACATAATCAGTTTCAGTCTTGGAGGGCCTGCGCAGGATATTATAGGCAGCGTCGTATTACTAAGCTTGGTATACTACATCAACACACAGCCTGATTTTGAACCGCAAAGATCCTATCTGGTAAATAATATCCCATTGATCGTAATGGGGTTTTTAAATGCCATTGTAAAATTGACGTTTTTTGATTTTTACTTTAAATATGACAATTATTTTAACTGGGCTACTATCATCGCATTTGCCTGGATATTTGGCCGGTGGGCAACCTCAAGAAAACAGGAGGAAGAGCTTCGCATCAGTACCGAGCGCCGGGCCGAGCTTGAGGCGTTGGTACAAGAACGTACTATAAAGTTAAGCAAGCAAAAGGATGAATTGCAAGAGGTAGTGAAGGAACTAAAAGCTACGCAGGATCAACTGATCCAATCGGAAAAAATGGCCTCGCTGGGGGAACTTACTGCTGGTATAGCGCATGAGATACAGAACCCGTTAAACTTCGTCAACAACTTTTCGGAAGTAAGCGCCGAACTGCTGGATGAGATGGAGGCGGAGTTAAAAAAAGGCGACACCGCCGAAGCATTGGCCATTGCGGGTGACGTGAAGCAAAATTTGGAGAAAATAATGCATCATGGCAAACGCGCCGATGGTATTGTAAAAGGCATGCTGCAACACAGCCGGGCCAGCAGCGGCACCAAAGAACCGACCGACATCAATGCATTGACCGATGAATATCTGCGGCTTTCATATCATGGGCTGCGTGCCAAGGATAAATCATTTAATGCGGATATGATCACCTCATTTGATGCTGCACTACCAAAGGCCAATATGGTACCACAGGATATGGGGCGGGTGCTGCTTAACCTTTTTACCAACGCTTTCTATGCGGTGCAGCAGAGGCAAAAGATTGCAGGGCCGGAATACAAGCCAACGGTTGAGGTAAGCACTTCGGTAAAAGGGAAGTCTATCCAGATCAAAGTGAAGGATAATGGGACAGGCATACCCGAGAGTATTAAGGATAAAATTATGCAGCCCTTTTTCACCACCAAACCTACCGGTGAGGGAACCGGGCTGGGCTTATCTATGAGCTATGATATTGTAGTGAAAGGGCATGGCGGGAAAGTTGAAATTGACACCAAAGAGGGCGAATACACCGAATTTACCATTACAACTCCGATTTAAACCAACTTATGATTATATTTATCTCCTTATCATGAAAATATTAGTAGTAGATGACGAGGCGGATGTGCAACCGCTTTTTTTACAACGTTTCCGCAAGGAAATACGTGATCATGAGCTCGAATTTGATTTCGCGCTTTCGGGTGAGGAAGCATTGGGTTATTTAGAGGCTAAACATTCTGAAGTGATCCTTATCCTGTCTGATATTAATATGCCTGGCATGACAGGTATCGAGTTGCTTTCGCGCATCAGGCACACTTATGAAAAACCACCACCGGTAGTGATGATGATTACCGCTTATGGCGATGACGAAAATCGTACCCAAGCCATGCAAAACGGCGCCAATGACTTTTTAACCAAGCCGCTCGACTTTAGTTTATTAAAAGAGAAACTTAAAACCCTTATTGGATAATGGCCAAGATATTGGTGGTAGACGATGAGGCCGATCTGGAGCTCCTCGTTAAACAAAAATTCAGACGCAAGATCAGGGAAAACGTTTATGAGTTTGTTTTCGCCTCAAACGGCGAAGATGCCCTGCAAAAAATACTGGAAAACCCGGACATAGATGTGATGCTTAGCGACATCAACATGCCGATAATGGATGGGCTCACCTTATTAAACCGCCTTACCGAATCAAACTCGATTTTAAAAGCGGTGATGGTTTCGGCCTATGGCGATATGCAAAATATCCGTACCGCTATGAACCGCGGCGCATTTGATTTTGTATGCAAACCGGTTGATTTTGAGGACCTGGATCTGACCATTGAAAAAACCATCCAGCACGTATTGCAGATAAGGGCCACACTCGCTGCTATTAAGGAAAATAATATCCTGAAGATGTATGTGGATGAAAATGTGCTGAATTTTATGACGAGCAAGGAATATGAAAAAAGCCTGCTCGAAAATGAAACCGTACAGGCAACAGCCATGTTTGTAGATATATGTGGTTTCACCGCCATTACTGAGAATGTACCCGCCAACCAGGTGGTAACCATTATCAACAAGCTTTTCGATATCATCGTAAAAGAAATTATTGCCCAAACGGGCCACGTAGATAAATTTATGGGCGATGCTGTGATGGCAGTTTTCAGGGGCAAGTTTCACCTGGACAGGGCCATTGACGCGGCCCTGGCAGTTAGGGAACAGATCAAGAAGATTGAGGGTATAACCGCGGCCAGTGGGCAAGTATTTACACCGGAGGTATCCATCGGCATCAATTCCGGCGAAATGATATCGGGTAATATCGGATCGGCTTCGCTTAAAAGATTGGATTATACCGTTATCGGCGATGCCGTGAATTTAGCGCAACGACTGCAATCGGCAGCCAAAGCCGGGCAGATCGTGGTGACTGAAGACGTGTATGAATCGGCCAAGGAGTCGTTCCAGTTTCAGAAGATTGGCGAGGTTAACCTGAAAAATAAGGTGAAGCCCGTGGTGATTTACGAGGTGGTGGAGTAGAACCTCGCCGCTGTCTGTGTCCTCACAGACAGCTTATCCAGTTAATTGCCTGTGGGGACACAGGCAATGGATTTGAACTCTCCCCGCTGGCTGTGTTCTCACAGACAGCTACCCTGTTAATTGCCTGTGGGGACACAGGCAATGGGAATATAAAATTAATGCCTTGCCCGCTTCTTCAGCACGCCACCGGCAGCTTCCTTTATAGTGCCGGTAAACATAAATGCTTTGGGATCGATGCTGTAAACTATGTTTCTTAAGCGCCTTACTTCCAGGCGGGTTACCACGGTAAAGATAATATCAACCGGGTTGCTTACTTCAAAGCTATCTTTTAAAAACCCGCGCTCGCCTTTGTAAATGGTGATACCGCGGCCCAATTTTAACACCAGTTCACGTTTAATTAATTCGCTTTGCCCTGATATAATGGTGAAACCTGTGTATTCCTCCAATCCCTCTATTACAAAGTTGATGGTATGCGAGGCGGCATAATAGGTCATTACCGAATATAGCGCTGTTGGTAGCCCCAGTTTAAAAGCAGCTATAGAAAAAATGAGCACATTTATTCCCAATATAATCTCACTAACGGTAAAACTGCTTCTTTTAAGCGTATAGAGCGCCAATACCTCAATGCCGTCAAGCGCGCATCCACCTCTTATGGCCAGGCCTATACCAGTACCCATGAAAACCCCGCCAAAAATACATACCAGTAATTTATCGTCTGTGATCTTCTCCGGGTAAGGGAAAAATTGCAGACAGATACCTACACCAATTATAGCGGCAAATGTTTTCCAGGCAAAACGGCTATTGACCTGGAATATCCCCATGATAATAAAAGGTATGTTGGCAGGTATAATAACATACGCTATATTGATGTGGTATAATTCATGGATCAACAAGGATATACCGGTAACACCACCATCAAAAAAACTATTGGGCACCAGGAAACTTTTTAACGCAAAGCCGCAAATCAAAATCCCGGCAATAATATAGCCCGCATCTTTTACATGTGCTATGAATGGATACTCTTCAGTAGTTGTGGCTTCCATTTCGAGAGTGGGTTTAAATTTTCGATTTTACTAATTTAATATATTCTGCTTTTTTAGGTTGCCTTAACTTGATAGAAGTTGCTGTTTGGTAACGATGGCCTTCCATAAAAGTCTCCTGCTGCCTGTCCCACTCCTCCTCATCTTTAATAATACCTTCTGCCTGCAATTCGGCGAATAGCCTACAGCTTAATATAAAAAAATCAGCGCGGCCCAAATAATCCAGATCGGCATCGCACAGTATTTCCTCCAACCGGGTCTGCGGCGATTGCGGTATCCGGGTTGCCATGATCATTCCGCATATCAATTCGATCTCGTCGGGCCGATAATTATAAGCCGGTAAATACCGGTGGGCTATTTTACATGACTCCGCTTCGTGCCCCTCACGCATTTTAATAAAACCCGAATCGTGAAACAATGCCGCGGTAAGCAGCAGTTTTTGTTCGTACTTTGAAATCCCCTCCTCCTTCGCAATCCTTTCGGCAGCCTGGTACACATCTTCAACATGGGCAATGCCGTGATAAGATAAATGGGCGGGCAACTCTTTCCGGAGTTTGTTTAAAATAAAATCACCCGTTTGTTTAAACTGCATGTATTAGCTCGCATTATATCGCTAAGATATTTATTGTTTTTGGTAAATGAAATAATAAGGATAGTGGGATATCCATTTTGTCATTTCGACGAGGTTCGAGGAGAAATCCTGTACAAGCGAATAGCGGACTATACATATCGGCGACCTGCCTATCGTGCAAGATTTCTCTCTATCGTTCGAAATGACATGCGGGTTATTATTAATAAATAAAATTGTCAATTCGACGAGGGACGAGGAGAAATCTTATACAAGCGAAATATACTGCTGGCGACCTGCCTATCGTGCAAGATTTCTCTCTATCGTTCGAAATGACATGGGAAGATGTGTTATTTTTTCAAACCAATCTCCCTTAAACGCTCATCCAAATATTCGCCTGCGGTGATATCGCTGTATTTTTTAGGGTGATTTGCATCGATACATGATTCAAGACTGGTGAGATCCATCCCGGATTTAGGGTGCAGGAAGAACGGCACCGAGTAGCGCGAATTCTTCATTTGCTCTTTTGGGGGATTAACCACGCGGTGGGTAGTCGATTTAAGCTTATTGTTGGTTAGGCGTTGCAGCATATCTCCAACATTTACTACCACATCTTCGCCATGAGCTTTTACCGGGAACCATTCGCCTTCGCGGGTTAGCAATTCGAGGCCATCGGCGCTGGCACCAATCAGCAAAGTGATCAGGTTAATATCCTCGTGCGCCCCTGCCCGTACCGCGTCAGCCGGAACAGAATCCGGATCTTCTATCGGGAAGTAATGTAAAGTACGCAGTATCGAATTCCCATTATGAACCTTATCATCAAAATAATTTTCTGGCAGATTTAAATATACGGCTATTGCCCTTAACATGATCTTCCCGGCGGCTTCCAGTTTTTGATAAACCTCGCGTGTTGTGGGGTTAAACTCGGGCAGTTCGTCAACCACTAAATTTTCAGGATATTCATTTTTAACCGGATCGTTATCGGTTATGGTTTGCCCTATCTGCCAAAATTCTTTCAGGTCGGGAGTTTTAAACCCTTTGGCAGTTTCTTTCCCTTTACCAGTATATCCGCGCTGGCCTGCTAATTCGGCCTTTTCATATTTTAATTTGGTAACTTCGGGCAGGTTAAATAATGCCTTAACCTGCGCATACAATTTATCGATCAATTCTTTGCTTAACCCGTGATTGGTAATAGTTACAAAGCCTGTTTCATTAAATGCTTTGCCGATCTCGTCCGAAAAACGTTTACGATCATCTGCATTGCCATTCACATATGTATTTAAATCAAGACGTGGAATATTTACTGTGCTCATAGTGTTCGTATATTATGAAGGGTAAAATTATTAATTAATAAGTCAAATAAATCCTTTGTGTAAAAAATGTTGCACTTATTAAATCAGCCCAAATATGGTTGGCATATTTATTAAAACAATTAAGCGGTTAAACGTTTTATAGTCTATTGTATCAAAGTATATATGATGCCTGTCGGAGTTATTTATTTAATACTCATGATAGCTTCATAATTATTAAAAAATCATCCAATGAAAAACTTAAATAAAATATGGGGTGTAGGCTTACTGGCGATTATATTATCGCTTGCCGCCCCCAACAAAAGCAAAGCACAGGGAGGCGGTTATGTCTCTGACCAGGAATTTTACGATGAACTGCAACCCTATGGCACCTGGGTGAGCGACTCCGAATACGGTAACGTTTGGGTACCGGATGCTGATGAAGGTTTCAGGCCTTATGCATCGCGCGGCCACTGGGTAGTAACTGACTATGGTAATACCTGGGTATCAGATTATGAATGGGGATGGGCGCCTTTCCACTACGGCCGCTGGCGTTATGATGACTACTACGGATGGGAATGGATACCGGGCCATCAATGGGCACCTGCCTGGGTTAGCTGGCGCCATGGCGGCGGTTATTACGGCTGGGCTCCTATGCAACCGGGGATAAGTGTAAGCATATCATTTGGCGGCGGTTACCGCGTGCCGGATAATTATTGGGTATGCGCACCGGAAGCTTATATTGCCAGCCCACGTATTTATAACTATTATGTACCGCACAACCGTTCGGTAACTATTATACGCAACACTACCATTATTAATAATACCTATGTTAAAAATAATGTAACCTATGTGAGTGGTCCGCGTGTACAGGAGATCAGGCAGGTTACACGTAATAATAATGTAAGGGTATACAATATTAATAATGCGAGCAGGCCGGGCGCTGTCCGTGTAACTAACAACACCGTTAATATCTACAGGCCGGCGGTTCAGAAAGCGCCAAATGCACGCCCAACCAGGGTGGTTGATGCATCTGCTTACAGAAACCAGCATCCTGATGCCCGTATTGCCAATAAAGGCGCATATAACCACAGCAATGCATTAAAATTGGCCGAAATATCACGCAGTAAAACACCTGACAATAAGATTGTGCGTGTAAATCAACCTGCAAACAGGCCAAATCAGCCTAACAACGCACAGCAGGCACAACAACAAAAGCAACAGGCCGACAGGCAAAAACAACAGCAGGCGCAGCAAACGCAGCAACAAAGACAGCAGGCTGATAAGCAAAAACAACAGCAGGCGCAGCAAACGCAGCAACAGAGACAGCAGGCTGATAAGCAAAAACAGCAGCAAGCGCAACAAACTCAGCAACAGAGACAACAGGCTGACAGGCAAAAGCAACAGCAAACTCAACAGCAGAGGCAGCAAGCTGACAAACAAAAACAGCAGCAAACTCAGCAACAGAGGCAGCAAGCCGACAAACAAAAACAGCAGCAACAACCCGATCAGCGGGCTCAACGTCAGCAACAGGCCGATCAGCAAAAACAGCAGCAGGCCCAGCAACAGCAGAGGCAGCAACAGGCTGATCAACAAAAACAGCAGCAGGCCCAGCAACAGCAGAGGCAACAACAAGCTGAGCAACAGAAACAACAGCAGGCTCAGCAGCAACAGAAACAACAGCAGGCTCAGCAGCAACAGAGGCAACAGCAGGCTCAGCAGCAACAGAGGCAACAACAGGCTCAGCAGCAACAGAGACAACAACAGCAGAAACAACAGCAGGCCCAGCGCCAGCAGCAGCAAAAACCGGCTGAAGACAAGCGTCCCGAACAACGCTAATAGTTAAAACACCTTCAATAGCACATATAGTTAACTATATGTGCTATTTTTATGCCTCAAATACCAGGTTATCATGTTTAAAAAATCGCTTTGGGGGTATTTTGCCATCCTCTTGTTAATCACCCTTTTGCCTTCTGTTACTCATGCACAAAAGAAGTCGACCAACAGCGACAAGCATATCATTTTTATCGAAAACTCATGGAAAGAGGCTTTAAAACAAGCATCGGCCCAAAACAAATACATATTTGTGGATGCTTATGCAACCTGGTGCGGCCCCTGCAAAATGCTTAAACTTACTACCTTTAAAAACAATAAAGCAGCCAGTTTTTACAATAAGAATTTTATTAACGTAGCCATCGACATGGAAAAAGGAGATGGCCCGCAATTGGCTGCCCAGTGGCGTATGCAGGCGTATCCCACACTCATCATATTCAACTCTAAGGGCCAGCCTGTGTTAGGTTCAGTTGGTTATATTAATGCTGATAACCTGATCAAGTTTGGAGAAGCTGCATTGAAGAAACAACTGTAGAAACAACCCGGCTACCCTTACTTTTTGAAAACGATATCATCTACGGTATTGAATTTACCGTCTTCGCCGGAAGAGATTAAGATGAAACCGGTTCCGCTATTTTCAGTTTTATACTGATACGGATTGTCCCATTTATCCTTAGTCAGGCCAGATACCATGGGGTTATTGTTGATCAGTACCGAAAGATCGGCAGGATAAGCCTTATTACCTTGTTTATACTGTTCTAAGGCTGTTGTGATTTCCTTGCAACTGTTGATGGTGTCCCTCTTTTTAAAATAATCCTGACCGAGAAACAACGCCGAAATGCACAAAGCAAAAATAACTAAAATGGCGATGCCAATATTCTTCAAAGCATTCTGTGCTGCTATTCCATCAGTTCTCTGAAGAAATAGCAACAAAGTATTCATTGATTTTTTTAGCCAGCTAGTATCGGCATCAACAAATTCCTTTGTATTGGTTGTATTAGTCTGATTGGTTGTATCTGCATTTTTGCCGATTGTGATCATCCCTGCCCCAAAAAGCATTATCAATATAAAAATTAAAGATGGCCAAAAGCCAAAACAGATCATGCAGATGTTTAACACCAGGCCTAATACAAATAAGATTTTGCCCGCAATTTTTATTAATTCCTTATAGGGGTCGGGTATGGTATCCATGGCGTTGATTGAGACAATGCAATTTACGCTCTTTTAAAGATAATTGTATATTAGCTGTTGAATGAAGCAAGCAATCCTAATGCCCTAAAAATTTGGTTGACTACCATTTTGCTTACTCCTGCTTTACGCATCCTCATCGCCATTGCATTTAATCTGCCTACTCTCCAGGTAAGTTTAAGTTATGGGGAGTATTACCTGATGGCTATTTATATAGGGCTGATCTGTTCGGTACCGGGATTGATCTTGCTGTGGATATTTACCATACTGATCAACCGTAAATTGACCACAATGCGTGATAAAAAGTTTTATATAACCCTATTCGTTTTTATTGAAACACTCGTTACCTTCTACTGTGTTTTTTGGCCCGAGGATACTTTAAAGGGGAATATAATTATGACCATTCCCTACTGCATAATAGCTACGGCGGCAATATGGTTTTATCAATTGAAGCCGGTGACTGATACACCGCCATTGCCGGAAAAGCAAGCTGCTTAAAATTGCAGAAACTATCCTTGTATTTTATAAAAAACGCCTTAATTTCACCCTTGAAATTAACATTGTTTTAATTAACTAAAAATACCGGTCTCCCGCCCATGCCTGACAGCGTTTTAATAGTGATTCCCTGCTATAATGAAGAGGCCTCGCTGCCATTGGTATTGCAGGAACTTCAACAGATCAAGTTACCGGGGGACTACAAGATGCAGGTTTTGGTGATCAATGACTGTTCAAAAGATAACACATCGGCAGTTGCTAAAAAGTATCAGGCTACCGTGATCGATCTGCCGGTAAATTTGGGAATCGGGGGTGCAGTGCAAACCGGTATTTTATATGCCAGGGATAACGGGTTCGACCTGGCGATACAGCTTGACGGCGATGGGCAACATCCACCCAAAGAACTGGAAAAAATGATCAACTTCCACCTGCAAACTGGCGCTAATGTGGTGATCGGCTCGCGATTTTTGGAGAAAGAAGGTTTTCAATCGTCATTTGCCCGCAGACTGGGGATCAAGTATTTCCACTGGCTCAACCGCTTATTTACAGGGTTGCATATTTATGACAGCACATCGGGGTTCCGGCTGTTTGACAAAGCTGCTATTGCAGTCGCGGCAAATAATTACCCGGATGAGTATCCCGAGCCGGAATCATTGGTATCGTTTTCAAAAGCTGGCTTAACGATAAAGGAAGTTGCCGTGGTGATGAGTCATCGGTTAGGCGGGAAATCGTCTATACGCCATTTCGGCTCCATATATTATTGTTTTAAAGTAAGTCTAGCAATGTTATTTTCATTCATACGTAAACCTTAATTATCATGGCCAAAATACAGCTCATTGTTATTATCGCAAACATTTTGTTTATCCTGTATATCTCCCGCCTTATCATTAAAGGTAAGTTGAGGGAGGAGTATGCCATTGTATGGGTAATATGTACCGTATTTTTGATGCTTTTTTCCTTTTGGCGAAACGGCCTCGAAGTACTGGCCCGACTTACCGGTGTTTACCAGGCGCCTAATTTGGTGTTTACGGGGTTCATTTTCGCTATTCTGATCTACCTGCTGCATTTAAGCGTGGTTGCTTCCAAACTGCATAATGATAACAAGAAGCTTGCACAGGAAATATCCTTGCTGAAAGAGCAATTCAACAAGCATTTAGATAATAAAGAATAACCATTTATAAAGCTGAAAACAACATGAGTAACAGATTATGCCCGGTTTGCGGTAATTCATTAAAACTAAAATATAAGCTCAAGTTTAATGTTTATCAATGTTCTAATTGCGGCCTGCTCAACTCTGATGCACAATTTGAACATTCCTTCCAATCAGCCCTGGAATCAGAGTCCCGCGATATCGGCCTGAAAAACCTGCGTTTAAAAAATTTCGCGACCATCATACTAGAACTAAAAAAACAGTATGGTCCGAAATTTAATACCCTTAAAGGCCTTGAAATAGGCTGTGGAAACGGTTGGTGGCTGCAAACCTGCAAGGAAGAAAATATTAGTTGTATTGGTATCGAACCTGAACATATTTATGAGGATTATCACAAGGAAAACAAGTTGGATGTCATCTACGGGTTTTACCCTGATGTGAGCCCGAAACGCGAAGGTGGTTATGACTATATCATTTTTAATGACGTGTTTGAGCATATCCCGGACATCAACGGGCTGGTGGAAAGTTTAAAGGCTGACCTGAACAAGGATGGTGTGCTCATTATCAATTTACCGATGAGTACGGGTTTCTTTTATAAAATGGCTACAATGATGCACAAATTCGGCGTCAATAGTTATTTAACCAGGCTTTGGCAGTTCAATTTCCATAGCCCCCACATGAATTATTTTAATGATAAAAATATGGAGATGCTATTGGATAAGCATGGCTGTACGAAGATCAATGCCCTAAACCTGGCATCGCTTGATTTTTCAAGTGTGAAGGAAAGGATCATGGCGGATAAGGGTATGGGGAAATTAAAGGCTTTGTTTTTAACCTCGGCATTGCGGTTGATGAAGCCGGTGATATTATCATCGAAACCGGATATTAAGGTGTTTTTCTTTAGGAAGGGTTAATGACGATATGTATTGGTAAATGAGAGCATCGTTCCCGCTCATGGCCGCGGGAGGGCCTAGTTCTTTTGTCTTGATACAAAAGAACCAAAAGATCAAGACAAAAAAAAGCTTCAACCCGCCCTGCCGGTTCTTACGCCTTTTTCGCGCTTCGCGCATTGCAAAGGCTAAACCGGCATTCCCGCCATACGCCCGGCCCGCTTTTTTGTCAGGCCTTTACCCGCTTTTGATTTGGGTTAATTTCATATCGTTTACATCTAAATATATCTTTTCTTT
>DATHKT010000050.1:0-262441 GCA_035489035.1 Mucilaginibacter sp.
CCTAAGTTTTCCAATGGTGAGTTCACTCCGGGCAGGCGGTAAAGATGGATAAACATCCTCATGGTGCCGCAAAAGGTGTCCCATGGTTCATCGGCCATGGCCAGTGATGGGCCTAACTCAGCCACTAATTTGCCGATGGCATTAAAATCAACTGCTTTGCTGTCAAGAGCTCTCTTGACGATCTCATGTTTGTTCATTATTGTTTGGTTTTAAGTAAATAATTCGATATCACTTAAGGGCCTGAACAGATATTATAACGCTTTGATTAATAAGGTAAAGCTACCGGGTACTAAACCGATAATCAACCGTGTTGTCACGGTAATTGATGCGTATAAATACGTGTTTGGTTTGGGGCATATCAGAGCTGACTTTTTGAAAGTTGTCAGCTCTATTCTGTTTGTTGGTCGGGATTTATAATCCACGACCAACAAACAATCGGATTTGCAATCCGCGTAAACGAAATAACTTAGTTTCAAAGGGATTGCAAATCCCTAATAATTTGAGTCCGGGATTATTTAAATCCGGACTAACGGGTGATGGTATTAAACACTGATCTATCAGAATTGACAACTTTCAAAAAGTTGTCAATTCTATTTTGGCGGGGCTTGATATGACCAGGTACGGCTTTTAGCTTTAGTTTCTAGTTTACCTTTTCGTCTTCCTATCCATTCGTCACCAACACGTTGCACATAATAAACTTGCCCATCTTCTAATTCCCTTTTTTCGTATCCATCAGCAAGTATCTCTTCCAATGTAAATTCAGCATAATCGAAATCATCTGCCCATACTATATTATTTTCATCAGCCAACACCCATTCAAACTCATTTAAATCGTATTGACTACTGGCAAATTTTTGATGAGGAAATGGCTTCTGCTCTTTTGCTTCCCAGCCCAGTTTCATATGTTCTCCAGATTCTCGCACTTTGTAACAGATAATTTCTGAAAGAATATAAGAGGGGTCGTATAGCCAAATCTGTAAATCATAAGGCATACCTAATTCAGCAAAAGCTTTCTCCCATTCATCATAGGCAGCAATAAACTTAGCTATGATCAATTTATAAAACCATAAAGGTGGATGGCGCTTATCCAATCTATAAAAAGGTGAAAGATAACAGCGTTCGTAACTATGACGTGTTTGCTCCCGTTTAAACCATTCAAGGTTGGGTTGCTTTAGGTGTTCACCCCATTCGTCAACCTGTCTTATCCTGCGCTTCCAGCCTCTTATTTTCTTTCTGTTTGAATTGTAGGGTATCCTCATAATACGTTTAGGTTTAATGCAAAGATAATAATGCGATTGTATTAGCCCCCCAACCAAAATTTACACTCCCCCTACACACCAATCCCCCTTGCATTTTGAACTTACAACATTATTATGCAACTTTGTACCGCTTATAGAGAAAGACGGAGGGATTAGACCCTGCGATGTCTTAGCAACCTGTGCTTACAAGGTGCTACGTTCTACTTATCCGCCTCAAAAATGGATAGGAAAGATAAGCGAAAGTCATTTGGGTATACCCGACTTTTCGATATAAGCTTAATTAGGATTACACCGATTATTGGAGGATTACACCGATTATTTTCGATTGCACTGTATAAATCGGTGAAATCATCAAAAAACAATCAGTGAAATCACCAAAAAAATAATCTGTGAAATCACAATGATATCGGTGGAATCACAAAAAATGGACATTAGAAAAGAACTACAAAAACGCATCCTGGTGATTGACGGCGCAATGGGTACCATGATACAACGGTACGAATTGTCCGAAGAGGATTTCCGTGGAACACGTTTTCATAATCACCCTTCCGATCTGAAGGGAAATAACGACCTGCTGAATATTACCCGCCCGGATGTGATCAAGGCGATACATAAAGAATACATTGAGGCCGGTGCCGATATTATCGAAACCAATACCTTCAGCACACAGCGTATTTCGTTGGCCGATTACCAGATGGAAGACCTGGCCTACGAGCTGAGTTACGAGGGCGCCCGTATTGCCCGCGAGGTGGTTGACGAATACAATAAAACATATCCCGAAAGGCCACGTTTTGTGGCCGGTGCTGTTGGCCCAACCAACCGTACCGCTTCCATGTCGCCTGATGTAAACGACCCCGGCTACCGGGCTGTTACCTTTGACGACCTGGCCGAAGCTTATTATGAGCAGGTGCGCGGATTGGTTGACGGCGGCTCCGACCTGCTACTGATCGAAACCATATTTGATACCCTGAATGCCAAGGCTGCCCTGTTCGCCATCAAGCGATATGAGAACGAATGCCGCACCGCCGGTAAGGACCGTTCCTTTTACCGGAGTACATCTAACATCATGATCTCGGGCACCATTACGGATGCTTCGGGTCGTACACTTTCGGGTCAAACGGTAGAAGCTTTCTGGAACTCCGTCCGTCATGCCGACTTGTTATCTGTTGGCTTGAACTGCGCTTTAGGCGCTAAGGAAATGAGGCCGCACTTACAGGAGCTTTCTGAAAAAGCCAATGTGTTTATTTCAGCCTACCCTAATGCTGGCCTGCCTAACGAATTTGGCGGCTACGATGAAATGCCGCATGAAACCGCGCATCTGATCGAAGATTTCCTGGATTTCGGGATGGTGAACATCGTTGGCGGATGCTGTGGTACCACACCCGACCATATCCGCTGTATTGCCGAAAAAGCTGAAAAAGCTTCGCCGAGGGTTGTACCCGAAATAGAACCTTACCTGCGTTTAAGCGGGCTGGAATCGGTAACTCTTACCCCCGAAACCAACTTTGCCAACATTGGCGAGCGTACCAATATTACCGGATCGCCCAAATTTTCCAAGCTGATCTTAGCCGAAGATTTTGAAGGCGCTTTGGTAGTTGCCCGTCAGCAGGTTGAAGGCGGCGCACAGGTGATCGATGTGAACATGGATGAGGGTATGATCGACTCAGAAGCGGCTATGGTGAAATTTTTGAACCTCATCGCCTCCGAACCAGATATTGCCAAACTGCCTATCATGGTGGATTCATCCAAATGGACAGTGATCGAAGCCGGGCTGAAATGCATGCAGGGAAAGGGGATAGTCAACTCCATTTCCTTAAAGGAGGGTGAGGACAAGTTCCGCGAGCAGGCCCGCAAAATATTAAGCTATGGCGCTGCCACGGTAGTAATGGCGTTTGACGAAACCGGCCAGGCCGATTCATTGGCCCGCCGTATCGAGATCTGCCAGCGCAGTTATGATATTTTGGTGAACGAAGTAGGCTTCCCACCACAGGACATTATTTTCGATCCGAATATATTAACCGTTGCTACGGGATTAGAAGAACACAACAATTACGCGGTCGACTTTATTGAAGCGACCCGCTGGATAAAAAACAACCTGCCCCTCGCCAAAGTGAGCGGCGGGGTGAGTAATATTTCCTTCTCCTTCAGGGGGAACAATACCGTGCGCGAGGCGATGCATTCGGCATTCCTATACCACGCCATCAAGGCCGGTTTGGATATGGGTATTGTTAACGCCGGTATGCTGGAGGTTTACGAAGAGATACCAAAGGACCTATTGGTAATGGTGGAAGACGTGCTGCTCAACCGCCGCCCGGATGCTACCGAGCGACTGGTGGAGTTTGCCGATACCATCAAATCAAAAGGTAAAGAAATTGTGCGCGATGAAGAATGGCGCAAAAACCCTGTTGAGCAGCGCCTCTCGCATGCGCTGGTAAAAGGCATCATCGAATATTTGGATGATGACGTGGAAGAAGCCCGTCAGAAATTTGCGAAGCCATTAGAGGTGATCGAAGGGCCCCTGATGGACGGAATGAATGTGGTCGGCGACCTGTTTGGCGCCGGCAAGATGTTCCTGCCACAGGTAGTAAAATCAGCCCGTGTAATGAAAAAAGCGGTGGCTTATTTACTGCCATTCATCGAGCTCGAAAAACAACGGGTGATAGATGCTGGTGAGGATATAACCGTAAACCGCGCCAATGCCGGCAAAGTTTTAATGGCGACTGTTAAAGGCGATGTACACGATATCGGTAAAAACATCGTGGGCGTAGTACTGGCCTGTAATAACTTCGAGGTGATCGACCTTGGCGTGATGGTGCCTGCACAACGCATTATCGAAGAAGCCCGCAAGCAAGAGGTAGATATTATCGGTTTAAGCGGATTAATCACGCCTTCATTGGATGAGATGGTGCATTTCGCCAAAGAAATGGAGCGCGAAGGCTTTACCATTCCGCTGATCATCGGCGGGGCCACAACCTCCCGTATCCATGCCGCTGTAAAAGTAGCGCCTAACTATTCGCATGGGGTAATTCATGTACTGGATGCCTCGCGAAGCGTGGGCGTTTGCAGTAATTTGATGAATAAGGACTTGCGTGATGGTTATATAAAAGGCATACAAGCCGAGTATGATAAAGCCCGCGAGGCGCACTTGAATAAACGTTCGGACAAACGCTTTGTGAGTATTGATGATGCGCGGAATTTGAAATTACAGATCAACCTGAATGGCTCCATCCCACCAAAACCAACATTTACCGGCACTAAAATTTTTGAAGCTTTCCCGTTGGAAGAACTGGTACCCTATATCGACTGGACGCCGTTTTTCCATACCTGGGAACTGCGCGGCAGCTATCCGAAAATATTTAATGATCAATACGTGGGCACCGAGGCTAAAAAGCTTTTTGATGATGCCCAGGTATTGTTAAAGAAGATCGTAAAAGAAAAACTATTGCAAGCAAACGCCGTTATCGGTTTCTGGCCCGCAAACAGCGTGGGTGATGATATCGAATTGTATACTGATGAAACCCGCACGCAGGTGTTAACCCGCATCCATACTCTTCGCCAGCAATCGGAGAAGGTAAAGGGCGAACCCTACTATGCGCTATCTGATTTCATCGCGCCAAAAGATAGCGGCGTGCCCGATTACTGGGGCGGTTTTGCCGTAACCTCGGGTATCGGTTGTGATGAGCTGGTAGCCGAATTTGAAAGAGATCACGATGATTACAACAGCATCATGGCCAAAGCAATTGCCGACCGCTTTGCTGAAGCTTTTGCTGAAAAAATGCACGAGTTGGTTCGCCGCGAATACTGGGGCTATGCCAAAGATGAGGCCTTAAGCACTGATGACCTGATCAAAGAACAATACCAGGGCATCCGCCCGGCACCTGGTTATCCTGCCTGCCCGGATCACACCGAAAAGCTAACCCTGTTCGAACTACTGAAAGCCGAAGACAACGCCCACATGCATCTAACCGAAAGCCTGGCCATGACACCAGCCGCGTCCGTAAGTGGTTTCTATTTCGCGCATCCACAGGCACGTTATTTTGGCTTGGGTAAGATAAGTAAAGATCAAATTGAAGATTACGCTAAACGGAAGAATATGTCCGTTGATACAGTGGAACGTTGGATGGGGCCGAATCTTAATTACTAAATAAATTGTCATTGCGAGGAGTGAAACGACGTGGAAGCAGCTCCGCCCAACCCTCCCCGGATGGGAGGGCTTTAAAAAGTCTCCCCTACCGGGGGAGATTTAGAGGGGGCAGATTGCAATGACAAAGTTTAAAATGATATTATATATTTGACCGTACTGAATCACAAATGAGGATCACCGAACACATAGAAAACGCCAAAGGCAAAACACTTTTTTCATTTGAATTGCTGCCGCCTGTTAAGGGAAACAGCATCCAAAGCATTTATAACGCCATTGACCCGCTGATGGAGTTTAATCCGCCGTTTATTGATGTCACCTATCATCGCGAGGATTATATCTACAAACAGCATGATAATGGTCTATTGGAAAAGGTATCCTATCGTAAGCGCCCTGGCACGGTGGCGATTTGCGCTGCTATCATGAACCGGTATAAGGTAGATGCGGTGCCGCATTTGATCTGTGGAGGCTTTACAAAGGAGGAGACTGAAAACGCCCTGATCGATCTGCAATTTTTAGGGATCGACAATGTGCTCGTTTTACGCGGTGATGCCCGTATGGCTGATGCTGGTTTTATACCTACCCCCGGTGGCCATGCTTATGCTACCGACCTGCTGCAGCAGGTGGTGAACATGAACAGCGGTAAATATCTATATGAGGACCATGAGGTGATGAACGCCAACTTCTGTATCGGTGTTGCCGGTTACCCTGAAAAGCATTTTGAGGCTCCTAACCTTAAAACCGACTTTAAATATCTCAAGAAAAAGATAGATATGGGTGCCGATTTCATCGTGACTCAAATGTTTTTTGACAACAGCAAATACAAAGAGTTTGTAAAACAATGCCGCGATAATGGCATCAATGTCCCTATTATACCTGGTTTAAAACCGATCACGTCCTCCAAACAATTGATCAATCTGCCCAAAATATTTCATATCGACATCCCCGAAGACCTTAGCGAAGCGGTACACAACTGCAAATCAGAAAAAGAGGTAAAAGAAGTGGGTATCGAATGGATGATCAGCCAATGCAAAGAGCTGATGGAATTTGGCGCGCCGGTGCTGCATTTTTATACCATGAGTAACCCCGGGCCAACCAGGAAAATCGCTGAAGCGATATTTTAGAATGAACGGTTCTATTAAGGCCAGCCCTCTATTAGCATAATACCATTTTAACAATTAATATTCAGTTTTGCGAAATATGGGCGATGGTGGCGGTTTTTTAGTTTGTGAACATTTATATTTAACCCTATAACCTAATCACAAGCTTCAAATGAAACTGCTTTGTCTAATTCTGATCGTAGTTTTTCCATCGCTTATTTTTGCACAATCAAATTATCATGCAGGCTTCGTATTAAAACACAACGGCGATACCCTGAAAGGATACATTAATTACCAGGAATGGAATCAAAATCCGCGTACCATTGATTTTAAGGTCAATAAGGAGGATAAACATTCGCTCCCTTTTAATGCTCAAACTATCCGGGGTTTCCAGATCAATGGAATGGAAACTTACATCGCCTATACCGGATTAATCAGCACAAACAAAACAAATTTCGCGGATGTGCCGGAAAAGCTCGATACCGGTAAAAAACTGGATACCGTATTTTTAAAACAGGTAGCAGCCGGAAAGAACATCACCTTGTATTCGCACAATGATGAAATAAAAATCAGGTTCTTCATCGCCGAAACAAATGGCGGCCCCGTTGAGCTCAGGCAATATCAATATTATAATGATTACAGGCAGATCATCAACTCGGATATTTATAAAGGACAAATGTTGTTATATGTCAATAAATTCAGTCCCGGTAACGACAAATTGATCAGCAGGGTTAACCAGGCTAAGTATAATCAGTTGGGCCTTGAATCGATCGTTAATGAAATTAATAATAACGGTAATGATGTTAAACAGCGGTCATCGGGCAGGTTATTTGTTGGCCTGGGGATCAACAGCACTATTACGGAAGTGTACGATGTAAATTATTCCGGGTTAACCCAGCGTTATACCACCATGTCGCCCAAGATCAATTTGGGCATCGATTTTTTTGATAATCCAAATGTGCAAAGGTTTGTTTTCCGCGCCGAATTATCCTTATCCTATGTTGCTCCACGTTATTATTATCCTGTAACCGTAAGCGGAGCCGGTGCAAACGAAGTGTATAAGTTCAATCAGTACACCGCTGCTATAACACCCCAGGTATTGATCAATCTGTATAATAAAGATGATCTCAAAATTTATGTAGACGGAGGCGTGGCACTTAATTTTTCAGCCTATTCCAATAACGTATTTACTATTGAAAATGCCCCGGCTAATGTTACTGAATCCACTACAGTTAAAGAACCCTACAAACTCGAAAGCTTCTATGCCAATTTTCCGTTGCAGGTGGGTGTCACACTAAATAAAAAATTCGAGATCTATCTTACACGTATTGGCTACGCTGCCTATACCAAGTATGACGGGTTTTATGCAAGTAACCAATCCTATTGTTTAGGTGTAAAACTGCTGTTAAGCAAGAAGTAAGCCACGTGATCTACAGCAATCGATGCTCTTTTAATTCTTTCTCTAACTGCTCCGCCGAAGTAAAATGAATACACTGTATCCCTAATTTTTCAGCAGCTAAAATATTGCGGTAATTATCATCTATAAATAAAGCTTCTTCCGGTTTCACCTGGTAACGATCGAGCAGGATATGGTAAAACTCCGGCGATGGCTTTCGTATTTTTTCCATACCCGAAACCACGATGCCATCAAACCAATGCAGAAACTCAAACCGCTCCAAAGCCACCGGGAAAGTCTCTGCCGACCAGTTGGTAAGTGCGTAAATTTTATAGTGTCCTCTTTCTTTTAACTGTTTAAATAGCTCCACCACATCATGAAATGCCTCACCCAGCATCTCATCCCAGCGGCCATAAAAAGCACGGATAAGTTCCTCGTGCTGCGGGAATTTCTTAACCAATTCCTTTGTTCCCTCCTGTAATGACCGCCCCGCATCCTGCTCCTCGTTCCAGTCGGAAGTGGTTATATCAGCCAGGAATTTTTCCATTTCCGTTTCATCGCTGAATAGCGTGCGATACATATATCTCGGGTTCCAGTCAATTAAAACCGCGCCCAGGTCGAAGATGATGGTGTTAATCATAAGGTCAAATCATATAAAAATGTCATGCTAAACTGTTTCAGCACCTCACTTGCTAAGTCATCGCATGCCGGAAATCTGTCCTGTGAGATGCCGAAATAAATTCGGCATGACCGGGACTTTATACCTATTCGTTCTCCAGCAAATATCTTTTAAATTCCTCAAAACTGATACCCATTGATGCCGCCTGCTTAACTTTCCCATCCAGCTCCTTTACTTCTTCCGGAATCACAATGGCTTTAGCCACATGCTCCGGTAATACATCCGGGAATTTACACGGATGAGCCGTTGATAAAAACACGCCGGCAGTTTTACCCGTAGGCTCGTCCTGCTGCCAATCCTTTAGCGCCTGCCAGGCAATAGCGGTATGCGGACAAGCCACATAGTTATAGCTGCTGTAGATCTTTTCAACAGCCTCCAAAGTTTCTTCATCATTAAAGCTAAATCCGGCGATCAGCCTTTTCAGCTTTCCCTCATCGCCTTTAAACAGGTCGGCTATACGCACCCAGTTGCTCGGGTTACCCACATCCATCGCGTTGGATATGGTTTGCACCGATGGTTTAGGCTGATAAACACCTGTCTTTAAAAACTCCGGTACAGCATCATTGGCGTTGGTAGCCGCGATAAACTGCTCAACCGGTAAACCCATTTTCCAGGCCAGCAAACCCGCACCGATATTACCAAAATTACCGCTCGGTACTGAAAACACGATTTTATCCTTACCTTCTTTCAACAGCTGCGCATAGGCATTAAAATAATAGAATGTCTGCGGGATCAGCCGGGCAATATTGATGGAATTAGCTGAGGTCAGCCTGAACTTTGCATTCAGTTCCGGGTCGGTAAAGGCTTGCTTTACCAATGCCTGGCAATCATCAAAAGTGCCGTCAACTTCTATCGCGCGGATGTTCTGCCCGTTGGTGGTTAGCTGCAGCTCCTGTATACCGCTTACTTTACCTTTAGGATACAATATAGTAACGCGGGTATTGGGCACACCCAAAAAACCAAGCGCCACGGCGCCACCCGTATCACCCGAGGTGGCCACCAATACATCCAGTTGTTTTTCGCCGTCCTCCAGGAAGTAGCTCATCACGCGGCTCATAAACCGCGCCCCAAAATCCTTAAACGCAAGCGATGGCCCATGAAAAAGTTCCAGCACATACACATTCTCTTCCATCTCCACTACCGGCGCATAAAAGTTAATGGCATCCTCAATAATAGCTTTCAGGTCATCCGCAGGTATATCATCACCAAGCAGGTTTTTTGCCACATGAAAAGCGATCTCCGGCAGGGTATAGCCATCCAAATTATTAAGGAATTTATCATCCAGCCGTGGTATCGAAACCGGCATATACAAGCCTTTATCTTGCGGCATACTATTGAAAACTGCTTCCTTAAAAGAAACCTGGCTGGAAGTGTTGTTGGTACTGTAGAATTTCATTTGTTTATTTCGGATTTCGATTTCGGATTTATTTTTTTTAAAGCCCTCTCCTAAGGAGAGGGTTGGGAGAGGTTTTTAACCTATTACCTTCGGCCCCTCATCATTGATCTCAGACACATACATATTTGAATTGATCTGTATCCCCGTTAAATGCTGCTGCAATTTTTGGGTAATCAGCTTAGCCGTTTCCTCATCCCGTGTAAAGGCAAACACAGAAGGCCCCGAGCCGGATATACCAAAACTTACAGCGCCTAACTCCATCGCCATTTCGCGCATTTTATAAAAATCAGGGATCAGCATGGAACGCACCGGCTCTACCAAAATATCCTTCATGCTGCGGCCGATCAGGTCTATGTCGTTCATAAACAACCCGCTCACCAAGCCGGCAATATTGCCCCATTGGGTTACGGCATCCTTCATCTGTATCTTATTACGGATGATCTGCCTGGCTTCCCTTGTTGGCACATCCACATCCGGGAACACAATAGCACAGTACAAGCCTTTTGGATGCGGTAATTTTACGATATCCAATGGCTCGTAGCTGCGTATCAGCACAAAACCACCAAGCAGGGCCGGGGCCACATTATCCGCATGCCCATGACCACATGCCATTTCCTCGCCCTTCATGGCGAAAGGCAAAAGCTTTACCGCATCGGTTTCATCGCCCAATAAAGTCTTGGCGGCAAATAAACCCGCAACCGTACTGGCCGAACTTGAGCCCAATCCGCTGCCAATGGGCATCTTTTTGTGCAGCTCGATATCCAAACCTATATCCGTGCGACCAATACTTTCCAAATAATGCTGTACACTTACCCCAACGGTGTTTTTTAGCGGATCAAGCGGCAAACGACCATTATCCCCCGTGATCTTACTGATGTTTAGGCCCGGTTTATTGGTCACGCGCATAATCACTTCGTCACCCGGCTCGTTAACCGCGAAACCCAACACATCAAAACCGCATACCACGTTGGCAACAGTTGCAGGGGCAAATACTTTAACTAATTTTTCCATTTATAGCTTTCGGCTTATACACCGAAATTTTTGTTAAACAATAAATTAAAAAATCTCTCCCTCTTGGGGAGAGATTTAGAGAGGGGTCTAATTAGCTCCCACGTTGATCAGATCAGCAAATACACCTGCCGCGGTAACTTCCGCTCCTGCGCCCGGGCCTTTAACCACCAACGGCATATCCTTATACCGGTCGGTCGTAAAAGCAATAATGTTATCACTGCCCGACATCATATAAAAAGGATGGTTTTCATCCACCATTTGCAAGGTAATGGTCGCTTTGCCATTCTCCAGTTTACCGATATAGCGCAGCACCTTCCTTTCAGCTGCCGCCTTTTCTTTTAATTGGGTAAAGTAGGCGTCTTCCTTTTTTAGCGCGACATAAAAATCATCTACCGTTTCGGCATCCAGGCAGCTTTGCGGCAGCATGCTTTCTATCTGCACATCCGCAACTTCCATTACATGACCTGCATCGCGGGCCAGTATTAATATCTTCCGCATAAAGTCGGTACCGCGCAAATCATCACGAGGATCGGGTTCGGTATAACCACGTTCCTGCGCCAGTTTTACCACATCGTGAAAATTGGCATCGCCCTTAAAATTATTAAAAATGAAAGAGATCGTGCCCGATAAAATAGCTTCAATTTTCTTCACCCTATCGCCGCTGCTCATCAAATCCTTTAAAGTACGGATGATGGGCAAGCCTGCGCCTACATTGGTCTCATAATAAAAGTCAACCCCATGCTGGCGTGCGGTATCCCTGAAGGTTTTGTATTGACTGAACGCCGCTGAGTTACCGATCTTATTACAGGTAACCACCGATATGTTCGACTTAAAAATATCCTCGTAAAACTCCACCGGTTTCGGACTGGCGGTATTATCAATAAACACACAATTAGGCAAATTCATTTCCTTCATGCGGAAAATAAACTCAGCCAGGTTGGCTTTTTCATCCGAAGCCTGCAGTTCGTCCTGCCATTTATCCAGTGATAAACCATCAGCATCAAACATCATTTTGCGCGTGTTGCTGATACCGGCAACCTTTACTTGTATACCATTATTCTGCTGCAAAAATTCACTATGCTGATTCAATTGATTGAACAGCGTAGTGCCAATATTTCCTGTCCCCAAACAAAAGGCATGCAGTGTTTTGTTGAGTTGCACAAAAAAAGCATCGTGCACCGCGTTTAGCGCTTTAGCCAAATCGTGCCTTGAAATGATCACTGAGATATTGTATTCTGATGAGCCCTGCGCGATAGCCCGCACATTAACACCATTCCTGCCCAGGGCATGGAACAACTTGCCCGACATACCCGGAGTTTGTTTCATATTCTCGCCCACAATAGCCAATATGGCAAGGCTCTGTTCAATTTCAGGACACTCCAGCTTACAGGCCAACAGCTCCAGTTCAAATTCCTGTTCTATCAGGCGTTTGGCTTTGGCTGCATCGCCTGGCTGAACCGCGAACGTAATACTATGCTCTGATGACGACTGGGTGATCAGGATGATGTTGATCTGCTCACGTGCCAGCAAAGAGAATAAACGCCCGCTAAAGCCCGATTTGCCCACCATGCCGCTGCCCTCTAAATTGATAATACTGATATCGTTGATAGACGATATACCTTTGATAGCCAAACTGGATGCTTTGCAATCGTGCTGTATAATGGTCCCTTCAAAATCGGTATCGAAAGTATTTTTTATAACGATCGGTATTTTTTTCAGGAATGCCGGGATCATGGTTGGCGGATAGATCACCTTCGCACCGAAATAAGATAGCTCCATCGCTTCAGTATAGGTCAGTTCGGGTAAGGAAAACGCCTTTTTCACCATGCGCGGGTCGGCTGTCATCATGCCGTTTACATCGGTCCATATCTGTATCTCGGAGGCATTGAGCGCCGAACCGAATATAGCCGCGGTATAATCGCTGCCGCCACGGCCCAATGTGGTGATCTGCCCGGAATCGTTAGCGGCAATAAAGCCGGTCACAAACATCATTTTATCCTCATTCTCCTGGCAAAATCCACGGATCAGTTTTTCGGTCAGGTCTATATTCACTTTGGCGTTGCCGAAATCACTATCCGTTCTTATCAATTCCGAGGCGTCCACAAACAAAGCTTCGGGAAAGTATTGCGCTGCCATTTTGCTGATCATCAGGGTTGAGCAACGCTCGCCATAGCTTAATATCAGGTCGCGGGTTTTTGGGGTAAGTTCGCGCAAGGTTAAAACGCCCTGCAACAATTCTTCCAAATGGTTAAAGTTGATCTTCAGCCTGGTATAAGCCGGATTTTGGTGCTGAACTTTTAGCAGCGTTTTCACCATTTCAAAATGTCGTGTTTCAAGCTCGGCTAATTGCGTGGTAAAATCCTCACCATTGGCGGCGTTTTCAGCCATGGCCGACAATAAATTGGTCACGCCGCTCATAGCCGACAAAACAATTACAGGCTTTTCGCCCGCCTGGTACTCCTTTTTCAAAATGTCGATCACAGTGCTAATGCTTTGTGCTGAACCGACCGAAGTACCCCCAAATTTTAAAATTTTCATTTCTTTATTGTGATATAGCTATAAACAAAAGCGCCTTCCTCTTTTCGGGAGGAAGGCGCTCAGTTGGTTTATTTTATTTTTTACACCATACGATCATCTTCCGCCGCGGTAAACCCCGGTGGTAGTTGTTGTTGTCGTAACTATGGTGCCGTTAATTATCATATCTCTAATGCCCGTAAAGTAAGTAGATATTTTTTGAATATGCAAGCCCTATTTGTGTTTATTTTAATCGCCATGCCAATTTTGATACCTTTGGTCCGATAATGGAAGGACTTGTAACCAAATCAACCGGCAGCTGGTACCAGGTGCAAACCAAAGACGGGCAAACATTCGACTGCCGGATAAAGGGGATATTCCGCACCAAAGGCATTACGACTACTAACCCCATAGCGGTTGGTGATATCGTTGATTTTGATATGGAACCAGAGCAGAACACCGGGGTGATCACCAAACTGCACCAGCGCAAAAACTACATCATCCGCAAGTCCATCAACCTGTCAAAACAGGCGCAGATCATCGCCGCCAACCTCGACCAGGCTTTCCTCATTGTTACTTTAGCTTCGCCACGTACTTCGCTGGGTTTTATCGACCGCTTTTTGGTGACCGCCGAGGCTTATGACATTCCCGCCGCGCTGATCTACAATAAGCTTGACCTGTTCAGCGATGAGGGGTTGGAGATATTGGCTGATTATAAAGCGGTTTATGAAAGGATCGGTTATCCCTGCTACGAAATCTCAGCCCTACAGGGAACCAACGTTGACCATATTTCCGAACTCCTCAAAAACAAAGTGACCCTTTTCTCCGGGCATTCAGGCGTAGGCAAATCGAGCCTGATCAATGCTTTATTACCCGACCTGAAACTGCGCACCACTGAGATTTCCGAATGGCACGATAAGGGCATGCACACCACCACTTTTGCAGAAATGTTTGAACTGCCGCAGGGAGGCTACATCATCGATACCCCCGGCATTCGCGAATTAGGAGTGATTGACATTGAAAAAGCCGAATTAAGTCATTTCTTCCCCGAAATGCGTGCACTGATGAACCAATGCCGCTTCAACAACTGCAACCACATCAACGAGCCCGGCTGCGCCGTGATCAAAGCCGTTGAGAATGGCGAGATCGAATTATCCCGCTATGAAAGCTACTTGAGTATTTATCATGGGAATGATACAAGGGCGTAAATGATCAACGCGGTACAAGCACCATAGCATAACCCATCGAGTTAACATAACCCAGTTCGGTTGGAGTACCATTCTTCCAATAAGCTGCCTGGTAAGTAACATTATATCCCGTTACATATACATCGTCATCATTTACAGCAATACCATAAGCTTCAGAAACAGATAAAGCAGTTGTCTCCTCCGAGATCAAAGTGCTGTTTGGGACCCTTATAGGCGCGCCATTTTTCCAGTAAATCGCTATCGGGTAACCATTGTCATTCCGGGTACAGCCGGCAACATATACATCTTCGCCATTAATTGTGATCGCATTTGCACTAAAAGCCACGGATTGAGATTCTACAAGCTTCGTAGCGGCTCCATTTTTCCAATATATGGCATCATTGCCTATATATCCCGCTACATATACATCAGTGCCGCTCACCGCCATAGCGGTTGCACCAGAATAATATGGTGATTTATCCCCCAGGTATGTGGCAACCCCGTTTTTCCAGTAAGTCACTGTATATTTATTACCTGCAGCTATAGTATATCCGGCCGTATATACATCGTTCCCGTTTAATACAATAGCATTTACTGCCGACCCCATCAAATTATCAGGAAGATTCGTCGCTATGCCATTCTTCCAATAAACCGCTGTTTTAACACCGTTGGAATTGATGTATCCCGCTACATAAACATCGTTCCCATTCACCGCGATAGCATTAGCAACAGAGCCTGATAAATTATCCGGCAATTTTGTAAACACACCATTCTTCCAATACGCAGCTACTTGCCTGTCATCATTTTCCGCAATAGAACCGGCTACATACACATCACTTCCGTTTACCGCGATAGCTTTTGCCTGGGAATTTGATGTTTCGTGGTCAAGCTTATTGAGCACGCCATTTTTCCAGTACGTTGCCGAAACCGTGGTAAAACCCGTGCTTAGATATCCCGCTACATAAACGTCCACCTCTACTTTTGTATGCTTTTGGGGAGAAGTACCGCTTTTTTTACATGATGCTATAGCAAGCAACAGAGTTAAAGAGAGATAAAAAAAGCTTTTAAATTTCATGTTGATGGAAAAGCGATAAGGTTAGTAATGTAACTGCTACACAAATATATTAATAAATCCACCAGTAAAATCAGGCGCTTTAATTTATCTTGCCTCTTGATTTTAAACATATGCGGGCAGTATTACAACGCGTTACCCAGGCCAGCTGTACAGTTGATGGAAAGGTAACAGGGGAAATTAAAACAGGGTTTTTAGTACTGCTTGGTATTGAAGACGCTGACACATTAAAAGATGTGATTTGGTTGGGTGAAAAAATTGCAGGGATGCGGGTTTTTGGAGATGAGAATGGATTGATGAATAAATCATTAGCCGATGTTAATGGCGATGTTTTGCTTATTTCACAATTCACCTTATTCGCCTCAACGAAAAAAGGCAATCGCCCTGGCTTTACCCGTGCGGCAAGGCCCGAAAAGGCTATTCCCCTATATGACTGTATGATTGAAATGCTCAAAAGGGCCACCGGCAAAAAAGTAGCCACCGGCATTTTCGGTGCCGATATGAAGATCAGCCTGTTGAATGACGGTCCGGTTACGATCATTATGGACACCAAAGACAGGGACAATCATTAATTTTTTAAATATCTCTTATGGAAATCAAGGCAGCGCAGGATATAGTTGATAACTGGATCAAAACCACCGGCATCCGGTATTTTAACGAACTGACCAATACCGCCATTTTGATGGAAGAGGTGGGGGAGGTAGCCCGCATTATGGCCAGGCAGTATGGCGAGCAGTCCTTTAAAAAATCAGATACCGAAGTTAACCTGGCTGATGAAATGGCCGATGTACTTTTTGTGCTGATCTGCCTGGCCAATCAAACTGGGATCAACCTGTCCGAAGCATTTGAAAAAAATTTAGAAAAGAAAACTATCCGCGATACCGACCGGCATAGGAACAATGAAAAACTGAAGTAATAACGGTTACTGACAAAGTCGTGTCAGTAACTTATCCAAATCCTCTATGTATCTTTGTATATAACATTCCGCTTTACTATTACCTGCATCCCGCTTGTGATATCAGCTAAAAAAATCCTATGCCAGCCGTCAAAGTTTTGCAGCGGCATTCCATCATATATCATTAATTGTTTGTGAAAACAATTGCATTATTCTTTGACGTACTAAAATAATATGCTGTAAAATTTATTTTGGCGGATTTTTATTCTGTAATTATATATTTTACACAATTTAATTTTGAAGTTGGCGTTTTATATGGTATAAAACTAAACAACCTTATTATGAAGAATCTCATCCTGACCGCCACCCTGCTGTTGATCTTCTCATCCTGCGGAAATAAAAACAGCAACTCTGATTCAGTTAAGTTTCCGCCACCCGTTGTAATGGCCGATGAAGAAGTAATGGAGGAAAACCCACCAACTATAAAAGAACTGCAGATTGCCGATCCCGGAGTAAAGTCTATAAAAGGTGACCCTAATGCCGATATTCGAATTGACGAGCCTGTTGGCAATTCGGATGCCAAAGAATATGTGGTATTAAAAGACCCGGCAACAGGAAAACTGACTGTTGATACTTCAAAAAAGATCATAAAAGATGGCGACATCAGTTTCGAAACCAATAACATCAATGCCACCCGCAAAAAAATTCTTTATTCTCTTAAAAAGTTAGGCGGCTACGTGGTTGAAGATAACCAGTCGACTGACAACGAAAGCCACCGCAAGGATTACACGCTCAAACTTCGTGTCCCGGCTAAATATTTTGATCTGCTTTTGGATACTGTTTCGGCTGCCGCTGATAAAATAGATTCCAAAAACATAAGTATAACGGATATTACCACAAAATATATTGACATCACCACCCGGCTTGGTAACAAAAAATTGCTGGAAAGCCGCTACCAGGACTTATTGAAAAAAGCAACAAAGATCTCGGACCTGCTTGAAATAGAAAACAAGCTTACCGAAATACGCAGCGATATCGAATCAACCCAGGGCCAGCTGAACTACTTAAACAAGCAGGTAGCATACAGTTCTCTTTCACTTACTTTTTACACCCGGTTGATTGTGCAGGCAGACAAACCTGTAGGGTTTGGCTATAAATTCAAATATGCGTTGAGCAAAGGCTGGTCATTCATGCAAACCCTCTTTTATAAAATAATTGCGTTGTGGCCTCTTTGGCTATTGGTCGTGGTGCTTTCCCTGGTATTTAAAGCACGGCGCAATAAAAAAAGGTTGGCAAGAGAAAATGTGTAGCTATGCAGTTAAGCGGTAGTAGCCCGGGTTAGGAAACGTGAATAGTGATGAGTGCTACTGCCGCTGCAACTGTTACTCAAACTGCAACTTCACCAATCGCTCCCCCTCTAAAATCGGTATTGCGGTAGTGATATCCACGTTCAAACAAAAAGCGATATCAGCCTCGATGCCCAGTTTTTTCAGGCGTTCGCTGTGAGATGTTTTGGCAAGGTAAACATCCAGGTTGTCCCTGCCTGCCTGGTATAGGTCGTTGGCAGCAATGGCCGGGTCATCCAGTTTAAAGTCGAGGTGCTTTAGTTGTTCAACCACCGCGCCCGAGAACAGGGTATCCTCGAGATTAAAATTGTTTTTCCAGCCGGCGCATACCAGCAGGATGTTTTCGTTCTGCGTTTTTAGCCAGTTACAAAGGGAAGTTAAGTTAAGAAATGAACCAATCACCACTTTCTTTGCTGTACGCGACAAGTGCAGCGCCTGTGTGCCGTTGGTAGTGGTGAGCACAACGGTTTTACCGGCCACTTTTTCTTTGGTGTAGGAGAATGGCGAATTGCCAAAATCAAATCCTGTAACTACTTCGCCGTTTCTTTCTGCTGCAAGGAGGTAGCCCAGGCCTTTCTCTCGATATGCGGAACACGCTTCCACCTCCGACACCGGGATAATAGCTTCCGCGCCATTTTCAATACCATAACAAATTGATGAGGTTGCCCTGAATATATCTATGATCACTACAATGTATTCTTCCACATCGTAAAGCGAGATCAGGGCGGGTGTTAAACAAACTTCAAGTTTAGCCCCCCGACCTCCGCCAGCTGGCGGAGGAGGAGGAGTATGTTTTTCGATTTTCAAAGGAATCTAATATTTTATGCTATTATTCCCCCTTTAGGGGGTTAGGGGCCTATTTATAAAACGGCGGCTTCACAATCTGCGCCTTGATGTTATTATCCCTGATCCTGATAAATATCTCGTTGCCTTCTTTGGCAAACTCGCTTTTCACGTAACCCATCCCGATAGCCTTTTGCAGTGATGGCGATTGCGTACCAGAAGTTACTTTGCCAATGTTGTTGCCATCAGCATCAACGATCTCATAATCATGGCGGGGGATGCCACGGTCAATCATCTCAAAACCTACCAATTTGCTTTTTAAGCCATCCTGCTTTTGTTGCTGCAAAGCTGCCGAATTAGTAAATTCTTTATTGAACTTGGTTACCCAACCCAATCCCGCTTCCAATGGTGAAGTGGCATCGTCAATATCATTCCCGTATAGGCAAAAACCCATTTCCAGGCGCAGGGTATCACGTGCCCCCAGGCCGATCGGTTTGATACCAAAAGGCTCACCGGCCTTAAATATCGCGTTCCAAACACTTTCGGCATGTTCGTTATCTACATATATCTCGAATCCGCCCGCACCCGTGTAGCCCGTTGCCGATAGTAATACATTATCGATACCCGCAAACTTTCCTTTTTTAAAGGTATAATACTCCATTGATCCGAGGTCGATGTCGGTAAGGCTTTGCAAAGCTTCGGCGGCTTTGGGGCCCTGCACGGCAAGCAAGGAAGCTTTGTCCGAAATGTCCTTCATATCAACACCTTCGGTATTGTATTTTGATATCCAGTTCCAGTCTTTTTCAATGTTGGAGGCATTAACCACCAGCATATAAGTTTTTTCATCAATACGGTATACCAGCAGGTCATCCACAATACCGCCGTCCTCGTTGGGCAGGCAGGAGTACTGTACTTTCCCATCATAAAGCTTAGAAGCATCATTACTGGTAACGCGCTGTATCAGGTCCAGCGCCTTATCGCCCTTCAAAATAAACTCGCCCATATGGCTCACATCAAACACGCCTACGCCCTTGCGCACGGTTTCGTGTTCGGCGTTGATGCCCGCGTATTGCACAGGCATATTATAGCCCGCAAAAGGCACCATTTTGGCGCCCAATTGAATGTGTTTTTCGGTTAAAGCCGTATTCTTCATAAAAAACTAATAGGCCGCAAAAGTAATAATTAGAAGTTGGAATGTTGTAAAGTTGCAAAGTTTGAAAGTTGTTTTTAAATGACGAAGACTAACATTCCAACTTTACAACATTTCAACTTTACAACAAAAAGCTAAAGCAAACTTTGGTATAGCGTAACCAAATTGTGGGTCACCTTATTGGCGTCATGCTGTTCTTCCATCAGCTTGCGGGCGTTCATGCCTACTGCTTTGCAATAATCCTCGTCGGCCACGCAGCGTTTAATCGCTTTAAAAAACTCTTCCCGCGTATTCGCGATCAGTATATTTACCCCATTTTTATAGTTGATCCCCTCAGCACCCAGCGAGGTGGAGATAATACATTTTTGCATGGCCATTCCTTCTACTATCTTCACCCGCATCCCACCGCCTGATAAAAGCGGTACGATCATGATAGATTTGCTGTTCACAAACTCCAGCCCGTCATCTACTTCGCCCTGGATAAATATTTTGCCCATCACCTCGTAATCATCAAACTCCTCTGGGATATCGTTACCCGCCACATAAAACTTCACCCGCAATTCCTCATTCTCAAGGTCGTTATGAAAGGTTTGTAAAAACCATTCTATTCCTTCCCGGTTGGGCATCCAATCCAGCGATCCTAAAAAAAACAGGCTCGGGAACTCTGTTTTGCTGAAATCAGGATGATAATGCCCCAGGTCGATGCCTACCGGAACGATCTCCACCGGCACTTTAGCATCATAAAGCAGCATGGTGCTTTTGTCCTGTCCGGTGAATACAGATATGGCGTCAAATTTATTGATATGCTGTATCTCGTATTTTTTAATACGCCGGGCCATCAGCTTCAGGTAGAGTTTCTTGAAGGGATCGCTTTTTTGCTGAGCCAGTCTTTCCCATATCTGATGCTCAATGTTATGCGCCCGGTAAACCAGTTTGGTCTTGCAGTTTTTGCGCACCGACTCCACATAGGGGGCCACAAACAATCCCTCAAACTGAATAATATCGTATGTATTGTCCCTTACCGTACGGATCAGCAGCTTTTCGAAATTCTCATTATAATACCTTTCAATATTATAAGTGTTTTTGCTGAACATGTTCAAAAACCCCTCAAACAGCGATACGCTGGCATCAATATCAAATGAACGGTAGTTGATCCTGCCCAGCAGCTCATCTTCTTCAAAGGCGTGATCATGGCGGTGCCCCTTGGCATTTAATGAAACCAACGAGACCTCGTGCCCCAAATTAACCAATCCCCGGATGGTGTTGCAAACCACTATGGGGTAGCCTCCATTTTGTGGAAAGGGAACGCGATGTGTGAGGATGAGGATCTTCAATTTGGATTATTGGTTTCAAGCAAAAATAGAAACCCTAAGTCCCTAATCAAAACATCTTTAGAAAATACTTAACTGCGGGTCGGTTACCCTGAAAGTACGGCGATGGTAGGGGGTGAAACCCATTTTCAAAACCGCCTCGCGGTGCTTAATGGTTGGATAGCCTTTGTTGCTGTGCCAGTCGTACCCAGGGTGCTCTTCTGCTATCTGTTTCATGTAGTCATCGCGGTAGGTTTTGGCTAAAATGGATGCTGCCGCTATGCTGAAATATTTGGCATCACCTTCCACAATACACTGGTGCGGTACTTTTGGGTATTTATTAAACCGGTTACCATCGATAATTAAAAATTGCGGGTTGATGTGCAGTTTTTCAATGGCCCGGTGCATAGCGAGGAAAGAGGCATTCAATATATTGATCTCATCGATCTCCAGGTTATCAACCGAAGCTACCGCGTAAGCGATAGCCTTTTGCTGTATCTCGATCCTTAACTCATAACGTACGCTCTCCGGTAGTTGCTTGGAGTCATTCAGCAGGGCATGGTCAAAATCATCGGGCAATATCACTGCCGCCGCAAACACCGGCCCCGCCAGGCAGCCACGACCAGCTTCATCACATCCCGCCTCAATATATTCGTACTGGTACCTGCTTAATAACATCATTGCAAAAATAGGATAACGAAAGGTTGTTAGTTATGATTGTTGAAAAAGAGTTGTTCGGTTGAGAAGTTGCATGAGTGTTTTAGATCACTATATTTAGTTTTTGCAAACGCTTAATAAATATTGGGATGACTAATCAATTAATAATGAAAGTTGATGAAAAATGAAGATTACGAATTGACAATCAAGTTGATTAATGACAATATGGACATAGTGACTTTAGGCGAATTTGGCCAAGGAGTTTCAGATTTATGGATTAACAAGGCACAAGAGCGATTGAATGTGACTTTTCCGCCGTCATATATTTGGTGGTTGAAAAACTATGGTGGCGGTGAAATACTTGGTGAAGAAATATTTAGCGTTTATGAAAAGGACTTTGACACGGTTGTAGGGGGTGATATAGTTTACATCAATGAACTTAATAAAAAAAATGGGGTATCTAAAGACACGCAATTAGTCATTCAAAAAACCGACAATGCTGAGATATTCTATTTGGATTTGAGACAAATGGATGAAAATGGAGAATATCCAATATATCGCAAATTCGCCAGTACAAACACTAAATATGCTGATGATTTCTTAGGCTTCTTGAAAAGAAGAATAATTGATGAATATTAGTCTCTTGCTGTAGCGTGAACCTTTATTTAATTAATATTAAAGTACACTCCTCTGGAGAGGGTTGGGTGAGGTCTACGATATCCTCAGCGTCAGCAAAGTAATATCATCAATAGGCTTCCCTTTGATGATCAGGTTTAAATGATCCAGCAGGGTTTGGTTAAATTTATCGGGCGATAGCTCGCCATTATTTACCACAAAGTTCAGCAGCTTGTCCTCGTTCCATAGTTTCGGCGCTGGAACGTCATAATCCATCAGTCCGTCCGTATAATTAAATATCATGCTGCCTGGTTCAATATCTACTTCACCTTCATTTAAAAACGGCAGTTCATCAAAAGCCCCTATCATAGTGGTACCCAGTTTAAGTGGCACCGCCTCGCCTCCATGATATAATATGGATGGATTATGGCCCGCGTTGATATAATTCAGTTTGCGGGTTTGTTCGTTATATTTAGCTACAAACAGCGTAATAAAACGTTCGCCTTTTGTGTTTTTCAGTACGATCTGGTTCAGCTTGTCCACTACCGTGGTCAGGTCGCTCTCCACCGTTGCCCAGGCACGCAGGCTGGCCTGAAAATTGGCCATCAGCAATGCGGCAGATATTCCCTTGCCCGATACATCGGCAATACACCACAAAAATTCATTTTCGTTGATGCGCATAAAGTCGAAATAATCGCCACCAATATTTTGATGGGGGAAATATTTCGCCCCAATCTCCACGCCCGTCTCCTTATGCAGCCTCAGAGGGATCAGCATGTTCTGCACCTCCTGCGCCAGCTCCATCTCACGCTTAAAGCGTTCCGATTCCATCCGTTCGCGAAAAAGTTTCTTATTCTCCAACGCCACCACAATCACATTGATCAGCGTTTGGATGAAGTTCAGATCGTTGTGAAGCATTTCATCCGAACTGTGAAAATCGCCTATCAGGGTAAATGCTAAGGGTTTGCTTTTATGGTAGATGGGGATAAAATAATCATACCGTTTAAGCAGGTTATCCTCATGCCCGGCTACCGCGGAAAATGATCTGATCTTGTTCAGCTTTTTACACGACTGATGTAACGATTTGGTACTCTCAATTTCACCGCCATAGCTGGATATACATACAAAGCTTCCTTCGTGCTCGATCAGAAAACGCAGCTTGCCCACTTGCAGGTAATTCTGCATAATAACTTCGAGCATCTGGATCAATACAGGTGTCGAGATATTTTTGTTGATAGCTCTTGTAACTTCAAGCAATGAGTTTAATTCGGATTGCCTTTTGAGCAGCAGCCGAATTAATTCATCCTCGCCGGAAATTTCCTCGATGTTTTGCATTAGTGGTTTAGAAGACAAGAGCAAAATAATGAATAAAATTTTTAAATGCGCGTACTTTGTGATTTTATATCGAATGCATCCCTCAATCCTACTGTTACCAGGTTAAAGGCATATACCATCAGCATAATAGCCAGGCCGGGCAGTACGGCAAGATAAGCAGAATTCATAATAATATAACCATAATGTTCTTTTATCATACTACCCCATGTCGGCATAGGCGGTTGAGCGCCAAATCCAAGGAAACTAAGCCCTGCTTCCAGCAATATTGCTGATGCGAAATTGGACGATGCCAGCACTAATATAGGGCCTATAATATTAGGCAAAATATGTCGTCGGATGATCCTGGCATTATTAAACCCCATGGAGCGCGCGGCCTCAATAAATTCTACCTGTTTCAGGCTCATTACCTGCCCCCGCACCAACCTGCCCACTTCTACCCACATTGACAGCCCCACGGCAATAAATATCTGCCACAGCCCCTTTCCTAATGCAAATGATATGGCAATAACCAGCAGCAGGGCCGGCAGCGCCCACAATATATTCATCAGCCAGCTTAACGAAGCATCTATCCATCCGCCAAAATAACCTGCAACGGCGCCAACAGTAACCCCAAGCAGCAAGCTGATAATTACCGACATAATACCCACCGCCAACGATACCCGCGCCCCTAAAATAAGCCGACTCAGCAAGTCACGGCCATAAATATCTGTACCTAACCAAAAGGTTACAAAGTCAATGTTGTCACCGGTAACCTTTGCCTGGACTCGACTATATATTCCACTATTGGTAGGAAACACCCGACAGTTATTTTTCGAAAAGCAGAAAGAAACGTTACCATTTTTATATATGGGTTTTTGGCCGGTAAATACCTCGAAAATATTATAGGCTTTCTTTTCAGGCTTATCCTCATCGCCTATGTATTCATCAACATAAATAGAATCTCCTACAAAATGATAATTGGTTATAGGAATATCCTTGTAAAAGGATGGCTGGCCGAATAGCATCTTTGTGAAGATATTAACTGTATCTACCGGCTCACTTTTGCGGATGCGCAACATCATAAATCCTGTGCCTGGTTTTTTTATGCTGAGCTGAATGGTCATGTTGTTAGCCAGGGGGGTAGAATCGGGCATGATGAGATAACCCAATAAAGCGACAAGCACAGAAAGCACGATGAAGATAAGCCCGGCAACAGCAATTTTATTACGCTTGAATGCTTTCCAGGTGCGTTGGGATGGTGTAAGTTCTGCCAAGTGCCGTTGATATAGATCAGTTGGCTAAATATCGCTTATTTAGCTGCAATGGCAAAGTTTATCTCAAATTGTGATACTTCGATTAAAAATAGTTTTTACTGGTTCAGATGGCGTTTATCTTACCGTCCTTCCCTTCCAAACATATTTTCGCGTATTGCCCATCAGGCCGACATAAACGAAGTAGATGATATGGATCGGTATTATAATTATCAACAACCCTACCAGGCTGGTACGCCTGAAAAACGTAGTGATAGGCAACAGTAATGCCACCTCGAACAAATACTTCAGCAGGAATTGCAGCGCAAATAGTTTAAAAAAGAAAATATCATAAAAACCTAATCCTGCATTTACCAGCAGCGACAAATTAAACAGCCAGATACTCACCGCCAGCGCCACTATTTTTTTATCCTTGTACTTAGTTGATTTGGATGCCCAGCGCCGCCTTTGCTGCAAAAATTCATTCAGCGTGTGCTTGGCGTGTGTATAAACCACGGCCTCTCTCCTTTTCAAAAAGCCGATGCGATGAGGATAACCTTCCGCCACTTTTTGCAACAGCAACTCATCATCACCCGATGCTAAATCATCGATCCCCGCAAATCCGCCAACCTCGTAAAATACATCTTTCCGGTAGGCAAAATTGGCCCCGTTACAGGTGGATGCCCGGCCGTTGCCAATGAACGCCGCACCTATCCCGATCAGGTAGGCAAACTCCAGCGTCTGCATGTATTCAAACAGACTGCGCTCTTCAAAATAGGTAACCGGCGATGAGATCATTACCAGGTCATTGGTTTGATAATAACTTACTACCGACGATAGCCACGCGCTGCCCATCCGGCAATCCGCATCGGTAGCCACCATCAGGTCGCCGTTTGACATGCCGATGGCTTGCGCTATCGCTTTCTTTTTGTAGGAATTTAATGGTTTATCCTCGTTTAATTGCAGCAGTTTAACGCCTCTATCCGCATAACTCCGGATAATATCAGCCGTACGGTCGGTGGAGTGATCGTCTACAATAATGATCTCGATTAAATGTTTGGGGTAATCCTGCGCCAGAATATCCTCTATGGTATAGGTGATCCGTTCATCCTCGTTGCGCGCCGCGATCAATACGGTCACTTTGGTATTGAAGTCAACCTGGACAGTCTTGGGCCGTTTAAGGGCGGCCCACCCTTTGATAAGATAAGCCAGCACAAAAAGGTAAATGCCCGTGAGCAATAACGATATACAACTATGAACGATCAAAGAATCTGAGTTTTAAAACGAATACGGAGCCTAAGATAGCAGGAATGATCAGGTTTATCAGCCAGATAGATGAAACTGCCGCCATTACCGCGAGTTTCTGATCAGTAATATAAACAAAAAGCACGGATGCCGTAAAATTGCGGACACCGATATCCAGCAGGTCAAGTGATGGCAGCGCCGATTGTATAAACAACAAAATTAACACCATCATCATCACCGGGAAGATTGGCAGTTGCGGCATCAGCAAATGGATAACCAGGTAATACTGGAATGAAAAAACAGAGAAACGCGCCAGGCAAAACCACATCACCTTCAGCAGTTGGTCGAACTTATATCTCCCCATGATATCAAAAAAGCGATGGTATTTTGCGAGAAATTTAACGCGGTTCAGCAACGACACCAGCCAGCCGATGTGGAAATAAAACACCAGCAGCAAACCCATAAACCCAATAGCACCAAGCGATAAGCCAATAGCCAGCAATATATTTATTGGATGATAGGTATAGGCAAACCACATCAGCGCGATGAGGCCCAATACATTAGTGATCACAAGTTGGCCGAACGCCCCCACCGCCATGGCAAAAACGCCATGTATGCGTTTTCGGCTGGGCAAAAACATCACGCGCCCTCCATATTCACCTATACGGTTAGGAGTGAATATGGCCCAGGTCAACCCGCAAAATACAGCCTCGATAGCTCCCCAGGTAGTCATTGGAGACAACTCGCGCGTCAGGTATTTCCATTTTAGCGATTCCAGCACCCAGTTAACTACCATCAGCAGCACAACAAACGACATAGTGATGGTCACCTGGTTCCGGCTGACGTGAGTTATCAGTTCTTCAAATTGCGCCAGGTTTTTATTATTGTTTATACGATGGTATATAAACCAAAACGCCAAAACCAGTATAACAGCTTTTAGTGAGTACGAGAATATTTTTCTGGCAGCGGCGGTCAATTCGTAAAAATTTGTGCAATGTTACAAGAATGATTTCGGAATTACAATTTTTGATTTGCTTTCATTGCGTCAGATTGCAAAAACGAAATCCGAAAATTATTCCTTTTAATTAAATCCGAAATCGAAATTCCGAAATTCGAAATGACTCTATTTCAAACGTGCTTTTAAAAACGTAACAGTATTGGCATAAGCATCCTTGGTTGCTTCGCTGTTGTAAATAGGGTTGCTCGGATTGGCAAAACCGTGGTCAGCGTCATATTGGTGCAGGTATAATTTTTTACCGGCAGCTTTCATGTTGTCGGCAAACTGGCCCACTATTTTGGTGTTGATAAAGCCGTCCTTATTGGCAAAATTCCCCAGCACATCGGCATTCAATGTCTTCAGCTTGTTTACATCCTGCTCGGGCATGCCATAGTACATCACGCAGGCCACATCCTGCTTACCCGCCATCAGGCTGGTCTGCAAGCTCCAGCCACCGCCAAAGCACCAGCCTATGGTAGCGATGTGCGCTTTCGGACCGGCATAAGCAATGGCACCTGCTATAATGGCCCGGGCCCGGGCATCAACCACCGACTGCATGTATTTACCGGCATCCTCGCGTGTGGTGGCTACCTTACCATCGTACAGGTCAAGGTCTATCACGTTTACATTGCCCAGGTCGGTATATAGTTTTTCGGATTCTTTCTTTACAAAGTCATTCAGCCCGTACCATTCATGTACTACCAAAAGGTAATTGTTGGTTGGGGTTTTAGCTTTAAATTCAAATGCGTTAGCATCCTTGCCATCGGCCGTTTTATAAGTGATGGCTTTGCCGATATCACTTTGAAAATGGTAAACCCGCGGGTTGGCATGCGCCTTGATGAATTTTTTATCCGAAGCCAACATAGCAAATCTTTGTGTTGCCGATTCCGGCTTACTACAGCAGATCGCTACTTTGCGCTGACTAAAAGCAGCCACGCAGCAAAAGATCATTAAGGTTAAAAGTAAAAGCTTTTTCATGGTTGTGAGTTTGAGTATTGGATATACAATATTAGGTTGAATTTGTTTAAAAATCCGCTTTCTTCTAATTCCGCATTGCTATTCTTTTAGATTTACAGCTTCTTCAACGATACAAACAACTCGGCCTGTAACCTCCAGGCACCGTTAATTTTTCGCCACATGGCCGAGTATTTGCCTCCTTTGCTATAAGAATTTTTTGCGGTCCATGTACCTGTTTCCCATGCCATAATGCCGTTATCACCAACAATAATAGCAGCTGGTTTGCGCACGTAAGATGCTGTGGCATTGGTCCTGAATAATTCTTTCCAGGATGCAATTATGCTATCTTTTCCTTTCATAGATGTTCCCCTGCCGATCGTCTGGGTAAAATCCGGAAGCCAGTATTTGGCTATACCATCAATATCATGTTTGGCAATCGCCGCATTGGATGCCGACCGCGATGCTTTGATCTCTGCAACATCCCCGGCATTGCCCTGGGCAAAAGTAAATTGAACTAATAATAAAAAAATGACGACAACAACCTGGTTTTTAAGCATAATGCTAAAATAACTATCTTTTGTAAAATAGAAGAATTACCTATATTGAACACTATAAACTCTTTATCATGCAACCTGAATTTATTACCTATCAAAAATTTAATGATGCCGCTTTAGCGAATGCGCTTGCCGAACATTTAGATGATGCCGGAATTGAATATTATATAGAGGAAGAATCGTCCGGATTTGACCCATCCATGGTGATGAGCAATTCTCCCATTGATTATGTGGTGAAGATAAAAGGAGAAGATTTTGAACAGGTAACTCAGCTCATAAAAGAGGCCGAATCCAATAATATTGAAGGCATAGAAGACGACTATTATCTGTACGAATTCACCGATGAGGAACTGATGGAGATATTGGTTAAAGCAGACGAGTGGAGCGCGCTTGATTACGTGCTCGCGCAGAAAATACTGGCTAAAAGGGGGAAGAGTTTGACTGAAAAAGATATTGTCGCTATTAAACAAAAAAGACTTGAGACCTTAAAAGCTCCGGAACCACCGCAAACTACCTGGATAATTCTTGGATATATATTTGCATTTCTCGGTGGCTTATTGGGCCTGTTTATCGGTTGGCATTTAAAATCTCACAAAAAGACATTGCCGGATGGAGAAAAATTATATGCTTATACCGAACGCGACAGATGGCATGGCAAAGTAATTTTTTATATAGCGATAGTTGGAGTGATAGGCAGCTTCATATATAAAATATGGCCTTATATAAACCATTGATCTGCTATTACCAGACTTAGTCTTTAATTATCTTATTTCAAAATTTCCTTAATATCATCAGCCGACAGCGATTTAATAAAGCTTTCTTCGGTAGTGATCAGTGAGCGGGCCACTTTGAGTTTGCGGTGCTGCAGGGCCAGTATTTTTTCCTCCACCGAATCTTTGGTAATGAATTTATAGATGAACACATTTTTGGTTTGCCCGATGCGGTGTGTGCGGTCAATAGCCTGTTGCTCCACAGCCGGGTTCCACCAGGGATCGAGGATGAACACATAATCTGCTTCGGTCAGGTTCAATCCTACACCACCTGCCTTTATTGATATCAGGAACACTCTTGTCTTCTCATCCTCCTGGAAACGTTTTACTACATCGCCACGGTTTTGCGTACTCCCATCAAGGTAAACATAGGGGATGCCTTTTTCCTCGAAATGGTTCCGGTAAATGGTCAATTGCTTTACAAATTGCGAAAACACCAATACCTTATGCCCGCCATCCAGCACATTGGAAAGCGTATGCACCACATCCTCAAACTTACCTGAGTCGCCTTCATATTCCGCATCGATCATGGACGGGTGATTGGCAATTTGCCGTAGTTTTATCAGCCCCTGCAAAACCTGTATCTGCGTTTTGGCAAAGGTGCCATCCTCCAAACTTTTTAGCAGCTCGTTACGGTATTCTGATTTTACCTTTTCATACACGGTGGACTGCTCATCAGTCATTTTGCAGTAGAACAACGTTTCTGTTTTAGGCGGCAACTCGGTGGCCACCTGCTCCTTGGTGCGGCGCAGCACAAATGGTTTGATCAGCGCCTGCAACTTACGCGCCTTGTCCTCATCCTTCTTTTTTTCGATAGGCGTTACAAATTCATTCTGGAAAAACTGCTGACTGCCCAGCAAGCCCGGGTTGATAAATGACATCTGCGTCCACAGATCGTTCACCGAATTTTCCACAGGTGTACCGCTCAATATCAGCTTAAAACGCGATTTAAGCTCCTTAACCGACTGGTATGATTTGGACGAGGGGTTTTTAATATTCTGGCTTTCATCCAGGATAATATAATCGAAAAAGTAATTTTTGAATAGCTCAATATCTATCCGGGTGATACCGTAGGTAGTGATCACCACATCATAATTGGTAAACACATCCGGCGATTTATAGCGTAGCGTACCCGTGTGCACCATCATGCGCAGTTTAGGCGTAAACTTTTTAGCCTCGTTCAGCCAGTTATAGATCAGCGAGGTGGGCATAATGATGAGCGAAGTGCTCTTGCTTCCGGCCTCTTCGGTTTCCTCTTTATGCTTTTGCAGCAGGGCCAGTGTTTGTATGGTTTTACCCAAACCCATGTCATCCGCCAGGCAGCCGCCAAAGTGATAGTGCTGCAAAAAATGGAACCAGTTGAAGCCTGCCTTTTGGTAGGGGCGTAAACTACCGTTGAAACTATGCGGCAAAGGCACATCACCCATTTCTTCGTAATCGCTCAGTTTTTGCAGCTTGCGGCTCATGGTGATGCTGGCCAGTTCGCCTTCAGCCAGTTCATTTACCAGGCCTATATGATGGCGGCGCAATTTGATGTCAGTATTCCCTTCCGAAAAATGCAGCAGGTTACCATATTGCGAAAACCACTTTTCGGGGATCACCGCGATCTCGCCGTTAGGTAGTGTAAATTCTTTTTTATGGTTAAGGATATGATTCTTTAGCTGGATAAAAGGTATCCGGTACGGACCGAAATACACCACAGCATAAATATCAAACCAGTCATTATTTTCTTTTACTTCAAGGTCTATCTTGCTGCTGCCGAACAGGTAGCGCTTTTGCCCCTCAGGCTGCTCTATCTCAAAGCCTTCTTCCAGCAGCTGGTCATGATGCTGGTTAAGCCATTCAAATATGGAAAATGAGCGGTCTGTATCATCCTCACTGCCCTTTACTTCTAAATTTTGAAATAGGGTGGATACCGTTTGCAAACCCATCTCTTCCAGGGAAGTCAGTTTATTTTTCTCCCAGGCAAGCGAACGCTTAATCCGGTGGAAAAGATAATCATCCCCATTGCGCTCCATCCGCACCGAAACATGCCTGCCATCGCCATAAGGGAAAATATAACCTGCATATTTAAAATAAAGCTGCAGCTGCGAAGTACCACCTTCTACATAAATCGGTTTTAAAACAGGTGTAGCCTCATGTTTTTCTGTATTGATTATAAAACCTTCGGCATACACATTATGCTTTTCTATCAGGGGGGCGACAAATTTTTCAAAGTAAGATTGCTCTGATGAGCGCGGTATGGCGATATAACGCCTGTTTAAAAACGGCACCAGTTTTTTGCCCTCTATCTCCTTATCAAAATAATAAAGGGTATCATCCAGCATCATCCAGGCCGGATGGTTGCAAATGATCTCGGCATTTTTAAACATGAACTCGATACGCATCCCCTGGTATTTGATGGTGGGGAAATACCTGATCTCCGTATCATCGCGTCTGAAATGGAACAATACTGATGCCGGTTCGCCAGCGATCTGCAATTTACGTTCAGCCGGATAACCCTCCTTGCTCATCACATAAATCTGCCGGCCGGGCAACAATCCCAAAGCCTCGGCCATGCGCTTTTCTATTTTAGGGCGGATGGTATCAAAAAGCTGTTCGTTAAATATCTTGCTGAAAAACTCAAACGGGCGGATTGGCTTTTTGTAAAATTTTTTGATGATGTTACCCTGCTCCATCTCCTCCAATATGCGTACCAGTTTAAAGTCGATCTCGTCCAGGTACTGGCTGAATTCTTTAGCGGTATTGGAGAAAAGACGCTGGTAAGTGAGTGAAAATTCGCCGTTTGGGTTGAGCTGAACAATGTGTGGTTCAATTACATACGACAAAAACTCATGCCGGCAAACGGCATAAATGATCTGGCATGGTTTTGAACTGTCGACTCTTAGCATTCCCTGTTTGTAAAAAATTAAGAGAAGCTACATCAACAAAAAAATTCAAACCTAATCAGAATTTGATTTAATTAAAAGGATTTTATGTTAAATAATTGTTAACAATGCATTAGTCATCGGCGAGCTGTTTATTGCGCCACTTCCGGTTTGATCTTGCGATACATGATTTGATTTTTAATGCTTGCACTTCAAAACCGAACGGTTCATGTCCGGTATCGTTACATTAAATCGGTGTAAATAAAACGCAATTGTCTTTATATTAGTAAGTTATATATTTGGAACACGGATTGAAGTAATCAAGCCACTTGAGCGCATATACTTTCCATATCACCCCCTATGACCTCGCCTTACTGGGAATGATATTTACCGGCCTGATTTTTACGCTGTTGTTAGGGTTCACCAAAAAAATCAACCGGGCCGCAAACCGGTTTCTGGCCCTGGCCCTGCTCACGATAATGTTGTGGATGGCCCGGCTATTGGGTATTGACATCCGGTTAGGCGCCTATTTCCCGCGCTGGAGCTGGTTGCCGTTGCAATTTTCGCTGGCAATTGGCCCACTGATCTATTTTTACGTGCTTAAAATAACCCGGCCGGAATATAAATTCCGTTGGAAGGATCTGTTGCATTTCAGCCCATTGTTGTTGGAACAGGGCGTTCTGGTATTAGAGATCAATGAGAGCATAAGGACGGGTGCGGCTACTTATGATACACATGCCTTTCAACACATGAGCCCGGTATTGCACCTGGCGGCGTTTATTTCGGTTATCACCTACTTGTATTGGTCTGTTAGGTTAATAGAACGCTTTTACCAGCGACTGAAATTTAATAATATGAGTGACCGGTACCGATTAGAATTGAGGTGGCTGCATCGCTTACTAATGGGTTTCGGCCTGATCTGGCTATTGTGGATACCTTATACAGCAGTGGGTTATTTTTATTACCATGATCAATTAAGTACCCATGCTTATGATACTTTATACTTCCTTTTGGCGGTAATCTTCATCAGGATCGCGGTCGTATCTTTTTTAAGAGCAGAAGTTGCGGTGCCGGTTCATATTCCTTCTGTTGCCAGGCCAATGCTGCCTGCGGAACTGAAGCAAAAAGGTACCTGGCTGCGAAAAGCCGTAGAAGCCGGCCTGCTTTACCAGGATGCGGAGCTCACCTTAGGCTCACTGGCTGAAAAACTTGACCTGCACCCTCATGAATTATCCCGGATCATTAACCTGGCGCTCAAAAAAAACTTCAATGATTTCATCAATGAATACCGCATCCGTGAGGTGACCCGTAAAATGCAGGACCCGGCTTATGATCGCTTAACCCTTCTGGGTATCGCCCTGGATGCCGGGTTCAATTCCAAATCCACCTTTAACCGCACTTTCAGGCAAATGACCAGGAAAAGCCCCGCAGAATATAAGAATCAGCTAAAAAAAGAGCGCCCAACTTATCATTTGAGACCTTATTCCCATTCTACGGCGGTAATTTCGTACAAGGAAACCACTACAAAGTGGTCATCTGAGAAATTAAACCGCAACTATATGTTTAGAAATTATTTAAAGATCGCCTGGCGCAATATGCTGCACAACAAAGTTTACAGCGCGCTTAATATTGTTGGCCTTGCCGCCGGGATGGCTGTGGCATTGCTTATCGGCTTATGGATATACAGTCAATACACTTATGACCGCTTTCTGCCCGGTTACAACCAATTATACCAGGTAAAACTGAATTTTTATCACAGCGGTGAAATACAAACGCAACAGGGGTCGGCATTGCCTCTGATCGAAGAATTCCGCAAGAACTACCCCGAAGTAAAATATGCCTCGGAAACCGATTGGGGTTCGCAGCATAGCCTTGTTGTTGCCGACAAAAAACTTAGCCCATGGGGCTTAGCGGTAGGTGCCGATTTTTTAAAAATGTTCCCCTACCCATTGCTAAAGGGGAATTTTAACTCGGTCTTTAAAGAGCCCAACTCAATCCTTTTAACTGAATCAGTTGCAAAGGCTTTGTTTGGCGACCAGGACCCGATCAATAAAACCATCAGGATAGATAATAAAAATAATGTTACAGTTACCGGTGTAATGCAGGATGTGCCGGTTAATTCAACTTTACAATTCACCTATCTTTTGCCATACAGTTATTTGGAACAGAGCTACCCGGAAACTAAAAAGGAGCGCACCCACTGGCAAAATTATTCGTACCCCGAATATGTAGAACTGCAGCCGGGAACCAATGCCGAAGCCTTTGAAAGCAAAATAAAAAATATCATTGCCAAACATGATCAGACTACCAAAATTGAGGTGGCTTTGCAACCTGCAAAAAACTGGCGCTTACTTACCGAGTTTAAAAACGGCAAGGCAACAGACGGTTTTATTCAGTATGTGCGCATTTTTGGTATAATAGGCATCCTGGTATTAGTGATCGCCTGCATCAACTTTGTGAACCTATCGACCGCCCGGGCCGAAAAACGTGCGCGCGAAGTGGGCGTGCGTAAATCGATCGGTTCATCGCGGCGAGATCTGATCATCCAATTTTTGAGCGAATCTCTGCTTCTTACTTTTGTGGCGTTTGCGGTATCGATACTGCTTGTTCAGTTGGCACTTCCTTATTTTAATACGATATCATCCGGCAATATCGCGATACCCTACACCAATATAACGTTTTGGGGTGTGATGATAGGTTATGTGTTACTTACCGGCTTATTGGCCGGCAGCCGGCCCGCATTTTATCTTTCTTCCTTTAATCCGGTAAAAGTTTTAAAAGGCACTATTCAATTGGGCAAACGGGCAACACTTCCGCGTAAAATATTGGTTGTGGTGCAATTCACTTGTTCAATTGCCCTCATCATCAGTACCCTGATTATATATCAGCAGATAAAATATGCAAAGGACAGGCCTAAAGGCTATAACGCCGATAGACTGGTAATGAATAATAACAGTGAAGATCTTGCCAAAAATTATAATGCGCTTAAAAACGACCTCCTTCAAAGCGGCCAGGTTGTGAGTGTTACCAGCTCAGGAAGCGGGATGTTATATTACCCGGCCTCGTTCATTATTTCGAACTGGCCAGGCAAAAGGGACGACGAGTCGCTCGAGATAAATGTTAATGCGATTTCGCAGGACTATTTTAAGACCGTTGGGATGACGTTGAAATCCGGCCACGATTTTGCAGGCAATGCAAGTGCAGACACATTAAACATTGTTTTGAATGAGGCTGCCGCGGAAAAACTGCGGTTAAAAGAACCGCTGAACCAACTCATCACGTTCGGATATTCTAAAAGCCCCATGCGCGTTATTGGTGTGGTGAAAAACGCAGTTATCGGGTCGCCATTTTATGTAGCCAGGCCCGCTATTTATGTTTACAATCCTGGTTGGGGAGGAAGTATAATGTACCGGCTGAAACCAAATGTTAATACACAGCAAGCCATTACAAAGATCTCGGCCATATTTAACAGGTATAATCCATCATACCCGTACGATTACCGTTTTGCCGATGACGCCTTTAACGCGACGTTTAAGATAGAAGTATTGGTGGGCACCCTGGCAAGCATCTTCGCCGGGCTGGCTATTTTTATATCATGCCTTGGTTTATTTGGCCTTGCGGCCTATGTGGCGGAGCAACGGAAAAAGGAAATAGGCATCCGAAAAGTTTTGGGTGCATCGGTGTCGCAGGTTTGGGTTTTGTTATCGGCCGATTTTATATTGCTCGTTATTGCCAGTTGTGTGATCGCATCGCCGGTTGCCTTTTACTTTTTACACGGATGGTTGCAAAAGTTTGATTACCGGGTTACCATAGGCCCGGGAGCGTTCTTGCTTTCGGCAGCCGTGGCCATTATCATTACCATATTTACAGTAAGTTTCCAGGCTATCCGGAGCGCATTAACCAACCCGGTAAAGAGCCTGAGGAGTGAATGATCTGGCAAATTTCCAAAAGAGCTTAGGTCTGTAAACGTGAGACCTTGAGATTTAGTTGAACACGATGTGGTGCGTTCCGGGGTGAGATACGGAACGCATTTTTTATATAAGGAAAGTATGGGGGGTTAGCATAAATGCGCGTCATATTGTTCAGAAAACTTAATAATGACGCTATGACAATGGCCTATAATTACCGCCAGGCCAACTCCCGTGCCAGCAGCTTATTATAAATGTTGTAGTTTTCTTCGTCATAACAAACAAATAACACCTTTTCAATCTGGAAGTCTGTCAACAGGAATTCTTCTACCGCAGTGATGGCAATTTCGGCAGCTTTATCTTTGGGGAAACGATATATGCCAGTACTGATATTAGGGAAAGCGATGGTTTTTACCCCATGCTCCACAGCCACTTCAAGACTGTGGCGATAGGCATTGGCAAGCAATCGTTCGGCATCGGAGTTATTATTGTTCCATACAGGGCCTACAGCATGTATCACATATTTTGATGGCATCCGACCCGCGGTGGTAATTACCGCTTCGCCAACAGGGCAACCGCCTTGTTTATCTTTTATGCCGATACATTGTTCCAGTATATCCTTGCCGCCTGCGCGGTGTATAGCACCATCTACTCCGCTACCGCCCAATAGCGAAGTGTTTGCCGCGTTAACTATGGCATCAACCTGTATTCTGGTGATATCTGCCCATATTAGTTCAATTATTGCATCCATCATATAGTGTTAACTAAACACCATCTGATTTTGTTTGAGAAAAAAATGAAATTTTTAAATATCCATTTCACCACTGAAAACCTGTGCAGCAGGCCCTTCCAGGAAGATGTTTTTAAAGTTTTTTCCATCACTTTCAAAACGGATATTCAGGTCGCCGCCAAGCACTTTTATAGGGGTATTCAACCGGCCGGTTTGGTGATTATGTTTAGCCATAGCCAACGCTACCGCTGTAACACCCGTGCCACAGGCATAGGTTTCGTCCTCTACTCCGCGCTCAAAGGTGCGCACAAAGTAGCCGCCATTCAAAGGCTCCACAAAATTCACGTTGATGCCTTTTGCCTTGTAAGTATTATTATTCCGAATGGCATGGCCCTCGGAATAAACGTCTTTGTTTTTAAGCCCGGTGGTCAATTCAATATAATGCGGTGAGCCGGTATTCAGTACATACGCATCGCCATCCCTGCTGATCTCATTTACATCGATCATCTGCAGGCTCACCCAATCGCCGCTTTCTGAAATTTTGGCATGATGTGGCCCGTCTACTGCCAAAAAATCTGTCTCGTTTTTAATTATTCCCAAGTATTTTGCAAAAGCGACAATGCAGCGGCCACCGTTACCGCACATGCTGCTGGGCTGGCCATCGGCATTGTAGTAAACCATCTCGAAATCAAAGCCTTCCTTATCCTGCAAAAACATCATACCATCGCCGCCAATGCCAAATCTGCGGTCGCAAATCCGGGCAATAAGCTTCGGATAATGGTGATTTACCACATTTTCCCGGTTATCAACCAAAATAAAATCGTTGCCGGCGCCCTGGTATTTATAGAATTTAATTTTCACCTGATCCTGTCTAATTATTCAGTAATTTTACGTTAAAGCAATAAGTCCTAACAAAATTTAATCCTGCTGGAATAAAATTTAACAAATTTTAACAAAAATACGGATAACTTATCATTGCATATACCGTCTATATGGTATTAAATTTGACACTGCTAAGTGTAATAAATTAATCATAGAAAAAATAAATTGAATAATAATATGAAATCCTCAATGGGTTATTGCTAAAAAATACTTTAGCATACCTCATGATAATTTCACGAACCATTAAAAAACAGATCAGAGAAAATGAAAAAGTTTGGTTTAACTGTACTAACCGCCTTTTTGGGCGGCGCTTTGGCCTTAGGTGTATACAAAGTTGTTGAGAACAAGTATACCAGCGGCATGAGCCTTGAAGAAAAGCAAAAAGTTTATTTTGCAAACAACCCTTTACCCTCATCCAGCATGTCATCAGCCGGCGAGGTTGATTTTACTACAGCTGCGGCAGAAGTAACCCCCGCGGTTGTTTATATCCGCACTACTTATGCCAGCCAGGATAACGGCGGCCAGGACCAGATGCAGCAATTATTTGGCGATATGTTCGGTCAACGCATAGTACCACAAGGCCCGCAAATGGCTTCAGGTTCTGGTGTGATCATTTCGCCTGATGGATTTATCGTTACCAATAATCACGTAGTTGAAAAAGCGGAGAAAATCGAGATCGTTACCAACGATCACCGTCATTTTACTGCTAAAGTGATCGGCACCGACCCTAATACAGACCTTGCCCTGATCAAGATCAGCGCAACCAATTTACCTATCGTAAAAATGGGCAACTCAGATGCAGTTCGGGTAGGCGAATGGGTATTGGCCGTAGGCAACCCTTTTAAATTAACGTCAACCGTTACAGCGGGTATTGTAAGCGCTAAAGGCCGTGGTATCGGTATTATCGGCAGCCAGGACCAGGATCAAGGGCAGGATAATCCATTTGGCCGCATGCGCCCGCAGCAACAGCAACAAAGAAGATTAAATACCGGTATTGAGTCGTTTATACAAACCGATGCTGCTATTAATCCCGGCAACAGCGGCGGCGCTTTGGTAAACACCAAAGGTGAATTAATTGGTATAAACTCAGCCATTGCTTCACACACCGGCTCATATGAGGGATATGGTTTTGCCATCCCGATCAACCTGGCTAAAAAGGTTTTGAATGATATTGAAAAATTTGGCGCCGTTAAGCGTGGTTACCTGGGCGTAACCTTTAAAGAGCTTGACCAGGACCAGGCCGAAGCATTGCACATCGATAAAACCGTAGGTTTATATGTTGACGAAGTTTCCCCAGGAAGCGGCGCCGCACAGGCCGGTTTGCAAAAAGGCGATATCATCACCAAAGTTGAAGGTAAACCTGTTTACGAATCATCTGATCTGCAGGAGCCTGTAGCCCGTTTACAGCCAGGCGATAAGATCGCGCTTACTGTATCCCGCGGTAATGATGAAAAAAAATTCAGCGTTACTTTAAAAGCGGATGCAGGAAACTTAGGCAAGCGTACTGCTGCTAATTCAAAATCGGCCGAAGAAATGTACAACAAGTTGGGTGCAAGCTTTAAACCACTTACCCAGGCACAAAAAGCTAAATTCCATGTTAACTCTGGTGTAGTAGTAACCCAGGTTCGTCCGGGCTTATTATTTGATGATACGCAGATCCCTGTTGGATCAGTGATCACCAGCATCAACAAGCAACCGGTTAACAGCACAGAGGATATCAGCAAAGCGATAACCAGCCTGAAGAACGGCAACCTTATCATTACAGGCTACTATCCTGACGGAACCAGCTTTAGCAATATGTTCCAGCAAGGGGGCGGAGAATAATATAACTGTGATTAATAAAAACAAGGAGCCCGGCCGCAAGCCGGGTTTTTTGTTTGTCTGAACCCTGATCAATCGGTGTAATCGCTTTTAAATAATCAGTGTAATCCTAAAATACTATTTTTGCACCATGACGATATGTGCCGGGCTCGACTTTAATTTTTTGGAGCAGGATCTTGTTTTATTACCCCAGAAAGCCATTTACTGGAAACAACAAAAGGCGCTGGTTGCTGCGGATGTGCATATGGGCAAAGTAGGGCATTTCCGCAAAGCGGGTATCGCCGTGCCGAGGGATATGGAGCAAAGCGACCTTGCTGTATTATCCGATTTGATTTTTGAGCACAAGCCGGAAAAGCTCATTTTTTTGGGCGACCTGTTCCACAGCGATATGAATGCTGATTGGGAATGGTTCAGGCTGTGGCGGCAGCAGTTTACCAAACTTGAGATCATATTGATACGCGGTAATCACGACATCATTCACGATAAATACTATCACGAACTGAATGTTGCCTTGCATGATGAACTGCAGATCGGGCCCTTTCGGATGCTGCACCATCCCTTAAGTGATGAGGTTCTTAAAAATGCAGGCCCCTATGTTTTTTGCGGGCACATACATCCGGGAGTGTTGCTGTCGGGCAGGGGAAGGCAGAGTTTGACCATTCCATGCTTTGCCTTCGGCGATAAACAGGTTGTATTGCCCTCCTTCGGCAGGTTTACGGGCCGGGTGGCTATCCGGCGTCAAAAAAACGATCGCATATTCGGCGTATTGAAAGACAAAGTGATCGCAATTGGTTAATGCTTGCTTAAATATTCATTTACATATACAGGCACTTCCCGCAATTGTATATCACGTGCTATGATCTTCCAATTGCCATCCACCAAACAATAAGTGGGTATTTGGCTAACTGCCCAGTTTGCCGCGTTTTGTGAATCATTCCCCTTAAGGTCCGAAACCTGCGCCCAGGTCATATTATCTTCTTTAATGGCGCCCGTCCACCAATCCGCTTTTGAGTCGATGGAAACACTTAATATGCCAAAGTCATTTGCCTTAAACTCTTTAAGCAGGCTTTGCATGCTCTGATGATTTAGCCGGCTTACCTGGTTCACAGCACGCCAAAAATCGATCAGTATCACCTTCTTCTTTATCGATGCCGGATCAAACGGTTTTCCATCCGGCGTTTTACCCACAATAACCGGGCTCTGCGCTCCGGGGATCAGTTTCACCAGGTGGCTCAGTTTTTCGCCAATTTCCTTACCTTCTACGCTATTCTTTGCCTCGGCGCTAAAGGTCTTATACATCTCATAATATTTGGCAGGTTCGGCATCATAAGCCATCCTGCTCATCAAGTGCGCCGAAATAGAGCTTTGGGGATATTGCTTTAAAAATTGCTGATATGCATCAAACTGTGCTGCTTCATTGGGCGCTCCTGCAGATGTTGGATTGTTCAGCGTATTGTAGGCTGATAAGTCGTTCTGTATTTTGGATGACGAAGTGATCTTTGGATATTTAAACAGCTTCCCTGCTTCCGTGGCAACCGTATATTTACCATCTTCCAGGTAAACTTCAAAATGCCGGTCATGGCTGCTTTTATCGGCATCATCTATGACATCCATCGTATAATAACCGGCTTCGGGCAATATACCACCGGTCTGAAATTTTTCATCCTTAATGTTTACGCCATATAGGGTACTATCTCTCTGATTTTTAATAACAACGGTGCCACTTTTTACACCGGGGGTAGTTCCGGTAAATTCAACATGAGCTACTTTATTACAACCTGCCCACAGAATAAGCAACGCTAAAAATGGGAAATATTTCATATCGGGATAGATCGGAATAAGGTTTGCCGAATATAATCTTTAGCTATTAAGTACCAAAGGTTTAAATGTAATTTTAGAATGTTTCTAAATAGCGCTTTGTCGGTCAATATCAGGAAACCATTTATATCTTTTGGTATTTAATAAATACTTTTGCCTGACAAATCTATTTTATAATGAGCGAATTTAAACAAACCTTTAACTCATCGCTGGGCAAAAAGCTGATCATGGCTTTAACAGGCTTGTTTTTGTGTACTTTTTTGATAGTGCACCTGGGTGGCAACCTTTTATTATTCAAGCACGATGACGGTTTCGGGTTTAATGTGTATGCCAATTTTTTGACACACTTTCCCCCGATTGAGGTAATAGCCTACTTCCTGTACCTCTCGATATTGGTGCACGCGGTATATGCACTTGTGCTAACATTGAAAAACCGCAGGTCCCGCCCGGTAGGTTATGCTGTTCAACCCAAATCAGATGCTTCATGGTCGTCCAAAAACATGGGTCTGCTCGGTTCGATATTGTTTCTTTTCATCGTGATCCACATGAGCGATTTTTGGTTCAGCTATAAATACAGCGACCGGTTAGGGTACAAGGAATACCGCACTGATCTGTCATCGGGTATAACCACTTCAGCAGATTTTACACCAACCTCACCCAAGTTTGAAAATTCCATATCGACAGAAAACAATACGGAAATAGTAAGGGTGAAGGATCTGCATGCACGCGTAGCGCTTACCTTCAGCAATATCTGGTATGTGATATTTTATGTGATCGCGATGGGTGCTGTAGCCTTCCACTTATTGCATGGTTTCCAGAGCGCTTTCCGCACGCTGGGATGGGTGCATCGAAAGTATACGCCAATTGTTGAATTTATTGGCACCTGGTTTTTCGCGGTGATAATTCCACTGGGTTTTGCGGCTATGCCGGTGGTGTATTATTGGTTATATCATCTTGCAAAGAGTTGATCATTTAGTCCGGAAGTCGGAAAGACCGAAAGTCCGGAAGACTAAGATTGGTTAGAGTTTAGAATTTAGAGATTAGAATTTCACCATATGAATTTAGATGCTAAAATTCCAAAAGGCCCATTAGCCGAAAAATGGAGTACGCATAAGTTTAACCTGAAGCTGGTTAACCCGGCCAACAAGCGTAAGTACGATGTGATCGTAGTGGGGACAGGGTTGGCAGGCGCTTCGGCGGCGGCTTCACTGGCCGAGCTGGGTTACAATGTAAAGTCGTTCTGTTTCCAGGATAGCCCCCGTCGTGCGCATTCTATAGCTGCGCAGGGTGGCATCAACGCGGCAAAAAATTATCAGAACGATGGCGACAGCGTTTACCGTCTTTTCTACGATACTATAAAGGGCGGTGATTACCGCGCCCGCGAAGGAAATGTATATCGCCTGGCACAAGTATCAGTCAACATTATCGACCAATGCGTGGCACAGGGTGTTCCTTTCGCCCGCGAGTATGGCGGTTTATTAGATAACCGCTCATTTGGTGGGTCACAGGTATCCCGTACATTTTACGCCCGCGGCCAAACCGGTCAGCAATTATTGTTAGGCGCTTATTCGGCTTTGAACCGCCAGATCGCTGCCGGCAAGGTGAAAATGTATACCCGAACCGAAATGCTGGATGTCGTATTAATTGATGGCAAAGCGCAGGGTATTGTTACCCGTAATTTGGAGTCAGGTAAAATAGAAACCCATTCGGGCCATGCTGTTTTGTTGGCTACGGGTGGTTACGGCAACGTATTCTATTTGTCGACCAACGCTATGGGCTGTAACGTTACCGCGGCCTGGAGGGCGCACAAACGCGGGGCGTTTTTCAGCAATCCATGTTATACGCAAATTCACCCAACCTGTATACCTGTATCCGGCGATCATCAGTCTAAATTGACCCTGATGTCGGAGTCTTTACGTAATGATGGCCGCGTTTGGGCGCCAAAAACAGTAGAGCTTGCACAAAAATTACGCAAGGGCGAATTGAAAGTAACCGATCTGAAGGAAGAAGACAGGGATTACTTCCTGGAACGTAAATATCCGGCATTCGGTAACCTGGTGCCGCGTGATGTGGCATCCCGTAATGGTAAAGAAATGGTTGACGAGGGCCGTGGCGTAGGCGCTACAGGTTTCGCGGTTTTCCTTGATTTTGCCGAGGCGATTTCCCGTTTGGGTGAAGATGCGGTAAGAGCCAAATATGGTAACCTGTTTGACATGTACTACCAGATCACGGACGAAAACCCATATAAGGTGCCGATGCGGATCTATCCTGCGGTGCACTATACCATGGGCGGCCTTTGGGTTGATTATAACCTGATGACCAACGTACCGGGATTATATTGTTTGGGTGAGGCTAATTTCTCGGATCACGGTGCAAACCGTTTAGGTGCTTCTGCTTTGATGCAGGGCTTAGCCGACGGCTACTTTGTGATCCCTTATACTCTGGGTGATTACCTGGCTACGCTGGGTCCAAAACCGATCGATATTAAACACCAGGCTTTCGAACAAACCAAGAAGGATGTAGAGGACCGTATCAAAACATTGCTTTCGTTAAGGGGCACCAAAACCGTGGATGAATATCACCGCGAGCTTGGCCATATCATGTGGGAATATTGCGGTATGGCACGTAATGAAGAAGGGTTGAAAAAAGCTAAAGGTTTGATACAAACCTTGCGTGCTGATTTCTGGAAAAACGCCATCGTATTAGGCGAGAATGAAGAAGTAAATCAGTCACTGGAAAAAGCCGGCCGTGTGGCCGACTTCCTGGAGCTGGGCGAACTAATGGTTGACGATGCGCTGATGCGCCGTGAATCATGCGGTGGTCATTTTAGGATAGAATCACAAACACCGGAAGGTGAAGCGCTTCGCGATGATGATCACTTCGCGTTCGTATCCGCCTGGGAATATAAAGGCGATAATCAGCCCGAAGAATTGCATAAGGAAGTGCTTGAATTTGAAAATGTACATTTAACACAGAGGAGTTATAAGTAAGATGCTTTCATCTAAATAAACATGTTGCTTAACAACCCTGTATTGATCAAGTTATTAAAGCAAGCCTATTCAGCCGAAAAAGCTGCGGCGTTTGCTTACCAGGGTCATGCAGGCGCAGTGAAGGATTTAGAGGAAAAGAAAGCGATCAGGCAAATTGAGATAGACGAATGGAATCACAGGGCAGAGGTATTAAAAATGATGAACCAATACCAGGTGCCCGTTCCAAAATGGTACGAGCTTAAGTATTATTTCATCGGCAAAGCAATCAGCGCGAGCTGTTATCTGATCGGTTGGTTTATGCCCTTCTATTTTGCAGGGAACCTGGAGAGCGGCAATGTGTGTGAATATGTCAGGATGAAAAGGCTTTTCAACGCATTGAATATAATAGAGCACGACGAGATTTTATACGAAATGAGCCTGAAGGAAAAGGAACATGAAGTATATTTTTATCAGCAAATAAAAGATAATAAATGGCTGCCTTTTTTTGAGAAAGTGTTTTCATGGGGTAGCAATAAGAGAAAGAACGATATCGATTTAGAAAAGGGATTTAAAATAGAAAATACAAATGCGTATTGTGAACATTACGGAGAAAAATAAGTGGTTTTCCGCATAAAAAGTAACGATACATCAAATTTATCAATTCAATATTCCAACTATGGAACATAATAATATGAACCTGACGCTGAAAGTATGGCGCCAGAAAAATGCACAAACAGCGGGAAAATTTGTAACCTATAAGGCTGAGAATATTTCGCCTGATATGTCATTTCTTGAAATGCTGGATGTAGTGAATGAAAGCCTGGTACACACGGGTGAAGATCCTATATATTTTGATCATGATTGCCGCGAGGGTATTTGCGGGATGTGCTCCTTATATATAAATGGTCACCCGCACGGGCCAAAACGCGCCATCACGACTTGCCAGCTGCACATGCGTACTTTCCACGATGGGCAAACAATCACCATTGAGCCATGGCGCGCAGCACCGTTTCCAGTTATTAAGGACCTGGCGGTTGATCGTTCAGCCTTCGACCGGATACAGCAGGCCGGTGGATATGTATCAGTAAATACCGGTGGTGTTCCTGACGCCAACGAAATAGCTATACCCAAAGTTATCGCCGATGAAGCTTTCAACTCGGCTACCTGTATCGGTTGCGGGGCTTGTGTGGCTGCCTGTAAAAACGCTTCGGCTATGCTGTTCGTATCGGCCAAAATATCTCAGTTTGCGTTGATGCCTCAGGGTCAGCCTGAGCGTTATCGCCGTGCGCAATCTATGGTAGCGCAAATGGACGAAGAAGGCTTTGGCAACTGTACCAACACCGGCGCTTGCGAAGCCGAATGCCCTAAGGAGATCAGCTTAACAAACATCTCCCGCATGAACAATGATTACTTCAGCGCCAAACTATTCAGGCAGGAAGAGATCCAGGAACATGCATCGGGGGAATAAATATTATTCTTTTCGAATTTTTAAACGGCTTAAGAAATTTCTTAAGCCGTTTTTGTTTTATAATCATTTATAAATAATGATGTTTTCGTATAAATTATACTGCTTTAAAGTTGTTTTGATAAAAAAATAATATATTTAGATAGATTTTTATGTAAATTTCTCAAAAACTATTTGTTTTTATGACGAAATACTTCATAAATTACAATCATTAAGAAATATCTGATCAATTAATATCATTTCGGGTGCATAATTATGGAGGAATCAGGTTATTTTAATCAATATAGTCCCATAAGTGGTGTTTGGGATGAGATGTATGGGGTTGATAGTATCCGGGATCATTACAGCAAAATAATAGATTACCTGTCTAAAGAATCAGCCGAAGACCTGACTAGAAAGGAAGAATTGGCCAAAAGGCTTTTTATGAGCCAGGGCATCACCTTTACCGTGTACAGCAGCGGCGAGGGTATCGAAAAGATTTTTCCCTTTGATATTATCCCGCGCATTATTACCGCAGCCGAATGGGCGTTCGTAGAGAAAGGCATCAAGCAACGTCTTAATGCCCTCAATCTGTTCCTGAAAGACGTTTATAATAACCAGTTCATCGTAAAGGATGGCATTGTTCCTATCGATATTATTTATTCCTGTCCTCATTTTTTACGCGAGATGTATCAGTTGCAGGTGCCTTACGATATCTATGTGCACATTGCCGGTATCGACCTGATCCGCGATCATGATGGCACATTCTACGTATTGGAAGATAACCTGCGCACCCCATCCGGCGTGAGCTATATGCTGGAGAACCGCGAGATCACCAAACGCCTTTTTCCCGACCTGATGCCGCAATGCGGTGTTCGCAGTGTGACGGAATATCCTACCATCTTATATAAAAACCTGCTGTCACTTTCTCCGCGGCAGATCAGCAATCCTACTATCGTGCTGTTAAGCCCGGGGATTTACAACTCAGCCTATTTTGAGCATACTACGCTTGCCCGGTTAATGGGTGTCGAATTGGTTGAAGGGCGCGACCTGGTCGTGAAAAATCAAAAGGTATATATGAAAACCACCACCGGCCTGCAGCAGGTTGATGTGATATATCGCCGGGTGGATGATGAATATTTAGACCCATTGGTATTTAACCCATCGAGTATATTGGGCGTAGCCGGTATTATGGGCGCATACCGCAAAGGCAACGTGGCCATCGTAAATGCTATCGGCAACGGTGTGGCTGATGATAAAGCGGTATATGTTTACGTGCCCGAAATGATCAAATATTATCTGAATGAAGAGCCTATACTGAAAAATGTACCGACCTACCAGCTGGGTAATATAGAGGAACGCAAGCACGTATTTGCCAACATTAATACTATGGTGGTGAAAAAAACCAACGGAAGTGGCGGCTATGGCATGCTGATGGGCCATGCGTCAACCGAAGAAGAAATCGACGATTATAAGAAGGAGATCCTTAAAGATCCACGCAATTTCATCGCACAGCCCACTATAAGCCTGTCAGCTGCCCCATGTTATATTCAAGGCGTATTGCAGCCCCGCCGTATCGATCTGCGCCCTTACGCCCTCTGCGGGCCCGACGGTATACAGATCGTTCCGGGTGGATTAACCAGGGTGGCGCTTAAAGAAGGTTCGCTGGTGGTGAACAGTTCGCAGGGTGGTGGCAGCAAGGATACCTGGGTATTGGCTGAAGAAGGCAAAAAAGAAAGGGTGAAGGCGAAAGCAAAAGAACCTGAGATCAAAAAACCAAATCCGAAATCGAAGATCCGGGTTCCGAAAAAGTAAAATATGTTAAGCAGGGTAGCAGCAAGTTTGTATTGGTTAAGCCGTTATGTAGAGCGCAGCGATGGTATTTTGCGTATGCTCAAAATAAATTACGCCTCATCTCAGGATGCTGTGCAGGGTTTTACCTGGGAACCGGTGATCCGGATATTTTCGGGCCAGAACGAAGAGAGCGAAAAGTTAGGCAACAATAGCCGCGCGGTTATCCGTTATATGGTGACTGGTAAGGATAATCCTAACTCCATCTTAAACATCATCACACTGGCCCGCGAAAACGCCCGTGGGGTACAGGAGCATATCACCAAAGATCTCTGGCAGTGCCTCAACGAATATTACCACACCGTAAAAGATAATAAGCTGGAAAATATGCTTAAACGGGAAGATCCCATAAGCGTGCTAGATATCCTGATCAAACAAGTAATGCTCTACTATGGTACCGTTGAAATTACGATGGAGCGCGGCGAGGGGCGAAGTTTTATGAACATCGGCAAATACCTGGAGCGGGGCATACAATCGGTGGATATATTGGATACCAAATTTGGTTCTGTTGATGATGACCCCGATCTGTTGACGGACACCACTTATTGGAAGCACCTGTTGTTATCTTTAGGCGGATACGAGATCTACCTAAAAACTTACCGCGAAGGTTTTGAAGCAGGTAATGTACTGGAACAGGTAGTATTGAATAATGATTTCCCCCGCTCGGTGATCTATGCTGTGAATCATATACAGCGCTATTTTGAGCGATTAAAAAACGATAGTAATATCGATCACTTCAGGGAGTTGTCTTTCTATATCGGACGGTTGCAGAGCCATATCACCTACAGTTCTGTTAAGAGTATTGAGGACGAAGGACTGCATTTATTTTTAACCCAGATACGGAGCGAGCTTTTTGGGATCGGCAACGCGCTCAACAACCATTATTTTGCAAACTCCTAAACTTATTTATATCGTCTATTATGCCTGAATTTAAAATACAACATATTACCAAATACACCTACCCAAGTGCGGTGCGCGACAGCGCCAACCAGATCATCTTGTTCCCCATTAAGGACGAATATCAGGATGTAGTAAGGCAGGAGCTCACTATTACAGGCGACCCGGTAATTGATACCTATATTGATTATTACGGTAACGAGGTGGGTAGTTTTACCTACAGCGAACCGCATACCTCGCTCATTATCAGCTCAAAATTATTGGTCAATACACACCACCGCCCTTTGCCAGGCAATGATATTTTTCCGTCACAGCAATGGGAAGACCTGAAACGACTGCAATTTATGGTGCCCTATATTGATTTTTTGAAACAAGAATATTTTGAAGGTTTTGATGAGTTGATGGAACTGGTAAAAGCCGAAAAATCAAAAGATGATACCCCTTACCAGGTAGCCCTGCGTTTCTGCCGTTATGTATATGATAATTTTCAATACATCAAGGGCGTTACCACGGTTGAAACCACGCTGGATGAGATATGGAAATTGAAAGCCGGTGTTTGCCAGGATTTCGCACATATTTTAACCTTGATGCTTCGCCTGGTACATATTCCGGCAAGGTATGTGAGCGGTTACATTTGTACCAATCGCAGTACCGCTATGCGCGGCGAAGGTGCAACCCACGCCTGGGCCGAGGCCTATATCCCTGATTATGGCTGGCTGGGTATCGACCCAACTAATAATTGCATCGCTAATGATACCCATATCCGTTTAGCCGTAGGCCGCAATTTTTCCGACTGCTCGCCGGTAAAGGGTATTTATAAAGGTGCTTCGGAACACCTACTGGAAGTGGCTGTATCCGTTGGTGAGGACGATTCGCCAGCCCATCATGCAGGAACATCCGAAGTCATAGAATTCAAACCGGTAAACGAAGCTGCTAAAAACAGTTACCAGCGCTATATGGAAATGATGCAGCAACAACAGCAGCAACAATAATATTTAAGTCTTTTTAACTGCAGCTATCAAGCTATCTATAGTTGTCGGTTTATCAAAGGCTTTAACCAACTTGCCCTTGTGATCATATATGGCTATATATGGCGTGGTGGATACCTGGTAATATTTCTGAACCACATAAGTACGCCCTTCCGTCCCCACCGTAATATTGGGGAACTTAGCCAAATTGAAATCACGGTAAAAGCCTTTTAATGCCCTTAACATAGATGGTTCAATAAAAGTGACCATCACGATCTGAATGTTGCCAAACTTTTTCATTTTTGGCTTCATCTCATACATCAGGTGCTGGCAATGGCTGCAGTCCGGGGCAAAATAAATGATCATCACCGCCCTGTTCTTCTTCAGGTCAGCAGGCGTAAACCAGGTGCTGTCCTGTTTTAATATATGGAATGGTGGTATTTTCTCTATGTCGGGTTTATTCTGTGCCTGTGTGCATCCGGCAATTATGATCAGGCTAAAAAGTAAAAATATATTCTTCATTCTGGTTATAAATGTACTCATTCTGTATAATTTTTACGCTTCCAGTAGTTCGATCTGCCAGGCGATATGCTCTTCTGTTATGGGATATAACGCGTTATGGCGGATGGTATGATAAACAGCCTCAAATAATTGGATATAGTCCCCTTTCTTTGTTTCAATATATTCATTTTCTGTATTGCCATTCAGTCCAATGGTTACCAATCTACCCCTACTTCCTGGTCCCTCCAAACCATATATAGATTCAGTGGGCAACATTGATTTTTGTAGTTGCAACTCCTGCAAATCACACCTTTTTTTCACATAACTACCTAATGTACCATGTAAGACAAATGCTGGTAATTGTGCTGCTATAAGCAACCCCGATGTGATATACACATTTAACTGGTGCGGATAAGGTAAATGAAAGTTGAAATAGTCTACAACTTCAGATCCTTCCCGATGGGTAGCAGTAGTTTTTTTGAAGGATAACGGTCTCCCAAAAATACTGATCACCTGGTCTATCAAATGCGGGCCCAGGTCATATACCAAACCATTTGCCGCAGCGCTTTTAGTCTCCTTAAATGTTTTTGGGCTTAATGTTGGTTTATATCGATCAAACCTGAAATGAACTTCTATCAATTCGCCTAATCTGCCGCTTTCAATAATTTCTTTTACTGATAAAAAATCACTGTCCCAGCGCCGGTTTTGATACACCATTACGTGCTTATTCATTTTTCTGCCCAGGTCGTATAACAGCTTTACCTGTTTGGTGGTAACCGCAGCGGGCTTTTCTATTAATACATGTTTACCTGCAGCTAATGCCTGCATAGCAAAGTCAAAATGAGTATAGTTGGGGGTATTGACAATAGCAAGTTCTATTTCATCATCAGCTAATAGTTCATCAACACTGTTATAACTGGTAATATTTGGATATTGTAAAACTGCTTTTTTATCATGCCTTTCAACCACTGCTTTCAATTCAAACCCGGGATGTACGCTGATAAACGGTGCATGAAATACACGCCCCGACATTCCGTAAGCCATTAATCCGGTTTTGATAAGGTTCGACATAAATTATAGTTTTTTTATAAACCCAACTGGGCCGATATATGCAGCATTCTTTCAATCGGTTTTACCGCTTTTTCAATAATATGTTGCGGTAAAGTTATCTCTGGCATTTCATTTTTTATACACAGGTATAATTTTTCCAATGTATTTCTTTTCATATGCGGGCAATCGTTGCAGGCACAATTATTATTTGGTGGCGCCGGAATAAATACTTTATCCGGGTTTTCCTTTTGCATCTGGTGAATAATACCTGCTTCTGTAGCAACTATAAATTCTTTTTCAGGATGATTTGTCGCATATTTTAATATCCCTGTTGTCGACCCAATATAATCCGCCATCTTCAATATAACTTCCTCACATTCAGGATGAGCAAGCAATTTAGCCCCGGGATGTCTTTCTTTTAATTTGGTTATCTTCTCTCTCGAAAATATCTCGTGAACCATACAGGCTCCGTTCCATAAAACTAAATCCCTTCCTGTTTTCTTTGCTACATAAGCTCCTAAATTTTTATCCGGCCCAAATATGATCTTTTGCTCTTTTGGCAGGCTTTCAACAATTTGTATCGCATTGCTTGATGTGCAAACGATATCGCTCATGGCTTTCAGTTCAGCTGTACAATTCACATAAGTGATCACCAAATGGTCAGGATAGGCCTCTTTAAATTTCCTGAACAAATGTGGCGGACAACTGTCTGCTAATGAGCATCCTGCCTTCAAGTCGGGTAAAAGGACCTTTTTGTTTGGAGATAATATCTTTGCTGTTTCGGCCATAAAGTGTACACCGGCAAACACGATAATATCGGCATCAGTTTTGGCTGCCTGTTGGGATAACCCCAGGCTGTCGCCAATATAATCCGCAATATCCTGAATATCGGGTTCCTGGTAATAATGAGCCAAAATAACTGCATTCTTTTCCTTTTTTAACTTTTCTATTTCCGCAAAAAGATCAAGCGTCGGATCTATTTCTTCCTCCACAAAACCTTTCAAATTTATTTCCTCTAAGGTATCCATTTCAACATTTCAATTAATAACAATTAGTTTTATATATAAAAAGAACCTATTGTTATTGGTGTGTTAGTTATGTTTAAAAGTAGTGATACAAAGCATATGAAAGATTAGTTTTAACCTTTTATCCACATTTTACCGCTATTATTTATAGTATATTTAATTGATTTAAAGATGAGTACAATAACCGTTATTTTCTTTTAAAACTTTTTTGTTGATAGTTTGCTTGCTTGATAAATGTTAGTTATGACAATAATCTGGCGCAAAAGTAGCTCAAAGATTATTGATATTGCAGTCACAAATCAGGGTTATCAACGTCTTAGATATTTGTTAGTTTTTTACTTACACAAAATTAACATCTTTTAAAGCTCTTGTTAACACAAGTAGTACTTTTACACAACTTCTACATCAACATGACAAGAACAGCGGATTTTCTGGTAATAGGCTCTGGTATCGCCGGATTAAGTTTTGCACTTAAGGCCGCAAAACATGGTAAAGTACTGATAGTTACAAAGTCGAACGAGGATGAATCCAACACTAAGTATGCGCAGGGGGGTGTTGCGGTGGTTGTGGATAAAAAAGAGGATTCTTTTGAAAAGCATATCGAAGACACTTTAATTGCCGGTGATGACCTTTGTGATAAAGAAGTAGTGAAGATCGTAGTGCAGGAAGGTCCGGAAAGAATTCGTGAAATTATTGACTACGGAACCAATTTTGATAAGACTAACGAGGGTATGTATGACCTGGCCAAAGAAGGCGGCCATTCCGAATTCAGGGTGCTACATTATAAGGATATCACCGGTTGGGAAATAGAACGTGCACTGTTGGATCAGATACATCTTAACCCGAATATTACCATTTTAACCCACTATTTCGCGGTCGACCTGATCACCCAGCACCATTTAGGAAAGTTTGTAGATAAGTCGAGCGATGATATCACCTGCTATGGCATATATGCGTTGAATACTCTAAATGGACATGTAGAAAAAATATTATCCAAAGTAACCGTAATGGCATCAGGTGGTGCGGGGCATATTTATTCAATTACTACCAATCCAACTATAGCTACCGGCGATGGCGTGGCCATGGTCTATCGCGCTAAAGGTAAAGTGCGTAATATGGAGTTTATCCAGTTCCATCCGACAGCGCTGTATAATCCGGGTGAATATCCGTCATTCCTGATCTCCGAAGCGGTACGTGGTTTTGGCGGGATATTAAAACGCACCAACGGAGAAGAGTTTATGCAGGAGTATGATGAACGCAGATCATTGGCGCCGAGAGATATTGTTGCAAGAGCTATAGATGCCGAGATAAAAAAATCCGGTGAAGATTATGTATATCTTGATATTCGTCACCGCAAGAAGAAAGATATCCTGGCTCATTTCCCAAATATTTATGCCAAATGCCTGGAGATCGGTATTGATATGACCAGGGATATGATTCCGGTGGCTCCTGCTTGTCATTATATGTGCGGTGGTGTTCTGGTAGATCATTCAGGTAGGTCGTCCATTATGAACTTATACGCCTGCGGGGAGTGTTCATCAACAGGATTGCATGGCGCTAACAGGTTGGCGTCAAACTCTTTATTGGAGGCGCTGGTATTCGCTCACAGAATATATGAAGATGCTGTGGAACAATTTGAAACCAATGTAATACCCGTTAACATACCAGACTGGGATGAGCATGGCGTACAGCTATCTAACGAGGATATCCTGGTTACTCACAACGTGCGCGAAATGCAAAAGCTGATGAGTGATTATGTAGGCATCGTACGTTCCGATTTCAGGCTCGACAGGGCTATGCGGCGCCTGGGTTTATTATATGAAGAAACCGAAGAGTTTTACAAGCGTACCAAACTGTCAGTAAAATTGTGCGAATTACGAAACCTGATACAGGTATCCTATATTGTGGTGAAATCGGCCATGCTAAGAAAGGAAAGCAGGGGCCTGCATTATACAACTGATTATAAGGTACATGCGCAGGAATTACATGATACTATTTTTTGATGAGATTTAATTATCTATGGAGTTTTTTAAGCTATTTAAGAAAGATGCAGACCCGATTGTTACTTATAGAGAAGATAAAAACGGGGTCGAACTAATTGATGAGGGAATACTGTTCGGAGGGACGAATTTATTTTTGAAATGGGGAGTAGATCTGGACGCTTTGGTAAAGCAATTGCCATTAAAAAAGGAAAGAAGGACTGATAGAACCATTTATAGATTTGGGGAACAGGACATTTTAAATGGATTAACGCTGGATCTGGCCTGCATACTTTGGGATGCTAAATCAGAAGGCTATCCTAAACTTTTAGATTCTATTGAGTTTTTATCGATGTATGATAAAGGTGCTGTTGACCGGTTAAAAATTATCGCAAGCCACCTGGAAGCCGAGTTGGGTCAGCCTGTTGAGAAAGAACTAAACGGAACCGATGTTTCGTTGAAATGGAAAGTTAAGGGAACAATTGCTTCTTTAATTTATTTAGAGAAGCAGTCCAATAAATTGCATTTTGAAATAAGTAAAGTGTAAGCTTTATAAGATGATAAAAGAGCGGAAAACGGGATTCGAACCCGCGGCCTTCAGTTTGGGAAACTGATGCTCTACCAACTGAGCTATTTCCGCTAATCTTGACGAAGTAAATTTATAAAAACAGCGCAATACTCAATCATTTTATTTTTGAGCTATCACGTTTTGCCTCTTATATAGATAGTTCCTTTTTTAGGTCTGTTTATAGGGTTTCCCGAAATAAGACTGATATATTTTTCTCCCGTGCTTTTTTCGGCTTCAATTTTAGCAGATTTTATATAACCTGACTGTAAGTATATGCCTTTAGGGTGATAAGCAATAGCACTATCTATGTAAACGGGGAAGCCCCTTTCCCTGATATTAAATTTATCGTAAAGCTGGTTAAGGTTGATTAGCCTGGTGCCCTGTTTTAATTTTATGAGGATTACGCCGTTTTTTGCTCCCAGTCCATATTGTTCGGTTGTTTTAGCGTCTTTATAAACACTGATACTATCAATAGCCATCGGAGAAACATAAAACATACTTGTTGATTTTACCACTTCCAGCTGGGATATTTGAAATATGAACATTGGGGCATTCATATATTTGGCAGTATCTTTATCCAGCTCATAAATTGTTTGACTATAGCAGATACACTGTCCCAATAAGGTAAATAGCACAAGTAATAATAATTGCTTCATTTATAAGGAAATAAGGTTATATCAAACATAGATAAATTCAATCAATAATTCAATAACCCAGTAATTCAACAATTAAAAATATGCCCGTAATACTACCCGTAAAAGATAAAAGCCCTGTCTGGGGAGCCAATTGCTTCATTGCCGAAAATGCCACTATTGTAGGCGACGTAATGATGGGCGATAACTGTTCAGTTTGGTTCAATGCGGTGATTCGTGGAGACGTTCATTATATCAAAATAGGCAACAACACCAATATACAGGACGGGGCGGTTATACATGCCACCTACCTGCGTGCGCCAACCAACATTGGCAATTATGTGTCCATAGGCCACAATGCCCTCGTGCACGGCTGTACGCTGCATGACAACGTACTGATCGGCATGGGCGCCATTGTGATGGACCATGCCGTGATAGAAGAGTTTGTTATTATAGGTGCAGGCTCGGTAGTACTGGAGAAAACCATCTGCGAATCGGGCTATCTTTATGCCGGTACGCCAGCCAAAAAGATAAAGCCATTATCAGACGACCAAAAACAAATGCTGAAACAGCTGCCCGACAACTATATCATGTATTCCGGCTGGTTTAAGGATTAGGCTCTTTGGGGATATCAATCGGTTCTTCTGCTTCCCAGTTGGCTCTCACTGTTAAATCCTTGCTGTAAAGCCAGATATTTTCCGGCTGCCTTTTTTGTTTCACATTTCCGCTATCCCATTTACCATTTTTGTTACTATCATAAGTAACCCTCACATTGTATTTACCAACCGGGAAGTCCGTGTAAACCACAAGCCCCGACTTCCTGACGGGGTCGGTACGTACCACCTTTTTCTGGTCATTTAGCAATTCAACAACATAGGCTTTGGAGGTATCAGGAATATTAATTTTTAGGTTCAGTGCACCATAGTTATCAATTTTATCAACCTGGAATACTTTAAGTGCTTTTTTAATTTTATCACCATAAATCCCGGTTAATGAGCCATCATTAAATATGATCTGGTATCTGCTGTTTTGCTTCCACTTATACTTTACAGTAAGCCTCTTCATGCTGGAATCCTTGGTTATAGTATAGTTGGATACGTTAGTAGAATCTTCGTTCAGGGTGATAATGGAGGAGTCAAAGCTTTCGATCGGCGAATTAACCGTGACGATCAGATCGGTATTAGGCTTTAGTTTATTATCGAATGTTGTATTATATAATAGGGCAAGTGTACGTGTAAACGTTTCTTTGCGACCTTTTCTGAGTGCTATGGTATCCAGGGGTTTGTTGTTTTCTAAAAAGGAAACCCGGATAGAGTCGAAATCCATGCTTCGCATATAAATGGAAGCGGTATCCCTTGTTTTACTGAAATCAACTAATTTTTGCTGGTCAAGCGCCGCCGGGTATAATATTTTAACGGATGGGTTAACGATGCCCTTGTTGAAAGTAAAAAACATTTTCCCGTCCGCATCAAACCGCCTTTCGATCAGCCTTACTTTTTCAGGGTCCTGTTTAAACAAGCTTAAGCGAATGCCGGATGTATCTTTGTCTAAATGAATAGGTTCTTTCTGAAAAGCGACCAGTTCATTTTCATTATCATATATTTTATTGGGAGCGGCTTCTTTGAGGGCATAAATGCGGTAGTCTCCATCGTGCAGATTGTTCAAAGAGAAATTTCCTGACGAATCGGTTGAGGCATAGATGGAAGGCTTCTTTTTCCCAAAAAGCGTATCCTGCTTTACCGGGAAAAGCATTACGGTAACATCTTTTTCTTTTTCCTGCGTCAAAGTGTTTAACACCGAGCCCGAAACACTTAACGAGTCGATGTGGCTGCCGGTAGAAAATACGTAGGTAAAGTTGGGTACAATATTTCCTTCGTTCACATCTGCAATGGCCTTGCCAAAGTTGATCACGTAGGTCGTGTTTTTTTGTAACGAATCTTTAAAGTCGACGACGATGGTTTTTTTGCTCGCCTTGTAGGAGGGCAACTTTTCGGGGGCCGGGCTTATTGTAATTTCCTGGAAGGGATTTTTTAAATTGAAGTATTCATCAAAATCCAGCCGGATCTGTTTCTCCTTAAAATTTCGAGTCATGTTTGGCGGGCTGGACTTCAGCAATTTTGGCGGAGTGCGGTCTTTTGGGCCACCCTGTGGTTTTTGCTGACTCGCGCAACCAACCAGGTAAGATGCGACTATTAAAAGCAGTAATTTTTGGCAGAAAAAAGCAGCCCTTTTATTTAACGTCATTTTAAGCCCTATAAGCGATTTTTATGTTTTAATGAAGGTTATTATTAAGAATTAAAAATAATTGATTTTAAGCCAAATTTAAAAAACTACTATTTTATATTTTAATTGCCTGATAATCAGTAATTTATAATTATCGCGCGATGTGAACCATTAAAACCGATATGTCTGAAGGCGAAACACCCGAAATCCGGGATGCCTGTCCTAAAGTGCGCGGTTTTATCTTCATCAATTTTTCGCGGGCCTCTTTTGACAACGAAACCAAATTTTGATAATTGAACTCGGGGTTGATCTCCTTGTCCTCCATTTTTCGCATCTTGTCTACTATCTCCAATTCCTTTTCAAAATAACTCTCATATTTGATTTTTATTTCAGCCTGCTCAATAGTTTCTTTATCGAACTTATTAAGCAGCACATCTAAATTCGGATCAACTTTTCTAAGGTCGTTAAATCCAACCTGTGGCCGGCTCAACAAATTAAATAATTTCACATTTTGCGAAAGGGGCGAGGTGCCAAGGTCTTCCAGCATCTGGTTCATATTATTTGCATCTACCGAAATACTTTTTGTATAGGCAACAATATCGTCGGAGTTTTTAACTTTCTGATTTACCTTTTCCATCCGCGCTTCATCGATCAGCCCGAGCTCGTGCCCGATCGGACTTAGTCGGATATCGGCATTATCCTGGCGTAGCAACAAACGGTGCTCGGCCCTGGAGGTAAACATGCGGTAAGGTTCTTCGGTGCCTTTGGTTACCAGGTCATCTATCAGCACGCCGATATATGACTCTGATCTTTTCATGATCAACTCGTGTTTGTCATTGACCTTTTGATGTGCATTGATGCCAGCAATAAATCCCTGCGATGCTGCTTCCTCATAACCGGTAGTTCCGTTGATCTGCCCCGCAAAATATAGGTTGCTCACCAGTTTGGTTTCCAAGGTCAGGCCAAGCTGGGTAGGCGGGAAGTAGTCATATTCTATGGCGTATCCGGGTCTAAACATTTTTGCTTTTTCAAATCCTGGTATCTGGGTCAAGGCTCGGTATTGTACATCCTCGGGTAGCGAGGTTGAGAAACCATTAACATAGATCTCCACCGTGTTCCAACCTTCGGGTTCAACAAATATCTGGTGGCGCTCGCGCTCGGCGAAGCGGTTGATCTTGTCTTCAATGGACGGGCAATAACGCGGACCCAAACCTTTGATGCGCCCGGTAAACATGGGCGATTTTTCAAAGCCTTCTTTCAACGTTTCGTGCACCTTATTGTTGGTATAAGTTATCCAGCAGCAGCGTTGGTCGGTGGAACGTTCCACATCGGTATAAGAGAACCTGCCGGGATTTTCATCGCCCCATTGTTCTTCCATCACACTATAGTTAAGGCTGCGGCCATCCACACGTGGGGGAGTCCCTGTCTTCATTCGGCCAGATTCAAAACCTAATTCAACTAATTGTTCTGTTAACCCGGTCGCTGCTTTCTCACCTGTGCGGCCACCACCAAATTTCTTTTCGCCGATATGAATGACACCGTTAAGAAACGTGCCATTGGTAAGCACTACCGAATCACATTCTATTTCGACACCCAAGGAGGTGCGTATGCCAGCTATAGTGTTATTCTTTACTAAAAGAGAGGTAACGGTATCCTGCCAAAAGTCAACGTTTGGTGTTCTTTCTAACGCTAAACGCCATTCTTCAGCAAAGCGCATACGGTCATTTTGAGCACGCGGGCTCCACATTGCGGGTCCTTTGGACAGGTTCAGCATCCTGAATTGCAAGGTTGATTTATCTGCTATGATACCCGAATAGCCACCCATTGCATCAATCTCACGCACGATCTGGCCTTTGGCTACGCCACCCATAGCGGGGTTACAGCTCATCTGTGCAATGGTTCCCATATTCATGGTGATCAATAACACAGACGAACCCAGGTTGGCAGCGGCAGCGGCGGCTTCACAACCGGCATGCCCCGCACCCACAACTATTACATTATATTTCTTAAACATTTCACCTCCATGTTCCACGTGGAACGTACAAAATTAAGCTCAATTATTCGATGTTCCACGTGGAACTTTAAATAATGATATTAACGCAACAAAGCCCCAAACACCTTCCAATATTACAAAGGGGTAGAATTTGACCATATAGGATGCAAAACAACAGATACCAGCCCCTATAAAATTCAATAAACTATATGTTTTACTTTCTGCAGGTAGCTTTTTATATAGGTTCAACAGGAATGCGATCAATAAAATGATAACGCCTATTGAAGCTATGATATCAGATATCTTCATTTTATGATTCTTTAAGCTCTGTTAATTCAATCCAGCGGATGCTTTTGGTATCCAATTGATCATTTAGTTTCGCGATTTGGCCGGCCACATCAAGTAATTTTTGATGATCAAGGTCACCCGAATTTAATTCAAGAGTTAAAGCTTTGATCTTATTCTCAACCGTAGCAATCTCCGTATCCAGGTTTTCCAGTTCCTTTATCTCCTTAAAGCTCATTTTGCTTTTTTTAGGCTGAGTTTTAGAGTCGCTTTTTTCAGCAATAACCGCGTTTTTGGCTTCTTGCTTAGCTATTTCCTGCTCATAGCGATAAGACGAATAATTGCCGTTAAATATCTTTACGTGTCCTTCGCCCTCCATAATAAACAACTGATCCGTTAATTTATCCAATAAATAACGATCATGTGAAACAAGCATTAGTACGCCTGTATAGTTGGTTAGAAACTCCTCCAATACATTTAATGTATCGATGTCCAAATCATTGGTCGGCTCATCCAGTATCAGGAAGTTGGGGTTCTTCATCAACAGGCTCATCAATTGCAGCCTTTTTTTCTCGCCCCCGCTCAAATTAGCTATAAAGCCATATTGTTTTTTAGGGGGAAACAGAAATAAAGTGAGCAATGCTGAAGCGGAAATGGTTTTGCCATCAGCCATCGTGATAAACTCTGCCACATTCTTCACCACATCAATCACCCGGTCATCCTCCTTAAACACAATACCAGATTGGTGAAAATAGCCCATAACAGTAGTCTCGCCTGTTTCTATTACTCCCTTATCGGGAGCAAGCCCGCCGGTTATCATGTTGAGGAGGGTAGATTTTCCGCTGCCGTTCTTGCCGGCAAGACCAATACGATCACCTTTTTTAAATACATAGTTAAAGTCACTCACCAGTTCCTGGTCGTTAAAACCTTTATACAAGTGGTGCAGCTCCATGATCTTGTTTCCCTGGCGTGCAGTTTTAACGCTTAATTCAACCTTGCCTTTTAGGCCATTATTTTTGGTTTTATCCTCCAATTCATAAAAGGCATCTATACGGGCCTTTGATTTGGTTCCACGGGCTTGTGGTTGCCTGCGCATCCATTCCAGTTCCTTTTTCAGCAGGTTGGTGTTTTTTTGGAATTGTAGTTCCAGCATACTTTCCCTTTCAGCCTTTTTCTCTAAATAGTAACCGTAATTACCGAGGTAGGGGATGATCTTGCCATTATCTATCTCCAGGATTTCATTGCAAACATTATCCAGGAAATACCTGTCGTGCGTAACCATCAGAATGGTTTTTGCGCCTTCAGTCATTAGTTTCTCCAACCATTCTATGGTATCAATATCCAAATGGTTGGTAGGCTCATCTAAAAGATACACATCCGGGTCTTCAATCAGGAGCCTGGCTAATGCTAAACGTTTCTTTTGTCCGCCTGATAGCGTATCTATCTTTTGATTCAGATGATGAATATCCAACCGACCTAATATGGTCTTGATCTTATATTCATATTCCCAGGCATTGCTGTCGCTGATCTCTTCAGTTACTTTGTCAATGGCCTTAGTATTATCAGGATCATTTTCCAGCAGTTCTTCATACTGCCTGATCAATTGCTGCTGCTTATTATCCGAATGAAATATATAATCACTGATGGTATAAGCCTTATCGAAAGAAGGGTCCTGCTCCAGGTAACCCATTCTTAGGTCGCGGCTTTGTACTACTTTACCTTCCACAGGCAGAAATTGCCCGGCCAATAGTTTTAATAAAGTAGATTTACCGGCGCCATTGATGCCAACCAGGGCCACCCTGCGGCCACGGTTGATGCCTATAGTTAGATTTTTAAATAACCAGTGGTCATGAAATGAATGACCTAAATTTTCTGCAGATAAATAAGTGCTCACGCTAATAATTTTATTTTGTCAGTCGGGTGGATAAATACACCCGACTCATTTTTTAGTGATTGTTTATACATGGCCATTGCCACGGTTTCAGCAGGTATGCTCCTGTACTTTTTTAGGCTGCCCAATAACATCGGGCCAATTACCTTCATCAATACGGCGGCAATTTTTTCAGTCAACCTGTATTCTTTCCGGTCTCCTGTTAACAGGGAGGGTTCATAGATATGCAGGCACTTTAAGCCAGCTGCCTGCATAGCCTCTTCCGTTTCCCCTTTCATTTTCGTGTAGAAATTGGAGGAGCTACTGTCAGCTCCAACCGCTGATACTAAATGATATTGATCAACATTATTCTGCTTTGCCAGCTGTGCCATCTTGACCGGATAATCGTGATCTATCTTTCGGTATACAGCCAGGTCCGGTGTTTTCTTTTTGGTTGACCCAAGGCAGCAAAATAGGGCATGACCCGTTATCCATCCGGAATGCTCTTCAAGGCGCTCAAAATCAATAACTAACTGCACCAATTTTTTATGCTGAACCGGTAATTCTTTTCTAACCAATATCAGCACCTCATCATAATCAGGATGTAATAACAGTATATTTAACAATTTACTGCCAATTAGTCCGCTTGCGCCTGCTATGATTGCCTTTTTTGACACTATTAGCTTAATTTTGTGCAAAAATACGCATAATTAAATTGTGGAATAAAAATTGTATGTTTAAACATATAAATTAAGGAATCAGACAATGAAACAAATATTTCACCCTGCCAATGAGCGGGGACACAACGACATCGGTTGGTTGAAAGCTAATTTTTCCTTTAGCTTCGGCCCATATTATAACCCTGAAAAAGTGCACTTCGGCGCGCTTAGGGTACTAAATGATGATATCATAGCAGGGGGCACAGGCTTTGGTACTCATCCGCATGATAACATGGAAATTATCACCATCCCGTTAGAAGGTGCTTTAGAGCACAAAGACAGCATGGGCAATATTGGTGTGATCACAGCTGGCGAGGTGCAGGTAATGTCGGCAGGAACAGGTATACAGCATTCAGAGTACAATCATTCTAAAACAGAAGCTGCCAATACATTGCAGATATGGCTTTTCCCAAAGGAAATGAACATAAAGCCGCGGTATGACCAAAAAAGCTTTATAAATGATTTAAAGCCAAACCAGTTTACCACATTGGTTTCACCGGTTAAGGATGGTGAAGCGTTATGGATAAACCAGGACGCCATATTTTCAATGGGCGATTTTGATGCCGGTCAGTCTATAAACTATGATATCAAGATCCAGGGCAACGGCGCTTACATCTTCTTAATTGAAGGCCAGGTAGTTGTTGACGGTACAGAGTTAAACAAAAGGGATGCTTTAGGTGTTGATGATACAAGTTCATTTACCATTGAAACCAAATCGCACTCCCGTATTTTAATAATGGAAGTACCAATGAGATAAACTGGGCATGCCTTTGTGCCATGGTTTTTGAGCTGTAAAAACAATTTGACTATTAATTGTTTATAAAACGCATCAATTAAAAATCAATGGCAGAACAGGTAATATCCGGATGGAAGAAGTGGCTGGAAGGCAGCGGCGATCAGGTTGTATTTTTAGGAGGGTTCTTCAGAAATGTACTCCGTGGCGGCTTCGAGTGGTCGGAGTTTGTGCGCCAGTGCTACGAAATAGGTTATAAGTCTTTTATGCTGGTGGGTACCACGGCATTTATAATGGGGTTGGTTTTAGCTTTGCAGCTAAGGCCAACCCTTGTTGATTTTGGGGCATTGAGCATGCTGCCCAAAACACTGGCCGTCTCTATCGTACGCGAGATAGGCCCAGTAATTACCGCGATCATCTGTGCCGGTAAAATAGCCTCCGGTATTGGCGCCGAGCTGGGCAGCATGAAGGTGACCGAACAGATAGATGCCATGGAGGTTTCGGGTGCCAACCCGGTGCAGTACCTGGTAGTAACACGAGTGCTCGCTACAACCTTTATGGTGCCACTATTAACTATTCTGGGCGATGTTTTGGGCCTTTTTGGTGGATTCCTCGCCATTAATATCACCAGCCATGTAAGCGCCCTGCTTTATTTTCATAAATGTATCGCCTCGCTTGATTTCACCGATTTTTTGCCCGCCTTTATCAAAACCATATTTTTTGGTTTCATCATCGGATTTGTGGGCTGTTACAAGGGATATAACTCAAACCGCGGAACAGAGAGCGTGGGACTGGCAGCTAATTCTGCCGTGGTAACCGCCTCGCTTTGGATATTTGTTGTGGATGCCATTGTTGTACAAATAAGCAGTATACTTTTTTATCAATAATATGGAAGAAGCGGATAAACATACCGAACGTAAAAGCAAGCCATCCGCATCAAAGACGGAAACTGTTATCCATATTAAGGGACTCAAAAAATCATTTGGCTCAAAGGATATTTTAAGAAACATCAACCTGGATGTTAAACGCGGAGAAAACCTGGTGGTACTGGGTAAATCTGGTACAGGCAAATCTGTAGCCATACAATGTATCGTGGGAATGTTGATCCCGGATGGAGGCACCCTGACCGTTTTTGGTGATGAGGTTGCTGATATGAGCGAGAAGGAGTTAAAAGAACTGCGTATTAAAATAGGCTTCCTTTTTCAAAGCGGGGCACTATATGACTCCATGACTGTTAGGGAGAATTTGGAATTTCCGCTAACCCGCGTACTTAAGTTAAAAGACCAAAGCGAGATCGATCAGCGGGTACAGGAAGTGCTGGAGGGCGTGGGGTTACTGGATGCTATTGATAAGATGCCGTCTGATCTGTCAGGGGGGATGCGCAAAAGGGTTGGCTTGGCGCGTACATTGATCGTAAAGCCCGAGATCATGCTTTATGATGAGCCAACCACGGGGTTAGACCCCATCACATCAAGAGAGATCAGCGAGTTGATCATGCAGATGCAAAAGAAATATAAAACAACATCAATCATTATTACCCATGACATTGAATGTGCGAGGATAACTGCGGATCGTATGGTGATATTGAATGAAGGGGAATTTACAGTAGAAGGCTCATTTGATGAGCTTGAAAAATCAAAGGAAGAATTTGTAAGAGCATTTTTTAATTAAAGAATATGAAAACCACTTCGGGACAAAAAATAAAGATCGGCTTATTTACTATAGTAGGTATAGCTGCTTTGATTGCGGCTATCTTTCTGATAGGCAATCAAAAAAGCTTGTTCAACGCTACATTTAACGTACATGGGATGTTTAAAAATGTAAATGGTTTGCAGGTGGGCAATAATGTGCGCTTTGCTGGCATTAATGTTGGTGTGGTGGATGACATAACCATCATGACAGACAGTTCGGTTAAAGTAACGCTTACACTTAATGACGACGTAAAAAAATTCATAAAAAAGGATGCAAAATTAAGCATAGGCAGCGATGGCCTGATGGGAGATAAATTGGTGGTAATTGCACCGGGCGGAAACACAAGCAATACGCCGGTTAATGCTGGTGAGCAGTTGGCTGTGGTTAATCCGCTGGATGTGGATAAGATCATTGGGAAATTCACTAAAATAGCGGATAATGCCGGCGACCTGGTACAGGGGCTTGCTACCCTGGTGAATAAAGTAAACAGCGGCAAGGGAAGTATTGGCCGGTTGCTGAACAATGATAAAATGGCCCGGGATATGGAAGGAACTGTAAGACAGGCTAAAACCACCATGGCCAATGTGCACAAGACCACCACTACGCTGAATGAGGACCTTAAAGCCGCCCAAAGTAATTTCCTGCTGAAAGGCTTCTTCAATAAAAAGAAGAAAGCAAAAATTAAAGCAGCACAGGATTCGATCAAGAAACTGCAAAAGGATTCCACAAAAACAGCCAAAAAAGCAAAGGATGCGGCAAAGCAATAAAAAAGCCACGCATGAAAAAGCCTTCCGGAAATATATCCTGGAAGGCTTTTATATTTTTACTAACCCTGAATGGGAATTAAACTCTTTTTGATTTGATACGAGCGGCTTTACCGGTCAATTCGCGCAGGTAATATAATTTAGCACGACGCACTTTACCGTGGCTGTTAACCTCGATCTTATCGATATTAGGTGAGTTTATAGGGAATATACGTTCAACACCTACACCGTTTGAAACTTTACGCACGGTAAAAGTTTCGCTAACGCCTACACTGTTACGCTGGATAACAACACCCTGGTAAAGCTGTATACGCTCTTTGTTTCCTTCTCTGATCTTATAGTGAACGCTAACAGTATCACCTGCTTTAAACGCGGGATGTTGCCTTTTTTCTACTGATTGCTCTTCAACAAATTTTACTAAATCCATGATTTTAAGCTATTAAAGCGATTTTTAGCCCGTAAAAATCGGATTGCAATTATAGGGAAATTATTTTAATATTAAAAGCGTATCGAAAAAATTTCCACATTTTATATTCTATCCACATTTTAAGATAAAACTTTTTTAAAAAAGTTCTTGACTCTTACCTTACGTCATACCATAGCTTTGCAACAAACAATGGGTTATGACTATGAAAGCCAATTATTCTGTTAAACAAATTGCCCGGCTGGCCGGTGTGAGTGTGCGCACGCTTCACCTTTATGATAAGATAGGTTTATTGAAACCCGCCGTAAGAACAAGGGCCAATTACCGGCAATACAGCGACATTGAATTGCTGAGGCTGCAACAGGTACTTTTTTACCGGGAGCTTGATTTCCCGCTGAAGGAGATCACCGAGATTTTAAACGATCCGAATTTTGACCTGGTGAGGGCGCTTGCCGGCCACAAGACCGCCCTTACGAAAAGGCGCGACCGTTTAAACACATTGCTCAAAACCATTGACAAAACAATCGTTAACTTAAAAAACAAGACTATGAACAACGCAGAAGAACTATACGAAGGGCTGCCGAAGGAACAGGCTGCCGCATGGCGGAAAGACGCTATAGATAAATGGGGCGAGGACACCGTTGTGCGATCGGAAAAAGCTTTAAAGGAAATGGATAAGCTTGACCTGGAAAGACTGAAAGCGGAACAAAAGGAGATCGCTCAAAAGCTAAGTATGCTGGCCGAAAAAGACCCGGAAAGCGATGAAGTACAGGAACAGATAGCCCGGCACTATGCCAATATCCGGAGTTTTTGGGGTGTCACCGATCCTACGGATCTAAAGGCCGAAACCTACAAAGGCCTTGCTGAACTGTACGTTGCGGATCAAAGATATACTGCTATGGATGGAAAAACAGCACCAAAATTTGCGGCTTTTATGCGCAGGGGTATGATTTATTTTGCTGAGCATAAGCTGAAATGATATAGAAAAGGTATTCTGAAATTTGGCAGGATACCTTTTAATTCAACAGTGAGCCCTTTAATTTAGTAGACTCAACTGTATCCTGCACGGCTGCTTTAATTAATATTCAGGCACTTGTATACATCATCCCATGAACCAAAATGGCTTATAATAGTCCCATACTTATCTAAAATCAGATATTGAGGAAAGTCACGTACTCCTAAAAACTCAGTTAGTGTATTAGCTCCTGATTCTCTGTAATTATCCCAGTTATAGCCATGTTCTGATAAGTATTTGTCCCAAATCCTGAAATTTTTATCTGTGGAAATTCCTACAACCCCTATTTTTTTATTCCTTAATGCCAGGTACCGGGCTTTTATTTCCTTGTGCTGCCGCATACATGGCGCACAGCCTACAAACCAAAAATCAAGCAGGTAATAATCGTATTTGGTTAAATTAATATCTGCCATTTTATTCTGCCTGTTCACAAATTTGAAATCGGATAGGCGGATATTTTTTACTGTCAGTATTTTATTCATCCTGTCAATGGACATTTTATAGAAAATGAACCAACTGAAATCTGCCTTCTGTTCAGAAAGCAACTTCTTGAGCTTTAGCAGATTCGGTCTGGCGTTTTGATTGAAATTAATGTAATCATTAGCGATAGCGATTGAACGGGGGTTCTCAAGGTTTTTTCCAATCTCGCTCAGCATAAAATTGTTACGCGGGACGGTATCCTTACCAAGCTTAGATAATGTTTTATTGTAATTGATAACGCTGTAGTATATGGGTGAATTAATTACAGTATCAATAATTAAGTTCGGTGTATCAGTATGGGCTTTTATGGTGACATTTCCCGCATTTAACCACACCTGTTTCCAATAGATTTTATCCTTTACAGTGTAACGGATATTATAAAGGTCGATGTTTTGTTTATTGAATCTGATATCAAGGGTGTCCTTAATCAGGAAAGCATGAAACTCTTTTTGGCTGGCATCTATAACACTCACACTATCAACCTTAACATTCGTTTTAAGTATGATTTTAATCGTTGTTTGGGCCAATGCGTTAAACTGAATTGTAAGGCAGGTTATTAAAATGATAAGGGTTTTCATGGGCTACTAGGTTAACCAAATGTAAGGTTAATTACCCAATATTAATTTTACTTCAGCAGATCAGGCCGCCTTTCCTTCGTCCTCTCTATCGCCTGCTCAAAGCGCCATTTTTCTATTTCAGGGGTGTTGCCACTTAGCAAAATATCCGGCACTTTATGGCCGTTCCAATCCGCCGGGCGGGTATATACCGGTGCATCCAACAGATCATCCTGGAAGGAATCGGACAGGGCCGAGGTTTCATCAGATAATACACCCGGTATCAGCCTTACCACAGCATCCACCAAAACAGCTGCTGGTAATTCTCCACCTGACAGTACATAATCGCCAATGGAGATTTCCCGGGTAACAAAAATATCCCGTATGCGCTGATCGATACCTTTATAGTGCCCGCAGAGAATAATGATGTTGCCTTTTGTAGACAGCTGATTGGCAATCCGTTGGTTCAACGTTTCCCCATCCGGCGACATGAAGATCACTTCATCATAATCTCGCTCACTTTTTAGCTTTTCGATGCAGCGGGCAAAGGGCTCAATAGTCATTACCATGCCGCTGCCGCCACCGTAAGGATAATCGTCTACACTTTTTTGCTTGCTGGTGCTGTAATCGCGCAGGTTATGCACCACAATTTCGGCTATGCCTTTTTTTTGCGCGCGTTGTAAAATAGAATGGGCAAAGGGACTTTCCAGCAATCCCGGCAAAATGGTGATGATATCAAAACGCATGGCGCAAAGATAGGGTTTTTGAGAACCAAGAGCCAAGATGAGTTTTGGAGAATCAAAAGTCAAGAAACAGAATAAAGCATGCCTCCTGTCTTGGCTCTTGACTCTAATTAGTGGGTTCCTGGCTCTTCTTCAAGGGTTCTGGTTCAGTCCCAAAACATTTCCTGCCGGGCGCTGAACTATGCGGCGAGCGTTGTACAGCATGAAATAAAAAACTATCATAAAAATGATTTGAATGGATACCAAAGCAGCCGAAAAAACCAAAATATAATCACCACTATAAAAAACCCAGGTTGCTATCAAAAATAAACTGCAGTTTACATACACGGCTATTTGCATAGCTTGTAAACGGATGCTTGCAACAACCTCATTCTCGGTCTTTTCCTTTGACCATATCCATAGTAAAAAGAAAGGAAGAACGCCTATTAAGATGAAATTAAACGCGTCGCTATTAGTACCTATCTTCAAAAATGGCATTAATGATGCAATGCTTAACAGAATGAACAACGCGCCTATTATTTTCCCGGCAATACTATACGGTTTATGCGGAAGAAGATATACTGGATTAATCGGCTTGCCTCTTTTTGCTTTATATAACAAGTAATAAAACCTGGCGATAAAGATCAATAAAAGAATAAAGAAGTTGTAAAAGTAAACGTAAGTGAAACCGAGTTTTTCAACTGTAGCGAACTTGCACAACTCACCCAATAAACTAATGAGGAAGCAGCCTGCCGTCAAAATGCAGTTCGCCAATACCGACCAATACAATGCTTTAAGATGGATGTTATTGGAAGATACCAGGCCGTTTTTTGATCTTGAGAAGCCTATAAATATAAAACCAATAATGATCAGGGTTGTAAATAGTTCATCGGTCAGGGTATTCATACCCAGGAAGATATTATTATTACCATCACCTAAAAAGGGAAGAACATAATATTGAAAAGTAAATAAGTACCATAAAACCAAACCGGGAACAACAAGTGTTAACCCGATCAATTTAAAAGCAGGAGGAAATAACAGGTTAGGTTTCATTTGATATATTGACCTAATATAAGTAGATTTTGATCAATATCCTATGAGTATTGAGGGAAAGACAGGTATAAAGTTTAACCAGCATAACCCCGCCATTACACGGGCAGCCGCACCCTCTCAGGGCAAGGATTTAAAATCTGACTTTTAGCTTTCTCCTCTTATCCCGGCTCCTGGTACAATCCTAACACATTTCCTGCCGGATCGCTGAAGCGGGCGGTAATCTCTGGCGCATCCATGCCGATGGGTTGAACGATCTGGCCGCCGTTGGCAATTACTGCTTCCACAGTGGCGGCTACACTATCCATCATCATATAGATCAACAGACCGGGTTCGGGCGATGCGGGGCGACCGAGTGCCCACATACCGCTCACTACACCTACGCCATCGTCAAAGGCTACGTGTTCGGTTCCTTTATCCCGGAGAGGCCAACCGAACACAGTTTCATAAAATGTTGAGGAGCGATCAATGTCAGTAGCCGGAATTTCCAGGTAACATATTTTACCATGGCCGCCGCCGGGATGCTGGTAAAGACCGATCACATTGCCAGCCGGATCAACAAACCAGGCGACAAACTCGGTATCACTAATGTTTATCCTGTTCACTATTTTGCTGCCATTAGCTTCAAGGGCTTTGATGGTTTCTTCAATATCATCCACCATAACGGAGATCAGCAGGCCGGGCTCCGTTGATGGCTTGCGGCCCAATATCCAGGCGCCGCTTACTTCGCCTATACCGTCATCAAAAGCGGTCCTTCCATCGCCACGGGTTCGTATTGTCCAGCCAAAAATTTTTGAATAGAAATCGGCAGATTCGTTAATATCAGTAGCCGGAATCTCGACATAACATATTTTGCCGTTGCCGTAAGTGGGTTGTTTGTTTGCCATGGTTTTATATTTTGGGCTGTCATCCTGAGCCTATCGAATGATATACGTAAAGGCCATTGCCCGCATACTTCGAGAGCCTCAGCATGACACCCTTTTTTAAATGATCTAATATAATTAATCCCCCTCTTCCAATGTAAAAACCTCTTCAAGTGGTTTGCCAAATACCCGCGCTATCTTTAAGGCCAGCACAGTTGAAGGTACGTATTTCTGACTTTCAATAGTATTGATAGTTTGGCGGGACACGCCTACCTGCTCGGCAAGGTCGGCCTGGGTGATGTTTTTGATGGCGCGCTCAACACGGATGTTGTTTTTCATAATATTAACCCTCCTTACTTAATGAGCGGTTGAGGCGAAAAATAACCCATCTGAACCGGATGATGAAAAATATAAGAGGTACCCATAGGTTTAGCTCGAGCATGTGGCCTACGTCTTCAATAAAAACAAGACTGGCAATAAGAATAATATAATTGATATATATGGCCCACCGCAATGAATCAAGACGTATCTGCCATATCTGCTCGTCCTCTATTTTTTCTTTAGCAAAAGCAACCAAAAATAGGCCTGCTACCATTACCAGGGATGTACATATGAAAAACAAATGTACACCGGTAAAGAGGCCTTGGCTGGTTGGGCCATTGTCCATAATATTAACCATTCCGTTGGCCCTGCCTAATATACTGATAGGGACATGCAGTATTACCAACCCCCAGCCCAGGTAACGGCACCAGTAAGGAAATAGAAAATGCGATTTCATAATGCCAGTTTTCCTTTCACATTTTCCCGGTTATACTTCCACAGAATATAATTGAACCGCAGCACAAAGAACAATGAAATAGTACCCAGGTTAAGGATCATCACCAACAAGAAGTCGGTGAAAAAGAAGAACAGGTTGGCAACAAATAAAACGGCATAGTTGATATAAACGGCTAATTGCATAGATTCTAACCGGAGGGTCGAAATAAACTCATCCTCGTTTGTTTGCCTGCTATAGCCCCATATCATTAAGGTTATTGGTAAAAACAAAAGGAGCGCTTCGGTCCAGTCTTTAAGCTGAGGATCACCCTTAAAAAACCAGGAACCTGCGAAACTAACCAGTACCAGCACTAGAAGGGGAACAGAAATTACCCGCCCAAGCATTTTATAAGGTCTTTCGGGCAAATAGAACAGTCTGCCTGTTTTGTACTCGCCATTTTTGCTGTAGCGTAAATAATTATAACGCGCGATGAAAATAAGTAGTGGGGTAAAGAGGTTATAGGTTGACATGCCCAATATATCGGCAAATGTGCCTAAGGCATCTTTATCCAATTCAAGCAATTCGATAGTAAGGGTTGCCAGCAGCCAAACCAAATAGACCAGGTAATTGATCAACACCGCCCAGTATAAAGCGTTCTGACGCATGCGTGCCGTCAGTTCATCTTCTTTCTTTTCTTTGGAGAAGGCGACCAAAAACAAACCAACGATAACGAGCAATAATGCCAGGGTATTGGTCAGGTCCCCATAAACCGGGTTGTGAAAAAAGGTGCTTCGCGCCCACATGGATAATCCGAAGCCGGGTATTTTATAATCCTGGTAAAGGGCGAAGTAACCCAGTACGAAACCAGGCACCGCCAGCAGCCACCCAAGCGGCCGTAATTTATTAGATAACAAAAAACGTGTTTTCATAATTTGTCAAGTTTAATTTACCAAATGTAAAACAAAGTTTACAAAAAGCAAATATTTTTGACAAATATTTTTATATCATTAAAATGATAACTTCGATAAAACTTTATGTAAGTGAAACCATATCACGTAATTATATCTTTAATAATTTCAACAATAATAAATTATGCTCTTTTCATCCCATCGAGCATCGTTAACTTATTCATTTCTGTGGAGTTCAGCCTTAGTAATAATGGGATATTGCTGAGTGATTTGGCTATTTCCAATCTAATATTTTTAGGCGTACTATGGGGAGTTGTGAAATATGTGCCTAATTCTGTTAAAAGATAAGGCCGCCTAATTGTATCTTGCTAAGATGTAGTTTAGTTGGTTACGTTAATCCAAATAAATATCCAGCAACCCGTCAGGCAGATCAACCAAAACCATACCTTTCACCACATCAATGCTCTTGATAGTTTCCTCGTTGAGCGGGAAAAGCACTTCGCAGTCTTTGTAGTGAACGGTGGCGATAAATTGCTGGGGTAGCTCCTGTATTTCGATGATCTCGCCCAGTTCGCCTTCATTTACATCAATGGCAGTAAAGCCTTTGAGGTCCATCAGGGTAAAGTCGCCTTTTTTCTTTTTGGGTTTGAGCTTATTGGGAAGGTAAACGTCTTTTTTTACCAGTTTCGAAGCTTTTTCAATGGTATCCAGGTCTTCAAGGAAAAGGTAGGCAATATTATTGGGGTGATATTTAACAGACTCCACAAAATAAGGCACCAGTTTGCCGGCCATATCAATAAACAGGGCATCAAACTCAATATCATTCAGGTTATCAAAGTCGACATATAGCTGCAGTTCACCCTTTAACCCTTTGGTTTTAAGAATACTGCCTATCCGGAAACTGTCTTCTATTTTCATATGAAAATGATTAACCCCCACCCTTCCTCCCCCTAAGTTTAGGGGGAGGAAGGGTGGGAGCAGAAATGTCCTTAAACAATAATAGCGAAGTACCCAGGGGCCACTTCGCTATTGTGTGATCTTTTATTGAAATTACTCTGCGCTATCAGCTTCTTTTTCTGCAGCAGGTGCTTCAGTTTCAGCTTCAGCAGCCGGAGTTTCAACTTCTGCTTCAGCAGCAGGCGCTTCGGTTTCAGCTTCTGCAACAGGTGCTTCAACTTCTTCTTCAGCAACTACTTCTTCTACTTCTTCGGCAGGCGGAGTATTTTTAGCAACAATTGCTGCTGCCTTGGTTTCCTTTTTCTTAGCTTCAGCGGCTAAAGCGGCTTTACGTGCATCTTGTTTTGCAGTAGTTAAGCTATCTTTTTTACCGGTGATCTTGCCGTCTTTCTGATCAAGCCATGCCTGGAACTTCTCTACAGCCTGTTCTTCGGTCAATGCGCCTTTTTTAACCCCACCTTCCAAATGTTTCTTGTACAGAACACCTTTGTAGGATAGAATTGCACGACAAGTATCAGTTGGCTGTGCGCCACTGTTTACCCAATCAAGGGTTTTGTCGAAATTAATGTCAATTGTAGCGGGATTAGTGTTTGGGTTGTATGAACCTAAACGCTCAATGAAGCGGCCATCTCTTGGAGCACGCGCATCTGCCACTACGATATAGTAAAAAGGTTTTCCTTTTTTACCATGTCTTTGCAGTCTGATTTTAGTTGCCATTTTTAGTTTTTTATGTATTCAACATTATCCCCGGAGTCTCCTTCTGCGGGGATGCAAAGGTAGAAAAATTATTTTGAAAAAATAAATCATGTAAACAATTAAATTATAGGCACATTTTTAAAAATTATTGTCAATTTGTGTCCGATTAAATATGACAGATAAAATACGCATCGCCATTGATATGGACGAGGTTTTGGCCGATACCATAGAGAAATTTATCGAGGTATACCGCCGCGACCATCAAACGGAAATATTGCTCGACCGCATGCATGGCCAGGAATTTCACGAGCAATTACCGGCTGAACTGGATGGCAGCTGGCGTGCTTACATCAACCAGCAAGGATTTTTCAGGGACCTTAAAGTGATGCCCGGCGCGCAGGAAGTGGTTAAAGCATTGTGCGACAAGTATAATGTTTATATCGTTTCGGCGGCTATGGAGTTTCCCAAGTCTCTTATCGACAAGCACGATTGGCTGGCCGAGCACTTTCCGTTCATCCATTGGAAAAACATTATATTTTGTGGTGATAAAATAGTTGATGTCCAGATCATGATAGATGACAGGATCAGGAATTTTGTGAATTTTAAGGGACGGCCCTTATTGTACTCATCGCCACATAATTTCGACATTACCGAATATGAACGGGTAAACAATTGGGCCGAGGTAGCGGATAAATTATTATAAATTCTATTATCAAAACAAAAAACACATAACTTTATAGGGGACTGCCCAAATTTGTAATAAACTATATGCTCAATAACCTTCTTACGGCATTAAACGATTGTGTTTGGGCCTTTGATGTAAATACCCAAAAAATCCTTTTTATCAGTCCGGGCATACATAGCTTAGTAGATTACACTCCAAAGGATTTCCATCAGAATAAAAATTTGTGGAATGAAATTATTGATCCCCGTGATCATGATGAAGTTTTAGCAACCGACAATAAACCCGTAACGGAAGAATGGGTTGAACAAACGTATCGTGTAATTGCTAAAAGCGGCACTATAAAATGGGTACATCAAAAAAAGAGTTTGATTATTGATGAGCAAACGGGTCACCAGGTATTGCTGAGCGTTATTAAAGATGTTTCGGATCAGCGGCAGATCAACTTCCATATGCAGCAATCATTGGGCGACTTTAGCCTGCTGTTTAATAACAACCCTGCCCCCATGTGGATATATGAACTGCCAACTTTGCGGATATTAAAGGTGAATGAAGCGGCCATTAAACACTACGGATACAGCGAACAAGAATGGTTAACCATGACCATACGCGATATAAGGCCGCGGTTTGATCTGGCAAAATTTAATGATTACCTGTACCGCAAAGGCATACCTGAAAGCAGCTTGCATGGCTTTAACAATGCAGGGGTATGGAAGCATCAGAACAAAGAAGGTGAAATTATTTATGCCGAAATAACCGGGCACGAAATAAAGTATGACAATCATAGCTGCCGGATAATTATTGCCCGGGATGTTACGGAAATCATGCGGGAAAAGGAGGATTTGGTGCAACGGGAACAGTTTCTTGCTACCCGGAATATCGAGATAGAAAAGGAAATAAAAAAAGCTTCCGACCGTCTTAACAGTTTTATTGAAAGCATTACGGATTACTGTTTTATTTTGGACAATGATTGGAAACTGGTTAGAGTAAACACCGCTTTTGAAAAATTGGTTGGAATACCGCGCGAAGAAATTATTGGCAGGGATCTATGGGATCGATTCCCAAACATTCTTAAAACCGGGTTTGAGCCAGCCTATAGCAAAGCTATAAATGAACAAACCAGCGTACAGTTTGTGGAGTATTATCAGCCTATGAATAAGTGGTTCAGCGCTACGATCTACCCCTCTTCAGAAGGCTTAACCATATTTGTAAGGGATATTACAGATGAAAAACACGCCCAGGAAGAGACGGTATGGACGAAAAACAACCTGGAGGCTTTGATCAATAATACCGAAGACTTAACCTGGTCCATTGACCGCGAGGGCAAGTATGTTTATATGAATACCGCCTACCGCAACCGAATAACGTATACAGTTGGCACCGCGCCGGTAGAGGGCGATGATGCCTATGCTCATTCCGGCCATACGGCTCAAATAAATAAGGAGTGGCGATCTTACTATCGCCGGGCACTGCTTGGCGAAAGATATGTTACCCGGCACGAAAGCCCCGACCCCCAAACCAAAAAGCCATCTTATTTTGAGGTTAGCTTTAACCCTATCTATAAAAAATCAAAAGACGAAATTATTGGTGTGGGATGCTTTGCCCGTGATATAACCGAAAGGCTTAAAAACGAGCAGGCATTGATAGAACAAAACGAACGTTTAAGAAATATAGCCTCGCTTAGTTCGCACGAATTGCGAAGGCCGGTGGCAAGTATGATAGGGTTGCTTAATATTCTCGACAGGCAAAATTTCCATAACCCCGAAAACGAACAGATCATTGATCACCTGTTCACCGTCAGTCATGAAATTGATGAGGTTATCCGCACTATTGTAAATAAAACCTTTATTGACGACCGCCACCCCTTGTAGCCTAATTACAAGGAGAGCATCTCCACAATTTTCAAAACATTGGGATTGATATCCGAATTGTGCTTAATAGCGTGTTCAAATGGTGTAAAAGCTACCTCATTGTGTATCACTCCGGCCATTTCATTGCGATGACCCGCCATTAAGGCCTCGACTGCGGCAACACCTGTACGACTTGCCAGTACTCTGTCCATGCAGGTTGGCTTACCGCCACGCTGGATATGCCCCAATATAGAAACCCTGGTGTCGTAGTGCGGAAATTTCTCTTTCACCAAACGGCCAACTTCAAAAGCTCCGCCTTCTTCGCCCTCTCCTTCAGCCACTATAACTATCCTCGAGGTTTTATCCTTGCGACCATTCTCCAGCCTGTCAAACAAATTAATAAAGCCGTATTTGCTTTCAGGTATCAATATAGCTTCGGCGCCTGATGCAATACCTGTACGCAGGGCTATCATGCCTGAGTCGCGCCCCATTACCTCTACAATAAACAGGCGGTCGTGCGATTCAGCGGTATCCCGTATCTTATCTACGGCGTTAATTACGGTGTTGATAGCCGTATCATAACCTATCGTGAAATCTGTTCCGATCAGGTCATTATCTATGGTACCCGGCAAGCCCATGATAGGCATGTCATACTCATCACCAAAGGTTTTGGCGCCCCTGAAAGTTCCATCGCCACCAATGGCTATTAAAGCATCTACATTAAATTCTTTTAGCTGATCGTAGGCAAGTTTGCGACCCTCTGCTGTTCTGAAATCCTCACTCCGGGCGGTTTTTAAAATAGTCCCGCCCCGCTGAATAATATTTGAAACCGATTTGCGGTCCATCGGGAACAGGTCGCCGTGGATCATCCCTTCAAAACCCCGCCTTATACCGGTAACTTTGATATCATAAAATAAAGCTGCGCGAACTACCGCCCGTATGGCAGCATTCATACCGGGTGCATCGCCTCCGGAAGTAAAAAGTCCGATATTCTTGATCTGGGCCATTTGTATACTCGCAGGTTAAGGCCTGCACTGGAAATAAGTAAACGCTAATATTAATTTTGTTCGTATAGATGGTGTCATTATAACACTTTATCAATATGCCGCGAATTTACATTTATTTTTTACTCCATGCTACTTTTTGTAAGCAGTAATACCGCTATCCAGGAATTTTATATAATTATCAACCGTGTAATTTGCTCCCTGCGGCGGGACCAACACATTACCGTTGCCATCAACGATCACATAATAAGGTTGCGAGTTTGTGCCAAATTTTGAAGCTTCGTATTCGCTGTTTTTTGCACCAATGTTGGTAATATGTTTTCCGCTGAATTGCGAGGTGTATTGCTCTGCTGCTGGCAGGTCCTTCTTTTCATCAACATAAAGCTCCAGCAATACAAAATCATTTTGCATGCGTTTAAACACCTGCGGGTCAGACCATACATCGTTTTCCATTTTACGGCAGTTCGGGCAATTCCAGCCGGTGAAATCTATCAAAACGGGTTTCCCCAATTCTTTTGATACTTGTAATGCCTGTTCGTAATCATACCATTCGTTCAGGCCATTGTGCTTGCCTCTTCTAAACACATCCTCATATTTCTTTTCTTTGATGGATACCTTTTCGATTGGTGCTGTCGAAGATGAAGAAGAGATTTTTGAAAGGTCAAAATCCTGCGTTGCAGGTGGTGGTAAAAAGCCGCTGATCACTTTCAGTGGTGCTCCCCATAAACCCGGTATCATATAGATCACAAAGGAAAAAACAACAATGGCAATAAATGTTCTGGGTACCGAAAGGTAAGGCAGGTCGCTATCGTGCGAAAATTTGATCTTACCGATAAGGTATAGGCCCAGCAATAAACCCAATGCTATCCATATAGAGAGGAATATCTCGCGGTCAAACCAGTTCCAATGATAAGCCAGGTCTACATTCGAAAGAAATTTTAAAGCAAAAGCAAGCTCCAGAAAGCCTAAAACAACTTTTACGCTGTTTAACCACCCACCCGATTTTGGCAGCGTTTTTAACAGTGATGGGAATAAGGCAAATAATGTAAATGGTATGGCCAGTGCCAGGGAGAAACCGAACATACCTATTGCCGGCCCCAAACGCTCACCTTTTGACGCGGCATCAACCAGCAAAGTGCCTATAATAGGTCCCGTACACGAGAAAGAAACCACCACCAGCGTTGCCGCCATAAAGAATATGCCTGCAAGGCCGCCCCTGTCCGAATTGGCATCCAGCTTATTGGCTAATGAGCTTGGCAGTGTAATTTCAAATGCCCCCAGGAATGATATCCCGAAAACCACCAGCAGCAAAAAGAAAAAGATATTAAACACGCCGTTTGTAGCCAACGCGTTCAATGCATCAGAGCCAAATATTACCGTAATGATCAATCCTAATAATACATAGATCAGGATAATGGAAATACCGTAGATGCCGGATTTTAATGCGGCCTTGCTCCTGTTGCCCCCTTGCTTGGTGAAAAAACTTACGGTTAACGGCAATAAAGGGTAGATACAAGGGAGCAACAATGCTGTAAATCCACCCAAAAGGCCCGTTATGAATATTTGCCAAAGTGTTTTAGGCTTTTCCGCAGGCGGAGCCACTTTAATCAGAGGTTTAGTAGACTGTATTTTCTGTTGTTCTTTCCTGGCTTTTAAACTATCGGCTGCAGTAGGGATATCCTTAAACTGCAAATCGCTTGTTGATACTGTATCGGCTGACTTTTTTTGTACGGCCTTAACCTGGCTTATACCGGCAATTGAAAACACCAGCGTAGCCAGTAATAGATACAATACGGAGCGCATGCAATTCCTGTTTTTAAATGAGATCATTTTTTCAGCAGGATTATTTACCTAAGGGGATAGTAAAATCAACATCTTCGGGCGGAAGGCATTTTCTGTCGTTACAGGTCATAAACTCCAGCTGGCCTTTTATGGCGGTAACTTTTGCCGATTTTAATTTGATCTTTTGCTGAAAAGTAACCGTTTTTTCAAAATAGCTTACATTCATTTTGAATGACGTTTCGTATTTGGTTACCGGGGTTGGTTCGCTTGGTTTACCAACCAAAGTGTATTCAGGTGATTTGGTAAAGGTGAACGAGGTTTTAATAGGCCCGCCATCCTTAACATTTTGCGAATAGATGTGCCAGCCATCCTGTATAGTGGCGCGTATGAATACTACGGCCTCGTTATTATTTAACCTTTTAGCCGCGTACGACCATTTTACAGGTGTCTCTATTTGTGCATAAGCACCTGCACTGATCATACATACGATCATCAAAAGCAATACTTTTTTCATTTTAATTTTTATTTGTCCTTGTTTAAAAATTCAATCTCTTTTAAATTAAACTCAACTTCTTCAATGCCATTATGGACTACCAGTAGCCCGTTGGGTTTAACATCATTAATTTCCCCGGCAAAGGTAAGCCCATTCGCTTTAAAGCTTTTAGGCTCGTTCAGCCAGTAAAGCCGCTCAAGATAAGCTTTCCTTACAAGCTCAAATCTGCCAGCTTTAAGGTTTAAGTAAGCCGCCTCTATATTTTTACAAATCTCTGATAATAATATTTTCAAATCATAATCTGCGTGTAAGATTTGTTTTAATGACACCGCATTAGGCACTTCTGATGGAAAACTGCCCTGGTTAATGTTTAAACCAATACCAACCACTGAATTTTTTATCTGGCTGCCCTGTACAAAGTTTTCAATGAGTATTCCACCCAGCTTGCCATCAGCATAATAAATATCATTTGGCCATTTTATTTTTAATGAGGGGCCTAACAGGGGTTCAAGTGCATTTATGATGCCCAGGCTTATAGCCCTTGTCAGGTCAAACTGCTGTGTTACAGGTAGAAAAGTGGGTTTTAATAGCAAACTGAAGGTTAAGTTTTTCCCTGCTTCGCCATGCCAGCGATTTTGTTGCTGGCCCCTGCCCGCATACTGGCTGTCTGCCATAATGACCGTTCCCTCGGTTAATGGCTTGGAATTTGACAATAAATCCTTGAGGAAATTGTTTGTGGAATCAACTTGTTTAATTGTGATTAAATTTTGTCCAACAAATAATCCTGAAAATATGTTATTTTGCAAAGTAATAATTTGTAAACCACGATCGTTCAAAACTAATTCTTTTTGATGGTAAAAAACAAAGTGATAAATGAATCCACTTATATTTCTGAACTGGCCATATTCGGTATACAGGAAAAAAAGGGAAATGAGATTGTTAGGTTAGATCTTCGTAATATTTTTAGTTCGGTGACTGATTATTTTGTGATTTGCCATGCCGACTCGACTACACAGGTAAAAGCTATAGCTAACAGCGTTGAAGAAGAAATTTTTAAAGCAATACAACAAGACCCCTGGCGTAAAGAAGGCCTTGAATATGGCGAATGGATACTGCTGGATTATATAGATGTAGTGGTACACATTTTCAGAACTGATAAGCGCGAATTTTATGGAGTGGAAGATTTATGGGGTGATGCGGAAATTAAATATTATAAAAGCGCTTAAATACCCGTCACATAATTGATCAGGCAAGCGTCATGGCTGTGCCTTTAAATGTTAAAAAATTAATGATTGTAAGTTTGAGCTTGTAAAGAAATGAAAGATAATAAATCAGAGAATCCAAAACCGATACGTAAAATACCCAATAAAAAAGTGGCGCCGAAACCGCCGCGATTTAATATCATGTGGCTTTATGCCGTTGTGATATTGGTATTGCTGGCTGTGGGCTACTTATCCAGCAATAATGTTGTTGAGCCTACCAGCTACCAGTTTTTTGATACCAACATGTTGAAAAAACATGATGTTGAAAAACTTGTCGCCTACAAAAATGGCGACCTGGTTGTGGTAGAAGTGTATATTAAGAAAGACAGTTTATTAAAAAAGCCCTTGTATGAAAAGGTGCGCAGTCAAAAATCCATTACGGGGGCAGCAAATACCGGCCCTCAGTATACATTTACTGATGCCTCATACGAAAGTCTGAAACAATCAGTAGCCAATGCTGAAAAGGATCTGCCGGATAGTGAAAAAACACCGATTGATTTTGTTCAGCACGAAAGCATTTTAGGCAACTGGCTGGTTCAGGGTATCATTATGGTGGTATTATTTGCCGCTGTATGGATATTTATTATGCGCCGCATGTCAGGTGGTGGCAGTGGCGGCCCTGGCGGTCAGATATTTAATATTGGCAAATCAAAGGCTACCCTGTTTGATAAAGAAGCACAAGTATCGGTTACATTTAATGATGTGGCCGGTTTGGAAGAGGCCAAGCAGGAAGTAATGGAAATAGTAGATTTCCTTAAGAATCCGAAAAAATATACCAACCTGGGTGGTAAAATACCTAAGGGGGCCTTATTGATCGGCTCGCCGGGTACCGGTAAAACATTGCTGGCCAAAGCAGTTGCCGGCGAAGCACAAGTGCCGTTTTTCTCTCTTTCGGGGTCCGATTTTGTGGAAATGTTTGTTGGTGTGGGCGCTTCACGTGTTCGTGACTTGTTCCGCCAGGCAAAAGACAAAGCGCCTTGTATCATATTTATTGATGAGATAGACGCCATTGGCCGTGCCCGTGGAAAAAATAATATCGTAGGTGGTAATGACGAGCGCGAAAATACTTTGAACCAGTTACTGGTTGAGATGGACGGCTTCGGCACCGATTCGGGTATCATTATATTAGCAGCTACCAACCGCCCAGATGTATTGGATTCAGCCTTATTGCGCCCCGGTCGTTTCGACAGGCAGGTATCTATAGATAAACCCGACCTGATAGGCCGCGAGCAGATATTTAAAGTTCACTTAAAGCCGGTTAAAATGGCTGAAGGTGTTGATGCCAAAAAATTATCGGCCCAAACACCAGGCTTTGCCGGTGCAGAGATAGCCAACGTTTGTAATGAAGCGGCTTTGATAGCTGCCCGTAAAAACAAGGAGGCGGTGGATATGCAGGATTTCCAGGATGCGATAGACAGAGTTATAGGTGGTTTGGAAAAGAAGAATAAGATCATATCACCGGAAGAAAAACGCATTGTGGCTTATCATGAAGCCGGGCACGCAATAGCAGGCTGGTACCTGGAACATGCTGATCCATTGGTTAAGGTTTCCATTGTGCCCCGCGGTGTAGCAGCTTTGGGTTATGCCCAATATCTGCCAAAAGAGCAGTTTTTATATACAACTGAACAACTGGAAGATGGTATGTGTATGACATTGGGCGGGCGCGTTGCGGAGGACATTACCTTTGGCAAGATCTCAACAGGAGCTCAAAATGACCTGGAAAGAATCACCAAACTCGCATACGCCATGGTTACTATATATGGTATGAATGAAAAGGTGGGGAATGTATCCTTTAATGATACACAAGGCGAATACCAGTTCAATAAACCATATTCTGAAAAGACATCCGAACTGATAGACCAGGAAGTGCGCAGCCAGATTAACCTGATGTATGAGCGTACCAAAAAATTACTTACTGATAAGCGTGATGGCCTTATAAAACTGGCAGACAAGCTTTTAGAAAAGGAAATTTTATTCCAGTCGGATCTGGAAGAGATATTGGGTAAGAGGCCTTTTGAAACCCGTACTACCTATGATGAGTTTGTAAACGGTAGTGATCAATCAAACCAGGACCCTGTTGCGAAAAACCTCGTACCTGAGGGGGTTGCCGATCATTCAGGAACCTTTAAAAGGAACCCGGAAGAGAAAGAAGCAAAAAGCAGTAAAGAATAAAATAACAAAAAGTCATGAGTCTCGAGTCTGAAGCCCTTTGAGGGTAAAGACCCGAGACTTTTGACTTAATACTTTAGGCTGTATAATGAGGGATATTACCACATCAAAGGAAAAATTACTTAAAAAGATCCGTAAGGCCTTGCTGGAAAAAAGGGATAATCCCTATCCCAACCTGGAAGACCTGCCTCATTATCCGCCAAGCGATGAAATGCCCGAGGTGCTTTTTGCAGAAGAGTTTACTGCAGTATCCGGCCAGTTTGTTTTTTGCGAAGACGAAATACAGTTTATTGAAATTTTATTGAACCTGGCCGATCAGCACAAATGGCACAAAATATATTGCTGGGAACCCGATCTGCAGGACATATTAACCCGTTATGATTACCCATTTTTTGAAACCGACAAAGATTTTGAACAAGCCGAAGTAGGTTTTACCTTATGTGAAGCATTAATTGCCCGTAACGGCAGCATCCTGTTGTCAAATGCAGGTATGGCAGGGCGCCGCCTCAGTATTTATCCGCCCGTTCATATTGTTTTGGCCTATACTTCGCAATTAGTAATGGACCTGAAAGACGGGTTAAAGCTGGTAAAAAATAAATACAGTAACCAATTGCCATCGATGATTAGCGTGGTGACCGGCCCCAGCCGCACTGCTGATATTGAAAAAACCCTCGTTTTGGGCGCACATGGCCCTAAAGAACTATTTGTTTTCCTGCTTGACGGATAAGATACCCGTTCGCATCCCCCGGGCTTTACAAAAGCATATTGGTTAGTGAGCTAATAGGTTTATTTAAAAACCTTTGTAAAAACGACCGACTCCCCTGAATATTTCTCAATAAATACGGTATTTTAACTCATAAAATACCGTTAAAACACGGGTTGCTATGTAATGCATTTACCCCGTACATTAGCAAAAAACTATTGACCTTAACTTTAAAATTTTATGGGAAAAATTGACCTTGCAGTTGCCAAAGAAATGGTTAACAATTATGCAGAAACCCGGAAAAGACTCATTGACCAGGCTTATGGTATTGATGACACCAAAAGCATTTGGTTTTCAATTGAGGAAGTACAAAATTTTGTAAAAAGCTTGTCCCCTGATGCAACCGGGGTCAGAATTTATTTAGGAGTGTATAATGATGATGATCCCAAAACTCCGGATCATACTACGATCATCGCAATTGAAACGATAAATAATGAATCCGGAAGCGATGTTGATCCGGTCGGACAACAAAAACTTATGGAAGGCGGAGGGCAGGACCCATACAATCAGGGTAAAATATGTCCACCTTACTGTTAAGTACTAAATAAAATAAACAAGGATGTTTTCTACTTATTTCTTTTTTGAGTGTGCTGCGTTACTTATAGTAATTTTTCAATACCAAAAGTTAAAAGACTCTAACTATAAGTACTTTTTACCGTTTTTGTTACTTGTTGTAGGCTACGAATACGGGAATATACGCGATTGGTTTTATATCGATCACTCCAATTTATATATAACTAATATTTCAGAAATCGTTTCTTTTTTATTTTACGCTATATTTCTTCAAAGCCTCATTAAAAAAGAGTCATACAAAAATATAGCTCGTGTTTTGATCCTATTAACCCTGTGTTGCGCCCTGATAAATATGGCGTTAATGCAGGGTTTTTGGAAATTGGATACTATCACTATATTGCTGCAATTTGCTGTAATTATATTTATTATTTGCTTGTACTTTTATGAGCTAATGAACAGTATTGAAATCACTGCACCGCTCACAAAAATACCGGGATTTTGGCTGAACACAGGGCTTCTGTTTTTTTGCCTTGCACAGTTTTTGTTTTTTTCCTCATTTTCATTTATGGCTTATAAAAGTGGCGAGCAATATATGTTGCTATTTGTGACCTTAGCTAATGTTGCAAATGTTATATTGTACTCCTGTTTAATTGTTTGTTTTTTATGCTTCAAGACGATGAAAAAGTAATTATTGTTGTCATAGCAGGCACGGCCATGCTGCTGCTGCTTGGCATGTTTATTATCAGCTTTCTTTTCTTTTATCAGCGGAAACGCAATAACCACATCGCCCAGCAGGAGCAGCAACAAGCCAATTTCCAAAAGGAACTACTAAAAGCGCAGATCGAGATACAGGAACAAACCCTAAATCACATTAGCCGCGAAATACATGATAACATCACCCAGGTGCTTTCTTTTGTCAAACTAAACCTGGCAATGATCAATAATACAGAGGAAAAGAGTAAAAAGAAGATCAATGAAAGCAGGGAACTGGTTGCCCAAACCATTACCGACCTGCGTAATTTATCAAAAAGCTTAAGCTTTGATCATATTATCTCATTGGGTTTGGTACAAACCATGGAGATGGAAATAGACCGGATCAATAACAGCGGATTGATTGATGTATCCTTAACAATTGAAGGCGAGAGTTATTCGCTGGGCGAACAGCGCGAACTTGTACTGTTCCGTGTTTTCCAGGAAGCTTTAAATAATGCGCTCAAACATTCTGGGGCTAAACATTTTAAAATCATCTTGCAATATCATCCCGATTTGTTTAATTTAACCCTCGAAGATGACGGTTCTGGTTTTTCATCAGAAACGCTTGATAATAAGAGCGGATCGGGATTAAAGAATATGGAAAATAGAGCCACCTTGATCGGAGGAACTGCAATGATTGACAGTTCACCGGGTAAGGGCTGCATTGTTAAGGTCACCCTAAACCCATTTAAACAACAATTTTACGCTAATGGAGGGACCCATCCGTATAGCTCTAGTTGATGATCATCGCTTGTTCAGAAGCGGGATAGCTTCGCTTATAGATAATTTTGACCGCTACACCATCATTTTTGAAGCTGGCAACGGCGAGGAAATGATCAGGAAGATCACCCCTAAATTAAAACCCCATATCATCCTGCTTGATATCAATATGCCTAAAATGGATGGCATTGCCACTGCAAAGTGGCTCCGGAGCAATCACCCTGACATTGATATCATTGTACTATCGATGTTTGAAGATGCCGAAAAGGTGCTAACTATGGTTAGAATGGGGGTTATGGGATACATTTTGAAGGATGCCGAGCCGCACGAGTTTGAGGAGGCCCTTTTGCATGTATCACAACATGAGCTTTATTACCCGGAGTTTGTTACCAAACACCTGGTTGACAGCATCAATACCGATTTTAACATCACCAAATTAAACAGCCGCGAGATAGAGTTTTTAAAGCTGGCAGGCACGGAGCTTACCTATAAGGAAATTGCCGACCAAATGTGCATCAGTTCACGAACGGTGGACGGCTATCGCGACCAGCTTTTTGAAAAATTACAGATAAAGAGCCGGATAGGCCTGGTACTTTATGCCATAAAAAATAAATTGATCGACTTGTAGTTTGCTAAAAATATTAGCAAATTTGTGTTATGGCACACGAAGAGAATGAGGAGTTTTTTAAAGGTAGAGGGGCGCAGGTAAACACCCACAACAAGTTTCTGAAAAACAAATATGTACTGGAGCATATCGAAGGGCTGGATGAGCCTTTGCTTGAAAATTCGGCTACCCAGCTTTTCGAGGAGAATCCTAAAAAGATAGTCAGCGAATCGAATAGCCCCGATCTGAGCCATATGTATTCCATCAACCCATACCAGGGTTGCGAGCATGGTTGTATTTATTGCTATGCCCGTAATACGCACGAATATTATGGTTTTAGCGCCGGGCTTGATTTTGAGCGAAAGATCATTGTGAAACGCAATGCCGCTGAACTGTTGGAACAATATTTTAATAAAAAGAACTATCAGCCGGTATGTATCCTGCTCTCTGGCAATACCGATTGTTATCAGCCTATTGAACGCAGGCTGAAAATAACGCGCTCGTTGCTGCAGATATTTTTGCAGTACAGAAACCCGGTAAGCATTATCACCAAGAACAACGTTATCCTGCGCGACCTGGATATTTTGAGCGAACTGGGTAAGATGAACCTCGTCCATGTAAATGTGTCGCTAACATCTTTAAATGAGCAGCTGCGCCAAAAACTGGAGCCGAGAACAGTAACAGCCACCGGCCGGTTAGGGGTAATTCAAAAGCTATCGGAAAAAGGTATTCCGGTACGTGTAATGGCGGCGCCGATTATCCCGGGATTGAACAGTAACGAGATACCAGATATTATCAAAGCTGCTGCCGACAGGGGTGCTCTGGCAGCCGGGTTTACCATCGTGAGGCTCAATGGAAGTATAGCCGAGATATTCAGCGATTGGGTACACAAGGCTTTTCCGGATAGGGCCGAAAAAGTATTGAACATGATCAAAGCTTGCCATGATGGTAAACTGAACGACAGCGAGTTCGGGCGGCGCATGAGCGGGCAGGGTAATATCGCTGATTCTATTCACCAGTTATTCCGCATGGCGATAAACCGCTTTATGGCCGGCAGGGAAATGCCGCCGTTTGATTATAACTTGTTTGTGCCGAAGGGGGGTAAGCAGACAACCCTGTTTTGACCGCTGATTTAGATGATTTATTCGATTACGCCGATTTATGCTTGAACAGATTTAAGAAGTTTTTAAACGGCTAAGCCCCTCAAAGAGGCAGCTAAAAAGAAATCAGACTCGAGTTAAACTTCGTAAATCTAACTATCTGGAAGAATTTGTATATTCGAAATACTTAAACCAGCATTAATGAATACTTGCAAAAAAAATTTTACCTATATAACCCTTTTTTTGTTGTTAGTATTTCTTTCATCAGGTTGCCAGCTTTTTGATTCGGCCAACAAGAAATTATATACTTATTGCCCAGGATTAAAAATTTCCGTTAATGGCGTTAGCTACGCATTTAATGGAAGAAGAGACATCTATTCATTAACCTATGACCAAAGCTCGCAAAAATCGGTCAAGACATATTTTGAAAAACCTGAGAATGGCTTTCATGAAATGAAAGACGGTGGTTTTTATGATATTGAAATTAGCGATAATCATATAATAGACAGAAGCGACAATATACTTGGTAAAACCGTCAGAAATGGAAAAGACAGTACAGATGTTATTTTTAATGAAACTACCCGGAAAATAATATTTATTCAGTATCTGAAATAGGGGGTATTCAATACAAAAAAGCGACCTAAGAAATTAGGTCGCTTTCATTATATTATTTAGCCAAGTGTTTAAACAGTCTCTGCTTCCAGAGCCATTTGCTCATCAACCAAAATACGGCCGCAATGCTCGCAAACGATAATCTTTTTGCGCTGACGGATATCCGACTGGCGCTGAGGCGGGATCTGGTTAAAGCATCCTGAACATGAATCGCGCTGGATAGTAACTACTGCCAAGCCATTTTTTGCATTGCTGCGCAAACGGTTGTAAGCGATCAGCAAACGTTCCTCAATGTTTGGTAACGCTGCATCGGCTTGAGCGGTCAGTTCGTTCTCTTCCTTTTGAGTTTCGGCAGTAATGGTGCCTAATTCAGCTTTCTTAGCATCCAGGTCATTCTTGCGTCCTTCCAGGTCGGCAAGGGCTTTCTCATAAATTTGAGTTTTTGAGGTGATCTCGTAACCAAATTCTTTGATCTTCTTTTCGCTTACTTGTATATCCAATCCCTGTATCTCTACTTCTTTCGAAATAGCATCATACTCACGGTTGTTTTTTACATCGTTAAGCTGTGCTTCGTATTTTTTGATGTTCGACTGCGCTTCCTTTATCAGGTTTTTGCGGGTTACAATATCATCTTCAAGGTCATCAAGCTCACCTTTTATTTTTTGAATACGTGTTTCCAATCCTTCAACATCATCTTCCAGGTCGGCTACTTCCATAGGCAACTCACCTCTTACCTGGCGAATCTTATCAATCTTGGTGTGGATGGTTTGTAGTTCGTATAAAGCTTTAAGCTTCTGTTCTACTGTTTGTTCCATTAAATAAAATATTTGACGGGGTTTGTATTAATTTCTGTTAAACGGACGGCAAAGTTAGCAAATTTTTTCTGAATAATTTCATACAATAATTGCTGCGTAAATTGCTCACTTTCAAAATGTCCGATATCGGCTATCAGTATCTTTCCTTCGGCATCAAAAAACTCGTGGTACTTGTAATCCGCAGTGACAAAAACATCTGCTCCGGCAGCTATGGCGTGCTTCAATAAAAAGCCGCCGGCCCCACCGCATACCGCCACCTTTTTAACGGTTTTACCGGTAAAGGCCGTATGCCTGATCACATGGGCATGCATATTTTGCTTCACCTCGAATAAAAATTCTTCTTCATCCATCCCTTCTTCCAGCTCGCCTATCATACCCGCGCCTACCTGCTGGTTCTGGTTGGTCAGCGTGTAAAGATCATAAGCCACTTCCTCGTAAGGGTGAGCTAAAAATAGCGCCATCAGCAGCTTGCTTTCCAAATTGGCCGGATAAATAGTTTCAATGCGTACCTCTTCTTCACGATGCCGCATGCCGGGTTCACCTACGTACGGGTTCGAATCATCATTTCCTTTAAATGTGCCGGTACCTTCAGCATTAAAGCTGCACTCGCTGTAGTTGCCAATATTACCTGCCCCGGCATGGAACAAGGCGTTACGCACCTGGTCGGCTTTATCGGTAGGTACATAAGTAACAAGCTTTTTCAGCACACTACTTTTGGGGGCCAGTATACGCAGGTTAGTTAAGCCCAGCGTTTCGCATATCCGCTCGTTCACACCGTTCATCACATTATCCAGGTTGGTATGGATGGCATATATAGCGATATGGTTGCGGATGGCCTTTTCTACTACGCGCTCCACATACGTTTTGCTATTGAATTTCTTCAATCCTCTGAAAACAATAGGATGGTGCGAAATGATCACTTGGCAGTTTTTGGCGATAGCCTCGTCAACCACCGCTTCGGTACAATCTAAAGAGATCAAAGCCTGGTGTATTTCCTGGTCCGGCTGACCGACAATTAAACCGGAGTTATCATAATCTTCCTGGTAGGCAAGTGGGGCAAGGCTTTCGAGGTAGGTGGTAAGCAGGGATAATTTCATATGTGCACGAATTACACTAATTTTTATATACGAATTACACTAATTTTTTTCGATTACACTGTTTATTGGCTGATTGAATTTGTGTAATTCGAATAAATTCGTGCAATTAGTGGTTATTCACTTTTCATCCAAACAACTTTCTGCTCAGATTGGTGCGGCCTGGCGATGATATCACCATACAATTTCGGTCGGCGTGCTTTAATATACCGATAGCCACCGGCATCTGTAAGTTTTTCTGGAGTGATCAAAGCGATTGCGATCTCATCATCAAAACTACGGCACTCGGCAATAACATCACCAAAAGGATCAAGAATCATGGAGCAGCCATTCTTAAGCTGATGGGCATCCATGCCGATGGGATTGGAGAATACGGCATAGATTGCATTGTCATATGCCCTTGCCGGGAGCCATTTCATCAGCCAGGCGCGGCCTTTAAGTCCGTCAAATTCCTGTCGCAAGGTAGTAGGATCTGCATGCCGGTTTTCCCAAAGTTTGGGATCAACAAATCCCGCGCCGGGGCGGGTAGATGGCGTACACATGGTAACATGCGGCATAAAAATGATATCGGCGCCAAGCAATTTTACGGCCCGTACATTTTCTATAATGTTATTATCATAACAGATCAGTATGCTGCACTTCCAGCTGAAAAGGTCAAAAATTACATACTGATCGCCTGGCGTGATATGCGGATTAATAAAGGGGTGCAGCTTGCGGTATTTGGCTACCAGGCCATTTTTATCGACACAAACCTGGGCTTTGTAGATGTTATCTTCAACATCCTTCTCAAACAGGCCGGCTAAAATAAAGATATCGAGTTCAGCAGCAATTTCAGTCAGCTTTTTTACACTCGGCCCGTCAGGAATAAATTCAGCTACATCAAGCATTTGCTGTTTTGAAAACGGCATTGCAAAGGTGTAGCCGGTAATGGAACACTCATGGAAAGCGATAACATTTGCTCCCTGCGCCGCAGCCCTTGCTGCAAGCTGGCTAATTATACCAAGGTTATAGTCCTTATCGCCACTGCGGTTTTCAAACTGGGCAGTGGCAATTTTTAAATTCTGCATAAGCAAATGTAAGTGGTTTTTGGTCACTTTACATCCGAAATCAGCTGGTCATTTTTGCCATTTGGAAGCTTTCGTAAGCCATGTTTTTATTATGTCCTAAAGCCAGGCTCTTATGATTAACCAAATCAACAATAGTTCCTATCAGGCAAAACCCACCCGTTAAAAGATATATGATACCCATTGCTGTTTGGCCTACTAAAAACCGTTGAATACCGGCAACGCCAAAGAAACCTATCAGGGTAAAAATCAAAATATCCTGTGGGCTTTTCCTTTTGGTGGAATAGGTCATATAAAAATATTTCTGCTGATTTTCGTTCAGATCGGCAGTGGCTTGTTGTATGAAACTCAATTCTTCAGGTGACATACCTGTTAATCCCATATATGGACTTTGATACATATTCATGATAATTTGTTTTAAAGTTGAGTAAAACTAATATAGAACTAAAATATCTGAAACACAAAACTGGCAGATGTTATGGCAAAGTCGGTAAGCTATAGGAATTTAACGGTGAAACGGCCGGACGTCAGCGTGCAGAGAAGTTGTTATGATTGCCAAATCTTTGGGCCGTTAAAGTGTAGATACGGTAAAATATGACCACCAAAGCGGGAATACCCAGCCAATGTGCATGAAAGGAATTGCTGGCATCACCATGAAAAAGATACGAAATGGAATGCCCCAAACCACACCCGGGGCACCAGGATATACCCAGGGCCTTAAAGGGGCATAAAGAGAAATGGGCAGGGCCAGCAGGATCAGCAAATGCCAACGCCATCAAGGCCGCTACCCAGAATGCCAGTTCAAAGTATTTTAGGAGCACTGTCTAATTAACTTTATTTGATCTGCTCATCAGGAGTAAAGTTACTGTAAATGCTGACAAAACACCGATGAGCAGGGCCGCAAAAATACGGGCAGAGAAGTCGCCCCAATTGGTTTTGTTGGCTTCAATATAATTGATATAAACGATACCCAAAAACACTACTATTATACCAGCTGCAATCAATATCTTAAAACTGTGTACCAATCCCTCCAAAAAATTCATCTTCCCCTTTAACTCCACATCTCTATAGCTCCTAACACCCAGGTACAAACCCACTAATGGAATAAGAACGGAAACAAATTCGATACTATTAACCTGTGTTCCGGTAAAATTAAGTCCCATTTTGCGCATAACAAGCAGCCATATGCCGCTTAATAATCCAATGATCAGCCCCGGTAAAAATGCGTTTTTCATATTATTTTGTTTTAAAGGTTCTTTGTATCAGCCATAACCGATAGATCATTGCAGCTGTACCTGGTTTTAAAAGGTTATCTAAATATAAGCGTTATTAAAATTACTTAGGTAATACCTTAAAAAGTAAATTTAGATATACTTTGTTTTTAATAAAACCTGTTTTTAATACGGACGGGTTGCCCATGCATTTAAAAAGCACCTTTTTGCTATATTTGCAGCAGTTTGAACATCCGTGATATTTTAGAGCGATATAAAGCTGATGAACGGGTAAAAACCTTGGCGCAGGCGCTAAATGTTGGCAAAGCCCCCCGTATCCAGTTACGTGGTTTAGTCGGATCGAGTGATTCGGCTGTGGCGGTAGCTTTGTATTTTTTGCAGCATCAGCACATGATATTTGTGCTGCCCGACCGGGAAGAAGCCGCTTATTTCCAGGCCGATTTGGAAAATCTGACAGGTAAAGAGATCTTACTTTTTCCTTCATCCTACCGCAAAGCATTTGAATTTACCCAGCCCGATAGCAGCAATGTACTGGCACGCGCCGAGGTATTGAATGAGCTGAACCATTCCTCCGAGTTTGGTCAACTGATCGTAACTTACCCGGAGGCTTTGGCCGAAAAGGTGATCGACCGCGCTTCACTGGAGAAAAACACGCTGGAGATATCGGTCAGCAATAAATTGAGTATCGATTTCATCAACGAGTTTTTAATTGAATATGACTTTGACCGGGTTGATTTTGTGTATGAACCGGGGCAATTTTCTATTCGTGGCGGTATAGTAGATATATTTTCTTTCTCGCACGACCTGCCCTACCGGGTGGAGTTTTTTGGCGATTTTATTGAGTCGATACGCACCTTCGAGGTGGAGAGCCAGTTATCTGTGGAGCAGGTGAAAACCATCACGATTGTGCCTAATGTACAATCTAAATTCCTGACAGAAAACAATATTTCCCTGCTGGAATATGTGGATGCCGGTTCGCAGATCTGGATAAAGGATGTGCAATTTACGCTGGATATCATCAGGGATGGTTTTAAAAAGGCAACCAATTTATGGAAGGCCTTATCTGCCGAGGAAAAGAATAAAAACCAGGACTGGATTGACCCGAAGTTCGGTTTCACCGATGAAAAGCTGATAGCCGACCAGTTGCATGATTTCCCGATAGTGGAGTTTGGCAAGCAGTTTTTTTACCAGGGCAGCCAATCGGTTGATTTTGATATGCGGCCACAGCCATCTTTCAATAAGGACTTCAGCCTGCTGATACATAACTTTAAAAATAACGAGGCCGATAAGATCGAGAATTATATACTCACTGATTCAGCCCGGCAGGTGGAGCGGCTTTATGCCATTTTGGATGATCTGGATAAGACGGTAAAGTTTACGCCAATCAGCATAGCCATACGTGAGGGTTTTGTGGATCGTGAACAGAAAATTGCCTGCTACACCGATCACCAGATATTTGACCGCTATTATAAATACAAGCTAAAAAAGGGGTACCACCGCACACAGGCCATCACCCTGAAAGAGTTGCGTGAGCTAAAACCTGGCGATTATGTAACCCATATCGATCATGGTATTGGTAAATATGCTGGTCTCGAAAAGGTACAGGTGAACGACAAAATGCAGGAGATGATTCGCTTGGTTTATGCTGATAATGATCTGCTGTATGTTAACATCAACTCGCTGAACCGTATTTCTAAATATAGCGGCAAGGAAGGTAGCATTCCCAGGATGAACAAGCTGGGTACCGATACTTGGGAGCGCCTAAAAAAAACCACAAAAAAAAAAGTTAAGGACATCGCACGCGACCTGATCAAGCTTTACGCGGTCAGGAAGGCGCAGAATGGCAATTCCTTTTCGCCGGACAGCTATCTGCAAACCGAGTTGGAAGCGTCCTTTATTTATGAAGACACTCCCGACCAGGAAAAAGCGACCGCCGATTTTAAAAAGGATATGGAGTCGCCGCACCCAATGGACAGGCTCATTTGCGGTGATGTGGGTTTCGGTAAAACCGAAGTAGCCATACGCGCGGCATTTAAGGCTGTTGCCGATAGCAAGCAGGTAGCCATACTGGTGCCAACCACCATCTTGGCCGCCCAGCATTATAAAACGTTCTCCGACCGCCTGAAGGGCTTTCCCTGCAATATCGATTATGTAAACCGTTTTAAATCGAGCAAGCAGATCAAGGATACGCTGGAGAAATTAAAAGAAGGTAAGGTAGATATCATCATCGGTACACACCGCCTGGTGAGTAAGGATGTGAAGTTTAAGGACCTCGGGCTGATGATCATTGACGAGGAACAGAAGTTTGGCGTATCAACCAAAGAAAAGCTGAAACAGATGCGCGCCAATGTGGATACACTAACGCTTACCGCAACACCGATCCCGCGTACGCTGCATTTTTCGTTGATGGGTGCACGCGATCTTTCCATCATATCTACCCCGCCGCCAAACCGCCAGCCGGTGGTGACCGAATTGCATGTATTTAACGATACACTGATCAAGGATGCTGTTGAATTTGAGATAGACCGCGGCGGACAAATATTCTTTATCCATAACCGTGTGGCTGACCTGCCGCAATTGGGCGGACTGATCCATAAACTGGCCCCAAAGGCACGTATTGGAATAGCGCATGGACAACTCGAAGGCGATGCCCTGGAAGATGTGATGCTTAAATTCGTCAATGGCGAATATGATGTGCTGGTAGCAACCACCATCATAGAAGCAGGGCTGGATATTCCGAATGCCAATACCATCATTATCAATCACGCGCATATGTTTGGTTTGAGCGATCTTCACCAGATGCGTGGACGTGTGGGCCGTAGCAATAAAAAGGCGTATTGCTACCTGTTAAGCCCGCCGCTATCTACCCTTACACCAGAGGCTCGAAAACGGTTGAGCGCGATTGAAGAGTTCTCTGATTTAGGCAGCGGATTCAACGTGGCTATGCGCGATCTGGATATCCGCGGCAGCGGCAACCTGCTCGGTGCCGAACAAAGTGGCTTTATTGCTGAGATCGGTTTTGAGATGTATCATAAGATATTGGACGAAGCCATACAGGAACTGAAGGAAGATGAGTTTAAAGGCGTATTCCCTGATGATAAGCCGCGGCCGTTCATCACCTTCACCCAGATAGATACCGACCAGGAAATATTGATCCCGGATGAGTATGTGACCAGCATAGCCGAACGTTACAATCTGTACACCGAATTATCCAAACTAGAAAATGAGGTGGAACTAAACGCTTTTGAAAAACAACTTTATGACCGTTTTGGTCCGATACCATCACAGGTAACCGACCTGCTGAATACCATGCGCCTGCAATGGCTGGGCAAGGCTATTGGTTTCGAAAAAATATCGCTGAAAAAGAATGTACTGCGTGGTTATTTTATCAGCAGCCAGCAATCTCCCTATTTTGAAAGTGATGCCTTCCGCCAGGTATTAACATTTGTACAAGCCAATCCGCGCCGCACCAATTTAAAGGAAGTGAAAAATACTTTGCGCCTAAGTATAGAAAGTGTTCCATCTATCAATGATGCGGTTGAGTTGTTGAACGATATTGCTGAGCCGGTTGGGGTTTAGGTATTCTTCAATGCGATCAGGTCCCCGATCACAATTGCCGTACGTATTAGGTTTTCTTTCGTATTCTCCATCGCGGTTGTTATATCAGCAGGTTCATTATTGATCGATATCAAAACATCAAAATATTGCTGTAACTGTTCGTCCTGTTCCAAAGGAATTTTACCTGCCACCCCGATCACCGGGATATTTTTCTTTTTTGCTCTGAGGGCAACACCGTAGGGGCCTTTTCCCTGCAAGGTTTGCCGGTCTATGCTTCCTTCACCGGTTATTAAAAGATCAGCCCGATGTAAAGCGTCATCAAAATGAGTTAGGGTTAAAAAATAATCGATACCGTTCACCAACTTGGCATTTAACCAGGTGTGTAAGCCCGCCGCCGCTCCACCAGCTGCGCCGCCGTGTTTGATATCAGCCATAGCTATGCCGGATTGCGAGGTGGATATTGCCGCGAAGTTTTTCAAAAAAGCCTCTAATAACTGCACATCGTCCGGGGAGGCCCCCTTCTGCGGGCCGAAAGTGCTTGCAGCACCCTGCGGGCCTAACAATTGGTTGTCCACATCGCAAAGTATTACTACTTCACAATTAAAAATTCGCTGGTCAAGCTTAGAAGTATCCACTTTGGCCATCGCGGACAGGTATTCGGGCGTGGCAACCAGGCGTTCGCCATTCACGTCTAAAAAAGCAACACCAAGGGCACTTAATATGCCGCAACCACCATCAACCGTAGCCGAGCCACCCATGGCGATAACGATCCTGCTTACCCCCTTGTCCAAAGCAAAGCGGATGAGTTCACCCGTGCCGTAGGAAGAAGCCTTTAACGGGTTTAATTCATCCTTTTTTAGTAACCTCAATCCGGAAGCATCGGCCATTTCAATTACCGCGGTTTTACCGTTGTCGATCAAGCCAAATGAGGCTTTGATTTTCCTGCCCAATGGATCATGAACTTCCTTTTGTATCACCGCACCATTGCAACTTTCAATGATCAGGCTACCGGTGCCATCCCCGCCATCAGCAATAGGAAAACATTCGGAAGTGCACTGCAGCTTGCTGAGTTGTAACCCCTGCTGAATAGCTGTGCCAACCTGTGCAGCATCAAGACTGTTCTTAAAAGCGTTTGGAGCGATCAGGATATGCATGTTATAATATTTTGGATAAAATATAAACCATGGTGATGGTGGTTAGCCCCATCAATATAGTCGCGGTGGAATATACTTTCAGCATGGTTTTCATTTCGAGCCCCGAGAATTTGGCTATCACCCAAAAATAAGCGTCATTGGCATGCGAAATCATCATGGAGCCGCCACCCATCGACAATACGCAAAGCAATTTGCCTGTTTCGGTATTCAAACCTAATGCAGGTAATAGCGGCAGTACAATGGAAGCCGCGGTTATAATGGCAACCGTTGATGACCCTTGTGCTGTCTTTAAAACTGAGGTTAATAAGAAAGGAAAGAAAATACCCATGCTGCCCAATGCCATCGACTGGCTAAAATGATCGCCTATTTTGGCAGCGGTTAAAATCGCGCCGAAAGCACCACCCATACCTATGATCACCAATATCCCCCCTGCTTTTTCGGTTCCCTCCTGTAAAATTTTACTGAGCTCACTTTTCTTCCAGGCTCGTTTGCAATTAAATGCCAGCAATACGCCAATCAGTAACGCGATAACCGGATCACCCAATGAAAGTAGCAGAGATACCCATTTGGGATAAGCAAGCCCGCCTGTTGCTAAAAAAGATTTAATGCCGATCAACAGGATCGGCACAAATACAGGCAGACAAGCTTTGATTAATGAAGGGCCCTTAGCGGGTTTATCAACTGCAATTATATCTTCTGATGTCGGATCGATGATCTTTCTTCCGGCATATCTGGCCCATAAATTACCCACGATCATTGCCGGGATGGCTACTATGGAACCGATCAATATTAATTTCCCAAAATCGACCCCAATGGTAACCGCGGCGGCCGTGCTTCCGGGATGAGGAGGCACCAGGCAGTGGACAGCATATAAGCCGGTGGCTAAAGAAACGGACATGGTAGTGATAGAAATACCGGTACGCCTGGCCATCGAGCGGTTGAGCCCGCTTAATACAATAAACCCGGAATCGCAAAATATGGGCAGGCCCACAATAAACCCGGTAATGCTCATGGCAAGCGGGGCAAACCGGTTTCCCAGTTTCTTTAAAAGGAAAGTCGCCATCACGGTAGTGCTGCCGGTATATTCCAGCAGTAAACCAAGCGTGGTGCCCAGTACAATAATTAACCCTAATGATTTTAATATGTTGCCGAAGCCATCTTTGATTACGGTGATAACATCGCCTAAAGGCAGGTTGATCCCCAATCCTACCAATAAACAGGCTAAAAAAAGCGCGAAGAAAGCCGGGACTTTATATTTGGTGGTCAGCAATACGATGAGCGCAATGCCGGCTATTAACAAGGTTAATATGTAGGGTAATGAATGGGTCATTGATAGCCTGTAGGTTTGCTTTTGTAAATTACAAACAAGGTATCAAAAAAAGAAGGATACTATTTAACCTTGCGGTATATGCCCTTTAAATTTCTTCCCAATTCCTTATAATCCAAACCATAACCAACCACAAACTCATTTTCTATTTCGAAGCCGACATATTTAAGTTCAGGTATGATTCCTTCCAGTGCTTTGGGTTTTAGCAGCAGCGAGCATACGGTAATGGAGGCTGGTTCGCGTACTTTCAGCTTGTCTATCAGGTAATGCAGCGTATTACCGGTATCTACAATATCTTCCACCAGAATAATATCGCGCCCTTTGATATCGATACTCAAATCAAAATCATCCCTGATCTTACGGGTGCTTGATGTGCCGCCATAATAAGATGCCAGTTTGGTGAAAGTAACTTCAACGGGTATATCGATGAGCCTTATGAGGTCGGCAGTAAATAAAAAGCTGCCGTTAAGTACACCTACCAATATAGGGGTGCTGTCTTTAAAATCTGCACAGATCTGGCCTGCAATTTCAGTTGTCCTCTTTTCTATCGCATCCAAACCAATCAGCGGTTCGAAATATAGATCGGCTATTTGAGTTTTCACATGCTAAATGTATTAAATTATAGTTTAAAACAAACTCTTAACAACTAATGCTTTTTAAAGGATGATTTTTTTCTGCTACATTTATGCAAGGCTACTTACCTTTTTTTATAATTGCCTATGTCAAAACAAACCATCAGCCGGCGTGAGGCTCTGGAATTTATCGGTGTAGCTGCCGCGATGCCTATCGTTAAGCAAAACACGGAATTGATCCCGGAAATCAAAAGAAAATCTTTCACTTATTGCCTGAATATGGCAACCATACGCGGTCATCAGTTAGGCTTTGTAAAGGAACTGGAAACCGCGTCAAAAGCCGGGTTCCATTCGGTTGAGATCTGGATCGATACTTTGCAGGAGTATCTGCAAAAAGGAGGAACGTTAAAGGATGTAAAGAGGCGATTGAATGACCTTGGATTAAAGGTTGAAAACCTGATCAGCTTTGCCCAATGGATAGTTGATGATGAAGCTACCCGGAAACAAGGCATCGAACAGATGAAGACAGAAATGGGCATGACGGCTGAAATAGGCTGCAGGCGCATAGCAGCAACTGGCAAAGGCATGACCAAAGAATCGAACATAAGTTTGGATGTGATTGCCGGCCGCTACCGCACCATTCTCGAATTGAGTGACAAAACCGGCGTAGTGCCGCAATTAGAAATGTGGGGCTTCATGAAAAAGCTGAGCAGGGTAAGCGAGGTAACCTATATCGCGATGGAGAGCAGTCACCCATCAACCAAAATTTTGCTTGATATTTTTCATTTGTATAAAGGCGGCACATCATTGGAGGAGCTGGTATTGCTCAATCCATCGGCTGTTGATATTTTGCATATGAATGACTACCCGGCAAATTTATCTGCAAATGTAATAGAGGATAGCGACCGCGTATATCCCGGCGACGGAATAGCACCCATTAAACGGACATTGCAAATGCTGGGCAGCGCGGACCGCTCTTTAGTGCTTTCTACCGAAGTTTTTAATAAGAATTATTATAAACAGGATGCCCTGGCCGTGGCTAAAACTGCTTTGGAAAAAATGAAGGCGGTGGTGGGAAGTACTTAATTGTTTGGTGGGGATTTGCCAGTTTAAACTTTAATTAACCCTTTTTGTTAAAACCATTTTAAGCAGCAGATTAATATGCAAGAAATTCTACTACTTTGCCTGGGGCTGATCCTCAGCGTATCCTTCCTGGTGGTACTGGCAAAAAAACTAAGGGTAGCTTACCCGGTATTTTTGGTGATAGCGGGGCTGGCCATTGGCTTTGTACCCGGTTTACCCAATGTTCATATTGATCCTAAACTGGTGTTTTTGGTGATCTTACCACCCATTTTATATGATGCGGCCCAAAATACATCATGGAAAGCTATGTGGAAATGGAGACGCATCATTACGGTTATGGCCCTGGGCTATGTACTGCTTACGGCAACAGCGGTGGCATGGGTAAGTTATATGCTCATCCCCGGTTTCACACTGGCGCAGGGGTTTTTGCTTGGCGCTATTATTTCGCCGCCGGATGCGGCCGCGGCTACTGCTGTATTACAATTTGTAAAATTACCCAAAGGCATAGTGGCGATACTGGAGGGGGAAAGTTTGTTGAATGATGCAACCAGCCTTACAGTTTTCAGGTTTGCGCTTGCCGCTATTATCAGCAGCGATTTTGCCTTTCACACTGCTGCATTGGGGTTTGTTGCTGTCACTCTTTCAGGTATCTGCATTGGCCTGGTACTGGGGCTAATACTTTATGCCATTTACCGCTGGCTGCCAACCAACTCAAATCTGGATATTGCTTTTTCCCTGGTTTTACCCTACCTCATCTATCTCACAGCCGAGAGCCTGCATTCCTCCGGTGTGCTTGCCGTGGTAAGCGGGGGATTATTTATCGCTTACAAAAACCACTTTGTTTTATCACACAGCAGCCGGTTAAAATCAAATGCCGTTTGGCCGTCCATCGTTTTTATATTGAACGCGGTGGTTTTTTTCCTGATCGGATTGCAGCTTCCTGAAATTGTTAGCGGGATTAAATCTATCGCCTTATATGATGCATTTAGGATAGCGCTTATCATAACAGCGGTGGTTATCCTGGTAAGAATGTTTTCGGGCCTGTTTGCATCTTTGTTTACCCGTTTCATCAGTCGGTATATTACCGTGGCGCAAAGCAATCCCGGCTGGAGAAACCCGTTACTCGCAAGCTGGATCGGCATGCGGGGGGTTGTTTCCCTGGCTTCAGCCTTATCTATACCCCTGCTTTTACCGGGTGGCCAGGCTTTCCCCTATCGCAATCTGATATTGTTCATCACTTTTATTGTCATCATTATGACCCTGGTTGTACAAGGCTTAACCTTACCCTGGGTGATCAGATGGATCAAACCGGAATTTATTACCGAGGAAAAACCTGATGAACAACAGGTGCTGGAAATTGAACTGGCCATGATCTCGGCGGCAGTGGAAGAGTTGGGCACCAAGCATTTGACCGACCTGGAGGGTAATACCCTATTGCGGAATAAGATCGATCTGCTGAAATGTAAGATTGATCTTTATAGCAGATCGAAAGCTGATGAAGAAAAAAGGGCGGCTGTGAACGCAATGATCAAACGATTTAAAAAAGTGATGACCGCAATTATTGAGCATGAACGCAAGGAACTTCATACCTTTAGAAGAAAAGATGGTTTTGATGATGATGTGATCAGGATCATCGAAAACCGTCTTGATCTGGAGGAAGAGGGGTTGCAGCGGGAGAGTGAATAAACTTAATAGATAGCTAATTGAAATTAAATTAATAATGGGTACCCCTACGAGGCGAATACTTATCGTTACGATAATATTGATAGGGATATTGAGTAATATCTGTTGGGCGCAGGTATTAAATATTAGATCACTTGATGGCAAAAACAGTCAAATTCATGTTTTAACTGATGATGAACACGGAGCCTTGGTAATATCTTGCTTACAAGACACTATACGTATAAATGACCTTATTAATATTAAGGATATAACCATTTGAGCAAGAGTTTTTTGAAGATAGTTTATGGCGCCCGGGGCGGTACAGGAATCCATATAAGTAAAACATTGATTTTAACCGTTAATAATCAAAAGCTTCGCCAGTCATTGCATATCACATCTTTATTCAATGAAGAGTTTATCGATTTCAGCAAGCCGGTAGACCAGTTAAAGCCTGTAGACATAAAAAGTGTTTACGAATTAAATTTTGCTTTAGCAGGAGATAATACCCGGAATTATAAATTGAACATTAAAATACATGATGAAAAACAGTCAAAACAAAATCCCCGGACAAATTATTCCCACAATAAAGAAGCTGTTTTGATTTTTGATCTGAACCAGTGCATCTTTTACAACGAACATAAAGCTGTATCACGGTACTTTATTGTCTTTGACCCCAAAACTCAAAACGAAACCAGGCAATACATTAGTGGCACATTCCCGGTAGTTAAATTATACAAAAGCGAATATTATTATATTAAGGGCGAATGGTATGAGAAAAACGATAATAACTTATCGAAATATTCATATAGATAAAGGCATTGAACATATCCTGGTTAAGTTGGATTTGCCAACTAAAAGTATTATTTAATTATCACCCACCTATTCACCGTATTGTATTCACCTTCGATAACCACTTTATAAAATTTGGAGGGCATATCTTTTACATTGACCAGCGCATGCTCTTGATTCGCAGGTATCTCGGCCATTAACTTATAGTCATCGGCCTGCCCGGTTTTAAAATTATTGGTCGCTGCTACCCATATTTTCACCTTTCCTTTTTCATTCAGCGCCTTCCAACTTACATCTAAATTACCCTGTACAAAGTTCGCTTCAGGCATTGCTACTGACACCGGCCCTATAAGTGATGTGCCATCAAGCTCTCGCATTTGAGGCGCAGGTATTTTGATATCCATAAAACAGGCTATAGAAGGGGTAATATCCGTGATGCCCGGGTAATAATAACGGGCGTAATTGTTTAAAGGCTTGTAATTAGTTACCATCCAGGTAGAACGCTGCCTGGTGCTTTGGCCGCCATGATCCTTGCCCGTTTCTTCATTGCGGCCATGATCGGTTGTAATAAATATCAGCCAATCCTCATTAAAATGCTGTTCGCGATATTGTATAACGGCCCATATACGGCCCACCTGCGCGTCCATTGTTTCAATGGCGGCGTAATATTGCGGGCTATCTCCATATTCGTGTCCCATGTCATCGGTATATTCCAGGTAAACCCAATTCAGGTCGGGTGCTTTATCCTTGATACATTTTGCAGCTTCGGTTATTACTTTCTCATCGATCAGGTGCATGTAATTACCTGGTTTGTCGTGCGGAAATTTAACGGTATCCAGTTCATAACCATCTGCGGCATAATCAAGTTTGTAACCCCCGGTTTGGGTCAGTCCTTCACCTATTAATTTGGTACGATTATCCGTCCAGGAAGAAAATACAGCGGTTTTTTTACCCGGATAGGCATTCTTCAGCATCCGGAAGATGGTCCAATAATTATAATCAGGTGCTTTGATATCGTTACCCCAAACATTATGCTTGTTCACCCAGGTTGAGGTAAGCAAACTATTATAGCCGTTGGCCGATATGGTGGGCGTTTGCGAATAGCCGCCTTTTTCTCCGCCTACATGGGCACGCAAATAGGCGCCCTTTTGAGCTATCTTTTTAAGGTTCGGTGTATTCAGTTTTTCAATTACATCGGCCGGGATACCGTCAGCAATAATGAATATGGCTTTTTTTACTTTTTGTTGTGCCTGCCCAATTGTTGCAGAAGTAAGTATAGCCGCGAATAGTAAGCCTTTAATGATACGATACATCGAAGAATAATTTGAGCTGCTAATTTAAAGCCTTTCTAAACCATAAGCGTTAAAAAATTGTTATGCTTTATATATGATAGCAGATCAAATCTTCCGGACTTCCTGTCTTTCGGACTTCCCGACTTAAAACCTATCTTTGCGCCTCATGATTGAATACCAGGTTCATACCTTATCCAACGGCATCCGGATCTTATATAAGCACTTTCCCTCAACCATTACGCATTGCTGTTTTGTGGTGAACGCCGGCTCGCGCGATGAACCGGAGAACAAGGAAGGTCTTGCTCATTTTATTGAGCACCTGTTGTTTAAGGAAACAGAAAAACGCAGCACCAACCAGATACTGAACCGCCTGGAACTGGTAGGCGCCGACCTGAATGCTTATACTACCAAAGAGTATACCTGCATCCATGCATCACTATTAAGGCAGCATCTGGAGCGCACGGTGGATCTGTTCCAGGATATATTGTTCCATTCCACTTTTCCCGCGGAAGAAATCGAAAAGGAACGGGGTGTGATACTGGACGAGATCGCCTCTTATCTTGATCAACCCGAAGAAGCTATACAGGATGATTTTGAAGAGCTATTATTCAAAGGCCATCCGCTGGGTAAAAATATTTTAGGCACACCGGAAACGGTTGGAGTTTTAAATAAGGCGGATATCCAGCAATTCATAACAGCCAATTACAATACTTCCGAAATGATATTCGCTGTGTTTGGCGATCATGATTTTAATAAGCTGATCAAACTGGCTGAAAAATATTTTGGAGCCATACCGGCTAATCATACCAAAAAAGACAGGATCAAACCAGATGGTAGTAAGGGCGAAAAGTTAACGGCTTACCGGCCCATCACCCAAACCCATTGTATCATTGGCAACCGCGCTTACCCGGCTTCGCATCATCATAAAACAGGATTATTATTACTCAATAATTTGTTGGGCGGCATGGGCATGAGCAACCGGCTGAACCTGGAGATCCGTGAAAAATACGGTATTGCTTACACTATTGAATCAAATTATACACCCCTATCTGACACCGGCATATTTTCTATTTATTTCGGCACCGATAACGAGAAAGCCGATAGAGCACTGAAACTGGTGCATAAAGAATTAAAAAAACTGCGCGAACAAAAACTTGGCACCCTGCAACTGCACCAGGCCAAACAAAAGTTTATCGGCCAGATAGCCCTGGCGGAGGAAAACCGGATGGGCCTCATCATATCTATGGCCAAAAGCCTGCTTGATTTTGACCATATCGATACGCTTGAACAAGTATTTGCTAAGATAAATGCCGCGACTGCCGAACAACTGCTGGAAATAAGCAACGAAATTTTTGATAATAGCCTGACTACTTTGATGTTTGCGCCTAAGCAATAAACCTGTATTTTTGTATAATGAAATTACCTATTATAGCATACGGAGACCCTGTTTTAAGAAAAAAAGCTATCGCTGTTGAACCGGATGAATATCCCAACATAAAACAATTGGTTGAAGACATGTTTGAAACCATGTATGGTGCACGTGGTGTTGGGCTGGCAGCTCCGCAGGTTGGTATTTCAATGCGCTTATTTGTAATTGATGCTACGCCATTTGACGATGACGAGCCGGAGCTGAAAAACTTTAAAAAAGCTTTTCTCAATGCAGTTATTATGGACGAGAAGGGCGATGAATGGGCTTTTAATGAAGGTTGCCTGAGTATTCCTGATATCCGCGAAGATGTTTACCGTAAACCGATCATCAAAATTTCCTATTACGATGAGAACTGGAAGCACCACGAAGAGATCTTTTCCGGCATGGCCGCCCGCATCATTCAGCACGAATATGACCATATTGAAGGCAAATTATTCACTGATAAGCTTAGCCCCCTGCGCAAACGCCTGATAGAAAAGAAATTGAATGAAATTTCAAAAGGTATGGTGGATGTGGATTATAAAATGAAATTCCCGGCTGCTAAGAAAGGGCGATAATTTTAGGGTTAAAAAAGCACAAAAAAATCCCCTGAACCAATATCATTCACCGATCTGTCTGACCCATTGAATGAATTTGTTTAACAACTGCCGTTACTTTTTTCCGGTGCGACCCTTTTCTCTCGTTAAGCGCTCCCATTTTTCCAATGCCTCTTTTTGAAGCAATTTAGTACGCTCTATTGCCCGCCCCTGTTCATCTTTTTCGCAAAGTGGGCCCTCAGTTGCCAGGTTCGACACGAGTTTATCGATACCTGTTTTTTTGGCCTCGTTTTTAATGCTTATCATGATGTTTTTAATTTTCCCAAATCAAATTTAAGCATTGATATTGATACGAAGGCAACAAAAATCAATTCTTGTCCTTCGATCTGGATACCTAAAAATCAATTAATTACTGCCCGAACGACTCTTATCTCCATCTGATATCTGTTTGATCAGTGTACCCCACGCGATAGGATTTAACAATGGATTTGGTGCCAGCGAATGTTGGTTCAGGATGTTAATGTGTTCATTTTGCGCCCAGCCTGATTGTATTTCCTGCGCATCACGCGGCAAATTATTATAGGCTGCTGTGGATGTTGCGCGCTCAATATTTTTCCGTGCTATTTCCAGGTCATCATCGGCCAGCTTCATCGCTATGAAATCCTTCCTGAATTCATCTGTAGTGGCCCATGGAAATACCCGGAATGCAGGCAGGTTAATGATCTGTGGTTTGATCTTTATCTGCATGGTATAGCTTTTTGTAGGCAGGTTGGCGGGTATGATAACCGTTACCGGGGCAAAACCCACGCTGGTAAAAAGTAAGGTATCCTGCTCATGCACTACAAAAGAGAAATAGCCTTTATAGTTGGTTAAATTAACCTGTTTGTGGTAAGAAGAGTTGGTGATGGTGACATAGGGCACAACCGCAGCGGTGCTGTCGGCATTATAAACGATACCGGTGAATTGTACCAATGGCTTTTCCTGTTGCTGGGCATAAGCGCCCGCAGCGATGAACAAAAATAATATGCCGATAAGGTATTTCATTTTTATAATTGGTCTTTTATCTATTTTACACCGCTTTGGCTAAAATAGTTTCAAAAATCCCTGACAAAAATAGGCTATTGCAGTAAATACTTGTGCAATTTAACAATACTTAACACTATCTCAAATTTTCGGGAAGCACTGCGTTGGGGTCGTCTATATCTGTTAAGTTGATCGCTTCAACACTTGTGATTTCAGGAACAGCCTTTTTTATCGCTTCTTCAATACCGGCTTTAAGCGTCATGATACTCATAGGGCACGAGCCGCATGAGCCCAGCAATTTTAACCTCACTACATTATCCGGAGTGATCTCCTCTACAGAAACATTCCCGCCATCAGTCTCCAAATACGGACGTATTGTATTCAAAGCTTCTTCCACCCGCTCTAATAAACTCATTTTAACTAAATTATATATTAAGTAAAGTTATTAATTATTTACCAAATTCTTATTATTCGCTTTAGCATTGCAAATAGCGACTTGCTGTGCCACGCTTTTCGCCATTTGTACAAACGCACGGCTCATTGGGTTTTGGTCATCCAGCACTACCGGTATGCCTGCATCGCCAGATGCGCTGATACTTTTTACCAAGGGTATCTCGCCCAAAAAAGGCACCTCAAGCTGGGCAGCCAGTTTTTGCCCGCCACCCTGTCCGAAAATATAATATTTATTCTCAGGCAGCTCGGCCGGAGTAAAGTACGACATGTTCTCCACTATCCCCAACAGCGGCACATTAATGGCAGGCATCATAAACATGCCAATGCCTTTTTTAGCATCCGCAAGCGCTACGTTTTGCGGCGTGGTTACAATTACTGCCCCCGTAACCGGGAAACTTTGTGTTACCGTAATGTGTATATCGCCGGTACCGGGAGGGAGGTCGACTATCAAATAATCCAGTTCGCCCCAGTCGGCATCATTAAATAATTGCTTTACTGCCGTTGATACCATTGGTCCGCGCCATGGCACAGGTTGGTTAGGATCGGTGAAGAAACCTATCGATAATAATTTGATACCATATTTTTCTATCGGCTCTATCCGCGTTTTGCCTTCAACCTGGCTTGCTTTCGGCCGCGCGCCTTCCAGCCCGAACATAATGGGTATGGATGGCCCATAAATATCTGCATCTATTAGACCAACTTTGGCACCTGTTTGCGCCAGGCCCAACGCAAGATTTACGGCTACCGTTGATTTACCAACGCCGCCCTTGCCCGATGCTACGGCTATAATATTTTTAACACCCGGCATGCCTGTGTTTTTTTGCGATGTAACTCGCGAGGTCATACTGATCGTAACTTCGATATCCTTGCTGATAAAATAACCAATAGCATTGCGGCAGGCATTTTCTATCATCGCCTTTAAAGGACAGGCAGGGGTGGTTAAAATAACCGAAAAACTTAAACGGTTGCCATCTATTTTAATGTCCTGTATCATGTTCAGGGTCACCAGGTCCTTTTTCAGATCGGGTTCTTCAACATTGCCCAGGGCTTGTAAAACTTGTTCTTGCGTTATGATCATAATAGAGTACAAATTTACTAAAACACGCCGAAGTACTGTCATGTGAATGATAAAATGAGAAGAAGGGCATGTAGTACAAGAAGTTAAGCTAAAAAGCTTTAAAGTTTAATGATAGCTAAGCAGATATAAAATACCGTGAAAAAACGGGGTGCTTAGTGATTTATTTTTTTATATGTTTATATGAATTATACCCATATTATGTAAAGTAGCCTGGAAATACAATTCGATCAAATATTGCTGTTTAACTTCATTCAATACCTATGAAAATGAAACTGACCAGGAAAAGATATTGTCTTTGTTTGTTTATTTTTTTTGATGCGTTTTTTGCCATTTCATCCGGCTTTGCCAGGGTACGCAACATACCAACCAATAGCATCATCCCTCCAGACTATAACATACAAGCCTATAATATGGGTGATAGGAGTATTGTAAAAGCAGTTATTAAAATAGATAAATCCGACCAGTCTATTGGTTTCGCAAAAGCGATAACCCGCCTGTTAGGCACCCCCGACTATGATCCGGGAGGAAAATCAACCTCGGGATTACCTGTAACTATTACCAGCAGCAATCCAGCTGTTGCAGCATTTGTTGACGGTAAAATACATATTGTTGGCTTGGGTACCAGCATTCTCACCGCATCGCAGCCGGGTAATGATCAATTTAATCCCGCAGTTACTATAACCCAGGTGCTTACAATTGTGCCGGAGCCTATAATTGTACCCAATGGAACAACCACGATCCTGACCGATGAAGTTTTACGGTTAAATGTTAATACCGGTTTTGAATATTTTTACACATGGCAAATCGATGGCATAGACGAACTAAGTAATTCTTTCGATTTTGATGCTCATCGTGCCGGTACCTATACAGTTGTTTTAAATATCGGTAATAAGCAGTTTGTATCCCCGCCTCTTGTTATTAAAGAGACCATTCATCTAAGTCCTCAAGACTTCGATGTACAGGCATATAGCGCCATTTGCCGGGGCTCTAGTACAGGTGGGTTTAATATTTTAAGTAAGGAGGGTTATGATTGTATAGTTACGATCACCGGCGCCGATGGGTTTACCAGATCCTTGCCTTTTAAAACTTATATATCGGTTACCGATCTTTATGCTCAAAAGTATTCTATTTGTATCACAATCCCCCTTTACCCTGACTACCGCCAATGCTATGATATTGTGATTACAGAACCGGCGGATCTATCAGTATACTCCACTGTTAATACTTCTGACAATAGCCTCAATTTATCACTAACCGGCGGCACGCAGTATAATATCAAGCTCAACGGAGTATCTTATACTACATCGGATAACGCTATTGCACTACCACTTAAGCAGGGTGGTAACGAACTAGAGGTTACTACGGACAAACCTTGCCAGGGCACTATAAAAAAACTATTTAATTTGTCCGCGATGACTATCCCATATCCAAATCCTTTCCAGGGGATGCTAAATCTTAATCTTGGAAATACGGGTGCACATAAAGTAACGGTTAAAATATATAATGCATCTGATGGTAAGATGGCTTTTTCTAAAGAATATGCTGATCAAACCGGTGTGCTTCAACTTGATCTTAATGATTTTAAAGATGGGGTATATGTACTTCACCTGCTAAACGGTAATTCGGAAAATATATATAAAATAATAAAAAAATGAAAAAGTGGATACTGATCATGCCCGTTATTCTGGCATTTGGCTGTGGCGGCAAACATGCTACGCCCAAGCCAGACCAGGTACCGGCCAAAGTTGAGCTTATACTTCCGGCAAAAAATTCTTTGTGTACCACCGGGCCATATAATCATGGGGCAACAGATGATATTTTATTTACCTGGAACGCTTCGGCAAATACCGACAGCTATGAGATCAATTTGAAAAATCTTGTAACAAATGCGACATTTCAGCTAACCACAAAAAAAACAGAGGTGACCCTCAATTTAACCGGGAGTTTTCCTTATTCGTGGTACATTGTTTCCAAATCAAGCAAAACCAGCGTAACTGCACAAAGCGATGTTTGGAAATTTTATAATGCATTTGCTAATTCAGTAGGAGGGTATGTGCCTTATCCTGCGGATCTAACGGCTCCCAAGTTTGGGCAAAAATTTTCAAATACAACAATTGTTGATTTACGGTGGACTGGTTCTGTGTATCAGTACGGTAAGCCTATTGTTGATTACGATGTTTATTTAGGAACGACCACGGCTCCTGTTTTATTAAAAAAAGGGGTTAAAGATAGTGTTCTGTTAAACGTTAATGTAATGCCAAACACTACTTACTACTGGGAGGTCGTTACCAATAACTTAGACGGTTATTCTTCGCATTCGGAACTTTACCAGTTTGTAGTAAACTAATCCAGGTGTTATAATAGCACACAGAAACATTTTACCACTCCCGGCGTTTGTATCGCATAAGATTTAGTTTAGTTTTGGATAAAATTCCTTTGATGCAGCGCCTTAACCCGAAATATGTCCGCATAGCCGGTATCGTTATTATTTCCCTGATTGTTCTTTTTATAATAGGCGGATATATCGCCTACACTAAACGCGAGGCGTTCCTTCAAAAGGCGATCACCAAAGCTAAATTAAAAGCAAAAAGGGATTATAATCTCGATGTTAAAATAGGCTCGGCACACTTTACCGGGTTAAGCACGGTATCTTTTTCGGATATTACGATAGTGCCCGAACAGCGCGACAGTTTATTGAGCATCAAAAAATTCGATATCAGTGTAAAGTTGATGCCGCTCATCTTTGGTAACATCAAATTATCCGATGTGGTGCTGCAAAGCGGCCACCTGAATCTTACAGATATCAATCATATAAAAAACTTCGATTTCCTGTTCAAAAAGAAAGAGGACACTACTGAAAAGAAATCAAGAGCTGATCTATCTGAATTGGCAAACAACCTGATTAACCAGGTGCTTTATAAGATACCTGATAATCTTAATGTCAGCAATTTCCTGGTCACTTTTGCCGGCGACAGCGCCAAAGTAAAACTGCTTGCCCAAACCGCATTGATCAAAGACGGCAAATTAAGCTCCACCATTAAGGTTGATGACGGCGCAGCAACCTGGCATTTTGAAGGCAAGATGCATCCGTCAGATAAGGATATCGATGTGCGCTTGTATGCCGATGGCAAAAAGGTAGAAATACCGGTAGTTGAAAAGCGTTTCAGGCTAAAAGTTAATTTTGATACGATCACTACGCGCCTTGAGAAAGTGGAAAACAGCGGTGGGGTTACCAAAATATACGGTTACTGGGCGGTGCGCAACCTGGTGATCAACCACCCGGCGCTATCGGCCACAGATATTACGGCGCCTAATGGCTCTATTGATGCCAACGTATTTGTCGGGAAAAATTATGTTTCGCTGGATAGCACATCGCTTATCCACCTTAAAAAGATCAGTATAAAGCCTTATCTCAAATACCAGCTTAACCCCGTAAAGATATATACCGTAAAGGTAAATACCGACTGGCTAAATGCCCAGGATGCATTCGATTCGTTTCCCAATGGCTTGTTCGACTCGCTTGAAGGCATACAGGCAAGCGGTAAATTAAAATACCACCTGCACCTGTTTTTGGATGCCTCCAATCCCGACCAGGTGCAGTTTGAATCGGGCCTGTCGAAAGATAATTTTCACATCACCAAATTTGGTAAAACAGACCTTGGAAAATTAAACAAGGCTTTTGTTTATACTCCTTACGAAAAGGGTAAGCCCATGCCTTCCCGTATTATAGGCCCTCAAAATCCAGATTATACAGCACTAAATGATATTTCGCTAAACATACGGGGTGCGGTTATGACATCTGAAGATCCATCCTTTTACACCAATCATGGTTTTGTGGAGGAGTCTTTGAGAAGATCCATCGCTACCGATTTTAAGGAAAAGAAGTTTAAGCGTGGCGGCAGCACCATTTCGATGCAGCTGATCAAAAATACTTTCCTGAGCAGGCAAAAGACCGTGGCGCGAAAGATCGAGGAGATACTGATCGTTTGGATCATTGAAAATGATAACATTATGTCCAAAAACAGGATGCTGGAGGTTTACTTCAATATTGTGGAATGGGGGCGTAATGTTTATGGCATCAGCGAAGCGGCCCATTATTATTTCGGCAAATCGCCTTCTGAGCTCACTTTGGGCGAGAGTATTTACCTGGCGAGTATTTTACCTCATCCCAAAACGGGACTGTATTCCTTTTTACCGGATGGCACCCTGCGGCCCAGCTTACAGGGATATTTCAGGTTGATCGGAAAGCTGATGGCGGGGCGGGGCTTAACCGAGTCGGATAGTACGGGTTATGGGTATTCTTCTGTCAGGCTGAAAGAAAGCCTGCGCCAGGAGATCGCGCCGGTGCCTACTGCTGTTGCTGATAGCCTGATGAAGCAAACCAATGATGACGATGACGACCTGCCGCTCGTAGTGGCTCCCCCTGAACCGGAGAAAAAACCTAATTTTTTCCAGCGGTTATTCGGAAAAAAGGATACTACCCGCAAAAAAGAAGAACTGGAGATAGATACTGCCGGGAAAACCAAAAAACAGATACGCCAGGAAAAGCGAGCGCTGAAAAAATTGGAAAAGCAACGGCAGAAGGAATTGAAAGACAAGGGCTTGTTGTAGAGACGCAATATCTTTCCGCTCCTTTGTCATTTCGAACGACAGAGAGAAATCTTATATAATTTGCATAGTTCGCTTTGCATGTTGTACAAGATTTCTCTTCGTTCCTCATCGAAATGACATGAAGAAATTTTACATCGATGATTTCCTGATAAACAGCTTGGATTTCAAAACGTGATGCTTTTTAAAAAGATTGGGGGTGCTTTTCTCCAATTCATCAAACAACAGGGTGGCGGCTTTTATTCCCATTTCGTAAGCCGGTTGGGTAATGGTTGATAAAGGAGGGCACAACAATGGTGCAATGGTCAGGCTGGAGAAACTGATGATTTTCAGGTCATCGGGTATAGAGATATTAAGATCATTACAAACATAGTAGGTTGCAAAGGCGAGGCGTTCAACTGAACTGAATATGCCATCGGGTTTAATCTCTTCCAGCACATTTTTGATGATCGAATAATTGATCTTTTCATCCTGGCTGCAATCAATTATCAATTCATCATCAAATGGTACATCGTGTTTCTGCAACGCGTCGATATACCCCTGCATCCGCACCTTACCGATTGAAATACTTTTGTTAACTACCAGGTAGGCTATTTTGCGGCAACCGGTTTCAATTAAGTGTTCCGTTGCTGCAAAGCTACTGTCGTAGTCATTTGTGGTTACTTTTGATACGTCTATATCCTCATATACACGATCGAAAAATACTACCGGTATGTTTTTTTGTTCAAGCTTTCGTAAATAATTGTGATCATTGGCCTCGCCGGATACCGACATGATAATACCATCAGCCTTGCCATTATTAAGGTAGTTTACAAAAGAAACTTCCTTCTCAAATATATCATCTGTGCGATAAAGTAGAATGTAAAAGCCCTTTTTACGGGCTACCTCCTCTATCCCGTTTATGGCCTGTGCAAAAAAGTCATTTACAATTTCAGGAACTATAACTGCGAGGGTTTTACTTTTTTTGTCCCTTAGGTTACTGGCATAGTGATTTGGTAAAAAGTTGTGCTCCCTTGCAAATGCCAGTATTTTTTCCTTCGTGTCCTTATTAATATCAACACTCCCGTTAAATGCCCGCGAAACAGTAGAGGTTGATATCTTCAGCTCCTTCGCCAGAATTTTAATATTAATATTGTCCATATTTCAGCTAATATATAATAGCATTCAAATGTAACAAAAGTCAGTTGTTGTGTCGTAACCAATTTAAAATCAAATCATATATTATTTTTCGTATAATATATAAGCGCTTGTTGCGGCAACCATTAATTCTTCAGTGGTCACCTTTTTTATTCCTTTTTCGTCAATGGAATTCCCATCAGCAGCTATGGTCCAGTTACCGCCGGGTATCTTAATTTTTTTATCGGCTGTGCTGCCGTTTAAAACAACCAGTATGTTTTTCCAGTTATCGCCATTGGCATTACCGCTTACCTGGTAGCCAATTACATTAGGGTCGTTGGTTTCAAAAAATTTCAAATGGGTTTGTATCATTTGGGTTGATGGCATACGGAATGCAGGGTGGTGTTTTCGCAAAGTGATCAATCCTTTATAATAGTTGAATACCTCTTTATATTTTGATTTCCGGCCCCAATCTATTTGGTTGATGGAATCAGGGCTTTCAAAAGAATTGGCTATCCCCTGTTTGGTCCGCAGCATTTCGGCGCCTGCATGCAAAAAAGCCACCCCTTGCGAGGTGAGTACAATGGCATTACTTAGCTTATCCATTTTAATAAGATCGGCCTCAGATGCACCCGGGTTCGATATTTTTAGCCGGTCGAATAGGGTGTTATCATCATGGCACGATGCATAATTGATGGTTTGATAGGGCTGGGCTGCCCAGGGTGCTTTGGAGTAATTAACCTTACTGTAATCCACCTGCGGATGCTGGGTAGATGCCACGATGCCAAACTTTATACTTTCAGCATTTCCGGCTGCGCCGCTCACAAAACCTTTTGATTTTACATCACTCCAGCCGCCATGTATACCATCGCGTATGTCATCGCTGAAAACCGCTATCTTATCCAGCTTATAAGCGTTCTTTTTCACTGCTCTTAAGTCTTCGGCCAATGGGCTGTCGCCTGCTGTCCAGCCTTCGCCATAAATAAATATGGTCGGGTCAATTTTATGCAGTGCTGCACTGATCTCATTCATGGTCTCGATATCATGCACGCCCATCAAATCAAATCTAAAACCGTCCAAATGATATTCCTTTGCCCAATACACTACGGATTCGATCATATATTTCCGCATCATGGCACGTTCTGAGGCGGTCTCGTTGCCGCAGCCTGTGCCATTTGAGTAGGCCCCCTTTGCGGTGTGCCTGTAAAAATATCCAGGAACAAACTGGTTGAAGTTGGAGGTGGTATCGCTGGTATGGTTATACACCACATCCAGTATCACCCGTAAGCCATTGGCATGCAGCTTTTGTACCATCTGCTTAAACTCGTGTATCCGTACATTTCCATCATAGGGGTTGGTGGCATAGCTACCCTCAGGCACATTGTAATTTAAAGGATCATAACCCCAGTTGTATTTGGCATCAGGTTTGGTTTCATCCACCGAGTTATAATCAAACGAAGGCAGCAAATGAACGTGTGTTACCCCAAGTGCTTTAATATGGTCAAGCCCGGTTGATTCGCCGTCAGGGCTTTTGGTGCCGGTTTCGGTCAATCCCAAAAACTTGCCTTTATGCTTAATGCCTGATTGTGGGCTAACAGACAAATCGCGGATATGCAGTTCATAAAGAACAATATCGGTAAAGCTTTTTTGTGGGGGTTTTTTATCCGCGGCCCAATTTTTGGGATTGGTTGATCTAAGGTCGACCACCATTCCGCGCCTGCCATTTACACCAACCGCTTTAGCATAAATATCGGGCCGTTCCTGCAGCCATCGGCCATTAATATTTGCCTGGAAAGTGTAATACTGATTTTTGATGTCGTGCTTAATGGTTGTTTCCCAAACACCGTTTTCAGCTTTGGTTAAGTTGAGGGTTTTAACAGCTTTCCCACCATCGCCGGCTGCATACAATCTTAGTTTGACAGCCCCAGCGGTTGGCGCCCATATTTTAAATACGGTTTTTAACGGCGAGTAATTAACCCCCAGGTCATTACCGGTATAAACCGGATAATCATCATACAATGAGGCTTTTTTGACAGGTTTAAATGCGATCAGCAAAACAGATAAAAGGGTTAAGGTTAAAACAGGTTTTAAATAGGTCATTGATAAACAAATTATACGGCTAAAACAGGATTAAAATTAATCATTATAATCGGCCATCTTTAAAACAATAGTATGACTTTAATCATTACCTTACATACCATGCATAAGCCAATTTCATGAAGCTGTCTTTCCTTAATAGGTGTATACCTGTTATGTTTGCTTTGATCTCATTTAGCCCCTTATCCTCAAAAGCATACTCCGTATTTGCCCACGAAGCTGTTATTGACGCCAGCTGGGAAAAATCCATTATGCCTTTGTTAAAGAAAAAATACCCCAATGCTACCGCCGAAGAGTTAAAAGTGGCACATTCCTATGCATATGGCGGCAGTTTGATGCCAGATATGGGCTATTTTCCTTTTGGTTCAGTTTACTTTACTGACCTGGTACACTATGTGCGCACAGGGGATTTTATTGAAAACCTACTTAACGAATCGAAAAACATCAACGAGTACGCTTTTGCATTGGGCGCATTGGCCCATTATATGACCGATAAATACGGGCACTCTTTGGCCACTAATATTGCTGTGCCCATCGTTTATCCTAAAATAGGCAAGGAGTTTGGTAAAGTGGTTACTTATGAAAATGATCATATATCACACAGCCGTATGGAGTTTGGTTTTGATGTACTGCAAACAGCCCGTGGTAATTATGCATCACAAGCCTATCATGATTTTATCGGTTTTAATGTAGCCAGGCCTGTTTTGGAGCGGGCGTTTCTTAAAACTTATGGCGAGGATATCAATGATGTGTTTGGTAATCTTACTTTGGCCATATCAACATTCAGGTGGTCTGTAAGAAGCTTGTTGCCCGGATTAACGCGCACTGCCTGGCAATTAAAAAAGGACGAGATAAAAAAGGCAAACCCGGCTATCAATAGCCGCGCCTTTCACCATAGGATAAAAAGAAAAGAATACTTTCGGGAATTTGGAAAAGATCGGATGAAACCCAAATTTAATGAAAGGGTTTGGGCATTTATATTAAACATAATGCCCAAAATAGGCCCGTTAAAGGCCCTGAAATTTAAAGACCCCGGCCCTGTTGGCGAAAAGCTGTTTATCAAAAGCTTTGATACAGTATTGGTTTGCTATGCACAGGTTTTACAACAATTGCAGCACGAAAAAATTAATTTACCCGATATAGATTTTGATACCGGTAAAGAAACCGCGCCCGGAGAATATGGTATTGCAGACAAAACGTATAGTTTATTACTGATCAAGCTGCAGGATGGAAAATTTAAAAACGTTACGCTTCCTTTAAAGGATAATATTCTTTCTTTTTATAATAAAGCGGATACGACCACGAAGTCTAACGAACATAAAAAAGCAAAAATAGACTGGCAAAAAACTTACCTGGCCCTGCAAGAGATAAGGGTTAAAAGCCCTGTTTCGATGGATAGTTTGAAGTTTCCGGTTGACTCGGTCGCAAAGGCTGTTTCTAAATCGAGCCAATAAAATTCCCGGGACAGACTGAACTTTGGCATCATGCTTGAATACTGATCTGTTTAAAATGTCACCTATATGTTTTTACGCGGAATCAATTATGACGTCGGAACATCTTTCAGAGAAAACGAACTCAGCCGGCCGGATTTTGACGAACCTATCATTAAAAAAGAGATCGAAATCATAAAAAACGATCTGCATTGCGACTCCATCAGGATATCAGGATACGATATTAACCGCCTGTCAAAAGCTTCAGAATTTGCACTACAGCAGGGCCTACAGGTATGGTTTTCTCCGTCCTATCTTGATGCGACAAGGGAAGATGTTATTAAATATCTTTTAGATTGCGCCATAGCTGCCGAAAAGCTGAGAGTAAAGTATAAGGACGTGATATTTGTGGTTGGGTTTGAATATTCGATTTTTTTAAAGGGGCTTATCAAAGGGGATACCATATATGACAGGCTCGACAGGATGTTTAGCCCATGGGGCCTGATCTTAAACCTGCTTGGGCTTCGGCAGGGAATATACGACAAGCTAAACCTGTTTCTTAAAGAGGTGACAAAAGGGGTAAGGGAGCATTTTAATGGAATGGTGACCTATGGGTCGGGCACCTGGGAGAAAATAAACTGGAGCTTATTTGATATTGTAGGTATCGATCATTACCGGGCATCCTACAACAAAGCATTTTACACAAAGCAACTGGAGGGCTACTACAAATTTAACAAACCAATAGCCATATTAGAATTTGGATGCTGTGCCTATAAAGGTGCGGAAGAAAAAGGCCCCTCGGGCTGGGCAATTACCGAAGTGGCGGATGGCAAGCGCGTGATAAAGGGTAGTTATTTAAGAGATGAAGATGCCCAGGCAAATTACATCACTGAATTGCTGGATATTTTTAAGCAGGAAAATGTATATGGGGCATTCGTATTTACTTTTATTAACCCCATGTACAAATACAATAGCAACCCCAAACTTGACCTTGACCTGGCAAGCTACGGGATAGTTAAACCGGTTGACGATGTAAATGAAGGCTCCTATAAGGGATTATCCTGGACACCCAAAAAAGCATTTTACAGCCTGGCTGATTATTATAAAGGATTGAATAAGGATAACCCTTCGACAACTTAAGGATCGGTACAACACAGTGGTTTTAATTTTTGTATCTATCTTTAGGCATGGATGATATGAAATTACGTTTTTACCTGCTTCTGCCTGCTTTGGTTTTTGCTGTTTGCACAGCCTGTTTTGCTCAAAACGGCAATCGCGCAACTATTTTTCATATCTACTCTTCACATACCGCATTTCCGGATACCGGCAGGGCAAACGGCCATCTTTATGCTCAAGTTTTGTATAGTGCAGCCGACCATTACCGCGATAGTACGGTACTCATCATAGCCCCTAAAAATCTGGATGCCCAAAAAACGGTCGACCTGGTTTTCTGGTTTCATGGCTGGCACAATAATGTGGACAACGCCGCAACGTACTACGAGCTTACCAGGCAATTTATAGCATCCAATAGCAATGCGGTGCTGGTTTTGGCCGAAACAGCTAAAGATGCCCCGGACAGCTACGGTGGCAAACTGGAAAATTCCGGGGTGTTTAAGGCATTGATTGGTGATGTATTAACCGGCTTGCAAGCACAGCGACTGATAGCTAAAAATTGTACCACAGGGCATATTGTATTAGCGGGCCATAGTGGCGCTTATCGTGTAATAGCGCGTATTATTAAAAATGGGCAAATGCCGGTTGACGAAGCTATACTGTTTGATGCCTTATATGGCGAAACCGAAAAATTTATGGCATGGATAAAGGCAGATACAACACATCGTTTTATCGACCTGTATACAGACCATGGTGGCACTGATGCAGAAAGCCGCAATATGGCGAAGCTGCTTTCGCAAGAAAATATTGCTTATGCCGAAACGGAAGAAACAAAGCTAACTGCAAAACTATTGCAGGATAACAAGCTGATATACATCCACAGCCTGCATCAGCATAATGACGTTATTAATAACCCCGATAATTTCAGGCTGTTTTTAGACAGCAGCCCTTTTCTGAAGAAGTTGAAGCGGTAAATATTTATTTGTTTATCTCCGCATTCATCCAGGATATCCTTTGCCTGAGCCAATCTTTTGTGTAAGACACTTCATTCGGATACGAACCCGTTACAACCGGGTTGGGCCATACATAAACGTTTAAGATATCCCATTTTGTAAAATTATGATAGGCGGCCGAGCTTATATAATTGGATGTTTGATCCATGTAAGTAAGCAAAGCCGGGATTTTCTGGGCGTAAAGCTCGTTCCACCTATTCTTTACTTTTAATTTGAAGGCAGGATCTTCAAACAGCCTGCTAAACCATAATGAGTTCTTTACCCACCAACCCTGGGGTAATTTGCAATCGCTGTAGTCTGTATTTCCGATAGCGAGGTCAAAATCCCAAACGGGGCCCATGCCCAATTTACCATTCCTGTCTTTATAATAGTAAATACTACTGTAATCCTTCCCGTCATTATCCTTCACGAGTTCTTTAACCAGGAACCAGCTGATAAACGAATCTACATTGATGTATTTGGCATAACCATTAACCGGATCGGCAAAATTAGCAGCAAATATGGCATCCTCTGTTGCAGTTACATAATCAGTAATATACGCCAATTGCTGCGGAGTGATAGGATCTGGTGTATTAATGGTCATTGGTAAACCATGGTGCGTAAAAAAGTAAAAATCAGCATCCAGCCTCTGGTCAAGTTCCAGCAGGTAACCACCGGTAAGCGCATCCCCCGTATTATCGGTTGCTTTGATAGGTTTTATATTGATGCGGCTTGTATCCACTTCCACTTGTTGTGTTAAATAATAATTACCAATGTATTGGCCATTCATCACCACATCTATAAACCGGCCCTTGGGCGTAAAATCAGCAGCGAACTGCTTACCCATTTCAAATGCTACTGCATTTCTCATCAGGGTTTTATCCGAATAATTAGCCAACAAAACCCAATTTTTTGCAATGGAAAAGCCAAGTACAGGCGTTTTTGAGTTAAATTTTAAGCGGTAGGGTTTTTTAGGCATATCCCAGGTTGAATTGCCGCGGCCCTTTATCTGCAGGTCTATGCTGGTTATATCCTGTGTAAATTGCGAATTGGGATCGATCACCAGGTTGCCGGTCACATAATCGTCCTTTGAAACAACAGGCGCCTGGGTAGTAAGATAAAAAATCGGCAGGCCTGAATATTTTAAAATGTTGGCAGTATAGGTTTTAACCGTACCGTCAGCTTTGGTTAGCGTGTATACCAATGGTTTTGAAAAATCATTTACGGTAACCCCGCTTACTTGCACTACATCGTTAGCCTTTAAAGTAGCGCCATCAGGAAGGGTAAAAGTTGCTATTAACGCTGTTCTGTCGTCTGTTAGGAAGGGTAAATTTGCGCTTATCTTACCGTCCGTTGTACTGCAGGCTACAAATGCAAATAGTTTGTTTGGATTAACATCATGATAAAAAGCAAAAGTAAATTCCACAGGTGTAACCGGGGGATCTGGCTTTTTTTCCTTTTTACATGCCGAAGCTGTAATTAAAAATAATAGAAGGTAGAATAGCGCTTTATTCACTGGCCTCTTGCTCATTTTATTTTAAGATTTAGTAGGTAAAATAGGTTTAAAGTATCCTTCAGTTCTTCGCAAATTACCCAAAGAAATAGGTTAAGGACTTTAAATATAAGGCATTTACACTTAAACTCAAAAAATAATTGAGGCTATTTGGCATTTTAGTGTATTTATTACACTAAAACAAGCTGATTTGAATATCGTTACTTCAGTTGAAGTGAGGTATCCGGAAGATGTTTTTTAATGCTCGATAATAGCTGGTGCGGCTGAAAAGGTTTTAGCATACAATCAACAAAACCACTTGAAACCAGGTCGGATAACATTTTTTGATCGACCAGGGAAGCTGTAAATGCGATAACAGGAATATAAGGATATAATTTTTTCACCTCGAAAATGGCGGTATAACCATTCATTACCGGCATCTCAAGATCCATCAAAATAATATCATAAGCTGCATCATTTGCCAGTGTTTCAAGTGCTTCCTTTCCATCAAACGCTGCTGTAACAGTGGCATTAAAACCGGTTAAGGTTTTTTTGGCTACCATCATATTGATCTGGTTATCCTCAACCAATAATATCCTTACACCTGATAAAGAGTCGACCGCGTCGGCATTGATTTTTGAAGATTTTGGCTGATTGGCTGCATAATCAAATTCCAGGTCGAAACTAAATTTACTTCCCCGTCCTTTTTCGCTAACCAATTCCAGTTTGCCATTCATTAGCTCAAGCAAGCGTACACAAATGGTAAGCCCCAAACCGGTGCCGATGAATTTCTTGGTATTTTCATCATATACCTGCCAAAAGCTTTCAAATATCATTTTCTGATCCTTCTCATCAATGCCAATCCCAGTATCTTCAACGTTAAAAGCTACTTCTATGGATTGTTTGTTTTTATTTTTGCAAACCACTTTTAATTTTACAAAGCCCTCTTCGGTAAACTTGAGGGCATTTGATAAAAGGTTGTTAAATACCTGTACCAGGCGTACGTCATCGGCCATTACTAAAACATCCAGTTCGGGATCTATCTCTATTTTCAAGTGCAGGCCCTTTTCCTGGAAAAGAGCAATAAACGGCATGCCGGCGTTCAGCAAAAGCTGTTGGAGGTTTAATGCTACCAGATGTATCTCAAGTTTGTCGGCCTCAATTTTATTAAAATCGAGTATGTTATTTACCTGTTGCAGCATATGGTCCGAGCAATATTTTAATACCTGGTAATATTCCTCCTGCTGGGCCGCGCTGTGATCCTGCTTTAATAAATTAACCACACCTATTATGCCGTTTAATGGTGTGCGGAGCTCATGGCCCATAGTGGCCAGGAATTGGGTTCTTGCATCTATCACCCGCCGGCTTTGCTCCATTAGCTCATTGATATATTTCTTCTCAAAGAAGATATAGGCTACGGCAAATACAATGGTGGAAGAGATCGCTATGATACGGTTAACCAGGGCAAGTTTGGTGATCTGGGTTTCTGTAAAAGCTTCCAGCGGGGTGGTATTCCGCCCAATAATAATACAAACCCCAAATGAGAGTATAATGATAGAAATATAAATAAATGATTCCCTGTAGTTGGACTGTTTAAGATTTACCATTATTGGCACAGAGACCAGGATGGGAAAGAAATAGAGGTATTCTTCCGAGCGCATTCCTTCTATCAATGCGGTGGAAATTAACAGCCCGCAAACCATAGCTATGATAAAAATGGTCAGGTTTTGAATAGCCTCGTGATATTTTAACAGGATACCCATTAAAATGGAAAAACAAAAGCAGGCCACCAAAAAAGAGGAAACGTACATGCCTATAAAAGAGTCGTAAATAGAAAGCCCTATACCCGTAAATAGCGCAGCCAGGCCAAGCTGATAGGCTCTTTTAGAAACATCCTTAATGTCAAAAAGCGGGTTAAGGTGTTTCCCCTCATCTTTTATCGATCGGTGATATCTGTCAGTAATTTTTTTCATTACCTGCGATGGGGCTCTATCCCGTTCATTTATAGTCACTTAAGGCTTAGTTTTTTTAAATTTACAAATTTTTTTCAAGCTCTAAGTATGTTTTAACGTACTACGATAGATATTTGGTACAGTTTTTTGATCAATAATAAAAGAAAATTATGGGATGGCACTGAAAATGCGGTATTTTTAGACACACCATATGATAATGAAACCATTATTTATAACGTTTTTGTTGGCGATATACTTAATACCTGCAAAAGCCGGGCCACTTAGTTACCCCCAAAACACGCTGGCAGACGGCTTGTATTATGCCAATGTATCGTACTACAATTATGCAACCTTCGTAAGCGCTGATTATACACTTAAGATAAGAGTAAGAGACGGGATTGTGAGTGTGATTTACCTGAATAATGGTGGCATATTGCATAACAGGCCTAACGGTGCGAATTATCAATATATAGGTGGCAAGCTTGGCGTAAACAAGGATAAGCATACCGGCAAGCTGGAATATACTGCGCAGGTCTCTATAACATCCGGTACCATCATCACCTCATACAACATCAGCATTTTGAAGGAGGCCCCGGATGACCAGCAGTGATAAAAGACTGTCCTAATGGAAATTTATTTTCAATTTTCTAAAATCCAAATAGCAACGCATTTCGTAAGTGATACTTCATCACCCCAATATTTGCTATTTGATTATGTTGACAGACCCCAACAAATTTGAAATACATCTGGATGGACTCACCTATGCCGTGGTGCGTTCTGTTGCAGACAATAAAGTTTACAAACTCACCGGCACGCATGGAACCTATGTTATAGCCAGGGATTTTTACCATGTTTGGGTAGAGCTGACAAGAAAAGCAGGCTCAGCAGACATTCCATTAACCGAGATCGGGCAGAAAATAGAAGATCATTACAGCGATAAGCCGGCTTCTGTTTAGTTAAATTACGCGCCTTTTATCCGCACGTATTTTTCAACATTGATTCTGTTTACGCCCAGGCTGTCAATTTTTTCTATCCCTTTTTGGGTTAAAGTGTCGTTTTTTATGGTGACAGTAAACTCGAACTTATTGTTTTCCCATTGCCTGTCATTACAAAATTCCAAATACTCGGTATACTGATCGCCTTTCAAAGTATATTTTCCGCCACCTGAAGAAAAATTCGGAGTAGTTCCTTTGCCTTTGGTTAGGTCGTGCACTAAAAAGCAAAAGTGATCACCATTGATAATTTTTATCGCCTTTTGATTTTTTGTATAATCCGTAGTTACCGTTTTGTTTTTCTCGGTCAAAGCTCCTGAGATCAGCTGCCAGGTACCCACTATAGGTAGCCCTTCATCTTTCTTTTCATCAGTTTTGCTTGCTGGAGCGTTACAGGATAGCAGTGCCGCGGCGATAATGATCAATCCGATCCTTGTTTTCATGATTAAGTTTTTGATTGGTTGGGTTTAACGTATATAATTGCTTTTCAAATATAACTTAAATCAGCACATTTTATAACGCACTGCCGGGCAGTTTTATATGAATTTTTTGAATGCCGATGTGCAATTTCCGGGCGTTCCGTTCCAAAAAATAGTAATCAATGCGGTACGATTGCCGGTAACAAAATCGGAATAGAAAACAAGCTGAAAAGCGGCCCGGTAAAATTATTCCTTAAGCGCCGAGTCCCAATGCTCTGCAACTTTCCCGTTTTCAATACGTAGCATTTCAAACGAGGTTGTTGTGTAGGCTTTTCCAGGTTCTTTTGGATTAGGATGCACTGCTTTAAAACTAAGTATTACCCGGTCCCCTTCTGCAACAATGGCGATCAGTGGGCCTTGAATGGTATCAACAAGGGGTCGGGCTTTTGCAAATTTTGAAAAGAAATCAATAAAGCCCTGCCTGCCCGTTGGCACGTTTGGATTATGCTGGATATAAGTTTCCATCATGTATTGCGGGGCAAGTTCCAAATGGCCGCCCTCCAGCACTGAACGCCAAAAATCGTACACGAGCTTTTTGTTTTTAGCCAGTTTTGGGTCCTTGCTATACAGCATTGATTTCTGGCTTTGCGCAAAGGCAGTTGACCCTAAAAAAATTACACAACCGAATAATAGTAGTTTCTTTTTCATTGATTTATCTTCTTATGGGTCTGGTAATTGAAAGGAGGGATTAATGGAGTAAATTTTATGATTGGAATACTCAAATCTATAAATAGTTATTATCATAAAAAGTTAAAAAATGTTAATAACTTCAGTTTCATTAAATAGAAAACCCCGCTCCGAAAGGTGGAGCGGGGTTAAAAAGCAGTGTCGCAATGTTGGATGATTTGATCAGCTACCTTCAAATAGCTCTTCCCGGTAGCTGGCTTCAATATGCGAGCCCACTTCATCGATAAATTCAGCAGGCAGTTTGTGGCCATTTAGCTGGGCCCATTTTTCGTTTTTGTTCAGCTGGATGCTGGCTGTTTCCTGGTTATCCAATAGTACCAGGTAATTTCCTTCATTTTGTATTATTTCACAGTGCCATATTTTATGGTTGAGTTTAATGTCAAACTGCAACCGGTCATCGGGTTTCATTCTGGTTTTCAATTTAAGTGATTGGTCTATCGTGCTGTTTTTTAGTTAGATGTAATTTTTTTGTTACGGTTTAGTGCCAACATGTAAAATATTTTTTGAGCGGATAAATAAGCCTTATCCAATGCATTTGGGGCACATTACTGTAAAACAAAAAAACTCAACTAACCGGGCGTTAATTGAGCTTTCATTAAATTATGGAATTTTCTTACTTGATCACCGTGGTATCCCAGTCGCTAAAAAGGCCATCTGCTTTGCCGTTATCTGTATTCTTAAATTTGCCCTGCAAAATGCTCTGCCCGGTAACTGCAGGGTTATTCCCGCTCCCTAAAGGCCATTTGCCCGATGTATCCTGGATATTGATACCCGCAAGGGCTGCTGCGTCAATACCAAAATCGGTGCAGTTGTTTTTCGACAAATGATATTCCATGCCATTATACTTCTGGGTAAGCGCTAATATTTTTCCGAAACGACGCCTGGAGATAAATTTACCCAATACCTCATCCCACTGATGTTCGGAGTCGTCCTTAAACACAGCGGAGGTATACGGTTCCAATGGAGTTGCCGAAAGAATATTATCCTTACGCGGATAAAATCCGAAAGAAAGGGATACATAAGTTGAATCGGCATTGTACTTGATCAAAGTGATAAACGTATGGCCGGTATTGGTTAAAGCAAATATTTTACGCTTGCCGGGCACGGGCTGCTTTACGTGGAATAATAGCGCATAGGCCACCGCTTTTTTACCGTCATTAAATGTATTTATAATGCGCTTGTAGGTTATCGCCTTGCTATCCTTAACTGCACGGGCATCTTCAAACAGGGCTGGTTGCTCATTCAGTACCGAATCATCGTTGGTATTGATACCCAGGTACCCGGTAGTAAGCCTGCTACTATCCGTATTGGTCAACGCCGGTTGTTGTTGCAACGAATCAATACTTGCAGTTAAAGGGCCGGATTGATTATTATTCGCCCTCTCGTTATACTGCATGGTTTTAAAAAAACACTTCATCGCCAATGGATAAAATCTCAGCCTGGCAAAAGTATTGGCCAGGTGATAATAAAGCTTAGCGTGCGATTGATTGTAATTCAGGTTATTATTAACCGAAAGCTGTTTCAGATACGCCATCAGTTTTTTACGTTCGCCAGGTTTTTTTAACCCCGACTTGAGGTTTTCAAGCATCGTGGCATCCTTATCATACAGCGATAGCGAGTTTGTATTTGCAGGCGACAGTTTTTTATTTTCACTTATCGCTGTTGATGAAGTGCTATGGTAATTGGAAGCTATATTGCCGGATGTGTCAGCCGGAACCGACCTGTATTTGCCGGCTGCCAGCAGCTGTGCATGTACAGGGATATTATATAAGATAAAAGCAGCGATAAGGAGTGCCCTGGTAACGATTGCTTTATGACGGGTTGCCATGTTTAAACTTTTAAATAAATGCGATTTAGTAAGATTAGTAATGAGGATAGATTTAAACGACCCGAACGGGCCATGCTTATCTGCTACAACAACACCGGCTGCAATGGCCGGTATGCGCGCTTGGATAGGTATGACCAATATGCTTCATTGCTATACAAACGTAGCAACTTTTTATTTAGTCTACAAATTAGGTAGATAATCCTTTCAGGAAAGCTAATAAATAGGAACTATTCCTTTTTATCGTTGTTACCAGCCTTTGGTGCAAAGCCCTTATCCACATTCAAAGTATAAGATGGTTCTGAGGCGTCAGAGGCCTGTTGCAGCTTGTCTGTATTCGGGGTATTATCATCCGCAGGCTGAAAATTTTCATCAAAACCATTTGAATGGATATCCTGCTGACTCATCTGATCCTCTTTGTCTGAATCTTCAGCATCATCAAGAGGTATTTCGTTTTCCGGATCGATCATAATTTTTTATTTAATGAGTATAAAGTTACAACACTTTATTTGATCGGATGTTTGTTTTCACTAAGGCTTAAAAAACCCCAGGATCTTTCTTTGCTTATTTGCTTCAGCCAGTTTTTTGGGTGATACCCCTTTATTGTTTTCCTGGTTAAAGTTGGCCTCAAACTTTAATAGTAATTGAATTTGCTCAATTTTATATTTTCGTTTCACAGCATAATAAAGTGCCATGTTTCCTTCCTTGTCAGCCGCATTTACATCCGCCCCGTTTTTTAGAAACCATTCGGCCACGTTAAATCTTTTCCACATAAATGCGGCAAGAAAAGGAGTGTCGCCATTAGAATGGTCATCAATTGCAGCGCCATGCTTTTTAAATAAGGCGGCTGCCTCGGCATCATCGTACCAGGAAATGGCATACATGCAGTGTTCAGGATCGGCGCCAATTCTCAACAGGTAAGTAAATAGCTTTTCATTTCTTCCGCGGGTGTAGGCATACCAAAGCGGCGTTGCCGGAAAGTCGCCGCAGCCATCCGGAATTTTGTGAACTGAGTTCATATCCATGCCGCTTTTCAAAAGCAGCTTAAGGATCTGGAAACTGGCTTCAGCTTTTAGCGGTTTTTTTGAAATATCAACCCCGCATAAATAATGAAGCGCGTTTTTGCCACTGTCTTCGGCCCAGCCGATCCATTTGGGTTCCTTTTGAAGCAATTCTTCAATATAGGCGCAGTCTAAATCTTTAACCGCCTGGATGAATTTGTTCATATCGATATTCAATTAAACACAAATAAATTTAAGGATTAATCTCCTATGTTTCCTTTCAAAATCATTGTAACAACTCCATTGATATATACAAGATGCAATCCACGCCTTATCCTGTTTTCTTATCTTTACTGCATGAAACGTCTCTTAACCCTTTGCCTGTTTGCGCTTTTAACTTATAGCGCATCGGCACAAACCAATGATCCGAAGCCATATGAACATACCAAAGATGCGGTGAAGGCCATCGGCCAGGATGTGGCAATAGCCGATACGGTATCTGGTTACAAAGTGATCGGTAATGATATGACCCTGCTTGACCTTGGCGGCAAACACCCTAACCAGGTCATCACTGTTGTGATGAAAGGCACAGACATCACGCTAAAACCCGCCGACCTGGTAGGCAAGCGTTTATATGTAAAAGGGAAAGTTATATTGTATAAAGACAAGCCGGAAATTGTGGTGACCGACCCAAAGTGCATTTATCTTTTTGCGGATTATAAATAGTAATTTGCAAACAGAATGATGAAAAAGGGCTTAATACATGTTGGATTTGTGTTATTGCTGGCAACATTAATGGGATGTTATACAGCTGAAAGAAAAATGTATAAGCGATTGGATAATTCCGGGTACTTATTTTTGTCTCACTATACAAGTTTAATGCCTTCTCTTGGCCCATGTGGCTTTTCGAGAAGTTCAGATAATTACGACATAAAAACTCCGAGAATAAAAGGCAGAATAGAAAGCAACGAACTTTATATTACTGATTATGCTTCCGACCACATAAAATATACCTACGTTGGCTATATCGAATTTCTGAAAGACAATAAAGTTTATGTCGACCTTTACCGTGTAAACAATGGGGTCAAAACCAAACTAACCATAAATGGCACCCATCACATCAAGGTCGAAGACGACAAAATTGGCGATAGAAAAATTTAGCCGATCATGTTTACTCGGCAGTTGTCGGGTCGATAACTGCAGATACCGCGCTTACTGAATTTGCAGGAAATCCGCCTTGTTTGGCATGTTCGCGAACCATTTCCTCGTTGGGTGCTATGTAAACGCAATAAATCTTATTGGCTGTTACATAACTGTTCACCCATTGAATTTGCGGCCCCATATTGCTCAATACTCCGCATGAAGTTTGTGAAATACCTTTTAGTTGTTCTGCTGTAAGATCACCCGCTCCGGGGATCTCCCTTTCAATTACATATTTGGGCATGATTGTAGAGTTTATATTTTACAAATTCAGTTACAGTAGATTAATTATTAACTAGTTATGGTGCTTCAAAGCTAATTTTTACTTTAGGTATCTGCAAGAGTTTTATGATTTTATTTTCTCCTAAAATCTGAACCCAATGGAAATATAAGGTAAGGCTCCTTCTTTCGAAAATCCAACCACACCCTCAATCAAAACCAGCTGCGCCGGTATCAAATAGATACCCCCGCCATAACCATCGTGCCATACATTAGATGATTCGCCTGGTGCCCATACCCTGCCAAAATCATTAAAGCCGATCAATCCTAAAGTACCCGGAAGGAGGTACGAGCTAAAATCAAGCACTTTTAAGCGCAGTTCCAGGTTATTATAAAAAATGCTTTTGCCGGTAAATCGGTTGGTATGGAAGCCCCTGAAATTTTGCGCACCACCCAGTTTCATTTGTTGAAAATAAGCGGCATCGCCCACTATAGTCCCCGCGCCTGTTCGGTTGGCTATAACCAATACCGAATCCCTGTCGGGATTAAGGTAAAATGAAAACTCGGAAAGGATCTGCCCGTAAGTATTATTAGCTGAACTTACACCCGTAAAACCCGAAACCGTAGTGTTCCAGTAAATACCTTTATTGGGCAATATGGATTTGTCGCGCGTGTCCACTTCGGCCCGAAGCAATACTCCTGCATATAGCTTGTTATCAAAAACATTTTCACCCGGGTGCGACTGATCATAATCATTCAAAAACCGGTGTGTGTTATTGTCAGCCTTGCTGGTGTAAAACTGCCCGGCTACGCCCGCGCTTAAACGTAACTTGCCATATTGATGATGTAAAGAAACATCACCCGTAATATAATCGTACTTGTTGCGGTAATAATTGATTTCTTTATTCCCCTCATTTACAAATTGGGTATTGTTGCCTATTCCAAAAAAGTTGCTCTGGTTATTTGGTCCCAGCGACCGTATATTGATGCCCAGGTCATTCTGGCCAATTGCCTTGTTCCACTGGGCCATATAGGTGAAAATAAATGATTGCCGGCCCAGCGAATAGTTAGTTAAAAATTCCTGCCTGAAAGCATAGGGCTCTTTACGGAAACCATGTTTTTCATAAGAAAACCCACCTATCAGCAATATCCCGATATCGGTACTGTAATTGGCCAGGATGATCGGCTCGAAACGGTCAAACGTAAAGCTGGTTTTATCATAACTATTAACGGCCGTGTCGGTGGAGGTACGGATCTTTGCCTTCGACGTTCCAGGCAAAATATTTTGCTGGTCAGCCCGGTCATAAACATACAATTTGCTTTTATTATGCAAATTCTTATCCACATAAAAGCTGTCCACATCCGCCCCGCCAACCATCCGCACCGTAATCGGCGAAGCTTCTGTACCCGACACCGAAAACACATCACAGCCGCCAAAACCATACAGCCTAACTTCTTTGGTTACCGCCGGATCAAAGGTGCGCTGATAAGTTATTTTATCGATGCTTCCATCCTTCTTTATTTTGTTTACGGTTACATTCAATTTGCCACCGTCTTCATGATTGATAGTAAACTTATCCCTTTTATCGCTGGCAGGTATCTCCACGTCCTTTGCTATAAACCGATAATATTCCAGCGCCTGTTTTAATAAAATGTTTCTGCGGGCTATCATTTTCGTTATGATTTCCCTGCCGGATAGCAAATAGATCGTATCGGGCATGCGTTTCACCGCATTGGTGATTACCTCGTCTGTCAGTTTACTTTGCACGTAGGCAATTTGCGTTTTCCAGTCATCCTCACTCAACTGGTTCAAAAAATACCGGTCGAAATACCGTGCGTTAAAATTCCATCCGCTGATATCCCGTATCTCCCCACTGTACCCCTGGAACTTTGATTTAAGCCACTGATGTGCTACGATCCAGGGCAGAACGCCAGATGTTTTATAATAAACCTGGTCGCGATCGCGGGGTATGGGTTCATAAACGGTTTCATGCTTTCCGTCAATTTTTTCCCATCGCCACTGATCTTCATGCCGGTCCCAATCGCCCAAGAGCATATCCAGCAGCCGCGCCCTCAAAACAATTTGCTGATCCACACGGGTATCATTATCCTCCTGCAACTTGCGCTGAACTTTAGCAGTATTATCAGTTTTTTCAGCATCTAATGGCTCCCGTTCTTCAAACAAAAAAACCTGGCTGGCAAAATCCTTCCGGTATTCGCCTAATGCGGGATCATCAGGCACATATACCATTTCGGGATTTGAATGTGGGATACCCAATGCCTGCGCCAGCGGGGGCACGGTTAAGGCAGAAAAAGGATGAGCGGCTGATACCTGGTCCTGCAAAATGTCTTTGGCTACCGTAGGTCGTAGATTTGGCGGCAGGCCCTTTTCAGGATATTTCTGGATGGTTCGCAATACCCATTGCTGCCCGCTCGAATCCTGCAGGCGCAGTGATTTGGTTTGTAGGCCCCCGCCTTTTTGCAGTATTTTGAGCCCGCCTTTTTCAGTCGAAATATGAAATATGCGGAATTTCACCGGGGCGGCCCAAAGCTTACGGTAGTTTTCACCCAGGAAAAAACGATGGGTGCCACTTACCTTATTGTACCCCGGTTCAATGGCTAATTTAATGCTGTCACCCTTTGTCTGTGCAAATAAAGTATTAAAAAGCAGCAGGCAAGCCAGTGTAAATAATAAGCAGAGAAATTTTACAGGGGATTGATTTGGCTGCATGTAGCTTATTTATGGTAGATAGAACCTTTGAGGAACTAGAGATTTAAAGTTAGTTCAATAAAAGCAGCTTTAAAAATCAGATGGCTAATAAAACAGCCCCTAAAGGATATTTCAGTCCCCGCAGTGTCTCCAAAGGGACCCTGCCGATAAAACTAAGTCGGGATGGCGGGATTTGAACCCACGACCTCCACACCACATGCCGGAAAATCAAGTATTTCCTTTCAGCGCTTTTTTAATTTGCGAATGGATTCTTATTCTCCTCTTTGCTATCATTCTATTTACCTGTAGCCATCTTTTAGTCTTTGCCTTCCATAACTATTTTGCGTGCCCGGTCAAACAAGGGGCCGGGGGTCTTTTTTGCAGGGTTGTATTTAAATCCCTTTATCAGGATAGTTTCGAATTGCCAGCTTGCCCTTTCCACAGGTTGAAACATCAGCTTATAATCACGCTCTGCCAGCGGGTTGCTGTCACTATAATCGCCAACGCCCATGCGGACGTAATCTTTATGTAATTTCATCTTGTTAAGATCAGTCAAATAATTTTTTACAAGATACTCGTAAAACTGCTCACGCACGTAGTAATCATCAGGCACCTCCATCACTTCAGAAATTAAGCGCACAAAGTGTTTATAGGGCACCTGCGGTTTCCAGTCTTGTGTCCCGGGTAAAAAAACGGTAGACGCTTCTGTTTCAACCCATACATAAAATTTTTTTGTTTGGGCATACAATGTAGAAAAGCTAAAAAAGCAGGCAATTAAAATGAATAAGTGTTTTTTCATGGTTTATACTTTCTATTTATCAAATGTGTCTTTTTCTTTTATACCAAGGCTATGCAAGTGGAGAAGGGCTTTACAGGTTCTTTCCGCCACAGGGTTATCCTCTTACGCCTATATTTTCTGCTTCTTCAATTTTATCCGGCTTTGTAATAAATTTTCTTACCTGGTGTTTTAACTGGTTAATTATTGTACTACCCGGTTCAGTGATGTTTACCGGGCTGATATCAATTTCAAACGCATCTGCATTATCCATTTTTAATTGTCTGGAAGCTCCGGGTTGCAGTTCAATGGAATGGTCTTCTATCTTAGTCATTTTATCGAAGCTGTCTTTTTGTTCAATATCCGACTGGCCTGAAACGCGCCCCTTTAAACATTTTATCAATATTTTCAAAGCCCCATCTTTTTTTGTGTTTTTTAAAAAAACAGTAACTCCGGCTTTAGTTTTTACCCACTTTACCTCCAGGTCTTCATTTTTTATGGATTGCAGAATTGATCCCCAACGTTTCATTTCTTCATAAGTGGAGAGTTTATATTCCGCTTTCAAAGCTGCCAGCTTTTTTTCTGCCGCGGCATTGTCTGCACCTACTACGATGCCATAAAAAGTAGAGGTGCAATCCCACCCATCAGCTTTCTGAGTATATTTCCTTTCTCCCTGGAACTGAATGACAATATTTCCCGAGCGGATGAGCGATACCTGTAAGTTTTTATACTTATTGGCCGTACTATATTCTTTTTGCAATTCCTTTTGATAGTTCCGGGCATAAACTTCTGCTTCTGATGTAGTAAGCTCTATTTCACCGCTTTTGATCAACACCTTTTCTGCACAGATCATTTGTGTAGATTTTTGAGCGGCGGCAAATAGAAAATAGGTTTGCTTTTGTGCGGTAGCAGATAATATAATAAAGGAAAAAATGGAGAGCAGGAAGGAAAGTTTCATGATTTAATTTAGCACAAATGAATTATTGTTCTTGCTTTTTTAAAAGGTTTCTACTTTTTTAGGGCAAAATGTAGCAAGGTGGGTTACTGCTTTATTAAGTCGCTCCTTTAATTTTTCTTCCCCTTCGGTAATGTGAACATCGGCTGTGCCGGTAAATCCTTCCGTATGATCATATTGTTTTGAACGAATGCTTTTAACGCGGTCCTTCATTTCTATGTAAAACCCAAATTGCGCCCCGTCAGTGGGGATAATGAAATACTGGTTATAATATTTCACTGGTTTCTGATACTCCGTAGTTGCTCTTGTAAAAGTAATAGTAATAAAACACTCTGAAACTTTAACTCTTATGTCTTCGCCTTTACTACCAAACATGTCATAATAGATATACTTCTGTAGTTTTTCCTGAAGCCAGGTAATGGTTTCTTCTTTTGTTTGCGCTTTGGTATTGGTTGTAAAAGCAACAAAAAGGCATAAAGTAAAAAATGATTTTTTCATGTAGTATGTTTTAATTATCAAATGGGTCGGTGCTTTTTTCTGCTTTTACCAGTTCTATTAAATGTATAAGGGCTTTTTTAAGGCGGGTTGCATCGCTTTCAATTTCGATAGCCCAAAATATCGGCATCTTACTATTCACTTCTTTAACAGCAAATGATTTCCCCTCTTCACCATAAGGTTTAATAATTAATGAATCAACAGAAATAGCTGATAGATCAGTGCGATATGTATTAGAGGAATTACTTTTTTTAACCAGAATTTTTCCTTCCAATACAATTGTCCATTTTGCATCAGTCTCTTTAGGAAAATTTGCTTGCCAGAGTTTTGTTATGTAATCAAGTGTTTGCTGCTTATTTAATGGTGGCGTTTGTGATTTTGCACCTTGCGCTTGTGCTACAAAGGCAAGAGATAATAATAAAAATGATAGCCGTACTTTTTTCATCGCCTTTTTAATTATTGAAATTTAATTGGTTCTGGTGCGCCGCATAGTTTGCGGAGGTGGTTAAAGGCTTTGTAAACCTGGTCTTCTGATTTTTCGTATGCGTTGAAAGAAGCTTCATTAAGGGATATAAATGGTAGCGTAACTTCCCTTATTTTGCCATTAACCAGTTGTTCCTTAAAATTGAGACTTACAAGGTACTCACCTATACTACTTCCTGTTTTATAAATGCCACTAGAAAAAGAAACAGATTCGGTTTTAGAAAGATCTATAGTAAGTATAACAATCTTGGGTTGATCTTCTTCTTTCGAACTATAATTCGATTCCGCTACTCTTTGTTCGCTGTACTTTATTGTTAAAATGCACCCATTAAAACTTACTTCAGAAAAATTATACTTAAAGTTTACCGCGTCCCATTTAGTCCCGGTTTCAGTGTATCGCATTAGGTGATTAATCTTTTTGTCCAATAAGTTTTGTTTTAAATAATTAATCGTCTGCTCTTTTGTTGGCTTGGCATCTTGTGCATTTGCTATAAAAATAAGAGGTAGTAATAAAAATGATAGGAGTAATTTTTTCATGTGTAATTTTATTTACTTATCAAATGGATCTTTTCCTTTGGTGCAAACAACTAGTAATCTTTTAAAAGCATTTATTATTCTTAAATTTTCTTCTTTTGTTTTAAAGTAAATGGATTCACTGCTTGTAGGACTTAATTGAAAAAGGATGCTATTATTTGATGGACAATAACCAAATCCATATTTTGCATCTTCCTCTCTAATATTATATTGGGTCTTATCTCTGCATAAATCAAATAAATTGAATGAATTTTTAAAATTCTCTTTACCTGATATTATTATTGAACCATCCTGTTTTATATCAATTTTATGTGAATACATTTCACAGCATTCTACTTTATCTTTTATGTATTTTACAGTTCCCTCAAAATTTAACGACTGTGCTTTTGTGGTATAAGCAAAAAAAGAAATGGCGGCAAATAATAATAGTTTTTTCATCGTTTTTTTAAAATTTAATTATTCATCGCACAAAACAGAAAACCTTTCTATTAATAAAACATCAAATTTTCTATCATTATATTGTGCAATAAGCTCTCTTCTTTTGCTTTCCGCTGCGCTTCTGGTGTCAAATGCCCAGGCTGTTATATCTCCTCTGCCTCCAAACGAAACACTATTCCTGTTTTTTTTATAATAGGCAGCATAGTAAGTATATAATTGATTGGTTACCGTTGTGGTAGTATGATCGTGATCACAAGCAACATAAACAACATTGGTTACAACATAGCCGCTTTTATCAGTAAAGGTTTCCTTAGCTGTAGCCACATAGTATTTAGGATCATAAAGTTTTTTGTTTGCAGTTTTGAAACTGCTGCTAAGGGTTAAAAGGCAAACAACGGCTATAAGTAGTTGATGAGATTTCATTATTTGTTTTAGTTAAAGTGAATAACCTTGTTGTAATAGCGTAAAACGTATTACAAGTTTAACACAATCGGCTAAAACTAAAATACCTACCCTTAGGTATTTTACACGAATAAAAACGACATGAGTATGGACAAGAAAGGAGTTGCTTTAAATGGACAAAGTCCAAACGCTGCAGCAAATTTATAAAGGCCGGCAAAGGTTTTAATCTCCAACTTTTCAATGATATTGCGGCGGTGGGTGCTTACCGTAAGTTTTGACAGGCAATAAGTATCTGATATTTGTGCGGTACTGTATCCGCTTGCCAGCAAGCCCAGAATTTCTTTTTCACGCTTTGATAGCAGGCACAGTTTTTTGAAATTGTTTTTCATCCAGTCGCTTTCTTCCAGCACACTGTTTATTTTTTTCGCGATATTCCCCAGGCTGTTCACTTCATTTACAATAATCAGCATCTTATCAGAAACATCCTGCCCAGGCGTATATAATAATTTTGCCGAAGCTAAATACCATTTGTAGGACCCATCGCTCATTGTTTTTACACGGTGGGCAAAATTATAAATGCGCGATGCATCCTGCTCTTGTTGCATGTTTAAATAAGTAGGTACGAAAACGCCCATTTCTTCGGGCATAAAAAAACGTTGAAAATATTCGGGGCCAAGTTCATTTAACTCTTCTATACTATGTTTAAGAATATTACAGCCGCTCTTATTCATATATACAGTTGATAGTTTGTCCAAATCGGTTACCAGCACATTCCCCGGTAAATAATCGCCGACCGATTCAATTGAAAATTCGCCATGATGTATTTTCTTTTCAAGCGTAAAAACCTGCTGACTGCTGATATTACTTATCTCTGTATGGGTTAAATTGGTTCTCATCAATCGTGCTGGCTTGTGGTTAAGTCAAAAACATCGGCAACCCTCATTATATCTGCAATACTTTTTATTGCAAGTTTATTGTTGATGTTTTTACGATGTGTAGAAACAGTATGTATAGAAATAAACAGCTTATCAGCAATCTGATTGCTTGTATTGCCCAGGGCCACTAACGAAATGATCTCCTTTTCTTTTTTGGTGAGCAATGATACTTTATTAAAATGCGTTTTAAAAAAAGCATCCTCCTCTAGCACCCTGTAAAAGCTTTTCCGGCTGTCGCCAAGTAACACCAGGTTGTAAGTAAAAATCACAACCTCGTTGGGCAAACCTTCCCCGCTTTTTTTTAACATGGCTGTTGACATATGCCACTCGGGTTGCCTGTACGATGTATGATTGGAACGGAAGAAATAACTGTAAACCGAATGTTCATCGCAGCCGGATAAGTACCCGGTTATCTCTATTATCAATTGTTCCTGTTTGTCTGCTGAAAGAGGTTCGTGAAAATGTTGATGAAGCAGTGAGTTGCGTGCAATTCTTTTAACCGGCAAAATTGCCGTATGCACTTCAACCTGGTCGGGGAAGAGATCAGCTATTGCTTTATGAAGTTCATTCGGGCAGCTATCCACAAACTAAAATGATAATAACGGGCCCGAATAAATTAATTAGGACCGGCCGGGTTACAAAATGCTATAAGTCATTAACAGGGGGCATACTAATGTATTAAAAAGATACCTATTCGTCAAACCGTATAATAGTTTAGCAATGCTTTTGACTTCTCTCGTCGGGATTAGCTACGCTGATCCCGTGAGGGGGAGGCTTTAAGTATACTGGTCGGGATGGCGGGATTAATTTTGGTTGTGGTGCGATAATAACACTGATCACCGGCTGGAATTGCAAATAAATGTTCTTTACTAAGCGATTTTATTCTTAAATTTAGAACACCTTATCAAACCCGCCATCGAAAACCGATAAACAGCTAAAGTTTTTATTATGAAATTAGCCTCAAGACTTTTAATGCTTTGTATTGCAATCACTTTTATAGCATGTTCTAAAAAAAGTAATCCTGATCCCAGTAGGCAACTAATATTGGGCAAATGGAAATCTATGTCATATTCAGTTAAAATATATCACGATGGAGTATTGACTTTCACTGTTGATAATGCATATATACAGGTGCCGGAAAGCAAGGCGTTCTATTCAGATGGCACAGGTACAATTACCTATCCAAACGGCGTACCTGCGCCGAGCAACTTTATTTATGACGTTACGGGAAATGTATTAACTGTTAACGCACCGAATCAAGTCGCCGGGCAAACAGTCGCTCCCGCAAAATCCACAATAATTGAAGTATCTGCTACTAAACTGGAGTTATTTTCTGAGTATTCGGAGACAGTTGATGGCAAAGTAGGTAAAACAACAACTTCTGAGATTCTTGGGAAATAAAGCAGCCTGAATGTTAAGGACTTAGAACAGGTATCCCTGCAGCCCATTTAGACGTGTTGCGCAACGCAACACCCTCATAGTTTTATCCGCTGCAAAATAAAAAAAGTCTAATCCGTTTTCAACTGATAGGCTTTGATTGATTGGTCGGGATGGCGGGATTCGAACCCACGACCTCCAGCACCCCATGCTGGCGCGATACCGGGCTACGCTACATCCCGAAAAATATTAAACTGTAGTTTACTCACACACCACGACCTTCCCGATCCTATCGAGACGCGATACCGGGCTACGCTACATCCCGAAAAACCGGGATGACAAATATAGGGTATCTGTAATAAATTAAAAATTTAAGTGATGAAACGAGTGGTCAACCCCAGCTAATTATTTGAGTTTTTTGGTCACATAGAAAACCGCGTCGTTAAAATCATTATCGCAGTTAGGGTCTGTCCTGTCCATATCCTCAAAACCCAATATCGTTTTTGATTCAGAGGCATACTCGATTAATACGGCATGCTTCTTTAAATTGGCTGCAACTTCCGGGTTTAAAACATCATTTGAACAAAAATGCACCACATCATTGCTTAAAGTTTTGGTGTCCGGCTTCCATGAATCTTTCATCAATACAAAACCCACGGAAGTGCCCGCCTGGAATGTTCCAAAATTTACTTTGTCGCCCGCCTTTAAAGTAGTACCGCCCCCGGTATTCGGAAAAATATAGGTAATGGTTTTAATGTCGGCCGCTGTTGCCGGCGGGCTATTGGTTGGATAAGTATAAAAGCCAACAGCATTTTTATAAATGGTGCCTTCAGATAAAAAGGTCATATGTAATTCAGTTGGCTGAGTTATCTTAATATCCCCGATCGCGCTCGATGAAAGAAGCTCCGGGTGCGCATTATTTAAATTCGCGTGTTCAGGCAATGTGGTATGAACAAAGCTCAGAAAGTTGGCCGAAATAACATCAGCCGTTTCCAGGTTAAGGGGCTTGCCGGAATCATCATAAGCACTTAATGTTTGATAGGTGGTAGCGGTAAATACTACCGGAACTGTTACCGCAGGTTTTTTCGTCTCTTTTTTGCAACTAAATAATATTGTAAGGATCACCAAAGTGATAGGTAGTAATTTTTTCATGGCTTAATTATTGAATTACTAATGCATTTTCAAATATTAAGCCATCATTTTTCTTAGCGCGTTTATGCCTATTTTGGCAAAAAAATGAATTTTAAGTGCTTAAAAATGTGCCGCTTGTACTGCTTTTGCTACATAAGCTATATTCACTTTTCCGTACATAATAATTACCAACCTAAATTCAGTTCCCGCAGGGTCTCCAACGGGACCCTGCGGGAACTGAATTTCAAATCTTCCCGTTGGCTTATTTTTTAAAATGGAAGTTTGGGTGAATGTGATTTGTGTAAAAAGAAACTATCTTGCCCGCACAAATACTTAAATCGTCACTATGCAATTAAATACAAAACTGATCATGACCCTGAGCGCGGTATTCCTGGGTATTATAGGGATCGGCCTTACCTTTCTTCCAAATGAAATAGCTGCATTGACCGGGATCAGCCCCTCTAAAATCCTTCTGCTTATACTGCAAATATTGGGCGCCTTATATTTTTCGTTTGCCATGCTCAACTGGACGGCTAAAGGGGCCATCATCGGGGGCATTTATAACAAACCAATAGCAACGGCTAATCTCACCCATTTTATGATCGGCGCCCTTGCCTTGATCAAAGCTCTTTTGAATAATCATGACCTGCCCTGTGGTATCTGGGTACTGGCTGGCATTTATTCAATTTTCGCGGTAATTTTTGGGATGATGTTTTTTCGCCATCCTTCATCCGGAACGGCCCCCTTTACAAGCTAACGGATTGTAAACGTGGTTCATCCATTGAAGACAAAGCCTGTTGCTTTTTTAGTTTCTGTTTACGCAGGTAACAGAAATGAAGTACGCCGATCAATAAGGCAATTAAGCCCTCGGCCAGCATCGTATCCGGTGTACCGATCCATTTGGATACCGAGCCGATCAGCAATCCGCCCAGCGGCTGCATCCCGAAAAACGCCATAGCATAGTAGCTGATCACCCGCCCGCGCATGGATGGTTCAACCGTGGTTTGGATCAAGGTATTGCTTACCGTGATCTGCGACATCATCCCAAACCCGGCAACAGTAGCGAATACCAGTGCCAGCGGGTAACTACCCTCGTGCGAGAACAGGATCAGCCCCGCGCCAAACACCAGCGTATTGATGGCCAATATCTTCTTTAAATTACTTCCCGGTTTGAGCGATGCCAGGAAGATGGCGCCGCTGAATGCCCCTAAGCCTATTACGCTATCGATAATACCGAATGTAGATGCCGTGCCCTTAAAAATATCCTTGGCATATACCGGCAGCAAAGTGCTGTAAGGCAATACAAACAGACTGATCAACCCCAGCATAATGATCACAAAGGAGATAGACGGCGTTTTTTTCAGGTATTCCATTCCCTCCTTTAATTCTCCAAATGCATTTTTGGTGTGAACCTGCTTGAGGTATTTGGGCAGCTTCATCATCAATAATGAACCGATAACTGCTATAAAACTCATGGCGTTAAGCGCAAAACAAGCCCCATCTCCGTATGTTTCCAATATGAATCCCGCAATGGCAGGGCCGATCAGTCTTGATAAATTAACCATGGACGAGTTAAGCGCCAACGCGTTGGGCAGGTCCTTTTTATCATCAATCATCTCGTAAACCAACGACTGCCTTGCCGGCACATCAAAGGCGTTAATAATACCAAGCATTACACTAAGCGACAGTATTTCCCAAACCGCGTAATGCCCCAAAAGGATCAGTATGGCTAAAATAGCGGCCTGTATCAAAGATGCGAATTGTGTGGTCAGCAACACCCTAAACCGGTCATAGCGGTCGGATACCACGCCGCCTATCAGCGAAAAAATAAAGGAGGGGAACTGGCTGGCGAAGAGCGTCAGGCCCAGCATAAAGGTTGAATGTGTAAGCGAGTAGATCACCCAGCTTACTGCTGTTTTTTGCATCCAGGTACCTATCAACGATACCGATTGCCCTATGAAATATAGCCGGTAATTACGGCTCTTAAACGCGCTAAATGTTGTTATATTCATTAATTACTCCCGCACTTTTATTCAAAATCTACTAACCTGGTCAGTAACCCAACTGCCTGTTTCAGCAAAGCTTCTTCCTCTTTGGTATAGCTTATTTTTATCGCTTTTGCCAGCCACTCATCCCGCTCGCTCCGCACTTTTAATATTGTTTTTTCACCCTCTTCTGTCAAAGAAATAAGCACTTTACGTTTGTCGGTATCCGATGCCGTCCGGTTGATAAAACCCAATTCCATCAAATGACTCAGTATCTGCGACATGGATTGATTGGTGATCTTTTCCATTGATGCCAGTTCACTTGGCTGCAGTGATCTTTGCTGACTTAATAAAGCCAGGACCGAACGCTCGGTAAGCGAAAGTTGCTGACCGGTAACAGACTGCTTACGCAGCTTTTTTATCAGCCGTGTTACTACGGTGCGAAGTTCGGATGCAAGCTGAAGGTCTTTGTTTTCACTCATAATAATTAGTTAGTTAAACTAATAAGTTTACCTTACAAATATACAACCATTTTTCAAGGTTTACCAATTTTAATTATCAGCTAAATGTTATAATTTTAACAACTTGGTTTCGTTAACTTTGTGTGTTGATACTTTACAGTAGGTTAATATGCGGTCGTCTGAAAATTATGAGTTATTAATCGGCAAGATCGATACTTTCATCCGCAAGTATTATTTCAACAATCTATTACGGGGGCTCATCTTTTTAGGCGCAGGCCTGTTTTCGGCTTATGTGGTCATTACGGTAAGCGAATACTTCTGGAATTTTAACACCGCGTTCCGCACCTTTCTTTTTTACTTTTTTATCCTTCTTAATTTGGGCTTGGTGTGCTGGCTTATTATTCCGTCCCTGCTGGCCTGGCTTAGTTTAGGCAAAACCATCACGCACGACCAGGCCGCCGAAATTATCGGCAGGCATTTTTATGATGTGAAGGACAAATTGCTGAATACCCTTCAGCTTAAGAAACTGGCAGAGGGCGATGAACAGCACCGGGAGCTAATAGAAGCCAGTATCGACCAAAAGATTGAAACCTTAAAACCGGTCAGCTTTCCGTCAGCCATCAACATCCGCGAAAACACGAAGTATCTTAAATACATCCTGTTCCCGGTAGCGGTCATTTGCATCATCGCGCTGGCTGCACCGTCCATATTGACTGAAAGTACCAAAAGGCTCATCAGGCACAATGAATATTTTGCCCCAGTGGCACCCTTTAAATTCGTGGTGCTTAATAAGTCTCTTTCTGTAGTTCAAGGCGAGGATTTGAAACTCGATCTGAAACTGCAAGGCGATAAGCTGCCCGCCGATGTGTATATCGAAACTGCCAATAATACCTTTAAGCTGGATAAGGAGAACATCAGCCGTTTTCATTACCTGTTCAGTAATATGCAAAAGAACACCAGGTTCAAATTAAGCGGTAATGGATTTTCATCAACCGCTTTCGAGATCAAAGTCAATCTAAAACCCTCATTGCTGCATTTTGATGTCGAATTGAACTATCCCGCTTACCTGCATAAAAAGAACGAAAAGCTGATCAATGCCGGCGACCTGACACTTCCTGTAGGCACTACCGTAAAATGGGAATTGCATACACAGAATGCATCGGGTGTATTGTTTGACATTAACCATGATCAAAAAAACATTACTGCTACGGCGCAGGATGTTTTTGAGCATACCGAAAAGATCTATAAAAACTCAACCTACAAAATAAGTCCGCTGAATGTATTGGTTAACCGGGGCGATTCTGCTTCCTATCGCATTAATGTGATCCCCGATGAACCGCCTGCCATCACTGTGAATGAAAAAAATGATTCGGTAAGCACCAAGGCGCTTTATTTTGACGGCAAGATACAGGACGATCATGGCTTTTCATCGCTCACCTTTAATTACAAAATAACTTCTCCGGGTAATAAAAGCGCCGGTAATGCTATCGCGAAGCAGGTTAAGGTTGATCTGAGTAAAACACAGGCTGATTTCTTTTATTTCTGGGATTTGAAACAATTGGGCGTTAAACCCGGCGACCAGGTATCCTATTATTTTGAAGTGGCCGATAACGATGGCGTAGCCGGTCCGAAAAAGGTGCGGTCGGCGGAGCATAATTTAAATGTTCCGGATCAGAAAGAACTGAACGAACAATTAGATAAGGGCACGCAAGCGGTTAAGCAAAAAATGGAGTCGGCCATAAAAATTGCCGGGCAGGTGGAGCGTGACGCGCAAAAGCTGAACCAGCTTTTATTGAATAAAAATTCCCTGTCTTTTGACGAGAAAAAACAAATTGACGACCTGCTGCAAAAGAAAAAAGAACTGGACGACCTGGTAAAAGATATACAGGATGAAAATAAAAAGAACATGTATAACCGCCAGGAAGATCAGCAGCAGAACCAGGAGTTGATGGAGAAGCAAAAGCAGATCGAAAACCTGTTTAATAATGTGCTGGATGAGAAGACCCGCGATCTGCTGAAAAAACTGCAGCAACTGATGGACCAGGAGCAAAAGGATGCCACCCGGGATGAGCTTTCAAAGATGCAAATGGACAATAAGTCCCTGAAAAAGGAGTTAGATCGTATACTGGAGTTGTATAAAAAACTGGAGTTTGATCAGAAGCTGAATCAAAATATCAACCAGCTAAACCAGTTGGCCGAGAAGCAGGAGAAGTTGGCAGAGCAAACCAAACAGCCGGGGGCAGATCCAAAAGACCTTCAGCAACAGCAGCAAAAATTGCAGCAGGATTTCCAGGATGTAAAAAAATCACTGGATGAGCTGCAAAAGAAAAATGAGGAGGCTGAGCAGAAGAACGACTTTGAAAATCCGAAGAGCGAGGAGCAGAAGGTTGACGAGCAAATGAATAAGAGCGCCGAGAGTTTGAAGAAGAACGACCGGCCCAAAGCAACCCAATCGCAGCAGGAAGCAGCCAAACAAATGCAGCAAATGGCCAGCAAAATGCAGCAAAAAGAGGATGAAGGCGAAGAAAATCAAAACAATGCTGATGCCGGGCAGTTACGTGAGTTGTTGAAGAGTCTGGTTAACAGTTCGTTCGACCAGGAAAAAGTGATGGAAACTTTAAAAAATACTGCTCCATCTGATCCAAATTACATTATATTAGCACAAAAACAAAAAGACATAAAAGACAACTTAAAAACAGCAGAGGACAGCCTCTATGCATTAAGCCGCCGGGTACCGCAAATACAATCAACAGTAAACCGGGAGATAGCAAGCATAAACAGCCACATCGATCAGTCCTTATCAGACCTGGGCGAGCGGCGGACACAGGAAGCCAACCGGAACCAGCAGTATGCGATGACATCCATGAACAACCTGGCGTTGATGCTGAATGAGGCGCTTGACCAGATGCAGAAAGCAAAGAAGAACGGAAAAGGTGGGAAAGGAAAACAAAAACAACCATCTTTGTCGCAGCTGAATAAGATGCAGCAGCAGCTGAACCAGAATATGCAGAAGATGCGCGATCAGCTGCAAAAACAGGGTAATATGTCACAAAGTCAGCGTAGCGGCATGAGTGAGCAACTGGCAAAAATGGCCCGGCAGCAGCAAATGATAAGGCAGGCGTTGCAGGAAATTAATAACCAGGAGAATAAAGACGGTAAAGGCGGTTTGGGAAATTTGGATAAAATTTCAAAAGAAATGGAACAAACTGAGAATGATATCGTAAACAGGAGAATAACTGATGAAGTGCTGAAAAGGCAGCAACAAATCCAAACCCGGCTACTGGAAGCAGAGAAAGCTGAACAGCAACGGGAACAGGATCAGCAGCGCGAAAGTAATGCTGGAAAAGATATGCCGCCGGGATATGTGAAAGCGTTACAGGACTACCAGAAATTGAAAGAAAAACAGACCGAGCAGATCAAGACGGTATCTCCGGCACTTAATTTGTATTATAAATTAAAAATAAAATCTTACTTTGATCAACTTAATGCCAAATAGTATGCAAGAAGCGAATGTAGAAACCAGCGAGCTTTATACTTTACAGCTTCCATCAAAACCGGAAAGTATAACCCTGTTGGAGAACTTAATAGAGCAAATAGCTGATAAGCACCAGGTTAGCGAAGATACCTTTGCTAATATGATGACTTGTTTGAACGAAGTTGCTATAAACGCTATTGTACACGGTAATAAACTGGACGAAACTAAAAAGGTAATTGTAAACGCCGAGGTGGATGCCAAACGCGTAATATGGACCATCACTGATGAGGGCCCGGGCTTTGATTATGATCATTTGCCTGATCCAACCGCAGAAGAAAATTTAGAGAACTTGACTGGTAGGGGTGTGTTTATTGTTAAACAATTGGCCGATCAATGTATATTTAATGCTACAGGAAATGAAGTGGAGCTTCATTTTAAAATATAATGAATGCCCTCGATAAATTTTTTTGAAGAAGACGTTAAGTTCAAACTAAAAGAAAAAAATAAGGTAAAGGCTTGGATCAAATCCACTATTGAGGCCGAGGGTTACAAATTGCAGGAGCTGAATTATATCTTCTGCTCTGATCAGTACTTACTCCAGATCAACCAGCAATATCTCGATCATGATACCTATACCGATATTATCACCTTTGATAATTCGGAAGTAGAAGATGTCATTGTTGGAGATATTTTTATTTCTATCGAGCGTATCCGCGAAAACGCTGTAAAATTTAATTCAGGCGAAGAAAATGAACTGCACCGGGTGATCATCCATGGCACTTTGCATTTGCTGGGTTACCCCGACAAAACGGCAGAAAGCAAAAAAATAATGACCGATAAAGAAGATCATTACTTAAGTCGTAGAAATTTTACATAATACAGATAGTTAAATATGGTTATTAAGCCTTAATTTTACTCTGATTAAAGCGAAACCAAATTTTTAAGACTTATGAAAATATTAGCAATCGTATTTACGCTGTTATTCGCAGCACCATCGTCAGTTTATGATTTCAAGTTAAAATCTATAGACGGTGAGGATTTTAATTTAGCCAAATATCATGGCAAAAAAGTATTGATCGTAAATACTGCATCCAAATGTGGATTTACCAAACAATACGCCGAGCTGCAAAAGTTAGCCGAGCAGTACAAGGGAAAAGTGGTAGTTGTAGGTTTCCCTGCCAATAACTTTGGCCAGCAGGAGCCCGGTACCGCTATTGAGATCAAAACATTTTGCGAAAAGAATTATGGGGTTACTTTCCCATTGAGCACCAAAGTAAGTGTTAAGGGCGATGACATCGATCCGCTGTTTAAATATTTAACAGAGGCACCAAACCCGGATTTTACCGGCGAGATCAAATGGAATTTTGAGAAATTCCTGATCGACGAAAATGGTAAACTGATCCATCGCTTCCGTTCACAAACTACTCCATTATCACCTGAGTTGACTAAATATTTGTAATTCTGGCTGACAATCATTAAAAAAGGCTCCCCGAAAAATCGGGGAGCCTTTTGTTTATAGCTATAAATCTTATGCCTTTTTCTTCTTTGCAGCTTTTGGCTTCGTAACCGAGACTGTTTCGGATAATACTCCCCCTTTAGGTAATGGAGTGCCTAATTCAGCAAGCACTGTTATGCCGCCTTTCACCACCTCATTGATCCCTACATTAACCTTAGTGCCTAATGGCAGGAAAATATCCACCCTCGAACCAAACTTAATAAAGCCGAATTGCTGACCTTGTACTACCTTATCGCCTTCTTTTACATACCAAACAATGCGGCGGGCCATAGCCCCGGCTATCTGCCTGAATAATATGGCAATGCCCTCGCTGTTTTCGGTAACTACGGTAGTGCGCTCGTTCTCGGTAGATGATTTAGGGTGCCAGGCCACCAAATATTTACCCGGGTGATATTTAAAATATTTTACCACACCCGAAATAGGGTTGCGGTTTACGTGCACATTAATGGGCGACATGAACACGGAGATCTGTATGCGCCTGTCTTTTAAATATTCAGTTTCATCGGTTTCTTCTATCACCACTACCTTTCCATCTGCCGGGCAAAGTACCTCGTGTTCGGCCGCGCTGATATGGATAGACGGGCTGCGGAAGAACTGCAGGATGATCACAAACAGGGCGAACGACAAAATGTATACGATCCACCTTAATGTAGTTGCATCGGGGTAGTAAAACTGTATCAGCGCGTTGGATACAAATATCAGCAGAACGCATAGGGCAATGGAAGTATATCCTTCTTTATGAATGGTCATTATCTTATAATTTAACGCAAAATTAGTAATTTGAAATTAAGTAGAGATAGGCATATACAATTGGTGCCGATAATAGCAGTCCGTCAAAGCGGTCAAGCAGTCCGCCGTGCCCCGGGAGTATGCCCCCCGAATCCTTTACATTGATGCTCCGCTTGAACATCGACTCCACCAAATCGCCCAAAGTACCGAAGCATGAGATGAGTACAGCTACAATAACCCATTGCGCCCAGGTAAGGTCTAAATAAAAATGACTGATAATAAACCCGGCCAACGCGCTGATAAGTACCCCTCCAACAAACCCTTCCCAGGTTTTTTTGGGCGAATGACGCTCGAACAGCTTGGTACGCCCGAAAAAATTACCGCTTAAATAAGCGCCGGTATCATTGGCCCAAAGCATGATCAAAAAGGCGAGTGGCACATGAAAATTAAACCCGTTGCCCAAATAGGCAAGCGCATGGAAAAAGGTAAAAGGCAATACCGCGTATATAATGCCGGTAAATGTATAGGCAATATTGGTAAAGGGTGCTTCGGATTTTTTATACAGTTCCTGGATAAAAACGGCGCTTAATGTCAACCCTAACAAAAAAACCAGCTTATGGGCATATGGGCTTTCTTTATAGGCGATGAGGGCAAATACCCCATAAATATAAATGCCATTCAAAATACCTGTGGATTGATTGGGCTGTATACCGGCTTGCTTAACTAAGCCATAAAACTCCCACAGGGCCAGGGCGCTGAGCAGCAAATAAAATATGCCGAAAACGTAATGCCCCAACAGTAAAGAGGCGATCATCACTATAACAAAAAAGAAGCCTGTAATGGCGCGTATTTTCATAAATTGATCTGGTTTAGGATCATGGCCTCAATGGCATCGCTGAAATCCTGCTGGTGAATGTATACTTCGATGTGGCCGAAGGTGCGGTGTGACGAATCCTGCTTATTCAATAAAACGGTATCTATTTGATTTTCAATAAGCATCTGTTTTACTATTTCTGCCTGGTAGTAATTGTGGGACGAAAAGATTTTAATCCAATTCTTCTCCATTTATATCCGCAATTTGTTTTTTGTTTGAAATATACCGGTAAATAAACAGTAAAAATAAGGTAATTATCAGGCTTATAATATAGACTGTGCTATTAAATAAATGTGGGCTATCCGGATCAAAGCCAAGCATTTTCCTCTGTTGTAAGTAAGTCAATACAACTATAGTTCCGTTATTAACAAAATGTCCCCAGATTCCTGGCCAAACGCTACCGCTCCAGGCGGCAAAATAACCAAACAATAGGCCGAGCATCATCCGGGGTAAAAAGCCGAAAAACTCCATATGGAAAGCGCTGAACAAAATAGCGGTGATCCAAATAGCGATATGTTTATTTTTAGACCACTTCATCAGGATGGTTTGTAAACATCCTCTGAACATAATTTCTTCTACAACCGCGGTCAATAACCCAATGAAAATCAGGGCGAAAATCATATTCCAGATCGTTCTCATCTCCATCATACCATCAGAGATCTTCTTCGCCGAACCTTCGGTGTCACGCATCCATTCTTCTAAACCCTTTAGAAACCGCGGCAATGTCATTTTAGCATTTAGGTTACTTAAAAACTCAATTAATGGCAGGGATATCATCATCGTAAAAAACACTACAATGATTAATATCCAGGGGAAATTAAAGTTTGTTTTTAAATACTCATCCGGTTCATGAATAAAGTACTTAGAGAAAATAACGGGGCTGATTAAAATAGGTAATGTGACACCTATAAATTGCAGCAGCCAAACGGCATTTTGGTTTTTGGCAGTTATATTTAAATTTGCTATATCCGTTAAAACATCTTTACCATAGGATGCAAGAATAACAACCCCACCCAAAATATTACCAATTATATATATCAGTAGAAACAGGCCTATAAAAATGAAAAACTGCCTTGCCGGGTGTATCTGCTTGTGAGGTATGGGGTTAAAAGGCGTATCTGTCATTTTTTGCTATTAAATTCGTATTTTTGGAGCGGTTAAAGATAAGGCATGTCTGTACAAATAGGAAATATTGAGCTGGGAGAATTTCCGCTGCTGCTGGCACCGATGGAAGATGTGAGTGATCCGCCTTTCCGTTACGTGTGCAAACAGAACGGCGCGGATCTGATGTACACCGAATTTATCTCGTCAGAAGGATTGATACGCGATGCCGCCAAAAGCCGCCAGAAGCTTGACATTTTTGAATATGAACGCCCGATAGGCATACAGATATTCGGCAGTGATATCGATCACATGCGCGAAGCTACTGAGATAGCTACTTTAGCTAATCCCGACCTGATGGATATTAACTACGGCTGCCCGGTTAAGCAGGTGGCCTGCCGCGGCGCCGGTGCCAGTTTGCTGCAGGATATTGATAAAATGGTAGCCATGACCAAAGCGGTTGTGGGAGCTACCCACCTGCCGGTAACAGTGAAAACAAGACTGGGCTGGGACGATAATACCAAAAACGTATACGAGGTTGCCGAGCGTTTGCAGGATGTGGGCATACAGGCATTGACCATACATGGCCGCACACGTTCGCAGATGTATAAAGGCTCTGCGGATTGGTCGCTGATACACCAGATCAAGAAAAATCCGAGGATAAAAATCCCCATTTTTGGAAACGGGGATATAGATTCGCCACAAAAAGCGGCCGAATGGCGCATGGAATATGAAGTTGACGGCATGATGATCGGTCGCGCAGCCATCGGATATCCCTGGATCTTCCGCGAAATAAAGCATTATTTTAAAACCGGTGAGCAGCTGGAAAAGCCCACAATTGCCGAGCGCGTAGAAGTTTGCCGCACGCATTTAGAGAAATCTATAGCGTGGAAAGGGCCAAAAACAGGCATTTTTGAAATGCGCAGGCATTATTCAAATTATTTTAAAGGAGTGGATCATTTTAAAGAATACAGGATGAAACTGGTTACTGCCGCGAATTTTGAAGAGGTGAACGAAATTTTATATGAAGTTTGTGAGAATTATAGCACCGAAATGGCGTAATATTTGCCTTGATAAATAATATATTTGAAATCATTCACAACCCCGCACATGATAACTACTATAACCGATGGCGTTAAGGTTTCTGTAGAAACTATATATCAACCCGAATATTCTAATCCGGCGAACGACCATTATATGTTCGCTTACAAAATAAGCATTGAAAATGTTGGGAACAACGCCGTGCAGCTTTTACGCAGGCAATGGCAAATTTTCGACTCGAACGGTGCTAAAAGAGAAGTGGAAGGTGAAGGCGTAGTAGGACAGCAACCCATTATTGAACCAGGCAGCACACACGAATATGTATCGGGATGCAACCTGAAAACCGATATGGGCAGTATGAAGGGCCTTTACCAGATGGCACGTCAATTTGATAATGCTGTTTTTAATGTTCAGATCCCTGAGTTTTACCTGATCGCCCCATACAGAATGAATTAATCTTCAACCCAAACATTCATATAATGAAAAAGCCAATCAGCATATGATTGGCTTTCTTGTTTGGATAAAATGCCAAACGAGTTATTAATTATCAATCTCGTACTCCTTTTTCAGATCGCTTATCAATTTTGTGGCTGTTTTTAATAAACTGTCTCCGTATATGACTTTGCGGTCCATAAATCTTGATCTGACCAGTTCGACATATTGATTAAATAAAACCTTGTCGTAGGTCAGCAATGGCGGGTTGCTATTGCAAAAAGCAACGATTTTGTTCCATTTCATTTTTTCGGGATGACGGGCATCGGACAGATCGTTGGCCTGTTTATTATACTGAAATTCAAATACCTGTGCCCGCACCTTTCTTACTTCGGCAAATAACAGGTGATCGGCTTCCTCGAAAGTAAGCGAGCGGCGGCACAACTGATCGTAAGTCGCAACCTTGCGGGCAATAGATTTTTTAAAGAACCGTAACGAACCCGAGCTCTTCATTTGCTGAAAGGTAGCGTCATTGGGTATGAAAGATGGTTGCGCTCCCCCATATAAACCATACCAATATAATTTGCCGGTTGGAATATTTTTTATTTCAGATGAGCTCAGAAGCCGCATTAACGTATCAACACTATGTACAGCAAACCCAGTATATGTTAAATATTCTTTCAGGGCGGTGGTATCCGCCGAAAGATCGGCTACCATAGTTTCGGCGTACTCCCTGGCCCGGTTGTGCTCGGTAATGCCTTCCCTCACGTTCTCGGCAATAAAGCCCATCATTACGGCCACAAATATCATCAGGCCTTCCAGTAAATATTCTTTAAACCCTTTCTTTTCTACTTCGGGGTGGTGATGTACTTCCATGTTTTTTGTTTCGGCTTTAGGTGGTGTTGCAGCAGATACCGGCTTGGTGCTTTTAGCAATGGTTGGTTTTCTTTTCGGGCCATTAGGTTCCATAGTAGCGGCTAACAGATAAATTGTGATCGCTTAAATTTAGAAATATATTTTTAAAAGCGCTTACTAAGAGCCTGTTAAATAAAAAATCCCGTTTTTGTTTTGGCGGTACTTTTTATTATGCTTTTTGTAATTTGGTCTTTCATAATAAATCATGTGTCTTAAGATATCCTGGATTTCGTGTCTGTGCTTATTTATATCACTTTTTGCAGTAGGTAAAACACTTCCGGTTAGGTTCATTGTCAACGGTGATACAATATCAGATGCCAAATATTATCTTATCATAAATAATAAAGGACAGTTGTTGCCTATTTCTAATAATAGAATAACTATTCCGGATACATTAACAGCTGGCCCTGAGATATTATTAGTCTATAAAAGCTATCATGTATTTATCTCACCCCCCAAGGACGCATTATTCTTAGAAATAAATTCCAATAACAAGCTTTTTAATAATTCTGTAAGACGAGAGACGAAATCTGGATTGTTCAAGTCTAAATATTGGTTCAAAAAAGGGTTCAAATTAAAATATTTATTTAAAAGAATGTATTTAATTAAATATGGACTTTCGCTGGAAACAACCACATTTCAATCGAAAAAAAACTATGCAGAAAGATATGGCATAGCCCCGTTTAAATAAAAACTCCCGTTTGGAACCAAGCGGGAATTGTGTTATTGAAATCCTCTTCTACGAAGCAGAATAAATCAGTATTTATGGTTTACAGGGTGCAACCATTAAAATATTGACGGTCAATTATTTAACTGCCAAATACCCCAAATTTTGTAAACCATGTAAACCCTTAAACCGGCTTAAAACCTTAGTTTCTCCTGTTGAACAAAAAAGAAGCGTAATAAAGTAAGGTGGCCAATGAGCTTAAAGCTGCAACCACATAGGTCATAGCCGCCCACCAAAGAGCATCTTTTGCCTGGTCGTGCTCTTCGCGGGTTTGCATTACGGTATAGTTATTATTTAACCAGGCCAATGCCCGCTGACTTGCATCAAACTCAACCGGCAAAGTGATAAAGCTGAACAACGTCACCAAAGCCAGCGCACCAACACCAATGGCCAGCACAAACACGTTGTGTGTAAAAAATAGCAGCATCACACCTAAAAATAAGGTCCACTGGGTTAAGGTAGAAGCCACATTAATAACCGGCACCAATGACGAGCGCAGGCTCAACCACGAATAAGCTTTGGCGTGTTGAACGGCGTGACCACATTCGTGAGCGGCAACAGCTGCGGCGGCAATACTTTTGCTGTAATAAACGTCCGGGCTCAAATTAACCGTTTTATTTCCGGGGTTGTAATGGTCGGTGAGTTCACCCTCAACGGAGATCACCTGCACATCATAAATGCCATTGTCCTTCAGCATTTTTTCGGCAACCTCTTTGCCGGATAAGCCTGAAAGTAAACCGATCTCGGCATATTGCTTAAACTTGCTTTTGAACCGCCACTGCACAATAAAGCTGACGAGCGCGATAACGATCATCAGGAACCATGCTGAATTGTAACCTATATATCCTGTAATGAATGATAAATGATCCATAGTAATATTTATTTAGAACAGGTATTTCAAAAAGCATTCCAATGATTTTTTACATTTGGGCTTGGAACCTTCATTTTCATACTGGGAACGTACCGCGTTTATTGATAATGCCGATGTGATCATTATCGGCAGCGGCATTGTGGGTTTGAGCGCCGCCCTGCAATTAAAACGGCAGCAGCCCGATTTAAAGGTTACGGTATTGGAAAGAGGCTTTTTACCCAGTGGCGCAAGCACCAAAAATGCCGGTTTTGCTTGTTTTGGAACACTTTCGGAGCAAATTGAGTACTTAAAACGATCATCCGAAGCCGAAGTTTTGCGCCTGGTTGATTATAAGTGGCGGGGCCTGCAGCGGCTGCGGGAAAACTTAGGTGATGAGCATATCGATTACCATCAATATGGCGGCTATGAACTGTTTATGGATAATGAGGCTTCACGAGCCGAAGAGGCGCTGGATCATTTAACGTATTTTAACAATTTATTGCAGCAGGCCATTGGCAAGGCTGACATATATGCAGTTTCCGATGCCAAAATAGCTGATTTTGGTTTCAAAGGGATCAGCAGGATGATCTACAATCCTTACGAAGGACAGATCCATACCGGTAAAATGATGCGGGCACTACTGAACCGGGTTTATAACGCCGGCGTTTTGGTTTTGAATGATTGCAGTGTTGAGGCGATAAACCACGAAACCGGGCATATTAGCCTGGATACTTCAAAAGGCAATTTTAAAGCAATGAAAGTAATACTGGCTACCAACGCCTTTGCTGCGCAGTTATACCCGGAACTGGATGTAGTGCCTGGCCGAGGACAAGTACTCGTTACCAAACCTATTCCTGGTTTAAAACTGAAAGGCACCTATCACTTCAATGAGGGCTATTACTATTTTCGAAACATTGATAATCGCGTACTTTTTGGCGGCGGTCGTAATATTGACCTTAAGAAAGAAGAAACCTGGGATTTTGGCCATACAGATCAGGTAAAAGCGCAGCTTGCCGAATACCTTAATGAAATGATATTACCCGGTCAGCAAGCAGAAATTGATTACTGGTGGAGCGGCATTATGGGTTTCGGCGAAGAGATCAGCCCGATCGTAAAGGAAGTGCAGGCGAATATATACTGCGCGGTACGTTGTAATGGCATGGGCGTGGCGATGGGTAGTTTGGTGGGGGAGGAAGTGGCGGATCTGGCTCTCGGATAGAATTTCGGATTTCGAATGTTCGATTTCGGATTTATTTTGGCTTGTCATTCTGAACGTAGTGAAGAATCTAATAATGAATACGCATAGTGGCGAATAGATCCTTCATTACGTTCAGGATGACAACTGCGGACGGATTTAATCGTTATTTTGATATTCCTTAATCAAAGCCTTCGTAGCCCTGCTCAACCAGGCAGTAATAAGTAATTGCTCCAGATCAACCGGCTCGGCTTTGGCTAATCGTATCAACATAGACGGATAGTTCCGGTAATGCTCGGTAATAAAATAGGTTTCAGGATTAGCCTGAATCCATTTTTCGCGTTCGAGGCTGCGCACCACCAAAACTTCGCCATCCTCCCACATCCGCGCCAGCAGTTTTTTGTTTACATAAAAAGCCGGCGTACCAAAACACAGCGCCTCCGTAGAGCCCGGCAGTAATGCAAACACTTTGCGGATAAATTGAAGGTAGATGAAAGGGTCGGACATAGTTTAACCAGAATTTGCTAAGGTTTATCTTTTTATATTGAGGATCAAATGTTTTGTCACTTCCCCAAATGCTGTCGAGATATTTTTTATCGGCAATAACTATTGATTCAAGTTTCAGTTTATCCGCAAGATTTGCTTCAGTCGGTTCCGGTTTCAGCGGTGCTTTGGTGATGATTACCAGCACTTCATTATTTGGCGAATCCAATTCAAAACAGTTGAATTCTACAATATCCGTCTCTGTAACCAAGTCGTTTCTTTGCACGTAAGTAAACCCATTGGTGCCAAAAGCCTTTCTTATTTGCCTGAGCGTTGTTTCCCCGAATTTAAAAACAGAAAATAAAGGTTTCACACCCTTTACTTCATGTAACCAGTCGTTCTCCATATAAACCACCTTATCATCACTGATTGTTACTGAAAGATCGTTGCCGTTTTCCGTGCGGTACCTGGTCATGGTTTCATCGCTTGCCATCACTTCCAGCCTGATTTTTTTCAAGGAGCTTTTAGGGTCATTTATTTTGATGCCATGCATGGAGATATCATTAAACGGGAGAAGCAGACTCGAACTGAAAAGAAATATGATGAGTAATGTTTTCATTGTACCTGTGCTATAGTCAAAATAATTCGACCAATCTTTCCAAAGCCATACCCCGTGAACCTTTGATCAACACTGTAGCATTTTTAACAGGATTAGCTTTTAATGCAGCAATTGCTTCTTCTACCGTATTATAAAATACAACTTCCGGACTTCCGGACTTTCGGACTTTCGGACTCACACTATAAAGCTCCTTTCCTATAAATATCCTTTCATCCACAAGCGTATCCAACGCTTTCCGAATCACCGCCTCATGCTCCGCGGCTGATTCCTGCCCCATCTCGAACATATCACCCAAAACCAAAACTTTATGGTTTGCTTTGATCTTTCCTAAATTTTCGATTGCGACAAACATGCTGCTTGGATTGGCATTATAATAATCGCAAATGAGGGTATTGGTAGCTGTCTGCGTAATTTGTGAGCGGTTGTTTTTGGGTTGATAACCGGATATTCCGGCATTGATCTCATCCGCGCTCAATTTAAAATAAACCCCTATGCAGATCGCCGCCAATATATTATCCAGGTTATACGCCCCGGTTAATTGCGATTTAACATCATAACTTTTGCCAGTTTCATTATTGGTCCACTGCAGGGTTAAATAGGGTGAATTTTCAGTTAATTGTCCCGAAACCAGGTTGTCCAAGTCAATACTTCCATAATACACCACCTTTTTTAGTGAACGGGCATGCTGCATTTCCATCAAAACGGGGTCATCACTATTCACAAATGCTATTCTTTCTTCCGGACTTCCGGACTTCCGGACTTCCCGACTCAAGTAGTCGTATAACTCACCTTTCCCTTTCTTAACCCCTTCCACTCCACCAAAACCTTCCAAATGTGCTTTGCCCACATTGGTAATTAATCCGTGTGTTGGTTGGGATATGCTGCAAAGCAGTTCGATCTCTTTCTGGTGATTGGCACCCATTTCGATAACCGCTGCTTCATGTGAAGCATTGATGGAAAGGATGGTCAAAGGCACGCCGATATGATTATTTAAATTACCCAGGGTAGCATAGGTATTAAAGCGTTGTGATAAAACCGAATTGATCAGTTCCTTGGTCGTGGTTTTACCATTAGTCCCTGTCAAGCCTACAACAGGAATATTCAATTGCTTACGATGGTGCCTTGCCAGATCCTGCAAAGCGGTTAATACATCATCAACCAATAGATACTGCTCACCCTTTTGATATTCCGGGTTATCGATCACCGCATATGCCGCTCCGGCGGCAACGGCCTGTTCCGCAAAAGTATTCGCGTCAAAATTATCACCCTTTAATGCAAAAAAGATACCTCCGGGAGCTATTTTCCGGGTATCCGTGCTGATAACAGGGTGTGTTTGGTATATCTTGTATAGTTGTTCTGTGGTCATTTAACATTATTATTTATCCAAATTGAACGTATTTTAGTATATGGGCTGTCATCCTGAGCCTGTCGAAGGATCGCGCGTAAAGGCCTGCCCACTATGCTTCGACGGGGCTCAGCATGACAGCCTTTTAATTACCGCCCCTGCTCATCCACCCGATCACCGCCTTGATCTCACCATAGGTATAATTCTCCCCTAATACCTCTTTCAGCGGGGCTAATCTTTGATACCCATAGCTTTCAACAGCATCCTGGATAACAGGTATCTTTTCTTCAGTCACTAATTCAAGCACATCCATTTCACCGGTTTGCACAAAGTAGCTCAGGTGGCTTTCAATGGTTATCGATGATAACCCGCGCTCGGTGGCAATGTTCTCAACTGTTTTCCCCGAACGAAATAAGCTGAAAGTTTCCGCGCGCGTATCATTGGTTCTTCGCTTGGAGGTGCTTCTTTCGGCCCGGGGCTTCCGTTCCCGCTTGGATGTTTTATGTTTGATCCTCGATTCCAGCCCGTGTTTAGCACAATAGTTTTTAACCGGGATCAAAAAATCACGCCCATAGCGGGCCAGCTTCACATCACCAAAGCCGGATATCAGGCGCAGCTCATCCAAGGTTTGAGGCAGGTAAGTAGCCATCTCGATCAACGCGGCATCCGACAGAATAATATAAGGCGGAACATTTTCATTCAATGCGATATCCCTGCGGATCAATTTTAACTCGCTTAACAACCCTGCCTCATAAGGAATCACCTCAACTTCTCTTTCTTCGGTGGTTTGTGTGGCTATCAGTTCCACCTTTTGCAGGCCTTTTAATACGGCCTCGCTTTTACCGGTTAGTTTTAACACCGGATAGGCGTCATCGGTAACCTGCAGATATCCGAGGGCAACCAGTTCGCGTAGGTAGCGCTGCCAATCAACTTTGCTGATATCGGCGCCAACGCCATAGGTTTTTAGTTGCTTGTGTTCTTCTCTTATTTTTTCATTTCTCGAGCCACGCAACAGGTCAATAATGTAAGTACTTCCAAAACGCTCCTTAACCCTTGCCACTGCCGAAAGCGCTTTTTGGGCGATCAGCGTGGCATCAAATTTTTCATACTCACTGAGGCAAATATCGCACGATCCGCAATGCTCCGGGAAATCCTCATCAAAATACCGCATCAGGTATTGCCGGCGACAGGTTTGCAGCTGGCTGTATTTTACCATATCATCCAGCTTTTTCAGCATGATAGCGCTTTGTTCCTCGTTGCCCTCCACACGGGCAAAACGCTGCAGCTTACTGGCATCACCGTAGGAATATAATAACAAGGCATCAGATGGTAGCCCATCCCGCCCGGCGCGACCAGTTTCCTGGTAATAGCCCTCGATATTTTTAGGCAGATCCACATGCACCACGTAGCGCACATTTGATTTATTGATTCCCATCCCGAAAGCAATTGTAGCTACAATGATCTTCACATCATCCCGCAAAAATGCTTCCTGGTTGCGGGCCTTATCGCCATGCTCCATCCCGGCGTGGTAGGCTTCGGCTGAATAGCCTTCCTCTTTCAGATCGGCAGCCAGTTCCTCAGTAGACTTACGCGAAAGGCAATAGATAATGCCCGAGTCCTCTTTCCTATCTTTCAAAAAATTGAGCAGCTGATCAAAGCTTTTCTTTTTAGGCAAAACCCGGTAGGTAATATTGGCCCGGTTGAAGGAGGAAACAAATTCTGCCGGGTTCTTCAGATCCAGCTTTTCGAGGATATCTTTTTGCGTTAGTTTATCAGCGGTAGCGGTAAGCGCGATGACAGGTATATTCGGGAAATCATTTTTTAGCCCGGCCAGCATCAGGTATTCGGGCCTGAAATCATGCCCCCAGTGCGAAATACAATGGGCCTCGTCAATAGCGATCAGGCTAACGGGCAGTGATTTTAAAAAGTTGATGAGGTTATTTCCCGATCCGAATAGCCTTTCGGGCGCCAGGTAAAGCAGCTTGATCTCTTTGTTTTTGAGCCGGTTTGTGATCTGCAGCTGTTCGTCCGGCGATTGGGATGAGTTGATAAAAGCAGCCGGGATACCATTCACATTCAGGCTATCCACCTGGTCCTTCATCAGGGCTATTAATGGCGATATCACAATGGTCAGGCCATCCATCAATACGGCGGGCAACTGATAACACAACGATTTGCCACCGCCGGTAGGCATCAGTGTTAAAACATCCTGCCCGTTTAAAACATGCTGAATAATGGCTTCCTGTTGATGCCTGAACTCGCTGTATCCGAAATATTTTTGCAGTGCCTGTATAGGTGTCATATTGAAATGTGAAGATAGGCAAAATATAAATCCGGCTATTCTGAAAATCTCAACATGTAAAAATTGTCGTGCAAATTAATTTTTTAAAATATTCTTTATAGATTAGCAATTACGTATGAAAAAAGCCTTCTTATCACTCATCTTATTAAGCTGCGCCTGCATAGCTTTCGCGCAGGAAATACAATCACCATCACAATTTTTAGGTTACAAGCTGGGTTCGCAGTTTACGGTACATTCACGCATCGCCGATTATTTCCGTTATGTGGCCAAAACTTCGAAAAATGTGAAGCTGCTGCAATATGGTACCACCAATGAGGGCCGCCCGCTGTTAGCGATGTTCATTGCATCAGATGAAAACATCGGCAGGCTGGAAGAGATCAGGCAGCATAACCTGTACCTGGCAGGACAAGGCACTACGAACGCTACTTTAGCCAACGCGCCACTAATTGTGTGGCTAAGCTATAATGTACATGGCAACGAGCCCAGCTCGAGCGAAACGGCAATGGAGGCGCTTTATGAAATGGTTAACCCGGCCAATGCGCGCACACAACCCTGGCTCAAAAATACGGTAGTGGTGATCGACCCATGCCTTAATCCGGATGGGCGCGACCGCTATGTAAACTTTTATAATTCGGTAAAAGGCAGTGTGCCCGATGCTGATCCATCATCGCGCGAGCACATGGAACCATGGCCGGGCGGGCGGGTAAACCATTATTATTTCGACCTTAACCGCGATTGGGCCTGGCAAACGCAAAAGGAAACACAGGCCCGGGTGGGTCTGTTTAACCAATGGCTGCCCGAAGTACATGTTGATTTTCACGAGCAAGGATATAACTCACCTTATTATTTTGCCCCGGCTGCCGAGCCTTTTCACAGGGACATCACCGCCTGGCAACGAGAGTTTCAAACTACCATCGGCAGAAATAACGCCAAATATTTTGACCAGAACGGATGGATGTATTTTACCAAAGAGGAGTTCGATCTGCTTTATCCATCCTATGGCGATACGTATCCTATCTACAATGGGTCTGTGGGTATGACCTACGAACAAGGGGGCATCAGCGCGGGCCTGGCTGTTGTAACGCGAAGCGGCGATACCTTAACCCTTACCGAACGTATCTCTCATCACCTTTCCAATAGTTTGAGCACGATCGAAGCGGCATCGGCAAATGCGCCAAAGGCACTGGATGAATTTAAAAAGTATTTTGATAACAGCCGCAGCAACCCTCCGGGCGATTATAAAACTTACGTGATCAAAAACGATAACCGCGATAAGATCGAATTACTGGCCGAATTGTTCCATAAAAACGGTATCCAGTATGGTTATGGCGTAAAGGCAAATAGTTCTGGCTATAATTATGTAACCGGCAAAACCGAACAGTTCGAGATCAGCGCGCATGATATGGTGATTAATGCCTATCAGCCCAAATCAGTGTTGCTGAATGTATTGCTGGAGCCAAAAACATTTATAGCCGATTCAAACACTTACGATATCACCGCCTGGGCGCTGCCTTATGCTTATGGATTAAAAGCCTATGGCGTTAAGGAATCTATAAAACCTGCCTCTGATAAAATAAGCAATGCGGCGGTTTCTTCCTCCACTACGGCAAAGGGCCGTGTTTATGCTTATGTAGCGCCATGGCATTCGATATCTGACGTAAAGTTCCTGGCTAAATTGTTGAACAAGAACATTAAAGTGCGTTCAGCGGAGGCGCCGTTTGAAGCCGGTGGAAAAAAGTTTTCGGCCGGATCATTGATCATTACGCGTGCCGGAAACAACACAGAAAATTTTGATAGTATCGTATCAGGAGCGGCTACTGAATGTAACCGCGAATTGACGCCTATCAGTTCTGGTTTTGTAGATAAAGGTGCGGATGTAGGCTCACGATATGTCAGATTTATCCACCCGCCAAAGGTGATGCTGGTTATAGGCGATGGCGTTTCATCTGAGGCAATGGGCGAGGTTTGGCACTTCTTTGAGCAACAGATAAACTACCCAATTACTTTGGTAAGATACCGTGATGTTAACCGCATCCGCTGGAACGATTTTGATGTGGCGATATTCCCGGATGGAAATTATGATGACCTGCCAACCGATAAATTGCAAAGCTGGGTTCGCGAAGGCGGTAAGCTGATCGCTATGGAAAATACGGTTTCGCTATTGGTTGGCAAAAAAGGCTTCTCGATAAAAAATAAGCCCGGAGATAAGCATGCGAAAAATGATACCACCGCAAAAGATAAAGATACTGATGAGCAGGTAAAATTTTATGCCGACCGCGACCACGAGTCGATCCGGTCAAGTGTACCGGGAGCTATTTATAAGCTGGATTGGGATAATACGCACCCGCTTGGGTTTGGTATGGATAAGTATTATTTCACCCTAAAATTAAGTGATGTGTTGTATAGCTATTTAGGCGATGACGGCTGGAATGTGGGCGCGCTTAAAAAGAATGCCTATGTAGAGGGCTTTGTAGGCCAAAAGGCAAAGAACAAGCTTAAAGACGGACTTCTGTTTGGCGTGCAATCCCTGGGCCGCGGCTCGGTAGTTTATATGGTGGATGATCCCCTGTTCCGCAGCTTTTGGGAAAATGGCAAAATGTTGTTTAGCAATGCTGTGTTTATGGTGGGGCAGTAGGGCAGTTTGCAGTTGTTAGTTTGCAGTGGGCAGTTAAGTATTCACAACTTGAAATAAAATACAACATACATTCATTGCCGCTGGCCTTAGCTGATGAATAACAGGCATTATATAAATCGGTACTATAAAATTCATTGCCGTTGGCTTTAGCCAACGGATAACGGCAATAAACTAAAGGGGCTTTAGCCCAAATGCCTAAGAAGTATTCGGCTAAAGCCAATTATGACATTTATAAAGTACCGTTGGCTGAAGCCAAACGGCAATGAAATACAAGTCAATTTACATCTATATCATACTAATAAATCGCAACCAACCTCACCTTCATGAAAAAGATCATCACCCTTTTACTATGCACCATCTCACTAAGCGCCTTTGCCCAAAAAAAGGCAGATGATCCGCGTTTTAAAGGTCTTGACACCGCTTTTCAACGGGTACTTAAAAACTGGCATGCCGCCGGGTTTGCTGTGGCGGTTATTGAAAAGAACAAGGTGATTTATGCCAAAGGGTTTGGGTATCGCGATGTCGACAAAAAGCTGCCGGCTACGGCTAATACCTTATTTGCCATCGGCTCGTGTACCAAAGCATTTACGGCTTCATTAATAGGCAAGCTGGAGCATGATGGTAAACTGGATATCGATAAACCGGTTACCACCTACCTGCCCTCACTGAAGTTCTATAATAATGATATGAATAATTCTATCACCCTGCGTGATATGATGAGCCACCGCACGGGCCTTCCGCGGCATGATTTTTCCTGGTACTTTTTTAATACCGGTTCCATCGATAGCCTGATGCAGCGTATCCAATACCAGGAACCAACGTATCCTGTCAGGTCGAAGTGGCAATACAACAATTTCATGTTTGGGGCACAAGGGGCCGTTACCGAAAAGCTGACCGGCAAAAGCTGGGAAGAGAACATTAAACAAAACTTTTTTGTGCCACTTGGTATGTCAAGGTCGGTAATAAATATACCGGATATGGAGAAGAGTGATGATATCGCCACCGGCTATGGTTTAAAAAAGGACAGCATCATCAAAAAACTCGAATACTATCATATTAATGGTATGGCCCCCGCAGGCGCTATCAACAGTAGTGTGAATGACATGGCCAAATGGGTAACTGCCTGGATCAATAACGGGAAGTACAATGGCAAAGAAATTATTCCGGAAAGCTACCGCAACCAGGCCATCAGCTCACAATCTATTATTGACGGAGCATTACCAGGAAAAGAAAAACCTGACCTATATTTTGCAAATTATGGTTTTGGCTGGTTCCTATCATCCTACAAAGGGCATTACCGGGTAGAGCATGGGGGTAATATAGACGGCTTTTCCGCAAGCACCTGCTTTTTCCCCTCGGATAGTGTGGGTATAGTAGTGCTCACTAACCAAAATAATTCTTCGGTGCCAAGCATCGTCAGGAACATGATTGCCGACAGGATGCTGAACCTTAAGTATCATGATTGGAACAGTGATTTGAAGAATGCAGCCGATAAAGGGAAAAAGGAGGGTGAAAAGGTTGAAAAGGAAAAGAAAGTTCAGTCGAAACGTTATCCTGCAACACATCCTTTAGCCGATTTCGGGGGCAGCTTCAATAATCCCGGTTATGGCAGTATGAAGATCTATGTCAAAAACGATTCTTTGTTCCTGAAAACCGTTACGCATACCCTTTGGCTGCGGCATGCCAATTATGATATCTTCGATATGTTTGATAAAGACCCCAAAGATGGTATCGATACAACGGACGTGCAGAATGTGAAGATCCAGTTCCAGATGAATTTATCAGGTGATATCGATGGGTTGACTACTCAACTGGAGGATGGTTTAAAACCTCTTTTATTTAGCAGGGAATTAGAAGCCAAGGCACTCACGGCAAATGAACTTGAAAAATACACCGGCGAATATGAACTGGCCGGCATGACAGTTAAGATATATATTAAGGACGGCAAAACGCTTTACGCCCTGGTTCCCGGCCAGCCGGATTACGAACTGGTGCCTATGGGTAATGATAAATTCGGACTGAAAGTGTTAAGTGGCTATTACCTGCAATTCGGTCCGCCCGCCTCAGCCAAAATAACCGAAGCTACATTTATCCAGCCCAACGGTAGTTATAAAGCGAAGAAGAAGTAAGTTTTAATGTGCGAATGTGCAGATGTATAATATAGAATAAAGGGGGAGTTGAATAAAAATACAACTCCCCCTTTAGAGGGCTGGGGGGCTACTAATTAGCTCCCTTCACTCTACCCTTCAAATCATCGGCTCCGCTTTGGTGCTGGCGCATTTTAAGTTTGGTGCTGCCAAAGTTGTAGGTAAAAGTTAACCGTGTAATGCGCGACTCGTTCTTTTGCCTGATGTCCAGATCGTTGGTTTGGTAATTACTGGTTAAATCATTACGGCGTGTATTGAAAATATCACTTACAGATAGTTTGATATTGGCCCGTTTTTCAGCAAACGAATGACTGATACCCGCATCTACCGAATATTGTGGCTTTATATGGAAGATGCCATAAGTTAATGCCGATTGATAATTGCCCATTAATTCAGCCTTATAGCCCTTTGCAACCTGGAAGGTATTCATCAACTTAAGCTGGTAGGCAAACTGGCCGTTTTTTAAAGAGGCGCCTAACAGCGAGTCGGATTTGAAACCCAGGTAGAATGCGTTTACGTTAGCATTACCACTCCACCATTTGTTTATAGTGAAGGGGCTGTTAACATTGATATTATAAGATGTTTGTGTTTGCAGGTTCTGGTGTGTTTCAAAGGTAGCCTTGGTAGCCGGATCTGTCAATATTAGTTCAGTTATCACATCAGTAGTAAGGCTATACCCCAAACTAACATTGATGGTCTTATTATAGGTGTAATTCAGTTCGAAATTATTGGTGTATTGCGGATTTAGGAAAGGATTACCCTTTGAATAGGTATACTGGTCCAGGTAATAAATAAATGGATTAAGATCATCATAACCCGGCCTGTCTATACGGCGGCTATAATTAAAACCAAGCTCATGCTTATCATTAAAGGTATGATTGATAAATATGCTTGGGAAAAGATCAAAGTAGCTACGGTTTACCACTTGTTTAGTCGTGATCAGGTTACCCATTGACGAAGTGTACTCTCCACGCAACCCCGCCTGTATCGACGTCTTTTTAAAGTCCTTGCTTAGATTGATATAGGCCGCATCAATTTTTTCGTCGTATATAAAACGGTTGGTCCGGGTGGTATCGTTCTGATATTCGCCGTTGCTGGCCAATGTTTGTGCCTGCAGGTCATTGTCGGTTTTTACACTGCTGAATTTAGCACCGGCTTCCAGCTTAAGTGTTTTATTGATAGGATAAGTATAATCTACTTTTGCAGTACGTATATCAATGGTTGATGGCGTTTGGTTTCTTAAAAACACAGGATCGCCGGCTGTGCTGCCGTTTGGCAGGTAGAAATAGCTATTATACTGTGCGTGCGTATTGTTTTTGAATTTAGAATAATCAAGGTCGACACTTAAAGCCTGCCCGGTAGTATCTATCTCGAAACGGTCATTCAAATTCAGCGCAAAGTTTTTATAACTCTGGTTAATTTGCGAAAGGGTGGTTTGATAAGTATCAACTGTAGTTGGTTGTGTGCCGATAAAGGTCTTATTGGTGTTATTGGCGTTTTCAGCATTAAAATAACCATTCACTAAAAAGCCGATGGTGTTTTTGCTGGTCAGCTCATAATCTGCACCCAGGCGGTAGCTGTTATTATGATTGACTTGCGGCATTGATGAAAACTGGTTGAAATAAGTTTTGCCGCCGATGCTGTCAGTCACTACACGCTTAATATCCAGGTTATGATCACGCTGGCGGTCATCATGGCTAAAAGTGCCGAATACATTAAGCTTGCCTTCTTTATGGTTCAACTGCAATGTTTCGTTATCTCGCCAATGCGCACCATAACCGGTTCCAAGGGTCACGCTACCGTTGGTGCCTACCGATTTATTCTTTTTTAGTTTGATATTAATGATACCCGAATTACCTGCAGCATCATATTTGGCTGATGGATTAGTAATGATCTCGATAGATTGGATAGTAGTACCATCGGTTGAGCGTAACAGGGTGGCCAACTGGGCTGCCGACAGGTAGGTCAGTTTATCGTTGATCATCACGGTCACGCCCTGTTTTCCTTTCAGGCTGATGTTGTCATCTTTATCAATGGTAACACCCGGTGCCCTTTCCAGTATGTCCATAGCTGAGTTGCCGGCGGCCAGCACACTGTTTTCTATATTCATTATTGTCCTGTCTGACCGGCGTTCGATCAATGGCTTGGCTGCGGTAATGCTCACTGCTCCCAGGCTGCGGGTATTAGGCTGCAGCTTGAGTTGCGGCAGGGTAACGCTTGGGGAACTTTCAGTTACAGTAAAAGGCTGACTTATTGCTTTCTCATAACCAACAGTACTGGCTTTTATAATATAGCGGCCGGTTTTAATATGCTCGAAAGTATAAACACCGGACTCATTGCTTATGGCGCCTTTTACTATTGAAGAATCCTTTGCGTTTAATAAACTGGTTGTGGCATACATCATGGGTTTGCCCTGCTCATCCAGTAATGATCCTGAAACACGGGCCGACTGTGTGGCTGTTTGGGCAAATGTGATGCTGGTTGCCGCTATAATAAGCAGCAGGGTATAATATATTTTACGGATAAATGGTTTCATAGTTTGTGGTTGTTTTATAAAATTTTTGGCAAAGGGAATCCCCTTAAGAGGTTTTTCTCTTTTTTTTTGTGCCGTTAATATGTTTTTGGTTTGTTCCGGTTAGCTAACCGTTAGGGCGGCAGGTAGCAGGAATATTAAAAGTGTATTCTCATAGCGTTATAAATTTGAGTTTCTAACTCCTGTGGTAATAACTATTCCGTTAAAGACTCTTTTTTTGAATAAGATCAAAACCAGGCTTACGGCTATTACCGTTGGTATTTATATTAAGATGCAAGAACAGGGTATAAGGTTACAATCAATTTAAACTTTTTAATACAGGTAATATTTTGGCAATAACATCCCTGAAAAAGGAAAAACTGTTTTCAGGGATGTTGCATGCTGCAACTGGTTTAGCCTGTTGGGTTTTTATCAGACAAGAATCCACTTTAACTACTGCATCCTTATTATAAGGTGTATGATAGTAAAAAGTTAACATAAGCCCGCCAATTAATAGCGGGCTTATATATCTGATCAATGGTTTCATTTTTATTTAATTTTTAAACTGTCGCCGGGAAAATGCTTCCTTAATATAGTGTCGGTAACCAAAGTATCCACTTTGCACTGCAAACCGTTGTCGGTCATAATAAAAGTAGCGGTCGAAGCTTTATCATGCTTGTTTATAATTTTGCAATCATAAACATTGGCCCCATCAAGCATATCACGCAAATTTTCATCAATAACCACTTTTGAATCCATTGGAAGTTTTAAGGTAATGTATAATTCCTCCTCATGCCACAGTTCGTCATGTTTTGCATAAAGCCTGTAATCAAAATTCAAAACAGTATCCTGCTGGCTAAACCCATACTTGGTATTACGTGCATTAAATAGTGCGTCATCATAAGTGCGGCCCCTGGCCTTGTATGATTTTATTAACGTTGGTTGGGCCACATCGCTTTTTTCGAAGCTGATATGCACCCGGCGGCGGTATTGATAATGATCAAAATCGTTATAATCGTAATCATCATCGGTTATTCTTGTATTTGGCGAAAGCGCTTTGATATTCAAACGGGCGCTGTCTTCAGCTGTGAAATATTTTATATCATTCAATTTGAGGTAATAGGTGTTGTTTTTCACAGGTTTCAGGATGACAGTTTCGCTAAAGCTGGCAGAAGATCTGAAGTCGGCAGCAATCCTTGTAATATAGTATACCAGGGTACCTATTGAAAACAACCAGATCACCAAAACGGTAGAACCTACCGAGCGGCTTACCGAGCCCGTATTGAAGATTCCTTTCAGCACAATAAGGATGATACTTAAAACCGGGATAAATGCAGCCAGGAAAGCTGATATATAGATAAGTTCAGCATGATTGTGATTTATCAGGGTAAAGGGCAATTCATGGAATGGCGCAAACTGTCCAAACCCAATAAGTGCTACAAAAGCGATGACCATAAATACTATAAAGCCAAAGCAGCACGCTAATATGCATATGCCTATAAGTTTCAACAATATTCTGCCTGCTCCGTTAAAGAATACACCCAGGTGATGGAAAAAATCGCCGGCAAAATCACGTGCCTTGTAAACAAATGGGGTGGCTTCATTCTTAAAGTCCGCCATATTGCTGCGCATCGAACCCAGTTCCTCCTCAAAGTTCTTCTTAAATCCCTGCAGATTTAATTTTTCTCCCTTCATGGCCATACGGTCGGCGCGGCTGGCTGCCTTTGGTATTACTATCCATAGTATTATATATAGTATAAGCCCGGTGCCTGCAAACAGAACCGATATCGCAAAGGCCAGCCTGATCCATACTGCTTGTATATCAAAGTAGTTAGCTATACCCGCGCATACCCCACTTACCAGGTGATCATCCGGGTCGCGGAACAGCCTGCGTGTTTCGGTACTATTATAATAGGTATTGCTAAAAGATGCTTTCGTATCTTCTTCGGCGTGTTCAAAATCCTCAACAGTGCCCATTTGCTCAATGATTGCTTTAACATCCTGCTCCACTATAACCTGTTTATGGTCATTGGCCAGCAGTTCGTTAAACATTTCGGCAATGCGGTTCTCAATATCTGTTGTGATCTCCAGGCTATCCGCCGAATTCATAAAATGACGTTTTACATCCGTCATATAATTTTTTAGCACCTCGTAAGCATCCTCTTCTATGTGAAATACGATGCCGTTTATATTTATGATAATTGTTTTGTTCATGATCTTTGTTTTTTGCAGTTTAGTTTACTTTTCGGTCTCCGATAGACGTTTGCACGGCATAAGCCAGCTCATGCCAGGTCTTGTCAAGCTGTTCCAAAACTTTTTTGCCTTCCTCCGATAAGACATAATATTTTCTTGGGGGGCCCGAAGTTGACTCAACCCAGTTATAACTGAGGAGTCCATTGTTTTTTAAACGGGTTAAAAGAGGATACAAAGTACCCTCAACTACAAGCAGTTGGGCTTTCTTAAGTTCAGCAATTATGTCTGAAGCATATATCTCGCCCTTAGCTATGGTGGAAAGAATGCAATATTCCAAAACACCTTTCCTCATTTGGGTTTGTGTATTTTCAACAATCATACTGCAAAGATATATGTTTTAAATTGTATTATGCAATACATAGTACTAAAATTATTAATTTTAAATGCAATTAGTGCTTTTTTTTAAAAAATATAATGTTTTTAGAAGATTTTATTTGACTTTTTGATAACCAAACCTTACTTTTAGCACTAATTAACTATTAACTGATCTTATTATTAACGAAATGAAAAAACTTCTACTAGTAAGTTTGTGTTTCCTGATGCTATGCGTAACACAGGTATTCGCACAAAACCGTACTGTTACTGGTACGGTAACGGCCAAAGAGGATGGCCTGCCCATTCCGGGAGCCACAGTAAAGGTAAAAGGCTCAAATGTTGGTACACAAACCAACTCAGCCGGTAAATTTACCATTAGCGTACCAACAGGAGGCTCCATAGTGGTGTCCTTTGTAGGTACCCAAGCCCAAACAATCGCCGTAGGTACCCAGGCCACAATCAACGTGGCATTGGTTGCAGCCGCAACTAACCTTGGCGAGGTTGTGGTAACAGGTGCATTGGGTATTAAGCGCCAGGCCAAAGAACAAGGCTACGCTGCTACCCAAATTGATGCCAAATCGCTTACCGAAGCGAAAGCTACCAACTTTACCAACGGCTTAACTGCAAAGGCGCCGGGTTTGGTTGTTACTACTGTTGATAACGGTATTAACCCAACCACTCGTTTTACCTTGCGCGGTAACCGCCACATTAATGGTAACAACTTTGCGTTGGTGGTTTTAAACGGTGTTCCGGTTTCTCCTAACGAGGTGAACACGATCAACCCGGATGACATCGAAAGTGTTAACATTCTGAACGGTTCAGGTGCTGCGGCCCTTTACGGTTCTGAAGCATCCAATGGTGCCTTGGTTATCACCACTAAACGCGGTAGCGGAACTGGTGCGCCAAGAATTGATTACTCCAACACTTTCCAGCTTGAAAAACTTTCTTACTTCCCTGACATGCAAACAAGGTTTGGTAGTTATGGTGGTGAAGGTGCTCCTTACCAGGATACCAGGACGGGTTACATTACTACTCCTGTATTTTATGAAAACCAATCTTATGGCCCTGCTTATGACGGCTCGTTAACCCAGATTGGTATTCCTTTAGAAGATGGTACTACTTTACAAAAGGCGCCATACTCAACACCTGCTAAAGACCCTCGTTTCGCATTCTTTGTAACAGGACATAGCGAGCAGAACAATATTTCTTATGCGCAGGGTGATGCATTTAACAGTTTCAACTTATCAGCAAATAACCTGACCAAGACCGGTACTACTCCGTTTGATAAGTTTGACAGAACAACAGCCCGTGTTTCTGCTACAAAAACAACCGGTATATTAAGGTTGGATTTCACAGCCGGTTATACCAATTCAAATACCAGTACTTATGGTACCGGTTATGACGGTTCAACCGTGTTGGGTACATTATTGAATACTCCTTCATGGATCCCGCTTCAAAACTATAAGGACCCAACCCAACCATTTGCTGATCCTAACACCTATTTTAACTCCTATGGTATCAACCCATACTGGACTGTAAATAATTCAAGGATCAATACCCGCAGCGATGTATTTAATGGCAACATAAGCGCCATCTTAACGCCTACCAAATGGTTAGACGCTACTTATCGCCTATCAGACAACTTTGGTACTGCGCAACAACAGCAAACGGTTGCAGAAGTTGACTTTAATGCATGGGCTTTAAGTGACCCTACCAATGGTGGTGGTACAGTGGCTTCTTCCAGGTTCCCGGGTAAGCCAAAAAGCGCCTATATTCCGGGTAGTGTTTTTAACTACACTCAATTTGGTGATGGTAGCACATCAGTTGGAGCTGGCCCGCAAGGTTATTCCCGCGTTCAGCAGGATGTACTCTTGAACTTCCACAAAACATTTTTTAATGATTTCAAAGCAAACCTGTTGGTAGGTAATACTATCTGGGAAGCTTATTACCAGGCTATCGGCAATAGCAGCACAAACTTGCTGATCAAAGATTTCTATAATATTGGCAGTATATTAGGTGTTCCAACCACAGGTCAGGAAACTGAAAAAATTCGCCAGATCGCTTATTTCGGTGACCTGTCTATCGGTTACAAGGATTGGGCTTTCATCGAAGGTACTTTACGTAACGACCATGATTCAAGATTATCAGCAGGAAGGCGTTCTTTCTACTATCCATCTGTAAAGGGATCATTAATATTTACGGATGCGATACCCGCACTTAAAAACAATAAAATTTTAAGCTTTGGTAAAGTACGTGCTACTTATAGCCAGGTAGGTGATGTTAATATTGGCCCATACCAGATCAATAACACTTATCAGCCTACTACAGGTTTCCCGTATGGCAATGTTGGTGGTTTAAATTTAAACCCAACTTTGAACAACCCGAAACTGAAACCGGAAATAAGTACAGAAGTTGAGTTTGGTGCCGATCTGGGTTTCCTGGATAACCGCATCAATGTTAGCGCTACTTATTATAATAATCATACGAAAGATCAAACTTTGGCTATTACAACCTCTCCATCTACAGGTTATACCGGAACATTGATCAACGTAGGTGAAGTGCTAAATACAGGTTACGAGTTCAAATTGGACCTGCAGGTATTAACCAAAGCACAAAATGGTGTTGGCTTAACCTTAGGTGGTAACCTTGCTATTCAAAACTCAAAAGTTCTTTCATTATATAATGGCTTAAACTCCATTGTTATAGGTGGTTATGCTGCTTCAGCCGTAACAGTAGCTGTTGGCAAACCTTTCCCTGAGTTGTATTCTACTGATTTAAACCGCGATCCGCAGGGACATGCTATCGTTAGCGCGACAACCGGTATGCCTTCGGCAAATGCAACACTACAGGATATGGGTCGTTTAACACCTAAATACCTATTGGGTTTAACACAATCAGTAAGCTGGAAATTTATAACCCTTACCGCGGTTAGCGAATTCCGTTCAGGTTATGTTATTTATCAGCAAGGTCTTTCATCGGCTACTGCAGCTGGTGTATCTGCTCTTTCAGGTTCAACAGGAAGACAAGTTTTTGTATTCCCTAATTCAGTGATCAATACCGGAACCACTGCAGCGCCAAATTACGTACCTAATACTAATGTAACAGTACAGGATGGCGCACTTGGTTTCTTTGATGCAGGTGCATATTACAATTCGGCCAGCAGCTACGTAGCCAGCGGTGCTTTCTGGAAATTAAGAGAGGCCAACCTTAACTTTGACCTTACCCAGTGGACTAAGGCATCAAAATTCATCAAGAGAGCTTCATTTGCTTTGATCGGGAGGAACTTATTGATGTTAAGGCCTAAAACAAGCAACTGGACTGACCCTGAGTTTCAATACAGCTCAAATAACAACGGTATAGGTGTAAGCAATACCGCCCAGATGCCGCCAACACGTATTTTTGGGGCAACTTTAAATATAACATTTTAACATTGAAGATGATGAAAAAGTATATATCAATCATGTTTTTAACACTTGCGATTGCGGGAAGCAGTTGTAAGAAAGACTACCTGGACTTAACAGTAAACCCCAACGTGCCATCCACATCTTCACCTAACCTGTTATTATCAGGTTCTTTGAAAAATTCGGCTGGCTTTGTAAACAGCGGTTCATACGTTATGTATGCGGCTTGGGTAGGCCATTTAAGCCAGAGTACAGGTTTTCAGCCATTTGTTGCTTTAGAGCAATACCAGTTTACTACCTCAAGCTACGATGCCTGGACAGCCCCTTATCTTAATATAGCAAACTATACAGCGCTTCAAGCTTCAACACCTGAGCCTTATTATCAGGCTATTGCCAAGATCATGAAAGCTTATATGTATCAGGGCCTTGTAGATAACTATAATAATATCCCCTATACAACAGCTATACAAGGTACAGGTAATTTAAATCCTACCTATGATAGTGGTTCAGCTGTTTATGACGACTTGTTAAAGCAATTGGATGATGCGATGACCTTAATTAGCGGTGCCACACCTGCCGCGCTTAATCCTGCAGGATCTGACATTATGTTTGGCGGAAATATGACCAAATGGGCCAAATTCGCGAATACATTAAAATTGCGGATAGCGCTTCGTCAATCAAATACCACCAAGACCGCTGCTTTAAAAGCTGCTGTTGCAGCTACTTCAGCTGTTGGGTACATCGACGCATCATTTGACGCGAGAGTACAGCCCGGTTATATAAATTCAGACGCAAGCGGAGGCCAGCAAAGCCCGTTATGGTTATATTATGGATTAGCTCAGGGCGGCGGTGCACAACCAGGTAATGCTCAATATCAAGCCAATTCATTCCTGGCTGATTATCTTGGTTCTCATGCCGATCCCCGTTTGGGACGTATATTTAGCTATTCTCCTACCACTCACGTTTCTACTACTACTGGTTTACTCCCGGGAGCTTCTATTAATATACAACCCGGAACAACCGATGCGGTAGTATCAACTACTTTTGGAGATTCGCAACCGCCAACAGGTACTATAGATGGTAAAACTGGTGGTATTACCCCAAGTAAGGTAGGCCCTGGTATATTAAAATCAGCAACCATGCCTGCAATAGTTATGTCTTCGGCCGAAGCTTTGTTTTTACAGGCTGAAGCAGCTAACACCGGTTATATTACGGGCGATGCCCAGGCATTATACAATGCCGGTGTACTTGCTTCGTTTACTGATTTGGGAGCTGTTTTACCTGCGGCATATCTTGCAGCAGGTGGTACTTATGCATGGCCGGCTACTGCTACAGCACAAGAGACAGCTATCATTACTCAAAAATGGATCGCATTAGCTATTTCAGGTTCTTTCGAGGCATTTAATGAAGAGCGCAGAACAGGTATTCCTAATGTGCCAACTTCAATTTATCCCGGCGCTAACGCACCAAACCAGGTAGCCCGCATTTTTTATCCGTTTGTTGAATATGCGACAAACTCGGCAAATGTTGGGGCACAGGGTACAATTGATAAATTTACTTCGAAGATATTCTGGGCTAAATAGTAAATATTTAATAATTTAAAGAGATGAAAAAATTAATTTTTATAACCACCATACTTGCAATATCGCTCTCATCGTGTTTAAAAGATGAAAAGCATTATGTAGATTTTGCAAATGCCGGTAATATCGTGAATATGCCGCAAAGCGGTTTAACGAATTTTGGCAGTGATGCCATTACCGCGCCGGATACCGTAGTAACCGAATTTGCCGTGGATTATGCTACTGCAAAAGCTAATGGCGCACTGAGTGTTACATTGGCCGTTGACCCTACGTACATGGACAAATATAATGCGGCAAATCCGGCTATAGCATATGAAATTATTCCGGCTAACGCTTATGTGTTAAATACTAAAGTGGATATCGCTGCAGGCGCACAGTACGCTTTCACCACACTTACAGTTTACAGAAACTTACTTGATCCATCCAAGAGTTATATGCTGCCTGTGGTGATCAAAGACGCGGGTGGTATACCTATCAGCGGGAACATGAATGTGCATTATTACCACATTATTGGTAATGATTTTGCAGGTGCTTATACATGGGATTACAGAAGGTGGAGCAATGGTACAGGCCCGGGTACGGGTACTCCTCCTGAAGATCCGGATATTACCGGCCTTGGAAGAGCAGGTACGATCAACCCGGTTTCGCCTACTGAGTTTCAAATGTTAACCGGTTATAACACCAACCAGGTACTTTACGATGTGAAATTCACTCGTACCGTAACAGGTACTACCATAAACTATTCAGATTGGGTAGTAACAATGGACCCTGAAACAGTAGCAGCTATTTGGACGGCAGGTCTTGTGCAGCTAAGGCAAGCACCGATATTTGTAACTCCGCCACCGGCTACAGGCACAGATCCAAAAATATTCCACATGCAGTTTGTAGCTGGTAGTGCAGGCTCAAGATGGATAGAAGACACATACCACAAGTAATATAGTTAGCTATACAACAACATTTATCAGGAAGCTGTCTTTTGAGACAGCTTCCTTTTTTTATAGAATAAATTTCGCGCCTGTTCTAATAATAATCTTTTCACTTATGAGATAGTGATTGCGAAAAGTACAATTGCTACAAATATGTTACAATAATCTTCTAAAGATTTAGTTATAAATGCATAACTTTTCGCCCTATATAATCTATAATCGAACCTTATATTAATACATTCATGAAAAAAGCCATTCTATCCTGGTTACTAATTTTAACAAGCACAATTACCTTCGCACAAACGGTTACAGTAAGTGGCACAGTAAATGATCAGCAGGGAAAGCCTGTCGCTTTCGCCTTTATCAGTGAGTCGCAACATCCCTATGGCACTTACTCTGATGCCAATGGCGCCTTTACACTTAAAGCTGATCCGGCTGCCAATATTACAGTTACAGCCAGTCATTATAAAACAACTACTGTGAAAATAAGTGACCCTGCAGCTACGAAGATCGCATTGGAAGGAGGCGAATCAGGCACTGATGCCAATGAAGTGAAAGCCAATTCTACCTTTTTTAAGCAAGATGAAAGTTTGGTAGATATGTCTTTTGGCTCCCGTTCAACCTTTGGACAAGGTCAGGAATCGCTGCACGGCAGTAGATTCCTGTTCGATAACTGGGCACATGGGTTTGCCATCACCCCAAAAGATTCAATAAAGCAAAATGATGTTTACCTGTTCAATTATGATAAAATTACCGGCGATCTGATATTTACCCGTAATCAGAAAACAGTGTTGCAGGTTATTAAGTCAGAAATAAAGGCGTTTACTTTATTTGATCCGAATGCACAACCCTATGTTTTTGAAGATGTGCCTTCTGTTGACGCTAAGCACTATTTGCAGGTATTGTCATCAGGCAAAAAATATAAGATCTATAAAAATTTGGGCACCAAGTTTATCAAGGCTAATTTTACTACAAATGGCATAACCTCAAGCGGTAATAATTATGACGAATACGTTGATCAAAGTACCTATTACTTTGTAAAATTACCCGGTGGCCAGCCACAGAAATTGGCGCTTAAAAAGAAAGCGCTTAAATTGGCGTTTGCTGAAGACGCAGATAAGCTAAATAAATTTTTAGCGGATAATGACGGGGATATTGATGATAATTACCTCAAAAACCTGGGTGATTATATAAATCAATAATTGATATTTATCCTATGTAAAAAAGGGGACTATCCATATTGGATAGCCCCTTTTTTATTTCTTATCCACACTATACTTACCCGGCCCTACAAAAAGCAACCCGGCAAACATAATAGCATCTTCAATGGCATGGGCGGCGCCATCCAGACCCTGGCCATTTCCGAAATGAAAGAGAGCGGCTACTATTAGGTTGATCACCAATAATAAGCATACGGGCCTGAAGGCAAGGCCAATGATAAGTAGAAAGCCTCCGAATGTTTCGGTTGCTGCGGCTAATAGCCCCCATACTACCGGCCAGAAATGAATGCCTGCGTATTTGGTCGCGCCGCCTAATTCTTCCCACCTTTTAATGCCGCCTCCCAGCAGGGGGAAGCCATGATAGATGAACATGGCGCCTAATCCTACACGAATAATTAGTAATCCAAAATTTCTATAATTTCCTAAGTTGCTGAAAAGTGTCATTTTTTATAATTACTGAATGATTGATTTAATGAGTTATTGAGTTCAAATTTAGTAATGAGATTGGTAAAGCAGAACTATTCAACTTAATCAACCAAGTCCAACTCAATCAACTTTATCATACGTTGCTTCCACATGTTTTTCATGCACTGTTAGATTTAAAGTTCTCCCCAATATTAATGATTGATTATCAGGGATATGTCCCGCCGGGAAATCAAAGCATACCGGGTAGCCATAATCTTTTACAACTTCCATTATAATTTCTGGCACGGTTTGGCCAAAGGGTATATCATTATCTTTAACTTCGGTAAAGCCTCCTACTATTAAACCGGCCAGGTTCTTCAATTTGCCTGCGCGGTCAAGCGTGCGGATCATCCTGTCAATGGAATAAAGATATTCGCCCACATCTTCAATAAATAATATCTTCCCGTCATAGTTATAATCAGACACTGACCCCGTAACGGCCACCAGCAAACTCAGGTTGCCGCCAATTAAAATGCCCTTTGAACTGCCGGCTATATTAAGCGCATGCGATGTAAATGAATAGCTGATATCCTCACCAAACAAGGCTTTTCTCAAAGTTGCCAGTGAGTGGGCTGAGGCATCGGGAATATTCACCGGCATTTGCCCGTGTATAGTTTGCGCATTGTAGTTAGCAAACAAATGGGCATGTATCACCGTAATATCACTGAAACCGACCAGCCATTTAGGGTTGGTGCTGAAGCGGCTAAAATCAACCTGATCAATTATCCGTATGGTGCCATATCCTCCGCGGGCAGCAATGATGGCCTTGATACTGTCGTCATCAATAAATCGTTGCAGATCCCGGGCCCGCAGCTCGTCATCCCCGGCAAACTGGTGATAGGATGCCCCTATCGTTTCGCCCAAAACAACCTCAAGCCCCCACGACTGTAAAAGAGCAACGGCATCATCCATTGGCTTTGGCAATTTTTTGGCCGGGCAGGTAATGGCTATTTTATCGCCTTTTTTTAGAAATGGAGGGACGAGTCCGGAAGTCGGAAAGTCGGAAAGTCTGGAAGTAGCCTCGGGTTTATGCATCATCAATAATAGAAAATCTTTCGGACTTTCGGACTTCCGGTCTTTCCGACTAAAAATAAATTATCTTTGCCAATCCGTCGGCTGGCGGAAAGGATGCAATTTAATATTAATGTCACAACTTAATAAATTTAAACGATACACCATTACTTCGGCTCTGCCTTATGCCAACGGTCCTTTGCATATCGGGCACCTGGCCGGGGCGTACCTGCCTGCAGATATTTTTGTAAGACACCTGAGGCTTAAGAAGAAAGATGTAGTTTACATCTGCGGCTCGGACGAGCACGGCGCGGCCATCACCATAAAAGCCAAAAAGGAAGGAACTACCCCGCAGGCTATTATTGATAAATACCATAACCAGATCAAGCAGAGTTTTGAGGAATTCGGTATCGCTTTTGATATTTACCACCGCACCTCATCGCCTATTCACCATGATCTTTCGCAGGAGTTTTTTTTAAACCTGTATGAGAAAGATGAGTTTATAGAAAAGTACTCCGAACAATATTTTGATGAAGATTTTCAGCAGTTTTTGGCTGATAGATATATCACCGGTACTTGCCCCAATTGCAATTATCCAAGTGCCTACGGCGATCAGTGCGAAAATTGCGGCACATCGCTTAACCCTACCGACCTGATCAACCCGGTATCAACCTTAAGCGGAAAACCGCCGATTTTGAAACCCACCAAGCATTGGTATTTACCATTAGATAAGTATCAGCCCTGGTTGGAAAAATGGATAGATACTAAAGAGGGCGAGTGGAAGGTGAATGTATTTGGCCAATGTAAATCATGGCTTAAATCAGGCTTACAGCCACGCTCTATGACCCGCGACCTGGATTGGGGTATCGATGTTCCGCTGGAGGAAGCCAAAGGCAAAAAGCTTTATGTTTGGATGGACGCGCCGATAGGCTATATCTCGGCCACCAAGCAATGGGCGCTTGATCATGGTAAGGACTGGAAATTATACTGGAAAAAACAAGCAAAGGAGGAAGACGAAGCCTGCCTGATCCATTTTATAGGCAAGGATAATATCGTATTCCATTGCATTATTTTCCCGGCTATCCTGCATGCCCATGGCGGATATGTGCTCCCGCAGAATGTCCCGGCAAATGAGTTTTTAAATTTGGAGGGTGATAAGCTTTCCACTTCGCGTAACCACGCGGTTTGGTTGCATGAATATTTAGAAGAGTTCCCCGGAAAACAGGATGAGCTGCGCTATGTGCTTACCTCCATACTGCCCGAAACCAGCGACAGCGAATTTACATGGAAAGATTATCAGGCCAGGGTAAACAATGAGCTGGTAGCCATATTAGGCAACTTTGTGAACCGGGTAATGATACTGATGCACAAGTTTTATGATGGCAAAGTTGAAAGTGGCGGTGACAAGATAAAGCTGAACGATGAAAGTATAAATACTGATCTGGGCCGTTTTTATGACGAACTGGAACGCAGCCTGGAAACTTATAAATTTCGCCAGGGATTGCAAACGGTGATGGAAATAGCCCGGTTAGGCAACCGCTATCTTACGGAAAAAGAGCCCTGGAAAACCATCAAAACCAACCCGGATGATGCCAAACTGGCTTTGCATAATTGCCTGGTGCTGATAGGGCATTTAGCCACCTGCCTGCAGCCGTTTTTGCCCACTACAGCTAAAAAAATATTACACATGCTCAACTGGCCGGTTGAAAAGATCAGCTATGATGAAGAAATGGTTTTCAGTAACGGTCACCAGTTGAACCCGGCTGTTTTGCTATTTGAAAAGGTGGATGATGAGGTAATAGACGCGCAAATAGCCAAACTGGAAGCCAAAAAGCAGTCGGCCACACCTGCGCAAACTACTGAAGTGATCGCTGCGAAAGCAAATATCAACTACGAGGCTTTTGCCGAAATGGACATCCGGGTAGGTACTATCCTGACTGCGGAAAAAGTAGCCAAAACAAAAAAACTGCTTAAGCTGACAATCGATACCGGTATCGACCAGCGCACGGTAGTATCAGGCCTGGCCGAGCAATATGAACCGGAAACCATCATCGGAAAAAAAGTAAGCATCCTGGTAAACCTGGAACCGCGCGAGATAAAAGGCATCATTTCGCAGGGAATGATTCTGATGGCCGAGGATGGTGATGGCAAACTAAGTTTTGTAGCTGTAGAGGATGATCTGCACAACGGCTCGGTGATAAGATAAATGTACAAATATGCAGATGTGTAAATGGGTTTGACTAACTCATCTATAATTCGCACATTTGCACAGATTTTAAATACGGGGCGTACGGGAAAATAAATCCGAAATCGTAATTCCGAATTCCGAAATCAAAACGGTCCCGTAGTTCAACGGATAGAATAGAAGTTTCCTAAACTTTAGATATGAGTTCGATTCTCGTCGGGACCACTTTTTAAGTCAAAGCCTTTAGTCGTAAGTCTGAAGGCTTTTTTTCTTGTGAGTGTAGATGCAATCTATAAGCATATTGGTTCGAAGTGGCAAACTTCGAAATGGGGGACGACCAACCAATTTTCAAGCTATTTTAGTCTCGAAAGCCCTTCAACCAGGCCGGAAAATCTGCCGCCATTGCTGCTTCGTTGGCATGATGTTTTCCGATGATTTTTTCACGCATCTCAGACCACTCCGTTCACATAGCTTCTACCCTTTTTTTGAGTTGATTAAGATGGATATCCCTGCAATAAATTGTGCTGCCAGGCTGCTGTTTCCAGGATTGGGCGATTGTGCCGATATCAAAAGAGTCATAACCCAATTCATCAACTAATTGAAAAACAATTGCTTTGGCTTGAGGGCGATCACCCGAAACCGCTAAAGCGATACGGTCTTTATCGCCTTTGACCCTGCCGGGGTGGTTCAGGCTGGTTGCAAAAATCGAATTAAACACTTTTATAACCGAAACGCCCAATTGCTCCTGAACCCAAAAGCTGTCTATGCCGCTTTGCTCCAATTCGGGCATAACGCCGTCACGAAGGGCCGGGTAATAATTACCGGTATCAATAACTACCACATCTTCCGGTAGTTCTTTAAAAAGGTTTTTTGGAAGATCGGGTATATTCTTTTGAGGGATGGCCACAATGATCACTTCCTTATTTTTTGTAGCCTCTGCTATCGTAGCAGCCTCAGCTCCGATTTCCGCAGCAAGCTGTTTTAAAGAAGCCGGGCCCCGGGAATTCGCAATGGAAACCCGGTGGCCCAGCTGAATAAATTTAGTTGCCAGGCAGCTTCCAATTTGGCCTACGCCTATAATTCCTATATTCATTATGGTTTTTAATTATGCTGTAACTCCTCCCTGGAGTTTGGCTGGCCCTTACCTGTGGTGATCAGGTTTTGCAAACTGCCCTTGATATAACTGGTCCAGGCATCAAAGCAAATATTATAACATTCATAAGCCGGAACCAGGCCCCTGTGCGTGAAATGGACTTCCGTTTTTCCATCCTTTTCAGCGATCTCAAACTCAATTGTTGTACCAACCCACTCGGTCTCGTCTGTTGTGAAGCTGAAATAGTTGTCCAGGCAAAGCCAGACGACTTTTTTGCCGGGTATAACTTCTGTTAATTTCATGGTACATTTGTGAAGGTCCCAACGCTGATAGGTAAACTCATCGTTAAGCTTTTCTGTACCGCCGTCAATTCTTTCCGACCACCATCCGCGTACATTATTGATGGCATTAAATACTTTATCCGGAGTCTGATCTACCGAAAACGTGGTGTTAAAATCTTGTGTTTTCATTTTCTTAATTTTTAATTGGGTAATTTGTTATTTAATAATTTTTCTAATTTTTTCAGTTTCGAGTCCCAGAACTGGTCAAAATAAGTGAGCCAGGCCTGCAGTTCTTCAAAACCATCTTTTTTAAGTGTGCAATGCCGTTCCCGGCCCATGTCATGGATAGAAATAAAGCCGGCTGTCTCCAATATTTTAATATGCTTTGAAACAGCAGGGCGACTCATATCGAAATTATCTGCCAGGCTGTTGATGGTCATGCTATCTCCTGATAGCAGCATCAGCATTTTCCGTCTGCTCGGGTCTCCTATGACCTGGAAGGTGTCAAGCGTTGGTATTGCCATTTTATTAAGCGTTTAAAAGTTTGTCAATTTTTTGAAGGTTTTTCAACCATCCGTCTATCAAACCGTTGTAAAAATTCAGGTTTTCTTTTTTCGAGAAACCGCTATGTTCTAAAAATAGCTCCGTGCCGTTGTCCTTTGGTTCCAGCCTCCAGGTAACTACAGAATCAAGCGTGATCTTGCCGTCACCGGGGCCGCTCTTCCAGGAATAAGCAAGTCTTGTAAAAGGAGTTACCTCTAATACCCTGCAATAGAAGATGCCGTCAAAATCGAGACTCGGTATCGGATTTGTTCTGAACTGGAAATCGAGCCCTACGATGGGCTGGAAATCATTTCTCATGAGCCACTGCTCCATCAACTCAGGTTTTGTGAGGTATCCCCAAACCGTTTCAGGCTGATGCGCGAAGAAAAATTGGTGTTTGATTGATTTTTTCATAATATGTAACTTGTAAGTTACTCAAATGTATAAGTAACTTTTGAGTTACGCAAATTTATTTGAAAATAATTTTGATTTTGTGCAAATCAGCTATAAAGAGTTCGGGATTTGTAGCATAAGACCGCAAAATAACCCACCGTATGCCAGGCATGGAAGAGATTATTCAATAGCCTTTAGATGAAAGTCCAAAGGTTTCTTTTGATTTTTTCCTGGTTTTGCGGTGCGGTGATAACACTTGCTGCAAACTAAAGTGCTCAACTATTTTTTTCTGACCATCTTCTATATAATAATAAACAACAATGTATATTAGCTTTCATTTACCTATTATATGCTTGTAAAAAAACTTAAGAGGATTGGGCTATTGATCAGTTTTTTATGCTTGAGCTTTTGGGTATCAGCTCAAAAAGTAGTCCCGCCTGCAAACACCAACCCCGAATGGTCAAAGCCATATCCACCGTTTCAAATTGCAGGTAATCTTTATTATGTAGGCACCTATGATTTAGCTTGCTACCTTATTGTTACACCCAAGGGCAATATACTCATCAATACAGGGCTTTCCGACTCAGCACCTATGATCAGATCTAATATTGAAGCTTTGGGTTTTAAATTTGCGGATATTAAGATACTATTAACCACTCAGGCACATTTTGACCACATGGGCGCAATGGCGGCTATAAAAAAATTGACTGGCGCCAAAATGATGGTGGATGAAGGGGATGCCGGGGTAGTGGCAGATGGAGGCCGGTCGGATTACGCGTTAGGCGGTAATGAAAGCGCTTACGCGCCGGTACAAATAGACAGGTTATTACGCAACGGCGATACCATAAAGTTAGGTGGTATGCAATTGGTTCTTCTTCACCATCCGGGGCATACTAAAGGCTCTTGTAGCTTTTTGTTTGATGTGCAGGATAGCACACGGTCGTATAGAGTTTTGATAGCCAATATGCCGACAATAGTTACAGATAAAAATTTCTCAGACATAGCCGCTTACCCTAATATTACAAAAGATTATGCGTACACATTAGATGCCATGAAAAAATTATCGTTTGATATTTGGCTTTCATCGCATGCCAGCCAGTTTGGGCTTCAAAGCAAACACAAACCAGGAGATGGTTATAACCCCGGTGCCTTTAGGGACAGGAAGGGATACGACACATCAATCAACAATTTGCAGGATCAATTTTTAAAGAAGATAAAAGGCAAATAGCTTATAACCCCAACCCCGCCGCGCAATTTAAATCAACCATAAAAGATTTCGGGTTTTGTGGTCTTTAGACTCCAACTTTATTTTCTTCTTTTTATGATTTTGCCTACCTTTTGTGACCGGCAATCAATTGTATATGATTGATAGGATAGTACCATTAGGTCATCTTTTTTAAAAATCACCCAAAAGTATGACCCGAAACATAACCCGTTACTGCAATTTTGGACAGGATTTAAAACTTAAACAATAAACAAAATGAAAAAGAACATTTGGGTTTGCGGGGTAATAGCCGGTATTATAAGTGTCACTTGGGGCGTGGTTTCCGAGGGTGTAATCGGCAATAGTCTTAGCCTGACCACCCGGATGATTTTTGGGTATGCAACTATGATAGTGGCATTTTCGCTCATTTTTGTAGCCATTAAAAATTACCGGAACAGCTGCAACAACGGCCAGATCACTTTTGGTAAAGCGCTGGGTATTGGCCTTTGGATAACGCTTATCGCGTCCACCGTGTACGTGGTGGTTTGGATGATCGACTATAGCTATTTCGTTCCGGATTTTGGTGAAAAATACCAAGCCCAGGCTATAGCCGAAATGAAGGCAAACGGTGTAAGCGCGGCGGAAATAAAAAAGCAGGCAGCTGAAATGGCATCCACGATGGCGCAATATAAAGCAAGCGCCACCTTTAGAGCAATGTTCACCTATCTGGAAATTGCACCGGTTGGCATTGTGATGGCATTAATAGCTGCGCTAATACTTAAAAGGAAAGCTAAACCAGCTACAGTAAACGTATAAATTACAATAGAAAGATTAAATATGAAAAAAGTAACGGGACTGGGCGGCGTATTTTTTAAATGCAATGACCCGAAAGGCATGAACGAATGGTACGCCAAAAACCTTGGATTACCTGCCGGCGCATACGGAACTACGTTTGAGTGGCGCGAGGCCGATGATCCGTCGAAAGAAGGGTCCACATCCTGGTGCACATTTCCGCAGGATACCAAATATTTCGATCCGTCGGAAAAGCCATTTATGATCAATTACCGGGTAGAAAACCTGGTTGCGCTGGTTGACGAGCTAAAAAAAGACAACGTGACCATTGTTGATGAAATTGCGGAATATGACTATGGCAAATTCGTCCACGTGCTCGATCCGGAAGGGAACATTATTGAGCTTTGGGAACCGAAGGATGATCACGAGCAAGACAGCGCGGTGGGATAAGCGTTTTTATCTGATGTAGCGAGTCCGTGTCTCATAATCTAAGAACCACACATAAGGAAATGTTCTTAATTGAACATTTCCTTTTTTTATGGCCATCAGCTTACGATTGTTTATTTTAGTAACTCATAACATGGATATATGATAAGCTTATGAACCCGGAATCACAGAATATAACAGACTACACAAATGACAATACCATATTTATGGTTTGGGATTTTAAGGATGACCTGGAAGTCAGAGATGTTTTTAACAAACTTTGCAAACTGGTTATCAACCTCAATAATTCTGCTAATGTCCGTTTTCCTGTTTCCAGGGCAAGTTGTGTAATGGGAATTGGGTATGATGCCTGGCTTCGGCTTCAGCTCCCGGTTCCTTTACCTAAAGAATTAGTGAACTTTGTTCCCATCATTGGCGCCAAACACACGGCAGTTTCTTCCAGGGGGCATCTGCACTTTCATATAAGAGCAGATAACACAAGTATATGTTATGATATGGCATCCGAGATATCAAATGTTTTAAACCCAGTGGCAATCAGTACGGAAGAAATTCATGGTTTCAGGTATTGGGACAGTCGTTCGATTTTGGGTTTTGTTGACGGTACAGAAAACCCCCATGGACTGGATAGGGAACTCTTTAGCATGGTAGGGAATGATGACCCTGTTTATAAAGGAGGAAGCTATCTTTTTGTACAAAAATATATACATAATTTAACATCCTGGAAGGAACTTTCTACTGAACAACAGGAAAAAGTAATTGGAAGGTATAAATCGAATGATATAGAAATGGCAGACGATATAAAACCTTCAAATTCTCACATAGCTTTGGCGAATGTTGGTGATGAATTTAAAATTGTTCGTGATAATATGCCTTTTGGCAATATATCTACCAATGAAATGGGCACTTATTTTATAGCTTATGCAAGCACATTCGGCACGGTTCAAAAAATGCTGAATAATATGTTTATCGGGTCTCCTATTGGAAATTATGATAGGATATTAGATTTCAGTACGGCAAAAACGGGTAGTCTGTATTTTGTACCAACATTTAACATGATAGATGATTTTTCATCGGATTAAAGTTCCCGTTCCTACGGGTTTGCAATTTGTGGTTGGGCCATAAAAGAGCTCGGTTTTTGTAATCTAAGCTATAAAAGGTTTGTTTTGCAGATTATATTAGAACTAAACACGTGTTTGAAATACAAACCCATATCCAGGCAATAGAAAACAATGCTGAACTCTATGACGAGAAAAACTTTAATGAGCGTATGGAGGCTATAGACTTTATCGAATTCCAGGTTATTGACCAAATTGAAGAACTGTCGCTAAAAACAGATCAGCCTACTCAACTGAGCTTACTGAAACACCGTGCTGAAAAAATAAAGTCCGACCTGGAAGCAATTGATACAAACCTGTTTCAAAAATTACGGACAAATATCCGGGCGAAAGGATGCACAGGAAAGGATTTCAAAAACCTCGTTAGTGAATATGTTGACTTCAATTTAGACGATAACGAACATCAGGAAGAAGCAGGGTATGATAACCTGGATATATTCATCAACGGGTTACTCGCCGGTAAGGTTATGCCGGAGCAAACTAAAGATTTAGAGCCGGAAATGGTTTATTACCAAAAGACACCGGCCAGGATCGTTTTTGAATTAGCTGAAAAATCTCATTTTACAGAAGAAGACGTATTTTTTGATCTGGGCTCCGGCCTGGGCCAGGTAGCCATCCTCGTAAATCTTCTCGCTGGAATTACAGTCAAAGGCATAGAGTTTGAACCGGCTTTCTGCGATTATGCAAGAGATTGCGCCGCAGAGCTTAATTTATCCAAGGTAGAATTCATAAACATCGATGCACGGAAAGCAGACGATTCCGCAGGCACCATATTTTTTCTGTATACACCCTTTAAAGGCGAAATGCTGCGGGAGATTTTAGATAGCTTACGGGAAGAATCCCTAAGTAGACAAATCAAGCTCATTACTTATGGGCCTTGTACCGCTGAGGTCGCCTTGCAAAGCTGGCTGGATTTTGCAGGCCCGCAGCATGATAATCCTTATAAACTCGGCTTTTTTACCAGTTAAGCTGAACTTTTAAATCAAAAAGGCTTTAGATTAATACCCAAAGCCTTTTTATTGAAGCTTAATTTTAATTCAGGTGAATACTGCTGATCCCTTTTTCCAAGGCTGTATCTTGTACACCCGGTATGGAGGAACCCTCTACTCTGAAAATGGTAATATTGCTAAGGCCGATAAAGCTTAATATATGTTTCAGATAGGGTTCAACAAAGTCAAAGGGTTTCATAGGGCCTTCGGAGTAGATCCCGCCTGACGATAAGGCGATATAAACTTTCTTGCCTTTTTTTAACAAGCCTTCAGGGCCGTTTGCATCATATTTGAAAGTAACGCCTGCTCTCACAATATGGTCTATCCAGGCTTTCAGGCTTGAATGGATGCTAAAGTTATAAAGCGGCGCGCCGATCACAATAATATCCGCATCCTCGATCTCCTGAATAGCTTCGTCCGAATGCCTTACAGCTTCAATGTTGGCTGATGTCCTGTTTTCTGCAGGTGTAAAAAATGAGGTCAAATGTGCCTCTTCCAGGTGGGGGAAGTGTTGCGTTACCAGGTTGTTTTCTACAACTGTACTGCCGGGGTATTCAGCTTTGATCTTTTCGATAATAGCGTTCCCCAATTTAATACTTAAGGAAGCTTCGCCTCTCGGGCTCGAGATAATATGCAATATTTTTTTCATCGTTTTAATTTTTTGTGTGGGCAAATCTATGTACATTTGCTTATAAAATATTAGTACTATACAAAAGGTTAGTAGTAACCTTTTGTATAGCTTATTGAAAATAAGATAGTTATGAATTCAACAGAACCAATCAACCCGCAGCAATGCGCGAGTTTGTTAACAGCGATAGGCGATTCGCTATATGTAATTGGCGGTAAATGGAAATTGCGGGTGATTGTGGCATTGCGCGAGGGCAACAAACGCTTTAATGATATCCAAAGGACCGTAGATGGTATTTCGGCTCGTGTATTATCCAGTGAATTAAAAGAATTGGAAATGAATGGTTTTGTGAAAAGGATCGTTCATACGCAAACGCCTGTAGTGGTTGAATACCAGGTCACAGATTATGCCTGTACATTGAATGAAGTAATGCAAGCATTGGCGGATTGGGGCACCAAGCACCGCAATAAGATCAGGAGAGAAAGATAGCAAAAGCCTTCAGCCAAAATCAGTCAGGCTTTTTTGTAATTAAGAATGTCGACCTTCGCAAAATAGATTGCCAGAACCAATGTCTCCAGATACCAAACAAAAACCTGCAGAAAAAGAAAATTTGCACCCGCGTAACAGCCATCGTGCCGGGTATAATTTTGAGCTGCTTTGTAAAGGCAGTTCGGAGTTAAAAGTATTTGTATCTGTTAATCAGTATGGTGATGAATCGATAGACTTTAGTAACCCCGATGCGGTTAAAGTGTTAAACAAAGCATTATTAAAGTATTACTACGGTGTTGATCATTGGGATATCCCGGAAGGATATCTTTGTCCGCCAATACCCGGCAGGGCAGATTACATCCATTATGTGGCAGACCTGTTGAGCGAAAACAATAATGGTATCGTCCCCCGTGGCAATAAAATACAGATTTTGGATATTGGTACAGGGGCAAATTGTGTTTACCCCCTGATTGGCAGTGCCGTTTACGACTGGCTGTTTGTAGGCACTGATGTCGACCCTGTTGCCATCCGGTCGGCAAAAGATATTGTTTCTTCGAATAAGAAATTCCAGGATAAGATCATTTTGCGCCTGCAAAGTAACAAGGCCAATATTTTTAAAGGTATTATTAAGCAGGGCGAAGGTTTTGACATCACCATTTGTAATCCCCCTTTCCATGCGTCCTTACAGGAAGCACAGGCATCTACAGCTTCCAAGTGGAAGAAGTTGGGGATCAATAAACAGCCCACCGCGTTAAATTTCGGCGGCCAAAAAACAGAGTTATGGTGTTATGGCGGCGAAGCCGGATTTATACGCCGTATGGTTGAGCAAAGCGCGCTGGCGGCCGGGCAATGCTTTTGGTTCTCTACGCTGGTATCCAAAAAAGACACACTCCCGGTTATTTATAAAGCGCTGAAGAATGTTAATGCCCTTGATGTAAGAACCATCACCATGACCCACGGACAAAAGGTGAGCCGAATAGTTGCCTGGACATTTTTAAACCCGGCAGAGCAGGTGGAATGGAGAAAGAAATTCTGGGATGATGCCCGATGAGGTAGGTTACTGAAATAATATAAAAACAATACGCAAAGCAACCTTTACTCCACTGTCAACGAATATTAAGTATCAGCTGATAATAAAACGTGGGTATAAAAAATGATCTCCAATTAAAACTGGCATCCTTTTCACAAAAGGGGCGCTGGAATAATAAGCTGGTCAGGATCATATCTGCCGACCTATTCTGGATATTATTGATCAGCGGAATTATACGTTCGGTTTATTACTCGGTCCTGTTAAATACCCAAGCCGTTGATACCGCCTCTTATATAAACTATCATGCAAATATTTTACAAGGTGAAACTGATGGTAGCCGTACGCCTGTTTATCCGTATTTTATTAAGCTGATCGGCTTGTTTGGTCAGCAGGATCTGATCGGGAATGTGGTTACAGCCCAGATCGTTATCTCTTTTTTAACTATCATCCTGTTTTATAAAATAGCGCAGGCCTGCTTTAAAAAGCGCCCGGTCATATTGGCCACGTCCTTATTATATGGGGTGATGCTGCCGGTTGTTAATTTTGATAAAGTGGTTATTACCGAATCACTTTCAGTGTCATTCAGCGTAGTCTTTATTTATATGTTGATCAGCTATCTGCAAAAACCGGGAAACGGGAAAGCATGGGGACTGACGCTATCTGTATTTATGGCTATTATGCTTCGTCCATCCTTTATCTACTTGCTGCCTTTAGTCATATTCTTTTGGCTTTTAAGATGGCTGATCTATAAAAAAGATTGGAAAGAATGTTTATCCGGCCTGGCGGCATCGGCTGTTGTTATCCTTTTACTATTAGGTTATTCGGGGTTAAATAAAAAGAATACTGGTTTTAATGGCATATCCCGGGTAAGCAATAATAACGAAATGGCCGTCATTGTTAGCGCAGGTATTTATATGGATGGGAATGATTCCGAAATATCCGCCGCCATAAAAAGTAATTTAGAGCTAAACAAAATTTGCGGTAACCCGAAAAAATCAGGCATAAACATCATGAAAACGTATGATTCCGACAGGATTCACCGGTTTATCATGAATTGTATCAAAAATCAGCCGACTGCATACGCCTGGCATATTTGCAGTAAACTAACCGACCTGGAGCACGAAAATATATTCACCAATTACGCAGAGCACAAAACCAATTTCTTAGCATTCAGGATCGAGAATGTTGAATACCTGGTGTTTTGTGTCACCTTTAATATTCTCTATCTGTTTTTAGGGCTCGATCTGGTCTTAATCATAGCCCGGTGGGTCAGGAGTAAACAGGCGCCCTGGTTCCGGATAATTTTATGGCTACTTATTACAGGGCAGTTAGCTGTTGCCATATTGGGGGGTTACTCAGAATATCAACGGCTTATATTGGCGGCTATACCTGCGTTGCTTATCCTATTATTTTCCTATGTCGATAGGATATGCTTTGCAATTGATTGGGATAAGTTAACTTCGGATAAGTTAAAAATGTAAGTGACCAACCCTACTCCCCATTATAACAAAACCCGCCTCGCCCCAACCCCCAGTGGTTTTTTGCATTTGGGTAATGTATTATCCTTTTGCATTACCGCCGCGCTGGCCCAAAAACACGGCGCTAAAATATTACTTCGGATAGATGACCTCGATCGTACAAGGGTAAATAATCAATATGTGCAGGATATTTTTGATGCCCTGAATTTTTTGGAGATTCCTTGGGATGAGGGCCCCCGTGATGTTAAAGAATTTGAGGAAAGCTATTCGCAACTGCACCGGATGCATCTTTACAGGGATGCGCTGAAACAGTTTGCTGATGATAAACTGGTTTTTGCCTGTGAGTGCTCACGGCTTCAACTTAACAGCAAAGAGTATTCCTGTGAATGTTTGAGCAAACAGATTCCTCTAAACACAGAAAATACAAGTTGGCGGTTGATAACAAAAGATAAGGCAGAACTGGCTATTAAAAACTATAACGGCCAAACAATACAAGCTGCTTTACCAGCTGATATGCACAATTTTGTAATTAAAAGAAAAGATGGCTTACCCGCGTATCAGCTCACTTCCGTAATTGATGACCTTTATTATGGTGTCGACCTGATAGTGCGGGGCGAAGACCTTTGGTCATCCACCCTCGCGCAACATCAACTGGCAACAGTGCTTAGGGAGGATGATTTTAATGAGATCACTTTTTATCATCATCCCCTGCTTACAGAAACATCCGGCAAAAAGCTATCTAAATCAGCCGGATCAACCTCGGTTCATTATCTGCGCCAAAATCGGAAAAAAGCATCGGATATATTTACCCATATTGCCGCCATGCTGGGCATTAATGAAACCGTAAACAACTGGCAGCAACTGGCCGGTATTATAGAAGGTTCCTAATTATATTTACTCGTAAAGCCTAAATTTTTCAATCCCCCTTTTATTTCGGGGCAGCTCATAAACAGTTTCCATATCAGGCCGGTACGGTAATTTTCTATCATCACCACTATCGGGCCCTGGTCTATGGCCAAATGTGTTTTTGCATACCAGTTATGCGTTTCGCTAAAGCCATCTGCAAAACCATATTTGCCCCAAACCTTATCGCCCAGGTCATAATAAAAATGCTTTAAAGCCTGCATAGAATATTCAGGAGTATAAGGGAATGATGACAATGCTGCTGTAGGCTGTATTACGCCACGGTCATCCTCGGGGCAGTGCGCTACGTAGCCTTTAAAACTATCGCCTGCCGTTAATCCCCAGCAGTTGGCCCCATAGCCTTTAAATTTCTTTGGATTTTCAATGCAATACGCCCGGTTAATTAAGGTGTGGTTTTTGGTTTGCTCGGCATAATCAATTCCGTTGTCGTCCTTTAAACCATTCGGATCGATACCCATAAAAGTATACTGTTCAAAAAACAACGGGCCGCCTTTTTCATAAGCCCCCAAAGGTAAATTAATCCCATAATAAGATTTTCCATTTTTCCAGCCCGGGCTTTTTACCCAGGAGTTTTCATATAGCTCTTTTGATATCGGATGCGATTTGGACGAAGCCGCCACAATATAGGTGATCAAAGCCTCATCATACCCAAACACCGGGAAGTTCATATCAAAATCATTAGCCGGGCTCCAGTGCCAGTACAATGATTTATTATCTCCTTTGCTGTGCCAGTTCCAGTCTGCTGCGCCCCACATTTCGTTTACCCTGTTGCGGAAATATTTTTCCAATGGGGTATTTTTATTAAAATATTGGCGGGCTGATAAGAGTCCCATAAATAAATAAGACGTCTCCACAATATCAGCCCCGTCATCCAGCCTGCCAAACGGAATGGTTTTACCCGTGGCCCCATTCATAAAATGAGGATAAATACCATGAAAACAATCAGCTTTGATCAAAAAATCAACCATTTTAACCAAACGCTTTAACGCAGTATCCCTTCCTATCCATCCGCGATTAACCGCAACAATTGTCGATAGGATACCAAAGCCACTCCCGCCAATGGCACATGCTTCCGGGCCAAAAGTCCCCTTACTAAAATTTGGCTCACCATCAGCTTCGTTAATATAATCCCAATAGTACTCGGCCTTTACCGTATTATCCCTTTCCCTGGCCAAACCGCTAACCGGATGCCCGTAATGCCAGAAATAACGAAAGGTTTGTTTTTGAACGATATCCAGTAAAACTGAATCCGGGATATTTTTTATGATGCCGACAGGGGCTATCGTATCCTTATTTATACGCGCCTTCTTCACTGTTGAATGTTGGGCAAATGAATTATATCCTAATAAACAGGATAGAAAAAATAGTAACAAAAAGCGATACATGGTAGCATGAATTGGTATTTTAAAGGTAGATTTTTATACTGACTTGTTTTTATAAATATTCGCTCTGCGCCTTATTGTTCAAACACCCAGGGAGTTTAGTTTGAGTTGCTACAATAAATAAAATTCACAAAGGCAACCTTTAAATAAATATTTTAGTAATAATAATATTACATTAGTATAATTAAATACTAAATTAGGTCGCCTTGCCTTAAATGGCCATTTTATTTTTTTAGGTTGAGATTAAGCCCCGGAAATATTATTTAGGATATTTCGCGAACGAAGAAATTCAAATTCAATAAAAACCAGTTGTTCCCCTGCAATTTTGGTCTCTTTGCCGTTCTGATAAGATATTTTTAATAAAACTTATATATTCTTATATCTTTTATTGTTTTTATGCAATTTTTTTGCAAAATTACACTGCAATTAACTATTAACGACTCATATGAAGAAAAATCTACTCTCACTTTTTCTTTTATTTTCATGTTTTTCCTTTGCTTTTGCCCAAAACAAAGTGATAACTGGTAAAGTAACAGATCAAAAAGATGGTTCACCCTTACCTGGGGTAAGCGTGACCGTAAAAGGCGTATCCGGCGGCACACAAACCGGATCAAATGGCTCGTACAGCATTACTGTGCCGGCCGGTACACAAACCTTAATATTCAGATATATCGGGTATAAGGAAGCCGATAAGCCTGTATCAGGCAGCGTGCTTGATGTGCAGATGATGGAAGACTCTAAACAGCTTACAGAAGTTGTAGTAGTGGGATACGGAACACAACAGCGTGCCAGCATAACAGGCTCAATTACAACTGTGTCGGGTAAAGAAACGGAAAATACGCCGGTAACTACTTTTGAACAAGCACTTCAAGGTAAAACAGCAGGTGTAAATATACAGGCCGGTAACGGAAAGCTTGGCCAGGGCATCAAGATCAGCGTGCGTGGTACTGCATCCATATCTGGCGGTACACAACCATTGGTGGTAATTGATGGAATTATTGTCAACCAGATTGATCTTTCAACAAATGGCGCAACTTCAGACCCGCTTGCCGACCTGAACTTTAATGATGTTGAATCGTTCCAGGTATTAAAGGACGCGGCCTCTTCAGCAATTTATGGCGCCAGGGGATCTAACGGTGTAATCATCATCACCACCAAAAAAGGTAAACTGGGCGCAGCTAAAATAAACTTCAATGGCCAGTTTGGATACAGCCAGCCTTCTGGCCATCGTCAGTTCTTAAATACTGATCAATGGATTCAGATATCGCGGCGTGCCGGTGTTGGTGCTGCAAACCAAGATTTTGCGGCAGGGTTTTATGATACCCTGGATGATGCCTTAGCTGATTATAACTCTTATGTTGAAGGCAAATTTACCCAGTATTCTGCAGGTAGTTCCAACTGGACCGCCAACAATACGGATTGGGAAAAACAAGCATTCCAAACAGCTCCCCAACAACAATACGATCTGAATTTTACAGGTGGTAGTGAAAAAACAACCTATTATATAGGTGGGCAAGCGCTTAACCAAACCGGTATATTAAAAGGTAACCAGTTTCAACGCTACAGCGGCCGGGTAAATATCGACACTAAAATATTCAGCAATTTTGATGTAGGTATGAACCTTAATTTTACGCATACCTTTAACAAGCGCTTAAGTAATGATGATCAGTTTTCAACGCCGTTACAAATAGTTGCGCTGTCTCCGGTAACTCCGGTTATCGACCCTCGTACGGGTTTGATCAGCGGGACTCCTCCGGGGTCAAGCAGCAGCTACCCATTGTATTACAATCCGCTTATCAGTGTTGACAATGCTTATTATCATACCAATGTATATCGTACAATGGGTAATATCTTCGCTAACTGGGACATTGTAAAACATTTAACTTTCCGTTCGGAATTTGGTGTCGACCAAACCAATCAAAATGAGGATAGCTATTTCAACAGCTTAACAGCAAGGGATACAGGTACTCCTAATGGATTGGGCGAAAACACCAATACGGATGTGGTAAATTTCACTGCCAACAATTACCTGACCTACAAAAACATTTTTGCCAGGGATCATTCACTTGACCTGACAATAGGCAACACTTATCAATATAGCCACCTTACAGCTAACGATATACAAGGGAAGCAGTTTCCTTCAGATGCTTACAAGGAGATAGCCTCAGCAGCTGAAAAATCAGGTGGTTCATCTTCCCAATCCGAGTTTAGCTTTGTATCTTATTTTGCCAGGGCTAATTATGCTTACAAGGGCAGATACCTGTTTTCGGGAAGTGTAAGATCAGATGGTTCTTCAAGATTTGGTGCAAATAACCGTTATGGTGTTTTCCCCGCAGGTTCCATCGGCTGGATATTGACCGAGGAAGACTTCATGAAGAAGTTCAATACGTTAAGCAATTTGAAGATAAGAGCCAGCTATGGTTTAACCGGTAATGCCGAAATAGGTAACTATGCTGCATTAGGCTTGTTTTCGGGCGATGCAGGTTATAATGGTGTAGCCGGACAGCGTTTTTTCCAATTGGAGAATCCTAATTTGAAATGGGAAAAAACAACGCAGTTTGACATTGGTATTGATTGGGGATTTTTTAATAACAGATTATCAGGAAGTTTTGATTTTTATGATAAAAGAACGAAGGATCTGTTGCTGAATGTAAATATCCCTGAAACGTTAGGCATAGGCTCACAGTTGCAAAACCTGGGTAAAATGTATAACAGGGGATTCGAAGTGACCTTGTCATCAGATAACTTTGTAGGCAAATTCAGATGGAGTACAAGTTTTAATGCATCCTACAATAAAAATGTGGTAACCTTTGTACAGGGCCAGATCATAGATGATGGTGCCGACCTGAATCGTGTAATAGAGGGGCAGCCGATTGGTGTGTTTTATGGCCGCGAATATGCAGGTGTCAATCCTCAGAATGGTGATGCCATATATTACCTGAACACCAAAAACGCAGACGGAACGCTTGACCGGGGTACCACCAGTGATTATAATGCCGCACAAAACGTTCCTTTGGGTAATCCAACACCAAACTGGACCGGCGGTATCACCAACACTTTTAACTATAAGGGTTTTGATCTTTCGTTCACTATCTATGGCTCCTTCGGCAATAAAATATACAATGGTGGAGGTCAGTATATGAGTTCATCGGCAAGTAATGGATTTGATAACCAAACACTCGACCAGATGAAATACTGGGATAAGCCAGGGGATATTACCGATGTACCTGAACCCCGTATGTTTTACGCTAATGGCACCGATCCATCAAGCAGGTATTTATCCAGTGGTTCTTATGTACGCTTAAAAACAGCGTCGTTAGGATATACCTTTCCAAAAGAGATGCTGGCTAAGATCAAGATCGACCGTTTAAGGATATTCGTGAATGGATTTAACCTGTTCAAGATCACGAAATATAAAGGATGGGATCCTGAAGTGAGTACCGATTTCCTGGCAAGTAATATCAACTTGAGCAATGATTTTTATTCGGCGCCACAGCCGCGTACCATTACTTTCGGAGTGAACGTAGGATTATAATTTAAAATTAAGACCATGAAAAAATTTAATAAAATATATATAGGGGCCTTAAGCATGACCTTGATCATGCTAAGTGCGTGTAATAAACAGCTCGATCTGAAGCCCTTTCAACAAATACAGCAAAACCAGGCTATATTAACGGGGCAGGATGTTCAAATTACATTAGTAGGTGCCTACAATAGGGCAGGATTATCTGATCTGTTTGGAGGCGGGGTATTTATATATCCCGACCTGATGGCAACACAAACGCGTATTGACTGGCAGGGAACATTCCAGGGGTTAACGCAAATGACTAATCAAAATATCCCTGTTGATAATGGCTTTGTTAATGGATCATGGAGTGATGGATATGCAGTCATCAACCAGGTCAACAATGTTTTAGCTAATTTAGACAAAGTAACCGCTGCAAACGCCGCGCGCACCGAAGGTGAGGCCAAGTTTTTAAGAGGGCTGACATATTTTGAGCTCGTAAGGCTTTTTGGGAAAGACTACACCGATGGCGATGCAACAGTTAATCTTGGTGTACCTATTGTGTTAACACCTACCACCGTTATTAGCCCCGCGTCTTATGTATCCAGGTCAACGGTAGCGCAGGTTTATCAGCAGGCTATAACCGATTTGACAGATGCCGAAAATAAGTTGCCTGCAAGCAACAGCTTTTATGCTAATAAATATTCGGCTTCGGCCATATTAGCACGCTTGTATTTGCAAAAAGGCGATTACCCCAATGCAGCTGCAGAAGCAACAAAAGTAATCAGCTCGGAAGCTTTTGAGCTGAACGCAGTTTACTCGGATGAATTCCCTTATCCTAACGAAACTGCCGTGCACGTGGATAATACGAGCGAGGATATATTTGCTATACAGGTTACCGGGCAGCAAGGTACCAATTCACTTAACACCTATTATGCCTCTTCGGATAATGCCGGTCGCGGAGATATTATTATTAAGGATAGTTTTTTAGCCGAATTTGAAGAAGGCGATGCCCGCCTTGCTGTGTATAACCTTGATAGTGATGATATATTACGGTGTGATAAATTTGACAATCCTGATGGCAATGTCCATATTATCCGTTTGGCTGAGCTTTACCTGATAAGGGCCGAAGCAAATCTGCGGATCTCGGCAGCTTCAGCAGTTGGCGACACCCCTCTTAATGATATAAATGTAATAAGGGAGCGTGCCGGATTAGAAGATTTAGACGCGGTGGCTATTGCCGATGTGCTGACTGAAAGAAGGCGTGAATTAGCTTTTGAAGGAGGGTTCTTTTTATATGATGCAAAAAGGTTGAAACAAACCATAGGTGTTCAACCCTTTAGCTCTAATAAATTGGTATTCCCTATACCATTGCAGGATATCAATGCTAACCCGCAATTAAAACAAAATCCTGGTTATTAATACTAACCGTACTATTATATCAACCGGGGCCTTAAGTTGGTCCCGGTTTTTTTATGGATGAGTATTTTGTTCCCATATTTAACAGGAAAGTATGATAATAATATTTTAATAATGATTTGTAAATTACGTGCTATCAATCAATAGTATATGAAGAAGGTTCTACTCTTGTCGGTATCCATAGGGATATCAATTTTTGCCGCCGCCCAAACTGCTAAACGACCTTTAAAGCCAACAGATTTTTTAAATGTGAAAAGTTTGAGCGACCCGCAGGTTTCGCCGGATGATAAGTGGGTGGCCTATAGCTTATCCGAAGTGGACACTGCTAAAGACAAGCGTGTTTCGCATTTATGGATGCAAAGCCTTAGCGGGAATGAATCTATCGAGATCACGCATGGGCCTGATCCGGCTTCTTTGGCGCGCTGGAGTCCGGATGGTAAATACCTGGCCTTCCTCTCATCCCGTGAATCAAAGAACGGCTCACAGATATGGCTGCTCGACCGTCGTGGCGGGGAAGCCGGTAAACTGACTGATATTAAAGGTGATCTGGATGATTACGCATGGTCTCCTGATTCAAAAAAAATAGTGCTGATAATACAGGACCCAGAAAATAAAGGTAAGGAAGAGCCTAAAACCCCTTTGCCTATCCGCATCGACCGTTACCATTTTAAGCAGGATATTGAAGGCTATTTACAACACCTGCACAAACATCTATACCTTTTTGATGTCGAGACTAAAAAGCTGGATACCCTAACCAAGGGAAACACCGACGAGCGTTCGCCTGAATGGTCGCCCGACGGGAAAAAGATCGCTTTTGTAAGCAACCGTACTGCCGAACCGGAAAGGAACGAGAACACGGATATTTTCACGATCGAAGTAAAAGCAAATGGCCAGCTAACCAAGCTCACAACCTGGAACGGGCATGATACCAATCCCAAATGGAGCCCGGATGGTAAATATATCGCTTACCTGCATTCCACAACTGATGGAATATACACCATGTATGACCAGGACATATTGTGCCTGATGGATGCCGATGGCAAAAACAGCAAAGAGCTGACCCGCCAGCTGGACCGCCCCGCAGCTGTGCCCACCTGGAGTAAAAACAGCAAAAGCATTTCATTTTTGGTGAGCGACGACAGGTTGAACTACTTGGCCAAGTATGATGTAGGCTCAAAGAAAATAAGTACTGTAAGTACAGGTGAATACGGTATAATCAACACCGAAGCCTTTATGGCCACCAATTGGGTAGTGGAGTTAAGCACACCTTATGTGCCAACCGAATTATATGCCGTTGAAAACGGCAAACTGCGAAAGCTAACCCATCACCAGGATTGGCTGAACAGTGTACAACTTGCCCATGTGGAAGGTTTTCGCTCAAAAAGTAAGGATGGAACCTCCGTTTCAGGATTTATTTATTCGCTGGATAGCACTAAGTCAAAAAAACAGCCTTTTATCTTATTTATACATGGCGGCCCGGTTGACCAGGACGATTATACATTTGATGCCACGCGCCAGATGCTGGCCTGCGCCGGCTTCGCGGTAGCTGCTGTAAATTACAGGGGAAGCTATGGCAGGGGGCTTAGTTATACTAATGCTATTAATGCCGATTGGGGTAATAAGGAAGTGGTTGATCTTTTAGGCGCTGTTGATGAACTGGTGAAAGAAGGCGTGGCCGACCCCGACCGCCTGGGCATTGCGGGATGGAGCTATGGCGGTATTTTAACCGACTATACCATTGCCTCCGATACCCGCTTTAAAGCAGCGGCAAGCGGCGCCGGAAGTGCGTTGCAAACAAGCGTTTACGGCAGCGACCAGTATGTGCTGCAATATGATACCGAACTGGGCCCGCCGTGGAAAAACCAGGAGAAATGGATCAGTATATCGTATCCATTTTTCCATGCCGACAGGATTAAAACCCCCGTATTATATATGTCGGGATTGAAGGATTTTAATGTGCCTACGGTTGGAAGCGAGCAAATGTATGAAGCATTAAGGTCACAAAATATTCCAACTGAGCTGATACTATATCCTAATCAATATCATGGTATCACGGTGCCAAGTTACCAGATAGACCGTTTGCAGCGGTATATCGACTGGTTTAATAAGTATTTGAAGAAATAAGATCGGGGATTATTTCCATACCGGTATTTTAATATAGCTGTCATTGTACCATTTGATCTGCAATGGTACTTTGGCATCTTTTATGGTCTCCTCATTTACATTCTTGCCCGTTCCGTAATTAATTTGCTCGAATGGGCTTTTGTTAATGTTCAGCACAGCTACAATCCGGCTGCCTTTGCTCAATTTTTTGGCCGTGATATAGGAATTGGTAAACGGAATAGTTTCTATTTTTCCAGACTTTAGTAAGTGCCTTTTTTCCGGCCCTTTTGCATAGCTGGCGCGGCCCATAAAGTAGGAAAGATAGAAATACTTACCATCGGGCATCAACTCATATAAAACCAGGCTGTAATCCATATCATTTTTATTGATCATCGCTTTCAATTGCCCCGAAAAACTGCCGCTGATCTCTAAAGAGCTTTTTAGCGGTTCGCTTTCAAATGCGATACCATTACTCACATCCAGGGTATCGTAAATAATTTTATCAGCATGATAGTAGGAATTAAGCGTATTCCTGTTGGCAAAATCTACCTTTTGGGGAATGAACTCATTGGTTAATGGTTTTTGCCCGTTCAGTCTATTACTTGTTCCGCTTAAGCCCTTGCTGAGATAAAACTTTAGTGTGTCATTAGCCATTTTATTGAGGGATGGTGCATGTCTCCATTCATTGCCACCCATCACTTCAAAGGTTACCTTATCTTTTAAGATAGCAGGTTTTGGCCCGCCTTTTAGGATATAGTCAAACCATTGGTAAATGATATTATGGATGGGAATATTAGCAACCGCATCAAGCTTGTACCCATTGTAGACAGAATCGGGAAAGCCCTGGGAGCCAAAGTGCCCGTAAGGGCCTATCAGTAAATAATGTTCGGCCCCGGGGTTATATTTATAATGTTCCCGGTAATAATACATGGCACCGATCTGCCCGCCGTCATAATAACCTGTAGTAGTTAATATGGGTATATTGATCTTCGCGAAATCATCCTTGTAGGGGATCATGCTTTGCCAGTATTTATCATACGATGGATGTGCCAGCCAGCTTTGAAATATTTTGTTGCTGCCACGACCGGTAAGACTATCCAGTTTGCGGTAGGCTTGCCCTTCGTTATACCATTTCCAATAGGTATCTCCCCAATGAGTTTTGGTATAATCATCCTCATCCAAAAATTTATTGTTGCTCACATAATAGGTCCACGAGAACACGAAACTCATCGCCACATTATTCGTCATAGGCACATCAAGCCCCGGCGCTACCGATGCCGATGGGACAATGGTTTTTAAGGCCGGGTGCATTTTTTTAGTAGCCGCCCATTGGGTAAAGCCATTATAGCTGCCGCCATACATACCCACCTTTCCGTTGCACCAGGACTGCTTGCTGATCCAGTCGATCACATCATAAACATCGCGACCGTCATGCTCATACGGAACCACTTCATCCGGGCTGTATCTTTTACCCCTGGTATAAGCCATTACACCCACATACCCTTTTGCCGCGGCCTCCTTAATTTTTTTAACATCCGTTTGGCGCGCGTAAATGGTGAACTGCAATATAACAGGCAGCGGCGTATTAGCCCCTTTTTTTCGGGCAACCATAGCCGAAATATAGGCGCCATCGCGGGTTTTTATCAACACGCTATCCTGGATGATGTATTGTTTGCTTTCTTCAATACTATCCTGCGCGGATATTTTGGATTGCTGTGCGACTGCATAATGGCTGATGACAAGGCATAGCAATAGCAGGGAGAAGGTTTTTCTCATCATTTTTATCGTTTTAGATCTGTTTATTAAATTTATTTACAGGCGTTTCCAGCTTTTGAAAAGGACGGACTGCCGGCTGGATACATCCAGCGTTTCGCCTGTTTTTAAGCTGATCCTGATCCTGCCTGTTGGCATGGGTTCAATTTGTTTGATATATAATGTGTTAATGATCTGCGTGCGGTTGATCCGGAAAAAAACCGATGCATCCAATTTTTCTTCCAATTGATTAAGCGAACGTTTGATGTAGGTTACCTGCTCTCCAAAATACAAACGGGCATAATTGTCCATTGACTCGATGAGGTAAACATCTTTCAATTTCACAAAATGGCACTTATCACCATCCTTTATAAACACCTGCTGTTCGTGGGATAGCTGTTCCTTTCCTTTTGATGGGTTAACCAGCTTTTCCCTCACCCTTTCCATCGCTTTCGCAAAACGCTCCTGCCGTATGGGCTTCACCAGGTAATCCAGTGCGTTTATATCGAAGGCCCGCACGGCATATTGATCAAATGCTGTTGTAAAAACCACCTGCGGAACATGATCCAATGATTCCAGCAAATCAAAACCCGACTTCCCCGGCATTTGGATATCCAGGAATAGCACATCGGGATTACCGGCTTCTATCAACTTCTTTGCCTCATCCGCGTTCCCGGCTTCGGCGACCACCTCGAAATCCGGGTAAGCTTTCAGCGCGTGCTTCACCTCCTCGCGAGCCAGCCGTTCATCATCTATTATGATCACCCTGATCCTGTTCATGCTATTGGGATTAATAAGGTTGCCAAAACAATTTCACCCTGCTGTTCCAGATCGAGCCGGGCATTACCATTAAACTGGAGCTTTAATCTTTCATCCAGGTTTTTTAATCCCAATCCGGCTGTTTGCTTTTCAGTATCCAATTGACCCGGATTGCTGACCGTTGTTTTTATAAATCCGTTTGCCTGTTCAATTTTTATGGCGATCAGTCCGCCGTTACTTTGTTTGGCTATGCCGTGTTTAATAGCATTCTCCACCAAAGCCTGGATACTCAAAGGCAAAATTAAAGCGGTTGATAGCTCATTGTTTGTTTCGATGCTTACCTGCAGCCTTTCCTCGAAACGCATTTTTTCCAGCTCCAGGTAATCGTTTACTAAGGCAAGCTCATCTTTTATGGGGATAAGCATATCATTCCGGTATAAAGATGTCCTTAACAGGTCTGACAGCAGGTCGATCGCCCTGCGCGCCGAATCAGGGTTCTCAATAACGAGGGCCTTGATATTGTTTAACGAGTTGAACAGGAAATGCGGGTTAAGCTGTGCAGACAGGTTATTCAGTTGCGCGTCTTTTGCGATAATGGATAGGCGGGCATTTTCTTTGGTGATACTGATCTCCCGTTGGGCGTAATGATACATATGGTAGGCCAGCAGCCATATAGACATCAGCCTGATCCCGGCCATGAAAATAGATGCCCAATAAAATTCAAAAAATTTGGTAAAAGATACAGGCTGTTCAGGAGAAGCCCAAACCTGGAACAAATAGACCTTGACCATGGTGATCAATGTATAGGCAACGCCCAGGACGATGACAGCGGGAATAATCCTTTTAAGCAGGTCCCCCAAATTAAGATTTTGCCAATGGTTGCTTAAAGAAAAATTGCGGTACAAATGGGTAAGCAGGATGTAAACGAATACATCCAATACGAATTGCAATATTCCCAGCCAAAGATTAAACCGGGTGCCGGTAAATCCCACATAACCCCAGTAAAGCGCGGCCACCGACCAACCTATCAGCTGGCATTTCCAATAAAGAGATAGGGTTGTTTTATTTTTCAAAGCTGGTTATCAATTTGATAACAAACCAACAAAATCTAATTCATACTAAAAAGGAAAAATACAGGAGCGCGGAATTTAGGGGATGAGCGTAAGAATTTCATCTCAAACTTCCCGATGGTAATATTTATGTTTCATAAAAAAGTAATTTGCCGGATTAACGTTATCATTTTATAAATTAGTGCTAACATTTACCGGGTATAGTGGTTTACAAAGAAGGCACCTTGCTAAAGGTATTTGCCGCTTGATTTGGGTAGATAAAGTAAAACATAGCTTGATCGAAATATGGCCTCAAAAAACTCCTCTAACGAACCAGAAAGCGAAGTAAGGGTTACCGATGGAACACGCCGGGATTTCCTGAAGCAGTCGACGCTGTTGACTGCAATCGCTTTAACCCCCGCCCCTTTGGTGAAGGCTGCGGAAAACGGATGGGACGAAAAAATAGCCGCGGTTTACGAAAAAGTCCCGGTAAGCATTGAAGTGAATGGTGTAAAGCACCAGTTATCAGTAGAGCCGAGGGCTACGCTCCTTGACATATTGCGCGAACAACTGGACCTGACCGGCACCAAAAAAGGCTGCGATCATGGCCAGTGCGGAGCTTGTACTGTGCACGTGGATGGCCACCGGATCAACTCCTGTTTAACGCTGGGCGTAATGACCAGCGGCAGAAAAGTGACCACCATTGAAGGACTTGCCAAAGGCGAGCAGCTACACCCCATGCAGGAGGCATTTTTAAAACACGACGGTTTCCAATGCGGTTATTGTACGCCGGGACAGATCATGTCGGCAGTGGCTTGTATCCGCGAAGGGCATGCTAATTCAGAAGGTGAGATCAGAGAATATATGAGCGGCAATATCTGCCGTTGCGGGGCCTATCCCAATATCGTGAATGCGATACAAGAAGTTAAGGAAGGAGGACAGGAAGTATGAAACAGTTTCAATACGTTCGTGCCTCAACGCAGCAAGGCGCTTTGGAGGCTATCAATAAGCCGGGTGCAAAGATCATAGCCGGCGGTACCAATTTGGTAGACCTGATGAAACGCGGTGTTACCGCGCCTGATAAACTGGTGGATATTAATCACCTGCCGTTAAAAGGGATTGCTGCCACCAAAACCGGCTTGCATATTGGCGCGCTGGCATTGAATAGCGTGGTGTCGGAAAATAATCTCGTTGTTCAAAAACAGCCTTTATTGTCGATGGCCCTCAAAGCAGGCGCTTCGCCGCAATTAAGGAACATGGCTACCGTTGGCGGCAATATGATGCAGCGCACACGTTGCACTTATTTTTACGATACCACCATGCCCTGCAATAAGCGCGAACCCGGCTCGGGCTGCGGCGCGATGGGAGGAATTAACAGGATGCATGCCATATTTGGCGCAAGTCCGCAATGTATAGCGGTGCATCCAAGCGATATGTGCGTAGGTTTAGCGGCCCTTGATGCCATTGTGGTGATAGCGGGGCGCAAAGGCGAAAGACGTATCGCCTTCACTGATTTTCATCGCCTGCCGGGAGATCACCCCGAAAGCGACAATCATCTGGCTAATGGTGAAATGATCATATCAGTAGAAATACCGGATAATAACTTCGCCAAAAACAGCTACTACCTGAAAGTGCGCGACAGGCAATCTTATGCTTTTGCATTGGTGTCCGTAGCCGCGGCGCTTGATATTGAAAATGGAACGATCCGCAAAGCAAGGCTGGCAATGGGTGGTGTAGCGCATAAACCATGGCGATTATTTGAAGCTGAAAAAGCGTTGATCGGTAAACCGGTTTCTGAAGACAGTTTTAAGCAAGCCGCAGAAATAGCCATGAGCGGCGCTAAAGCCTATGAATACAATGCGTTTAAATTGAAACTGGCTCCGGCCACCATTACCGAGGCTTTGAAACATGCGGCAGGTTTAGTTTAATGTGCTATGAAAGAGGGCGCAACAAATAAGAACGGACTTAGCCGCGTCGATGGGCGGTTAAAAGTTACCGGGGCAGCGAGGTATTCGGCAGAGTTTACCCCTGCGGGAATGGTTTATGGCGTGCTGGCAGGAAGCACTATTACCAAAGGCAGCCTCAAATCCATAGACACCAAAGCCGCTGAACGGGCTCCTGGTGTGCTGGCGGTGATCACCAATTTTAATTGCCCCAAAATACCCGGTTACCAACCGGAGCCCGGCAAACCGGAACCCGCCAAAGGCACTTACAAATTATTTTACAACAACAAAATATTATTCAACGGGCAACCCATAGCCGTTGTGGTTGCCGATACTTTTGAGCGGGCCCTATACGCGGCTTCGTTGATCAAGGCACAATATAGTGCTGATAAGCATATAACCAGCTTAAAGGACAACCGAGATAAAGGTTTTGCACCCGGCGATGGCAGCGAAAGCAAACGCGGAACTATGGATGCCTGGAAAACTGCCCCGTTAAAACTGGAACAGGAATACGTGATCCCATCAGAGGTGCACAGCCCGATGGAATTACACGCCATCATCGCGCGCTGGGATGCGGCTGATAAACTAACCGTATGGGACAAGACCCAGGGCGTGAAAGACACGCAGGATAACATCGCCAAGATATTTAATATACCGAAGGATAATGTGCAGGTCAACTCCAAATTTGTGGGCGGTGCATTTGGCAGCGCTTTACAGGTTTGGCAGCATGAAGTAGCCGCGATTGTAGCGGCAAAAGTGGTTAAACGGCCTGTTAAATTGATGCTTGCCCGTGCTGATATGTTTACTTCAGTAGGTTATCGCCCGCATACCTGGCAAAAGATAGGGATTGGCGCTACCAAAGATGGTAAGTTGGTCGGCATCACCCATGAAGCTAACGGGCAAACATCAACCTATGAGGATTTTAATGAAGGGCCTACACGCGTAACCCAGTCGACCTACGCCTGTCCTAATGTAAATACGACATACAAACTCACTGCACTTGATATAGGCTCACCTACATGGATGCGCGGCCCCGGTGAGGCTACCGGCGCTTTCGCACTGGAGTCGGCATTAGATGAGTTGAGCTATATGCTTAACATCGATCCGATCGAACTTCGCCTTAAAAATTATGCGGAAACAGATCCCGAAAGCGGCAAACCTTTTTCGAGCAAATATTTGAATGAAGCCTATAAACTGGGCGCTGATAAGATTGGTTGGAGCGACCGCAATCCTAAAGCCGGTGCTGTTAAAAAGAACGGATGGCTGGAAGGGTATGGCATGGGCGGCGGAATGTTTGGCGCTTATCGCGACCAGGCTACCTGTCGCGCGGTTATGATGGCTGATGGTACATTGCTGTTGCAAACCGCGGTAAGTGACATAGGCCCCGGTACGGGAACGGCTATGGTAAGCATTGCTTCGGAAGCGATGGGCATCCCTGCCGAAAAGATCAAATTTGAGATGGGCGATTCGTCATTGCCTTATGCGCCGCAACAGGGTGGCTCGTCCATTACTGCTACGGTAGGTTCGGCAGTGAACGATGCCTGTAAGGAACTGAAAGAAAAGTTTCAAAAGCTGATGGGTAACGGTGGCACCGATAACCCTGATTATGCCAAAATATTAAAAGACCATAATCTGCCCAAACTGGAGGTAACAACCGCGTCAAAAGGTGGCGAGGATATGCAGAAATATGCTATGTACTCGTGGTCGGTGCATTTTGTAAAAGTGAAGGTGCACCCCTCAACTGGCGTTGTTAAGATAGATAAGGTGGTTTGCGTGGCTGATTCGGGACATATCGTGAGCCCTAAAACGGCCCGCAGCCAGATCGTAGGCGGCGCTATTGGTGGCATAGGTATGGCATTGATGGAAGAAGTGGTGATCGACCACCGTTATGGCAAAGTAGTGAACAACAATTTTGCCGATTACCATGTGCCTGTAAGTGCGGATATCCCGCAGATAGAAGCCCTGTTTGTAAACAAACCCGACCCCTATATCAACGCTATGGGCGCCAAGGGCATGGGTGAAATAGCTTTAATAGGCATGGCAGGAGCGGTAGCCAATGCAGTGTATAACGCGACCGGCAAACGCATACGGGAGTTACCGATCACACCGGATAAATTGATACAAAGTAATGCAGTTGTAGGGGTCGATTCATAGCTCCCATAATTTTAGAGAGTTTAGAAATTAGGATTTAATCACTATGGAAAGCACAACAATAAACAAACCATTATCGCCCGAAGGCATGAGCCGCGTTGATGGCAGGCTGAAAGTTACCGGCGCGGCTAAATATTCAGCCGAATATAATATTAAAGGCGTAACTTATGGTGTGATGGTTGGCAGTACCATTACCAAAGGCAGCATTAAAGCTTTGGATACCAAACAGGCAGAACGTGCGCCGGGAGTATTGGCTGTGATCACTTACCTGAATTGCCCTACAGTGCCGGGATATCATACTGAAAATCAACCTGCCAAAGGCCCTCTGAAAATATTTGTTGATGATAAGGTTTATTTCAACGGGCAACCTATTGCATTAGTAATTGCCGATACTTATGAACGGGCGCTGTTTGCCGCTAGTTTAGTTAAGGCTGAATACAATAAGGAACAGCATCAAACCAATCTGAAAAGTAATTTAAGCAATGGAGTTTTGCCGGGTAAAGGCAAAGATTATGTGCGTGGCCAGGAAGATGCTTACAAATCTGCAACCGTAAAGATTGAGCAGGAATATATGCTCCCAACCGAAGTGCATAACCCGATGGAGCTGCACGCCATCATCGCGCGCTGGGATGCGGATGATAAAATAACCGTTTGGGATAAAACGCAGGGCGTAAAATCAACCCAGCGCAGTATCGCGACAGCCTTTAAATTGCCTCCTGATAATGTGCAGGTTATATCGCCTTTTGTGGGTGGTGCATTTGGCGCTGCCCTGCGTACCTGGCCGCACGAGATAGCGGCTGTGGTTGCGTCAAAAATGGTAAAGCGGCCTGTTAAACTGGTACTGGGCCGTGCGGATATGTTTACTTCCGTAGGCTATCGCCCGCATACCTGGCAAAAAATAGGATTAGGCGCTACCGCAGATGGTAAATTGGTTGGTATCACCCATGAAGCTACTGGGCAAACTTCACCTTATGAAGATTTTACGGAGGGTGTGGTTAATATCAGCCAGCTGATGTATGCCTCGCCAAATGTAAATACCCGTTACAGGTTGGTGTCGCTCAATGTAAATACTCCAACACCAATGCGTGGGCCGGGCGAAGCAACCGGAGCTTATGCTTTAGAGTCGGCAATGGATGAGCTTTCTTATGCGCTTAATATCGATCCTATTGAATTACGCCTGCGTAACCATGCAGATACCGATCCGCTAAGCGGAAAGCCCTACTCAAGCAAATTTTTAAAAGAAGCCTATCAATTAGGTGCGGATAAAATCGGCTGGAACGAAAGAAACCAGAAGCCCGGCTCGGTTACCAAAGACGGCTGGCTGGTCGGCTATGGTATGGGGGCAGGCATGTTCGGTGCGTATCGCAGCAACGCCACAGTTACCGCCAGGCTGACGGCAGATGGCACACTTACACTACAAACAGCAGTGACAGATATTGGTCCGGGTACCGGGACAGCCATGGCATCCATCGCTGCCGAATCAATGGGTGTATCCCCGGATAAGATCAAAGTCAATTTGGGTGATTCATCCTTGCCACCCTCTCCAACCCAGGGTGGTTCACAGGTTACCTCTACGGTAGGCGCTGCGGTTTATGATGCCTGCAAGGAGTTGAAAGATAAATTCAAACAACTAAATGGCGGGGCGGATAGTACTGATTATGTGCAATTGTTAAAGAACAATAACCTGCCGCAATTAGAAGTAACCACACTCTCCAAAGGGGGCACGGAAATGAGTAACTATGTTGGATTTTCATGGTCGGTGCATTTTATACAAGTGCATGTAAACCCCGCCACTGGTGTGGTCAAAGTGAATAAAGCAGTGTCTGTTGCCGATGCAGGGCATATTGTAAGCCCAAAAACTGCTGCCAGCCAGATAAAAGGCGGTGCTGTTATGGGTATAGGTATGGCGTTGATGGAAGAAGCGGTTATTGACCATAGGTATGGACGTTTGGTGAACAATAATTTTGCTGATTATCACATGCCGGTTCAGGCTGATATACCACAAGTGGAAGCACTGTTTGTAAATAAACCCGACCCCTACCTTAACCCGATGGGTGCAAAAGGCATGGGCGAAATAGCGACCATTGGCGTAGCAGCCGCGGTAGCCAACGCGGTTTACAACGCCACCGGAAAACGCATCAGGGAGTTACCTATCACCCCGGATAAATTGATCTAAAAGTTACTGCTGGAGCCGCCGCCGCCAAAATCGCCGCCGCCAAACTTTGCACCGCTATCTGCCGGAGCGACAGGTGCCGTTGAAAATGTTTCGGCAACGAGCAATGATTCAATTTTAAGGTGATCCATCAAGTCGGGATCATTGGTCTCCTCATAAGTGAAACCGTGTTTGGGTGTTTTCAGGTATTTCATTATACCATAAGCTATACCTAAGATCACCGTGCCTGCAATAACGAGCATAACGTCCGTTGGCAATATGTGGTAATAAGTACGGAAGGTAAGAACGGATATAACGATTAACAATAAGCCTGTACGCAGCAGGATCACATCTTTTTTCTTGATACCGAAGCTGACATAAACCAATGGCAAGCCGATGGTCCATACCCAAAAGAATGCGCCGAATGGAACAGGTGAGTTGGCCCCACTATTGCCGTGTAGTTCATCACTCAGCGTTTGGATCACATAATAATTCCCGGACGCATAAAGCGTTACCAGGCAAACCAGCTGAGCAACAATCAAACAATTCCGATAATTAATAAATGCCGCCCTTTTATTGTACGAATGGGTGAGCCAGTACACACCTCCTGATGCCAGCATCAGGGCAAATGGTACTGTTGCTAAGCCGCCCGGAATAGCGGTTGTCCATCCAAAATACGCAAACGCGAATAGTGCTATGCAGCAAACCGCGCTCATGAACATATCCGCGAAGCGGGCAGCAAAATAAAAGTTCAGTAAAAATATGAAACCCGAGAGCGGCAAGTAAAAACCATGTCCACTATGATATAAAAGGATACAAAACCCGGTATCAAACAGGCAAGCGGCTATAAACCCTAACGCGTCATCTACACCCGACCGGAAATGATGATTAGCATGAACCATAAATTCTAACGCCCCATAGCTAAGCAAGCCCAGGAAAAAGAACCAGCCGGAAGTTTCGATCAGGCCCGATGAGGCGAACATCAAAGTAAGCAAACCGCTGCCAAATGACATGATGACGCAGGTGAGTATAAACAGGCCGATCCGCACAAATATATTGGGGCTGTAAAAGCCCAGAGGATATTTTGCGGCGATGTTTTTGAATTCCACATGGGTAATGCAGCCATTTTGCAAATCTTTTTTCACTTCGGCCTGCAGCAGCATATTGGTTAACCAGGTTTTGTTGTAGGCGATCATGCTGTTTTAAGTTTTTTGTTGAAATTGATGAGCAGGAAAATGAGGCCGATGCCCGATCCAATAAAATAGAGCAGCATAAGATAGATGGCCCCGATATCGCCTGTCTGCATAAATAATCGTATAACCAAACTGCTTATCGCGATATAGCTGTACAAAACCACCAGCAATAAAAAGTAAAATGACTTATTTTTAAAGGCATCTTTATAAATAAAAAATGCCAGTCCGAATACCGCCAATATAAATATTGCCGATAACATGGAATCATAATTATGAAAATAGCCAGCCAGCAAGGCGATGAATGTAACATGCACGCCGTAATGCTGATAGCTGAATTTAAAGTGTTTTTTAAAGCTGAAATGCTGCGTAGCATAAGCACCGGCCAATAACAAAACGCCCAAAATCAGGTAGGTATAAATGATGGTTTCGCTGTCGAAATCGCTATCGAGAAGAAGTCGTTTTGGCGTAACCGATACGCCCATCCAGATAGCTAAATTGGCGATAGCCATATTGAGGATACCCAAATGATCAAAATAATAAGCGGCAAAAAATAAAACCAGCATGGGTATCAGCGTAGCTAACCCATAATTAAGGCCGAAAACCTTATACTCAAATTGCAGGTATCCCACAAAGGTGATGAAGCTGATACAGCCCAAAAGCAGGATATAATCAAAAGCGGTATTGGGTGCTTTTACCTTTTCGGTACTAAAAGGCAGTTTGTTTTTGAAACAATAAGTGAAGCTGCCAGCGCAAACTAAGGCGATAAACAACAGAACGAACTGGTGGCCGATGGTATCAATATTTTCATAAACCAATATGCCCAGGCCAGCAGTGAGCAATAACACACCTAAGTATAACAGGGTCTTTAGCTCCCAATGAACCGAAAAGAGTGGATTTTGCTTCCGCTGCTTTACTTTTTCGTAGGAGTCGTCGCTTATCAATCCTTCTGCATGCAGGGTATTATACAAGGGATCGGTCATTGATGGTTGTGATTGGTTGATCAAGTATAGTGAATATTATCCTAATTATTTATCTATCAGATATTTTACAGAGCACGTGTTTGTTCGTGTATATAATTTAATTATGTTCGGTAAACTTTTTAAAATTCTGACAAAAGTTAGTTTATGCAGAAAATTTATCGATATTAGTTTCTCTTTCGTACGCCTAAAAATAGCTTCATGAAACGCAATTACTACATTGTAGCATTGATCATGCTCACGTTTTTTGTAATATCCTTTATCACAAATATTATTGGGCCCTTATCCCCGGAGTTTATCAATAATTTCAAGTTAAGTAATCTTTTAGCCGGTGTATTGCCTTTCGCCTTTTTTATCGCCTACGGTGTAATGTCCATCCCAACCAGTATGCTGGTTCAAAAATATGGTGAAAAAACCATCATGGTTGCGGCTTTTATTGTGGCTTTTTTGGGGTCGCTGCTTCTAGCTGCACAGCCTAATTACCTGACAGCTATATTATCGCTTTTCCTGATCGGTTGCGGGATGGCTATGCTGCAGGTGGTTATCAATCCATTATTGAGGACGGCAGGCGGCGAAGAAAATTACGCATTCACTTCAGTGCTTGCGCAACTCATATTCGGGGGAGCATCTTATGTTAGTCCGCTGGTGTACTCTTACCTGGTTTTGAATTTAAATAAACATAACAGCACCGGTATATTTTCCATACTGCAGCCTTTGGTTCCGGCCAATCTACCGTGGATCTCCCTGTACTGGTTATTCACCGTGATCTGCATTTTTATGTTTGCTATCATGCTTATCTCCAAATTCCCCAAAGTTGACCTGGCTGAAGATGAAAAAGCGGGGCCGTGGAAAACCCATGTCCAACTCTTTAAAAAGCCGGTGGTTATCCTATATTTCATAGCCTTGTTCTGCTATGTAGGTACCGAGCAGGGGGTATCCTATTGGATGTCGCAGTTCCTGTTTGAATATCATAAGTTCGATCCGCAGGTTGCCGGGGCGCATGCAGTTTCCAATTTTTGGGGACTGATGCTGGTAGGCGGTATTTTGGGCTTGTTATTGCTAAAAGTAATGGACAGCCGGAAGTTATTGGTGCTCTTTACTATTCCGGCTATTATTTTGCTATCGTTCGCCTTGTTTGGAAGCGCTCAAATTTCGTTATACTGCTTTCCCGTCATCGGGTTTTTTATGTCGGTGATGTACCCTATTATATTTTCGCTGGCCTTAAGTTCGGTTAGCGAAGATCATGGCTCTTTTGCGGGGATATTGGTTACCGGGATCATCGGTGGCGCTGTTGTTCAATTGCTCATAGGTGGCTTAGGCAACCTGATCGGATTAAAAGGGGGAATGATGGTTTTATATATCACCTTCGGCTATATGCTCAGCATCGGCTTCTGGGCCAAACCGCTCATCACTAATAAAACTGTTTTCGATAAAAATGATAGTAAGGCGTAATGGATACTAAAGTTATAGGGATCGATCTGGGGGCTACGAATATCCGAGGCTCAATAGTAACAGGGAATAGTTTATCCGACATTGTTTCAGCTCGTATTCACAGCGATGGTTCGGTGGAAGATGTGCTGAATGATATTTACCAGGTAGTGGATGCCCTGATCAACGATAGCATCAAAGCTATCGGCATCGGTGTACCCAGCGTGGTTGATGTGGAAGAAGGGATAGTTTATGATGTACAATACATTCCATCATGGGTGGAAGTGCCTCTAAAAAAATTGATGGAAGCACGTTACCATATCCCCGTTTTCGTGAATAACGATGCCAATTGCTTTGCCGTAGGCGAATACCATTTTGGGAAAGGCAAAAGCGCCGGCTCGATGATCGGGCTGACCTTAGGAACCGGCTTGGGTGCGGGGGTTATCATCAACGGTAAGTTGTATGCCGGGTATAATTGCGGTGCAGGCGAGTTCGGTTTATTCAATTATTTGGATAACGTGCTGGAGTATTATTGCAGCGGTTCATTCTTTCAGAATGTATACCAGTTAGATGGTGTGCAGGTATTTGCTGATGCCAAAAAAGGAGATGCACGGGCGCTGGAATTATATGCTGAATTAGGCACGCATATTGGCCAGGCCATTAAAATGGTAATGTATGCTTACGATCCGCAATTGATAATTTTGGGTGGATCAGTAAGTCATGCCTATGATTTTTTTGAAAAGACCATGTGGCAGGAGATCAAAACATTTGCCTATACCAAATCTGCTGAACGCATCAAAATAGAAGTTTCCGCGTTGCAGAACAGCGGCATTTTGGGTGCGGCAGCTTTGTATTATGATGCACAATAAATAATAATCATAGCGATGGGTTTCAAACCCATCGCTATGAAAATAAAAACAGGCCAGGTATTAATATAATAGTCATGAAAAAGCTTATCCTCCTCATCGCCCTATCCGTTTTCGCTAATTATTCGTTCGCGCAAAATGGGCCAAGTGAAACTTATCGTTTGCTGTTGAAAGACGGCTGGCAAATGCAGTCGGCTTTGAAAGACGTTTCACCCGGCGCAACTGTTTCGCAGGATAAATTTGCGGCAACGGGCTGGTATAAAGTGAGCGTGCCCGGTACCATCATCGGCGGATTAATGGCCAATAAGGCTTATGATTTCGACCCTTTCTATGCAAGAAATTTTGAAAAGCTGAATGACCCGGCGCTGGATCATCCCTGGTGGTTCAGGAAAGCGTTTGCTTTACCAGTTTCTGAGAAGGGAAAAAATATCGTATTGAAGCTGCATGGCATCAACTATAAAGCCAATGTATGGCTCAACGGCGTTAAGCTTTTGGATAGCACGCAAACTATGGGGCCATTCCGCATTATTGAGCTCGATGTGACTAAACATATCAAGAGTGCCGGGAACAATGTATTGGCGCTGGAGATCATCCGCCCTTTCAACCCCAATAAAAAAGGCGGTGATCTGGCTATTGATTATGCCGACTGGATACATTATCCACCCGATTATAACGGCGGTATTGTGAACGATGTGGAAATAAAAACTTATGATAAAGTGGGCATCCAATACCCACTGGTAACCACCAATTTCGACTTACCCTCGCTGGATGTGGCGCACTTAAGTGTAGATGCTTTGGTGACCAACTATTCCAAAAACGAGCAGGATGTGGTGGTAAAAGGTAAAATAAACAGTAACATCACTTTCGAAAAGAAGGTGCACCTGATGCCAAATGCGATCAAAAATGTGACTTTCAGCAACGCGGAGTATTCCCAACTGAATATCAAAAACCCACATATTTGGTGGCCATGGCAATACGGTAAACAGGATCTGAACAGGATAGAGCTTTCTGTATTGAGGGGTAGCGCGGCAAGCAATACCATTGCCGAGAATTTCGGTATCAGGCAGATCACTTCCAAACTGATCGATAACCATTCACGGGAGTTTATTGTGAATGGCAAACCGATCATGATCCGCGGCGCGGCCTGGTCGCCGGATATTTTTCAACGCCGCTCAACCGAAAGACAGGAGCAGGAGATCCGTTTGTATCGTGATATGAACATGAACATCGTACGGTCGGAAGGTAAAATGGAAGACGATAACTTTTATGCGCTCTGCGATAAATACGGTATGCTGGTTATGACCGGCTGGATGTGCTGTGGCGCCTGGCAATACCCGGAAAACTGGGACGCTGCTAAAAGGCAGGTAGCCATGGCATCCGATACCAGCGTGATGTACTGGCTGCGCAACAAGCCCAGCCTGATGGTTTGGTTGAACGGCAGCGATATGCCGCCAAGAGATACCACGGTAGAACGTGATTTTTTAAAGATCGAAGCCGCGCTAAAATGGCCCAATCCCATTATCGCGACAGCAAACGAAAGTAAATCCAAGGTATCGGGCTATAGCGGAGTAAAAATGGCCGGGCCGTATGAGTGGGTTCCGCCCATTTATTGGGAAACCGATACATTGAGCAAGTACGGCGGTATGTGGAGCTTTGCTACTGAAATATCCCCGGGCCCTTCTATTCCGCCTTATGAGAGTTTGATCAAATTTATTCCGAAAGATTCACTCTGGTATACCTCGGCAGACTGGATGTATCACTGTGGGACTATGACCTTTGGCAACACAAAAGTATTTAATGATGCCTTGATTGGCCGTTATGGTGCAGCGCCTACCATCAAAAATTATGTAGCCAAAGCCCAGGCGCAGAATTACGAAGCACACCGGGCCATGATGGAAGCTTATGGATTGAAGAAATACAATACCGCTACCGGCGTTGTGCAATGGATGGGCAGCAACCCCTGGCCAGGTTTGATATGGCACACTTATGATTATTATCTCTATCCTGCGGGGACGTATTTCGGCATGAAGAAATCGATGGAGCCGCTGCATATCATGTACTCTTATAAATCGAATGAGGTTGATATCACCAATTCATTGCTGCAGAAATTTACAGGCTTAAAAGCTGAAGCCATTATTTATAATTTGGATGGCAGCATAAAATATTCAAACAGCATTACAACCGAAGTGGGCGAAGATGGCATACAGAAATGTTTTGCACTGCCGGCAATAGAGGGCTTATCGGATGCTTATTTCCTGCGCCTGCAATTGAGTGATGCCAAAGGAGCGGTGAAAAGCATCAACTGGTATTGGCTGTCCAAAAAGCCGGATGTATTAAACTGGAAGAAATCCAAGTGGTATATGACGCCGCAATCAGCCTATACCGACTATTCAGCCCTGCAAAACATCGGTAAAACAACGTTGAAAATGGCCTACTACACCGATAAGGGAGCAGACAGCACCTATCATGCCGTTACTATTACCAATACAGGTAAGACAGTGGCCTTCCAGGTCCACCTGCGGGCGCTGAAGGGAAAAACCGGGGATGATATACTGCCAGTGATTTTCAATGATAATTATATCCAATTAGCTCCAGGTGAAAGCAGGGTGATCCGTTGCAGCTATGCCAATAAGGATGCGAAAGGGGTTATGCCCTATTTCCTAACCTCAGCATGGAACCTGGATACAACACAAAGCAAAGCAGAAAAGGAAGCAGGTTTTGAGGAAGGGTTACCTTCAAAATAAGCGGGAACTTATAAGTATCTGTGCTGCAAAATAGCGACAACGTAAGGAGAAATGATCTTTACGTCGTGGGCAGCGTAAAGTGGTATCTCCAGGAAATCGCCCGGGGTAAGCCTGTATAATTTGCCGTCAACGAAGCATACGCAAGTACCTTTGAGGATAAAGAAACTTTCCATCCTGTCCTCATGGGTTTCTTCGGGTACATCGTTTTTGGCGATCACCAGCATTTGCGCGGCCAATTGATCCTGCCGTAATACATGAACGGAGAAATCTTCAGCCGGTTCAGCAGGAATAAGGTGCGCCAACAGATCTAACCATGCCTGGTGTTTGGAGTTCTTATCAGTAAATGGCAGGTTGTTTATATCAAGCGGAGCCTCCATATCCGAAAAGCCCAGCGTGTTGAGTATTTTTTGTTTTAATTCGTCATTAAGGGGCACTCCATTTAAAGCAGCCAGATTTTCCATCGATAATTCAATGGCGGTCAATTCCCCCTTTACTTCAGGGTAAAGCATGCTCATCTGGATAACGAATGATTGTTCCTCCTCGTTTAGCTGGCCGAGGCAATATTGTTCGAGTATTCCGCTCTCAATAAATTTTTTTATATCCAATGGATCGGCTTTAGGCTGCAAAGGTAATGATATAATAGCGGAAAATCAGCCCATCAATTCCTTCATTAGTTTATCAAATGCTGTCTTCATTTCGGCCAGGTCATGCTCTACTTTGGCTAAGCGGGCTTCGAGGTCAGATGAGGTTCTTTTTACGGGTTCATCCACTGCATCTTCTTCGGCCCAATCAGTAGCGCCGCTAAGTAAATGAACATAACGCACTTCTTTTTGACCGGGTCTTCTGGGCAATTGCTTTACATAAGGCATTTCCGTAGAAGCCAATTTTTCCAATGCGGATTGCACATCTTCAATTGAATCGAACTCATATAAACGGCCCGAATTGGTGTTAAGCTCGCCCGGAGTTTGCGGGCCACGTAGTATCAGGAGGCAAATTAAAGCTACTTCTGATGGGATAACCGGGAACACAATGGCGAAATTGTGCTTGTATTTAACCACCCGGTCGGTGCCGCCGGTGGCTGTTGATACCAATCCGCGTTTGCGCAGAGTATTTATAGCCAGCACCACCGTTTGCTCATCGTACTGAACCACCGGCTTGCGCGATGTTTTTTGATTACAGGCAGCCGTGAGGCTGTTGATGGTCATGGGGTAATAATCGGGTGTGGTTTTGCTTTTTTCCATTAATGAGCCGAGCACACGCAACTCCGCATCATCCAGTGTAGGTAAGGCTTGTGGTGAATCCATCGCTAAAGATAAAAAACGGCTTGGTTGCTCCAAAACAAAAAAGCATCACCCTTAGCGGAGGATGATGCTTTTTAAGATGTTATAAGGTTAATTACTCGTAGAAGAAGTATGTTTTTTCGTTGCCTTCATTGTATACGTGCATTTGTTTTTTTACTGTTTGATTGTTTGAAACTACTTCAACAGTATAATCGCCGTTTTCAAGGTCGGTAATTACATACCCTTTTTGGGCTACAGCACCTTTTGTCAAAAGGTCCTTAAACATCACGTTTTGATCACGGTCATAAATCATTACTAATGATTTCCCGGCTTCTTGTTTGTCTACTTTTACTGTAAAACCTCTGTCGGCTGATAATGGAGCGAAAGTGATTTCGCTGCTTGATTTTTTGCTATCAGATTTTGCAGAAGTTGCTGCGAAAACGCTGGTGCCCATTACTAATAATAAGGCTGCTAATGTGATTGACTTTTTCATTTTTCTTTATTTTTTAAATGTTTTGATTACTTATTTATTTTTTTCAATGTCCAAAACAACAACAAGTTTGAATACAAAAAAAATGAAATAGACCACCGCCCGAAAGGTATAGACCAAATGTGTTTTTAGGCCGATAAGCGGGTATAAGTTACTCATAATGTGTTAAATACGGCACTTATAGGTAAAAAGGAACTGCTTGTAGATTGATTTCCCTGTTTGGTAGATGATTTTGGGAAAAAGCCGGGAAACACCATCTATTTTTTAAAATAAAAGCATCATCCTTTATTCTTGGGATGATGCTTAAGAAAGCCGGAATACGGCCTTTATATTATCCAGGAAAAGTTTATTTAACTAAGACGTACAATTCTTTTTTTACCATCGTTGTAAATAAAAAATTGTGTTTTTACATCATGGTTTTTAGAAAAGACCTCAACTGTATAGTCGCCATTTGCAAGATCAGGAAAAATGTATTTTTTCTCTGACCTGGTGTTTCCTTTGGTCAGGCAATCTTTGAATACTACATTTAGATCCCTGTCATAAATTATTACTACTGACTTTCCGGGGTCAGCTTTGTCAACCATTATAGCAAATCCTTCTTTTTGATGCAAAGGGATCAAACTAACCTGGTCGTGCATATTTACTTTGTGATTGTGTTTGGTGGGGGTTGAAGCAAAAGCGCCTGTACCCAACAGCAGGAATAAGGCGATTAATTTAATTGAAGTTTTCATGACTTTAGTTTTATGCCAGGCTGGATCATTTTTTAATATCCATGCCCGGACAGTTTTGATTAATAATAGCATAACAATAAAACGGTAAAAATGTTTAATAAATTATGATTTAAGTAATTCATAACTAACAAGATATGCGTTATTCATTTGAGAAGGAAAAACCTGAATTTTGCAATAATATATTTGTAACCGGGTGCGAATTGGATATGTGATATGTTGAAAATAATCCTGAAAAATCCGGCTCAAATGCGGTAATTTGTAAATCAATGGCTCTCTTCATCGCATCACTAAATTCGGGCAGCAACGGTAACTGCTATTATGTCGGCAACGAGCGCGAGGCCATACTGGTTGATGCGGGTATATCCTGCCGCGAAACGGAAAGGCGGATGAACAGGCTCGGTTTATCTATGCAAAAGGTAAAGGCCATTTTCATATCGCACGAGCACTCTGATCATATCAGCGGGGTTGAGGTTTTATCCAGGAAATACAAGCTCCCGGTTTATATCACCCCTGGCACACTCCAAAATTGCCGTTTGGGCTTGGATGAACAGTTGGTACTATCTTTTATAGCTTATGAGGCGGTACAGGTAGGAGAACTCCTTATTTCGGCTTTCCCGAAATTTCATGATGCCGCGCATCCGCATAGTTTTATCATCGAATGTGGGGGCATAAAAGTGGGCGTGCTTACTGATATTGGTGCAGCTTGTGAACATGTTACCCGTCATTTTAGCCAATGCCATGCCGCATTTTTAGAGGCTAACTATGATGAGGATATGCTGGATAAGGGCCGGTATCCTTATTATTTGAAGAAACGCATACGTGGTGGTCATGGTCACTTATCCAACAGCCAGGCGCTGGAGGTATTTATTAATCACCGCCCTGCTTATATGAGCCATCTGCTGTTGTCGCACCTATCAAAAGATAATAACAACCCTGAGCTGGTGCAGGAACTATTCAGTCAGCATGCCAACGGAACGGAGATCATTGTGGCCTCGCGCTATAAAGAATCCGCAGTTTATCATGTTAGCGGGTTACCTGCGGCCGAGCCTGTCAGCATACATGCAGGGCAGATGCAGTTCAGTTTGTTTTGACCCTGTTGTCATTCTGAGCGTAGAGAAGAATCTAATTCGTAAATAGATGCTTCATTTCATTCAGCATGACAATTCTGGCACTGCGTAACAATTGAAATTAACTCCATAATACTTCTCTTTTATTTTTATCTTCATACTGCCTTACTATCATTTATTTTATGAAGATACCTTTCAAGAAGATACTGATCAAAACGCTGAAAATTAGTGGTATAACCATATTCAGCATATTGCTGCTGATGTTCCTGCTGCCGATACTTTTTCCGAAAACCATTACTGAGAAGATAAAACAGCTGGCCAATAACAGCATTAATGGCAAAGTAAGCTTCTCGGGAACAAGCCTGTCCTTTTTTAAACGTTTTCCTGAATTAACGCTCACGCTTGAAGATTTTTCACTGAAAGGAAGTGCCCCTTTCCAGGAGGATACGTTGGTTTCGGCAAAGGATATTTCTTTCGCGCTCGACCTAACTTCACTCCTTAGAACCAAGATCAAAGTGAGTAAAATATACCTTGATCATGCCTTTATCAATATCGAAGTAGACAGCGCGGGCGCGGCAAATTATAATGTGTATAAACCGCAGCCGAAAGCCCAGCAAAATAAAGCGGACACGGCAAGCGCGTCGTTGGGGATAGACCAGATCATTATCGAAAAAAGCCATTTAGTATATGACGATGCTTCAATACCTATGATGATAGATGCACGCGGTTTCGATTATAAAGGCAGCGGCGACCTGACAAAAGATGTATTTGACCTGTATACCCATACAGAAATAGCTTCGGCAGATTTTTCATATGATAACCAAACTTATGTAACGAATAAAAAGGTTAATGCGGACCTGGTAACGAGCATCAATACCAAATCACTGGCGTTTGAATTTCAAAAAAACGACCTGATGATCAACCAGCTACCGGTGCAGTTTAAGGGCCGGTTTGGATTCTTGAAGGATGGCTATGATATGGATTTCAGGTTTACCTCCTACCAAAGCGACCTGAGCGATATTTTTACCGCCCTGCCGCCTGAATATGTAAAATGGGTGGACAATACCGATGTGAACGGAACCGGGGTGATCCAACTGGGTATAGCCGGCAAGTATATCGCCTCAAAAAATATTAAGCCGGATATCAGCTTCAGTATGAAGGCGAAGAATGGCTACGTGGCTAATAACAAAACACCATCGCCGGTGCGCGACCTGTACCTTGATATGCACGCCGAAGTGCCAAACATGAACCCGGACAGCATGTCGCTGAATGTAGATTCATTACATTTCAGAATTGATAAGGACCAGTTTAGCTCGAAATTCAAAATAAAGGGATTAAAGTCGCCCTACATCTATGCCAAAATAAATACCGACATCGACCTGGAAAAATGGAACAAGGCATTTGGTGTAAAGGCAGTCGACCTGAGAGGAAGATATGCTTTGCATTTATTAGCGGAGGGTAAATATTCTACCGGTATTCAAAAACGGGGTTTGAGGCATGTTGATACCGTAATTACCAGCGTACCTAAATTCATCCTGAAATCGTCTTTTACCAACGGGTATATCAAATATGAAAAAGTGCCCGAAGCGATTAAAAACATAGGCTTCACGCTGGATGCCAGTTGCCCGGATAATGATTTTAAACACGCCACCATGCAACTGGAAAACCTGAATGCCAATGCGCTGAGTAACTATATCAAATGCTATTTCAGGCTGAGCAATGCCGATGGCTTAAAGATGGACGGCAGTTTGCAAGCCAAATTCCACCTGGCCGATCTGAAACAGATATACCCGACCGAAGGAACCGATGTGCGTGGCGACCTGAATTTTGATGTGCAAACCAAGGGTAGGTATATCCCGGCGCGGAAAATATACCCGGTTACCAAAGCGGACATCAACCTGAAGGATGGCTATGTGCAAACCAAATACTACCCTCATCCTATACAAAACCTGCAGATCAGCGCCGATATTGTGAACACCACGGGATCGCTCAGCGGGCTTAAAGTGAATATCAAGCCGGTATCTCTTACTTTTGAGGGCCAGCCTTTCCTATTAAAGGCCGACCTGCGAAACTTCAGCAATCTGCAATATAAAATCTCCTCAAAAGGCACACTCGATATCGGGAAGATATACAAGGTATTCGCCCTGAAAGGTTACAATGTTGACGGGTTGATCACCACTAATTTTACACTCAAGGGCAAACAAAGCGACGCCACAGCAGGGCGGTACGATCAATTGTTTAATTCGGGTACGATGAAGGTGAAAAACCTGGCGCTTAGCTCGGACCTTTTCCCCAAACCATTTGTTATTAAAGACGGCAAATTCAGCTTTAACCAGGATAAAATGAAGTTTGATTCCTTTACCGCGAACTATGGTAAATCGGTTATTGTGATGGATGGCGCTTTATCCAATGTGATCGATTATGCGATGAAGCCGAATTCACCGTTGAAAGGTGAGTTTAACCTGAAAAGCGGCTTAATCATCGCGGATGATTTTATGGCTTTTGCTGATGGGCCTCCGCCTGCAACCGGCAGTCAGCCACAAAAGGCAAGTGCGGCCGCACCATCGGGTGTGATACTGGTACCGGCGAATCTCGACCTCAATTTTACGGCCGATGTTAAAAAGGTAAAATATAACGGCATGGACATCAGCGATGTGAAAGGGCAGATGACTATCAGCAACGGGCAGATCATCTTAAAACAGGCTGGTTTCAGCCTGATAGGTGCGCCCGTTGTGATGGATGCCACCTATGGCAGCGTAACACCGCAAAAAGCATTTTTTGATTACCATATCAACGCGCAGGATTTTGACATCAAAAGAGCCTATAACGAGATCAAGCTGTTCCATGATATGGCTACTTCGGCCTCAAGCGCGGAAGGTATAGTTTCATTGGATTATAAACTCAGCGGCAAGTTGGATAAAAATATGAAACCAATATACCCCACGCTGAAAGGCGGCGGCGTTTTATCCTTAAAAAAGATTAAAATGAAAGGGTTTAAGCTATTCGGCGCTGTAGCCAAAGAAACTAAGAGAGATAGCCTGAGCAAACCTGCCGATGTTTCCAAAATTGATGTAAAAACCACCATCGCCAATAATATCATCACCCTTGAGCGTACCAAAATGAAGGTAGCTGGTTTCAGACCGAGAATAGAAGGGCAGATCGATTTTAATGGTAAGCTGAACCTGCAATTCAGGCTCGGGCTGCCGCCATTGGGTATATTCGGTATCCCGATGAAGATAACCGGCACCCAGGCAAAACCAATTATACATTTGGGCCATGGAAAAAAAGAGGATGAGCTGAAAGAAGAAACAAGCGACGAATAACACCTGTTTTCAATTTGATGTTTCAGTAGTAATACGCGGTTAGTTATAAGGTTTTAAATTGCTGTTATGATAGCTACAGACAGAGCTCAAATTTTAAAACCGCTGACTGACCCCTTAAAAGAGTGGGACATTATTGTAGTAGGCGGCGGAGCCACCGGTTTAGGTACCGCGCTTGATGCCGCCGCGAGAGGTTATCAAACTTTATTACTGGAACAGGCCGATTTTGCAAAAGGAACATCGAGTCGCAGCACTAAACTGGTGCATGGCGGGGTACGTTACCTGGCGCAGGGCAATATCGGTTTGGTGCGCGAGGCCTTGTATGAAAGGGGGCTTTTGCTCAAGAATGCTCCCCATTTGGTAAAAAATATATCCTTTATTATCCCGAATTACCGCTGGTGGGAAGGTATCTTTTATTCAGTTGGCTTAGGTATTTATGATCTTTTAGCCGGAAAGCTGAGTTTCGGCAAAACCAAACATATCCGGAAGAAGGAATTGCTTAACCGCTTGCCGGGCATCGACCCCAAAGGCTTATATGGCGGTGTAGTTTACCATGATGGGCAGTTTGACGATGCACGGTTGGCTGTGAACCTTGCCCAAACCTGCCTGGAACAGGGCGCGACTGCGCTTAACTATTTCCGGGTTACCGGCCTCATCAAAAATGATCAGCAAAAAATATCAGGTGTTAACTCGATCGACCTTGAAACGGGGATGTCCTATCAGCTGAAAGCTAAAGCGGTTGTAAACGCAACGGGGGTTTTTGTGGACGATCTGCTGCAGATGGATAAACCCGGCAAAAAACCACTAGTAAGACCGAGCCAGGGAGTTCATTTGGTGATCGACCACTCGTTTATGCCGGCGACCGATGCCCTTATGATCCCCAAAACGGATGATGGCCGGGTGCTCTTTGTAGTACCCTGGCATGATAAATTGGTGGTGGGTACTACCGATACCCCAATTGATAGCCATAGCCTTGAACCGGTAGCATTAGATGCGGAGATTGATTTTATATTGAATACAGCAGCTAAATATTTAACAAAGGTGCCCATCCGCAAAGATGTATTGAGCGTATTTGCGGGCTTGCGTCCGTTGGCTGCCCCGCAGGACGATTCGTCCAAAACCAAGGAGATTTCGCGCAGTCATAAATTGATCGTATCCGAATCGCGTCTGATCACTATAACCGGCGGTAAATGGACAACCTATCGCAAAATGGGCGAGGATACGATAGATAAGGCAATACAGATCGGTCATTTAAAAGCTCGACCATCCACTACTAAAGATCTCCCCATACATGGCAGCAAGAAGACGAGTGATTGGGAAGATCGCCTGTATGTATATGGAAGTGATCGCAACCAGGTGCTTGCCTTGGTTAATGAAAACAAGGAATGGGGCAATAAGCTGCATCAGCGATTTGGTTATTTGCAGGTTGAGGTGATCTGGGCAGTGCGGCACGAAATGGCCCGTACGGTTGAGGATGTATTGGCACGCCGGGTAAGGTTATTGTTTTTGGATGCCCGCGCGGCAATGGAAGCCGCTCCGTTAGTCGCGACATTAATGGCGGGTGAAATGAATAAAGATGAGCAGTGGCAAAAAGAACAGATCGCGGCATTTAATGGTTTGGCCAAAGCGTATATATTGTAAGCGTCATATCCTTCGTTTAAAAATATAATGTAGCTTTATACCACCAGTTATACATCATAATACCTCATAATGGAAGAGTACATTTTGGCCCTCGATCAGGGCACAACCAGCTCAAGGGCTATTGTGTTTGATCATAAGGGGCAGATCAGGTCGGTTGCTCAAAAGGAATTTACACAGCTATTCCCCCAGCCGGGTTGGGTAGAACACGATCCGAATGAGATATGGTCGAGCCAGGCCGGTGTGGCTGCAGAGGCCACTGCTAAAATGGGTATCAATGGGAAAAATATCAAAGCCATAGGCATCACCAATCAAAGGGAAACCACCATAGTTTGGGACAAGAATACTGGCGAGCCGGTTTACAACGCCATAGTTTGGCAGGACAGGCGCACAGCTGCTTTTTGTGATGACCTGAAGAACAAGGGCCTGGCCGATACGATCCGCTCCAAGACAGGGTTGGTTATCGATGCCTATTTCTCGGGCTCCAAGATCAGGTGGATACTGGATAATGTACCAGGTGCACGTACTAAAGCCGAAGCGGGTGAACTTGCTTTCGGCACGGTTGATAGCTGGCTGGTATGGAAGTTTACACGCGGACAGGTACACGCCACGGATGTGACCAATGCCTGTCGCACCATGCTGTTCAATATCCGTACATTGGAGTGGGATAAGGAGCTGCTTGCAATATTCGACATTCCCGCAAGTATGCTGCCTGAAGTGAAGCAAAGCAGCGAAATCTACGGCGAAACTACGACCACCATTTTTGCCTCAAAAATACCTATTGCCGGTATAGCAGGCGATCAGCATGCCGCGCTTTTCGGGCAGATGTGCATAGACAATGCCATGGTAAAAAACACCTACGGCACAGGCTGTTTTATGCTGGTGAACATCGGCGATCAGTTTATCGAATCAAAAAACAACCTGCTGACCACCATTGCCTGGAAAATAGATGGCAAAGTGCAGTACGCCTTTGAAGGAAGCATATTTATTGGCGGGGCCGTGGTGCAATGGCTGCGCGATGGATTGGGTATTATCCGCACTTCGGCGGAAGTGGAACAATTAGCGCTAAGCGTCCCCGACACAGGCGGCGTATATTTTGTACCGGCCTTTGCCGGATTAGGCGCACCCTATTGGGATGCAGAAGCAAGGGGCACCATTGTAGGCCTTACCCGTGGATCAACCGCCGGGCATATTGCCCGCGCGGCACTTCAATCCATAGCATATCAAACTATGGATGTGCTGAAGGCGATGGAAGCAGATGCCGGGATGCCGATAAAAGAATTAAGGGTTGATGGGGGTGCTACGGCCAATAACCTATTGATGCAGTTCCAGGCCAATTTGCTGAATTGTAAAGTAATACGCCCCAACGTGGTTGAAACCACCGCGCTTGGCGCCGCTTACCTGGCCGGGCTGGCTGTGGGCTATTGGAAAGATCAGGAGGAAATACAAAAGCTATGGCAGGCTGAAAAGGAGTTTATACCTGAGACTGATTCTCCCGAAGTGAAAAATGGTATCGCAGGCTGGAAAAAAGCAATCAGGGCCGCGCAGGCTTGGAGCACAGATGATAAATAGAACCAAGAATCAAGAGCCAGGAATCAAGAAAGGATTAGATAATATTAAAATCTTGTCTCTTGATTCTCACAAGAAATAGTTTAATTTTAAGAAATAAACCTTTTACCAATGTCTCCATTTATTGCCGAACTGCTCGGGACCATGTTGCTTATACTACTGGGTGATGGAGTGGTTGCCAACGTATTGCTGAACGATACCAAAGGGAACAATAGCGGTTGGATAGTGATCACCACTGCCTGGGGGCTTGCTGTATTTGTCGGGGTTACTGTGGCTGGCCCATATAGCGGGGCGCACCTGAATCCGGCGGTTACTATTGGATTGGCTATTGCGGGTAAATTTGCCTGGGCTATGGTATTGCCTTACATCGCCGCCCAAATGCTGGGCGCTCTTTTGGGTGCATTTTTAGTGTGGCTGATGTATTATGATCATTTTCAGCGTACCAATAATCCGGGTTCGGTACTGGCTGTTTTTTGTACTGGTCCGGCTGTACGCAATTATGCTTCAAATATTGCCAGCGAGATCATCGGGGCTTTTGTATTGATTTTTACTGTTTTTTATATAACCGGGGCAGAGATCACGCCCTCAAAAACACCCATCGGTTTAGGCTCTGTTGGGGCAATACCTGTAGCATTATTGGTTTGGGTGATCGGCCTTTCATTAGGCGGCACCACGGGTTATGCCATTAACCCTGCACGCGATTTGGGTCCCCGCATCATGCATGCCATTTTGCCTATCAAAAGCAAGGGCAGCAGCGATTGGGCTTATTCATGGATACCCATCGCCGGCCCTATTATTGGCGCGGCTGTAGCGGCTTTAGTTTACCTGCAATTGCATATTTAAATCATCAATGAAGAAGCCGGCATTATTAGTATTATCATTTATTGTTATCCTGGCCGGGTTTTGCCGGGCACAGATTAAAATACGCCCTGTCGTAATAGGTTATGTAGGCGGTTACCGCGGATTGATCACTGTAAATGTTTCGCCAAATAAATTATCGGTCATCAATTATGCTTTTGTAGATATCAAGGATAACCGCGCCTGGCTGCATCGCGAAGCAACGGATACGGTCAACTTCAGGCGTTTGAATGAGCTAAAAAAGCAAAACCCAAACCTTAAAGTAGTGATCTCGATTGGAGGATGGACCTGGAGCGGTAAATTTTCGGACGCAGTACTCACAGATACAGCAAGGATGGCATTCGCTGCAAGCGCGGTGGATATCGTCAGGAGATATGATCTGGATGGTGTTGATATCGATTGGGAATACCCCGGCAGGCCGGGTTTGCAGGGAAATGTTTATCGCCCGGAGGATAAACAGAATTTTACACTGATGTTCAGGGACCTGCGCCATGCATTGGACAGCGTGAAACAGCAGACGGGCAAGAATTATCTTTTGACCACAGCTGTTGGCGGTTTTGCATCATTCCTGGATAATACCGAAATGGGCAAGGCGCAGCAATATTTAGATTATATCAACCTGATGACCTATGATTTTTCGGACACTGTTGCCACTCATCATACCAACTTATACAATACCAATTTGTATCACACCCAAAAATATGCTGATAATGCGGTTAATGCTTTCATAGCTGCCGGTGTCCCGGCGAGCAAGCTGGTGATGGGTTTGGCCTTTTACGGCAGGGTATATAACCTGGATTCGCTTGCTAAAAGAGGGATAGGAGAAAAAATTCTGACACGCGACAGGGGCCGTGGATATACCGTAATAAAGGACAGCCTGGTTAATAAAAATGGCTTTGAACATTATCGTGACAGGAAGGCAAAAGCGCCCTATTTATACAATGCATCTAAAAGGCAGTTTATTACTTATGATGATGAATGGTCGGTAAAGAAAAAGTGCAAATATGTGCTTTCAAAAAAGATGGCCGGGGTGATGTTTTGGGAATACAGCTCGGACCCGAAGGAGTATTTATTGGACGAGGTAAATGCTGTTTTAAAGTAATTTCAGCTATAAACAGCCCGATATCAGGAATTATAGCCACCGTAGCAATACTGTTTCTATTGCGTAAAACTACGTATTCTGATATTAGCATTAGCTGCCGGATATTATAAATAGTGGTGTAAATGAGGTTATTATCTATATAATTAATAATGAGCACAGTTATCTAAATCACAATGGACTTATTGGTAAGTAACCATTTAATCCTATTTTTAGTAAAAACAAGATCCTAATCAACACTCAAATCTAATTATGGAAACACAAACAAGAACAGAAAGACCTCAACCTATTACAGGTAAGGAAGGCGCAGAAATTGAAGTTAGCGTTGCAGCAGACTGGACGAAAAACCACCGTCAACGCCATCCGGGGACTAAAATATCAGAATTTTTTGGCACCGAGATCATTCAGCAAATACTTGGGCAACCGGGTTGTATGGGTCTACGCATTTATTATTCCAACAGCAAGCCGCTTAACGGCTGGCAACGTTTTATTGTGGCCATTGCCAACTTCCTGGTAAGAGTGCTGGCTGATGCTGAAGGTGATAGACATTTGATATTGGCAGGTGCTACAAAAGAAGGTTTAGATCAGATCCCTGGTACTGATAGCGGAAGTGCAGGGTCGGGCGATATTGAAGTAAGGTCTTTGAAGATCACGACAGACGCTGCCGGGGGAAGTTCGAAAACTATACTTGGTGAACAATCAATGCCTTGTCCCGGAGCAGCCGGTTGTCCTCAAAATATACTTACCGGTGCCTGAAATAAATAGAGTTTAAATAATGTCGTTAGCTTCTGTATTGGTTGATATTTCAATAGCATCGGGTGTTTTTCCCCTGATCGCGGCGATATATAACTATAGGCAGCTCGACCAGGTATTAAAATTAGTTGCGGCATTTTGCCTGGTATCTGCAATTTTGGACCTGGTTGCCAAAATATTAGCAGATAATGGGGTGCATAATAACCTTTTCCTGCTGCATATTTTTGACCTGGTGGCCGTATTGTTTTTTAGCGCGATCTATTACTATGCGTTTTATGAACCTGTTTTTAAAAAAATCGCATTGTTATTGGGCTGTATCAGTTTGCTTGTAGTTATTAATAACGCTATTTTTATAGAAGGCTTAAATACATATCCTTCTATTTCAAACACGGTTTTAAGCCTGCTGCTGATCGTTTTATCTCTAAGTTATTTTTACCAGCTATTAACCCGGCAGGAATTTATCCATATTGATAAACAGGGGTTGTTTTGGATAAATGCAGGCGTGTTGTTTTATTTCTCCATTAACATTTTTCTGTTTATGCTTTTTAATAAGATCAGCAAAAGCGCGCAGGCAGATTTTAATATGATCCAATCCATTACTAACATTATTGCTAACTTACTTTATTCAGTCGGACTACTTTGCAAACCTCAGAAAACAACCTGATCTCGGTACTCATCACCGGTACGCTGGTGATTGTTATACTGCTGGTTTTTTTATTCCTTTTTGTGATCATTTATCAGCGAAGGATGATAAAGAACCAGGTAGTATTGCGGCAGTTGCAGGACGAGAAACAAATTGACCTGCTGAATGCTGTTTTTGAAACCCAGGAAAGCGAACGAAAGCGGCTGGCCGAAGATCTGCACGACAGTGTGGGACAGGTATTATCAGCTATAAAACTGAACTTGCACCGCTTAGACAAGCTCAATGAGGCAGAAAGCCCCACAGCCTTGTTATCGGATACGCGTAAGCTGACGGACGAATGTATACAGGAGATACGCAATATCATTCACAATGTGCTGCCGCCCGTGCTTACTGATTTTGGGTTGATAGATGCCTTGCAGGCCTTATGCACCAAAGTAGACAAGGCGACCGATATACGGGTGACCTTTACAAAGAACCTGAATGACGAACGGTTCCCATCCGAAATTGAATTGACACTTTACCGGATAGCGCAGGAGCTGTTTGGCAATGCGGTTAAACATTCCGGTGCAACCGCCATACAGTTGTTGCTTACCAAGGAAGGCGGCTGGCTGGTAATGTCATTCAGTGATAATGGTATAGGGTTTAATATGGATAATGTTAAGCATGGCTTCGGGCTAAAGAACCTGCAAAGCCGGGCGCAACTGATCAATGGTAAGATCCATATCTATTCAAAACCTCAAAACGGGTCACTTACGACCATAAAAGTAAAGCTATCCTGATATAAACAGACTATATTATTTAATTATTTATCTTTAAAGCAAATTTAGCCTGCCTATGAAGCAAATTAACCTGGCGATCGCTGATGATCACAAAATTTTCAGGAACGGCCTAAAAGCCACACTGGAGGATTGTCCCGATTTTAACTTACTCATCGAAGCCTCAAATGGCAAGGAGTTGATAGGTCAGTTGACCACACACACTCCAGATGTGATACTAATGGATATTAAGATGCCCGAAATGGACGGTATGCAAACCACCGCCTATATCCACGAGCATTTTAAGCAGGTAAAAGTACTGGCGCTTTCCATGCACAATGAGGATAAATACATTGTGGATATGATGAAAGCGGGTGCGTCAGGCTATTTGCTGAAAAATGCTGAACCCGAAGAGATCATTGAAGCCATATTAACGGTTTATCATAAAGGGTTTTACTTTAATGAGCATCTTTCTGTAACGCTGATCAAGCAATTGGTTGGCCCGGGCAACTATAAAGGCGGCACCGAACAGCAGCATGTGGAACTGAACGACAGGGAAATAGAAGTATTAAAACTGGTTTGCCAGGAACACTCCAACCAGGAAATAGCCGATAAAATATTCCTTAGCGTGCGGACGGTGGAAGGTTACCGCGCACGACTGTTTGAAAAAACCGGCTCCAAAAACCTGGTAGGGTTGGTGATATTCGCTATTAAAAAGGGGATTATCAGTGTTTGAGCGCTCAACTTTTAAAGGCTTGTCATTCTGAACGTAGTGAAGAATCTGATCGCCGATAGATGCTTCGTTCCTCAGCATGACAAACGGAATAAAAAGCTTATTACCTTTGCACCATGGAAACCATTACCTGGCACGATTTTGAAAAAGTGGAGCTGTGCACCGGCACGATACTGGAAGTAGCCGATTTTCCGGAAGCGCGCAAGCCTGCCTATAAGATCAGGGTTGATTTTGGAGAGCACGGCATTAAATGGTCAAGCGCACAGGTCACTAAACATTATACAAAAGAAGAGCTGCTGGGCCGGCAGATCATCGGCGTGATCAATTTCCCCAAAAAACAGATCGCCACCTTCATGTCCGAGTTTTTGGTTACCGGCTTCGCCGATGAGAACGGGGATATTGTGCTGGCAGCGGTTGAACATCAAGTGCCCAATGGCAGTAAACTGATATAATGCAGCCTCACCCCAAACCCCTCTCCGGGGTTTAAGTTTACACATAAAATCAGGGTATAAATAAAATTCCAATCTTTCACCAAGCGTTCCTAAGGAACGCGCTTTTATATGTTTATTTTTTTACCACCAACCGCCCCGCGCGGACGGAAGACATAAAAAACGTTCCGTAGGAACGCCTGGTTGGTAATAAATGCGACAAATAATAATTTCTACGTTCCGTAGGAACGTTTTGTGATGCCGCTATTGCTCCCAAGCGCCATTTTAGACGTTTGAATTTTATAGGTAAACTTTAAACCCCAGGGGGAGAGGGGCTTAAAAAGTTTTTAATTTCTCGATAAAAGTCCTCTCCTTTGGTGAGGCTAACAAAATTAATTTGATGCGCTACTATACTTTTGGTGACGAGCCCGCGATCTCGCCTGATGATTTTTTTATGAAGGAAGCGCTTAAGGAAGCGAAACTGGCCTTAGCTGAAGATGAGATACCCATCGGCGCAGTGGTGGTTTGCAACGGACAGATCATTGGCCGGGGGCATAACCTCACCGAACGCCTGAATGACGTATCGGCCCACGCTGAAATGCAGGCACTTACCGCGGCAGCCAATTTTATGGGTGGTAAATACTTAAGAGATTGTACTTTGTATGTTACTATGGAGCCCTGCGTAATGTGTGCCGGAGCATCGTATTGGTTCCAGCTGAGTAAAATTGTGTTTGGGGCCTACGATACCAAACTGGGTTTTGGGCGGCTCAATCAAAAGATCACCCACCCAAAAACGCTGATTACTGGAGGCATCCGCGAAAATGAATGTTCGGAGCTGGTGAAGGATTTTTTCAAGGGTAAGCGTAGTAAGTAGTTAGTCCATGCACTGTAGGCAAGTGTATCAGCCCCTTCATTCTTACCGGGCAAATTGATATCTTCGGACAAACTTACCTTAATAAAAATGTTTTGGACGCCAAAAAGAATAACAATTGTTATCTTCTTATTTTCTGCTTTGGTCCTGTGGCTTATATATTATTTCTTTAGCCATGTTGGGTGTTGTTAGTTAAGTCCGCTATTTGAGCCAGGTGATGCTTTTCTCTCAAAAACTTGACATTTATAAGAACAAATATCAACGTCATACCTTTATATTTGTACCAACAACGATTCTTAACCTTTTAAAAATAATCATTATGGCATTCACACTACCGGCGTTATCTTACGCCACCGATGCTTTGGAACCTCACATTGATAAACTGACAATGGAGATCCACCATGGCAAACACCACCAGGCTTATGTTACCAATTTAAACAAAGCTCTTGAAGGTAAGCCTGAAGCGAATAACAGCATTGATGATATCATTAAAAATATCTCTAAATACCCGGCGGCAGTTCGTAATAATGGTGGTGGTCATTATAACCACACTATGTTCTGGACATTGCTTTCGCCAAGCGGCGGTGGCGAGCCAACCGGAGCTTTAGCTGACGCGATAAAAAGCACTTTTGGCTCATTCGCCGATTTTAAAACTAAAGTGTCTGAAGCAGGCGCTACCCGTTTCGGATCAGGTTGGGCATGGCTTATTGTTACTGCTGATAAAAAACTGGCAATAACTTCAACCCCTAACCAGGATAACCCGCTGATGGATATTGCCGAAGTAAAAGGCACACCGGTTTTAGGTATCGATGTATGGGAACATGCTTATTACTTAAAATATCAGAACCGCCGTCCCGATTACCTGGCAGCTATCTGGAATGTGATCAACTGGAATCACGTTGCCGAATTGTATGCAAAAGCTGTTTAGCTCCCTAACCCCCTGAAGGGGGAATAATAAAATTGACGGCAGGATTTGAATAGTTCTGCCGTTTTTTTGTTAATTGAAATTGTCATGCTGAACGGAGTGAAGCATCTACTCGCCGCCTACAAAGTTCGCTATTGGATTCTTCGCTACGCTCAGAATGACAAGGCTGTTAGTGTAGTCGAAATGACAATTTATACTCTATTCTATGAAAGCCATTGTACTCGAAGCGGCAGATAAGCCGCTGGTAATAAAGGAAGTTGAAAAACCCACACTGGAAGCAGGTGAGGTGTTGGTACAGATCAAAGCCGCAGCCTTAAACCGCAGGGATTACTGGATAACCGTGGGCAAATATGCCGGTATAAAGTATCCAGCGATATTAGGCTCTGATGGTGCAGGCATAGTTGCTGAAGTCGGCAATGACGCGGATAACCACTGGCTGAATAAAGAAGTGATCATCAATCCCTGCCATAACTGGGGCAGCCATACCGAATACCAGAACCGTGACTTTACAATATTAGGGTTACCTGAAAACGGGACTTTTGCCGAATATGTGAAGATGAAAGCCGAATATCTTTATGCTAAACCAGCGCATTTAAGCTGGGAGCAGGCGGCAGCTTTACCTTTAGCTGGTATGACTACCTACCGCGCCCTGTTTACCAAAGGCAAGGCAAAAAAGGGGGATAAAGTACTGATCACTGGTATAGGCGGTGGTACCGGAACTTTTGCCCTGCAATGGGCGGTGGCGGCAGGATGCCAGGTATTTGTTACCTCCGGATCGGGCGAAAAACTTGGAAGAGCCAGGAATTTAGGCGCGGCAGCCGGGGTAAATTATAAAGCGCAGGACTGGGCACAGGAACTGCAGCTAATGGCCGGAGGCTTTGATGTGATCATTGACAGCGCTTTGGGTGATGGCTTCGATAAACTGCTTGACCTGGCCAACCCGGGTGGGCGGATTGTTTTTTTCGGTGGAACGGCCGGCAATATCCCACCGCTTAACGGGCGTAAGATATTCTGGAAACAACTGCAAATATTAGGAACGACCATGGGCAGTCCTGAAGATTTTAAAGGGATGGTTGACCTGGTGAACAAGCATCAGATCGTGCCGGTAATTGATGAGGTGTTTCTTTTGGCTGATGCGCAAAAGGCGGTCAATAAAATGGCCAATTCCTCGCAGTTTGGTAAACTGATTTTAAAAACCTGATCCGGATGCTTCAGTTAAAAATTGAAGCCCTCCAATGGGAAACCCCAGATACGGCGACTTTCTTTTTAAGCGAACTATCCGGCAAAAAAGTATCTTATAAAGCCGGCCAGTTTATTACACTTGTATTTACACATCATGATGAAGAGATACGCCGGTCATACTCCCTAAGTTCATCACCCGATGAAGACTTGCTGGCTGTTACGGTAAAACGGATTACCAACGGCGAAATATCCCGCTTTATGCTCACCAAATTGAAGATCGGTGATATCATAAATGCCGTTGAACCCGCGGGCAGGTTTACGGTCACCGATTTTAAATCTGAAAAAGACATTATATTTTTTGCAGCAGGCAGCGGTATTACACCAATATTCGCGCAAATAAAGTATATACTCAGCCGGCCGGGAAATAGCCGCATTACACTGATTTACAGCAGTCAAAATGCTTCTTCTGTTTTATTCAAACGGAGGCTGGATGAATTGGCGCTTGCTCATCCCGATAGATTAAAAATCATTCATCTTTTAAGCAACGAAGGCAAAAGGCTTAATAATATCATAGTTGAGCAGTTGGTCCGGCAGCATGTGAATTTTGATTTAGAGCAGGCAGAATTTTATTTATGCGGACCATTTACTTATATGCGGATGGTGAGGCTTACCTTGTTGTACATGGGCATTGAACCCGCGCGCATACGCAAGGAAAACTTTGTGATAGAAACTATACGGGTAACCGGGAGCCTGGTCAATTATCCGCCGGGAAAGGTCAAAATACATTTCAAGGGCGAAGTATATGACATTACAGTTGGGGAAAACCAATCCATCCTGCAATCAGCCTTACAAAATAAACTGCAATTGCCCTATAGCTGCCGTGCCGGGATGTGCTCCACTTGTATGGCTTTATGCAAAAGCGGTAAAGTGGTAATGGCGGAAAACGATGTACTGACCGATGACGACCTGGCCAAAGGCTGGATACTCACCTGCACCGGGCACCCATTAAGTGATGATGTGGTGATCTCGTTTGATGAGTAAAATAACAAACTTGTCATGCTGAACGTAGTGAAGCATCTATTCACCATTATGCATATTCGTCATTAGATTCTTTGCTCTCGCTCAGAATGACAAAAAGAAAATTAGTGCCTGAATTACCCGCCGGCATGAAAAGATGAACCCAGGCAGACAGGTAATCAGGGCTTAGTTGTTTACAAGCCGTGCGTGTGTTTTCCGGTGCATCACGGCTTTTATCTTTTTGCTTTTCGATTTCTTTCGTTTGCCCAACCATACGATGAAACCTGTTACCGGCAAACTGGCGCAGATCAAACTGGTAATAAAAGCAATGATCTTGCCAGTCAACCCAAGGATTTGCCCCACGTGGATATCATAGTTCATGGCATTCATTTTCAGGCCCGGGCTCTTTTGTGTATGGGGCAACCGTTTAAGCAACTTGCCCGTGTACTTATCAAAATTATACAGGTCGCTTTCGTAAAAATGCAGGCTTTTGGCATAAGCGGTGATACCGATGCTTTCGGCTTTAGCCGACGGGTCATAGATCAAAAACATTTGTGCATTGGCTGATTGCTGCTGCGCCTGCCGGAAAGCCATATCGATGGGTTTACCTGCTACCGATGCTTTAATCAGGGTATCCGATTTGGGCTCTATTTTCTCCTGTGGATATTTTTTTCCCAGGTTGGCGGTGGCGTAAATGCCATCATTCATCCATTCAAAAGCGATGGACAAACCCGTAATGGCTAATATTACTGCAATGCTGGTGGCATAAAAACCCAACACGTTATGCAGGTCATAATTCACCCGTCGCCAGCGGCCGTTCCACTTGATGTTGAAGCTGCGCTTGCGGTCGGTCTTGCGTTTGGGCCACCAGAGTACAATCCCTGTGATCATCAACACAAGGAAAATAATAACAGATACACCAACGATCACCTGTCCGATCTTCGGAGGCAGCAGCAAATACAGGTGGATGTATTCAACAATAATAAAGAAATTGCTTTGCGGGTTTTCTGTGTGCAGGATGTTCCCTTTATAGGGGTCAAAGTAAACATAGTTAAACCCGGCTTTGCCCAGGTTGGTCAATGCTATTGCTGGCCTGTCCTTGCCGTAATAATAAATGTAATTTACCGTGGCATCGGGATACTTTTGCAGCGTGGCAGCCTTTAAAACCGATGGTTCTAAATAAGGTGTCTGCTGCACCTCAACCTTGCGGTAACTGTGAATGGCATCCTGTATCTCATCCTGGAAACAGAATATACAGCCGGTAATGCTCACTATAAAAACCACCAGCCCGGATATAAATCCGAGCCAGCGGTGAATAAATAATATGACTTTTTTTGTAGTGCTCATTAAAATTTAAATGTTGCGCTTGCTACAACTTGTCTTAACATTTGCGGGTTAACTGTGGTATAGCCTATCCAGTATTTCTGGTTCCCCAGGTTGTTGACACCTAAATTAAAACGGTACCTGGAGCGTTCGTAAAATGCCGAAGCATTTAAAATGGTATAAGCTGGCAATATAAATTCGCCTTCGCTTATGCTGTTAATGATCTTGTTATCGCTCACATAGTTGCCGCCAAATCCAAATCCCAAACCCTTAAGCGGCATTTGCTGCAGCCGGTAGCTTACATAAAAATTAGCCGAGTATGGCGCTGAAGCAGTGGCCGGTCTTCTTCCTTCTACATCAGCATCAGCTTTGGTATATTTGGAATCATTGTAAGAGAAGCCGCCTATAATATTTAGGCCCGGTACCGGGTTGGCAATCACTTCAGCTTCAAAACCTTTGCTTAATTGGGTGCCGTCCTGCAGTTGGGCGTATTGCGCGGCATGTGCAGGGTCGGAGCGTAAAACGTTGGTTAACTTAATATCGTAGTAGCTTACGGTACTGCTTAATTTACCTTCAAACAAATCGAGTTTAACACCGCCTTCAATCTGGTTTGCTTGTTGTAATTCGGGTATTTTGGTGATGATGGAATTGCTGGCATTATCAAACGCGGTATATGGACTTGGGTTGATAAAACCATTCTGGTAGTTAACAAATAAGGATACCTGGTCCTTTACCGGCTGGAAGATCACCCCAAACTTTGGCGACCAGGCTGTTTGCTTGTAAGCCGGTGCGGTTGGGTTTCCATTAATATCAAAGCTCCCTTTGTTTTCATAACGGTCAACCCTTAAAGCGGCCATCACCATTAACTGGTCGGTAAGGTTCAGCACATCAGCGGCATAGGCGCTATAGGTGTTTGATTTGAATATGATGGGATAGGTAAAATCAATCGTTCCGCTATTATAAATAGCGCTCATATTGGCATAATTGTAGTTGTTATAAGCGTCATGGCCTAATGTTGTGGCCACTTTATCAAATCCGCTTCCAAAAAAGAACTGGTTTGAGTTATCGTGCATCCAATCGAGCCCGCCTACAAAACGGTTCCTTAAACCACCTATCTTAAAATCGCCATTAAAATTCTGCTGAACCTCGGTAATGCGGTCCCTGCTGTTTTTGGTCGACTGGTCATTGCGGGAGATGGTATCTTTTGCCAGCAGGTAATAATAAGTTCCAAAACCGTTAGAATAACTGCCTGATGATGTAAAGTTGGTTCGTGATGTCCAATGGTCGGATATCTTATAGTTTACCTGTGCAAAGTAATTGGTGCTTTGCGAGTTTTGGGTCAGGTCGGAGTTGAAATAGGTTTGTTTGTAATCCAAAGCCAAACCATCGGCAAGGTTGGTACCAAGGCTTGAAACATTTGAACCAGGGAAAAAGAAAATGGGTTTACCCGAGCCCTTGCCGTAGGATAGCTCCGCATTAACCAGTATGGATAACCGATCGTTTACCTGGTACGACAGGCTTGGCGCTACAATACCATTGCGGCTAAAGCCCTGGTACTGAAAACTTCCCTGATAGGTGAATGCGGTATTTAACCTGAACAATAACTTTTTGGCTGAGTCAAGCGGCGTATTCACATCTGCGCTTAAACGGCTCAGGCCGTAGCTACCTGCGGAATAGGATACTTCGCCCCCAAAATGATCGTAAGGTTTTTTGGTGACCCGATTGATCAGTCCGCCAAAGGAGGTTAGCGTGCTGCCGAATAGCGTGGCTGATGGCCCTTTGATCACTTCAATCTTTTCAATATTAGCAGCATCGTTGGTGTTGGTGACAACGCCTGCCACACCATCACGGAAAGTGCTCTGTAAAATAAACCCTCTTGAATTATAATAAGCCCCGCCATCGCCGCCACGGCCTGTAGCCTGCCACATGGTTTGTATGCCCGGCGCATTTTTAATAGCATCATCCGCACTGAATAGCTGCTGCTCGGTTAACAGGTCTTTATTGATGGTGGTATACACCTGTGGGTTTTCGAGATTAGTAAGCGGCATTTTGGCCACGATCTCGCTGTTTTTACGGGCAAATTTGTTGGTTTTGGTGCCCAATATATTTACTGTACTTAACGAGTTTTCGTTGTTTTGAATGGTAATGTCGGCTATATTGGCAACCTGCCCCGCCTTAACGGTAATGGCTGTCTCAAAGGTTTTATAGCCCACATAGGATATCACAAGAATATAATTCCCTGCAGGGGCCCTGAAATGAAATTCTCCATCCTCATCGGTAACGGTGCCATATTTGGTTCCTTTCAGGTTAACAGATACATTTTCTGCCGGTTTATGGTCCTGCGTTGATACTTTTCCTTTAACAGTGCCCCGGGGTGCCTCTGTATCTGTGGTTGAAGATTTCGCTTTCGCAGTTAGGGAAATAAAAAACAGCGCGCTTAGAAGTATCGCGGCAAAGGTTTTTAAAGGTAGGATTTGCTTCATTTTTATTTAGACTAATTATAAATAATGAGGCAAAAATATATTTTGAATCTCAACTTTCCAAATTGTTTAGAATAATTCTAAATAAAATAACGGGTAATCATGATAATCTTAAACGGCGAAGCCCTCTTGAACACCTATAAAAACAGATAACAAGTGAAAAATCTGTGCAATCCTGGTTCAGACAAAAAGCGTTAGGGATAAAAGCGGATACCGGCCTGTGAATAAGGCCTGTGCAGTATGAGCGGTTAGCCCGATCCGCTTCTTCAGCGGGAACGCCCAAAATAGTCTGAACCTGAATTTTTCACCAGTTGTTAGTTTTTTCAATGGTGTTCAAGAGGGCTACACGGTTTTAAATTAACAGAATTCAGGCAATTCATTAATTCGGTAAATTCCGGTTCAGACAAACTCCTGCAAATTTGATTGGCATGCGTAGAGGTTGCTTCGTTCCTCGCAATGACGTGGTTTGATGAAATCGAAAATCCGACTTCCGAAATCCTATATCTCCATCACTTCCTTCTTCTTCTTACTCCTCATCCGTTTGGGGACGAATTCGAGTATCTCGTTTTTCAGTGCCTCGATCATGCGGCGTTTCAGGAAGTTTTTTTGGATAACGATACTTACTTCGCGGGCCGGTTCTGGGGACTTAAAGTAGCGTACACGGTCTAATTGTTTATCGGTTAGCTCGGCAAGTGCCAACTCAGGTAAAATGGTGGCGCCGTTATTTTGCTCCACCATGCGTTTCAGGGTCTCTACGCTGCCGGTATTGTACTCAAAATGAAGGAAACCCTTGGTGCTCCTGCGGCGCTGGCAAATGTTGAGCACCTGCTCGCGCATGCAATGCCCCTCATTCAATACCCAAATTTCTTCCATGTCGATATCATCAGGGCTAATACTTTTCTTTTTGGATAGCTTGCTGTTTTTAGATGTGTACGCAACGAAATTCTCATAAAAAACAGGGATCTCGGTTAGTGAACTTTCCCGCAGCGGGGTCGACATAATACCGCAATCGAGTGTGCCCAGCTTTAATTGCTGAACGATCTGCTCGGTAGTTTGCTCCCACACGATCAGCTTTACCAGCGGATACTTCTGAATAAAGCCGGTGATAATTTTGGGTAGAATATACGGAGACACAGTTGGGATGATGCCCACTTTCAATTCGCCGGATAGTTCCTTCTGCCTGTCGCTGATGATCTCTTTGATCTTTTCGCTTTCAGCTAACATGATCCTGGCCTGGTCGATGATCTCGATGCCTATTTCGGTAGGCGTTACCGGCTGCTTGCTGCGGTCGAATATCTTCACACCAAGCGTATCTTCCAGCTTTTGTACCTGCATACTTAAGGTGGGCTGGGTTACAAAACATTTATCGGCGGCCAATACAAAACTCCGGTAAGTATCAACGGCAACAATATATTCAAGCTGAGTTATGGTCATATGTGTATGATTTTAGAGCCAAGAATCAAGAGCCAGGAGTCAAGATATGTTTTAAAAGATTTGTTTATGTAGTCGTCCTTAGCAAATATATCCCTTTTGCACATAGTTTTTGATCCCGATTTTCAAGTTATAGATTAAATCTATACAAAAATAGAATAATTATTGTTTTTCACTATTAGATAATTATGTACATTATGCATAGCCATAAGCTATAGTAAAAAAGCCCGTCTTCAGTTTATGAAGATGGGCTTTGACTTATATGCTTGACTACGGACTATCGACCATGGTCTATGGACTCCTTTACTCCACCGTCACCGATTTTGCCAGGTTTCTTGGCTGATCAACATTACAGCCGCGCATTACCGCGATGTGGTAAGCCAATAACTGCAATGGTATGGTTGCCAGCAATGGTACAAAGGCCTCGGCGGTTTGCGGTATCTCGATCACATAATCGGCCATAGCCTTTACATCTTTATCTCCTTCCGTCACGATGGCTATAACATGTCCGCCGCGCGCCTTAACCTCCTGGATATTGCTGATCACTTTTTCGTAGGACGAATTTTGGGTAGCTATAAATACAACCGGCATATCATCATCTATCAGGGCAATAGGGCCGTGCTTCATTTCGGCTGCCGGGTAACCTTCGGCATGGATATAAGATATTTCTTTCAGCTTTAAAGCTCCTTCCAATGCTACCGGGAACGAACTTCCACGGCCTAAAAAGAGGCAGTTGGTTGAATCTTTAAATTTCTCTGCTATTTTCTTAACATGATCGTTCGAAAGCAGAGCTTTTTCTACCAGTTCAGGTATTTCGTTCAGCTCGATCAGGTATTCTATCAGTTTACTTTGGGTGATGGTACCGCGTTGCTGCGCGATATAAAACGCGATCAATGTCAGTACGCTTACCTGTGCGGTAAAAGCCTTGGTTGATGCAACACCTATTTCGGGGCCGGCATGGGTGTAAACACCGGCGTGGGTAGCGCGGGGAATAGAGGCGCCTACCACATTACAGACACCAAAAATGGTTGCGCCCTTTTCCTTAGCCAGTTCAATGGCCGCCATGGTATCGGCAGTTTCCCCGGATTGCGAAATGGCTATCACCAGGTCTTTCTCTGAGATTATCGGGTTACGATACCTGAATTCGGAAGCGTATTCCACTTCAACAGGTACACGGGCATATTCTTCTATTAAATATTCACCAACCAAACCTGCATGCCACGAAGTGCCGCAGGCAACAATAATAATACGGTCGACATTTTTTAACTTTTCTGTATATTCCTTTATACCACCCAATTGCACCTTGCCCTGCTGCGGATAGATCCTACCGCGCATACAATCGCGGATGGAGCGTGGCTGCTCATAGATCTCTTTCAGCATGAAGTGATCGTAGCCGCCCTTTTCAAGCATTTCCAGCTTTAGGTCGAGTTCCTGTATGTAAGGAGTCTTTACGGTATTGTCGATATTTTTGATCAGCAGGTCATCCCGGCGGATATACGCAATTTCGTTATCATTTAAATAGATCACGTTTTTCGTGTATTCCACAATAGGCGTAGCATCCGAGGCAATAAAGTATTCGCCTTTGCCAACACCGATCACCATAGGGCTTCCCTTGCGTGCCGCGATCAGCTGGTCGGGCTCATCAGCGCTCATGATCACGATGGCATAGGCGCCGATCACCTTATTGAGCGCAACCCTAACTGCTTCGCGCAGATCAAGCCCGGTTTCTTTTTGTATATCTTCCACCAGGTGTATCAGAACCTCGGTATCGGTATCACTCAAAAAAACATGGCCTTTAGCCAATAAAGTTTCCCTGATAACCGAGTAGTTTTCGATGATGCCATTGTGAATGATGGTAAGCTTACGATTGCCCGATGAATGAGGGTGTGAATTCCGGTCACTTGGAACACCATGAGTGGCCCAACGGGTGTGGCCCATACCTATAGTTGCTTTTAAGTTAACGTCCTTGACAAAGTTTTCGAGGTCACTAACCTTCCCCGCTTTTTTATAAACTTTTAATTCTTTATCAATTAGCGCTACACCTGCACTATCATATCCACGATACTCTAAACGATGTAACCCCTTGATAACTATGGGATAAGCATCCCTATAACCAATATAACCAACAATGCCGCACATAAATAGAAGTTTTTAAATTTAAAAAGTTCAAAAATACTCACCTGTACGACAATATCAATACCAAATAGTTTTTAATATTAATTGAGTTAAATAAAAAAGGCCTCCGATTATCGGAGGCCTTTTTTATTTACTATTTATCTTGGTATAAATAATGTTGAGCTTAATGCGGTAAGGCGAGTTTTTATCAGTACCGACTGCAATGGTACGCGCGGCGGTTTGGGTGGTTGGATTTATATCAACCGATACCTTATTTGTAGTGTCGATAGAGGCCAGGTAAGTGCCATAATCCGTCGCTTTGCCATCAATCAGGTCCTGCACATAGGCAGTTACAATAAAATGGTATTTTTTGTCGGTAGTGTTATAGAATCCGCCAAATGTGGCTCCGCCGCCCGAACGGTGGTCAGCGGTACTTGCATCCGGTAATTCTGTCACCTGGTGCGAAATATTATACTGGTACAGGGTTATTTTTGGTTGCGCCCCAAATGGGATGGTACTGCCTGGTACTGGGGTAACCACTAATTCGGCCCTGTTTACCACTATATTGCTGCCTACTGCAGCAATAATGTTTTTTAGATAAGGGAAACTGATCTTAGCCTTTAAACCTGCCAGGCCCTGCAAATAAATAATATCCCTTGATTTGTTAGTATTATTCAGCTCGGTAGTAACCGCAGCCGAAGGGGTATGTATTATTTCCGCAGCATGCGTTCCAACTAATAACGCCATTGAATTGGTATCAATAGTTGTACCTGTTATGGTATGGTAATAAACATTTAATGAATCAGCCAAGCCAAGCATAAAGGTACCGCCGGCACCGGTTGTTCCGTTTTTATCAATGGTGATGTACAGGCCTTTGACATTGTTTTGGAAAACCGTGTTGGAAGATAACTGTGCGCTGCTTGCATTAAACAGGATATTATTAATAAAATCCTTACTGATTGGTATCCTTAGCTGTGGCGCTATCCTTTGTACAGTATCAGGCGCACCCACTACCGCCCTTGCAATTGTCAGGCTATCATGTGTATGGGCAAAAAATGTGCGTGTGCCCAACAGGTTTGCTGAGTTATAGGCCCATTTTTTGCTATTGTAATAAGTTTTACTGAATGGCCGCTCGGTTAGCTGGTACACATTTACCTTATATTTAGAGGTAAGCGAGTCGCCATAAAAACCATCGGCATATTTTAGTGCCAATACAGCCGAATCAATGACTATAGTACCACTTGGCAAGCTATAGGAACTACCGGGCAAATTGAGCAGTGCGGCAACGTTGGATTCAGTTGGCCCCAATACAGGGTCTTTAAAATAGCCCATAGGGGTTTTGGCTAAACCAGAAGTTATTATGGAGTCCTTAGGGAGGCCATTGGCTGCCTGGTAAGCAGTATTGGCAAGATCAGAGACAGTATTGACAACAATTGTTGACGTATCTATCAATGCGCCATTAAGTTGTGTTTTTGAATCCAAACTCAGCCCTACGGTGTCCTGGTTCTTACAGCTATTCAAAATAAAAAGACTTATTAACAGGGTCAATAAGTCTAATCGGAAAAATTTCATATTTGATCTCAAAGCTTATGCAACATGTACCAATTCTTCGTTGGTAATTTCTTCGTAAAAATTGTAATAATTTTCGAAATCTGCAGTGGAATTAAACTCTAAAACCGATTTATGGCTGTTTTTAACATTATTTAACACTTCCTCGTCTATATTTTCGCTGCCCAAAACTATTCCATCGGAATATTGGATGGCACCGGCATACAAAGCTGAATTGGTACCTGGTTTATAAACTTCGGTATGTTTTTCAGTCATATCGGTCATTACTGCCTTGCTGGCAAAATCAGGACCGAACTCTCCGTCAAAATCATTTTCGTAAACAGAATAGATCACCTTTGAGTTTTTAAAGGTCGGATCATCCTTATAAGTTGTTTTTAAATAAGCAGGAACCAATGCACTCATCCAGCCGTGGCAGTGAATGATGTCAGGCGCCCAGCCCAATTTTTTTACAGTTTCTAATGCACCCTTGCAAAAGAAAATTGTCCGTTCGTCATTGTCAGCATAAAACTTGCCATCCTTGTCGCCAAACACATGCTTACGCTGGAAATATTCTTCATTATCTAAAAAATACACTTGCATACGCGCCGCCGGGATCGATGCTACCTTAATGATCAAAGGATTATCATTATCGTTAATGATAATATTCATCCCCGATAAACGGATCACCTCATGAAGCCTGTTTCGGCGCTCATTGATATTTCCGAAACGTGGCATCAGGATACGGATCTCGTAGCCTTTTTCCTGCATTGCCTGTGGCAATTGGCGCGTTATTTCAGAAATTTTTGTGAGTTCGAGAAAAGGGGACATTTCATGAGTTATGAACAGAAGCTTAGATTTACCCATCACTAATCAGGATTAAATTTATGTAAAGAAGTCAATAAAATTGAGTTTGCAAATATAAGCATTATCTTATGAAATATCAATGTATTATACAAGTTAGTTTTGGTTATTTTTAATCAATTGTACAACTTTGCCGCATTTTATAAATTTCCATGCTATTGAAACCATCACGATTGGCTGAATGTCAGTTAAAAACAGAAATGAATAAAAACGCCCATCTAAAATCTAGCGGATCGCTATTAAACAACAATCTATTTTGATGAAAATTTTTACAAAAAGGAAGGATTTGAGTGAATACCTGGCACATTTACGCGCCGAGGGCAAAACAATTGGCTTTGTGCCAACCCTGGGCGCACTGCACCAGGGGCACTTGTCATTATTGGCCCAGGCGCAGCAAGCCAACGATATAACGGCATGCAGCATTTTTGTTAATCCCACCCAATTTAATGACCCAAAGGACCTGGAGAAATATCCCCGCCCCATAGCATCGGACATTGAAAAACTGGAGCAGGCAGGCTGCGATATCCTGTTCAACCCGGAGGTGGGGGAAATGTATGACGGCAATGAGCAATGGCATTTGGAAATTGGCGAACTGGAGCATTTACTGGAAGGGGAGTTCAGGCCGGGGCATTACCAGGGCGTTACACAGGTGGTGTACAAGCTGTTTGCTATAGTGCAACCCGATATAGCGTTTTTTGGCCAGAAGGATTACCAGCAGTTTTTGATCATTCAAAGAATGGAGGAACTGTTGCACCTGCCGGTTAAGCTGGTGATGTGCCCCATATTGCGCGAAGCGGATGGCCTGGCCATGAGTTCGAGGAATATCCATTTATCAGCTGACGAAAGACAACACGCCCTGGTATTATATAAAACCCTCAACTGGCTGAAAGAAAATTTTGATCGTAGGAAAATCCAATCGCTGACGCGTGAGTGCGAAATGCTTATACGCACCGAACATGGGGCAGAACTTGAATATTTTAAAATAGTTGATGGTGATAATCTGCATCCGGCAAATCAAAGCACTCACAATATTGTTGCTTTGGTAGCCGCCAGGGTAGGGAAAACAAGATTGATAGATAATATGATTTTAGAGATTAGTTAACCGGTGATTAGAGATTTAGGCCTAATATGGTTTGCTATATCGTCACCAAAATGCAACTAATCTCTAATCACTAACCTCTGGTTAACTAATTTCCAATCTCTAATTAACTAAATCACTAACTTTGCCCGCATGATTATTGAGGTATTAAAATCCAAGCTGCATCGCGCGAGGGTAACACAGGCCGAATTGAATTACGTTGGCAGCATTACCATAGATGAGGATTTGATGGACGCGGCTAATATTATAGCCAATGAGAAGGTACAGATCGTTAATAATAATAACGGTGCAAGGTTTGAGACCTATGTGATAAGAGGCGAACGCGGCAGCGGCACTATCTGCCTTAACGGAGCCACAGCGAGGCTTGCCCAGGTGGGCGATGTGGTGATCATCATGTCATACGCTTATATGGAGATGGATGAGGCCCGCCAATACAAGCCGATACTCGTGTTCCCGGATGTGGACAATAAGCTGGTGAAATAAGAATTATTAGTTAGAAGCTTTATCAGCAGGGTAAGCGGCAAGTCCTAATGTAACATGCAGGCTGGCATCGCTGCTTATTTTTTTCCGCAATTTATAAGCCATGCGCACCCTGATGTTCGGCTCGCGCACCAATACATCCAGCAACTGGGTGTTATCAATATCCAGCACTACTTCATTGCCTACGTTAGCGCCTATATCATTGCGCGAAGCTACCAGTATCTCATTCGTGCCATCTTCTTTTGAAAGATAGATCTTTACGGTAGCTATATTACCGATATTATAATCAGAAGGCTCATCTGTTCTTAATTTAGCCGAAATAACCCGCACCTGGCTTATTCTGTCGCCGTTGTTACCTTTTTTACTAAAATTTTGGTCGAAACTATTAGCCATGCTTATGGCCGAGTATTCGGCTCCTTCTTTTGAGGAGGATGGTATGCCCAGGGTAGTGGTGTAGGGGAAGGAAGATTTGATAATGGATTGGAACATCCCGCAACTGCTGATACCAATGCACAGAACAACCAATGGGAATAAATATCTTTTCATCATGTCAGTTAATGGATCGGTTTTCTTGTATGGTAAATATAAAAATTCTGATTTTATATCAAAACAATACTACACCTTATATTCATTAAATCGTTATTAATAAAAATTGAAAAATCGTAAGTCAAAATAATTCTATTTTTCTATCTTTGCATCCCGACGCTGAAGTCGGGATTTTTCGCTTTCAGCGCATAGATAAAAGTTCATAGTTGATAGATAATAGTTCATAGCAGGTTTGCATTTAAACCTCAGAAAATGAACCATAAACAATGAACCATACGCCCAAGAAACTATGCCCAAAGACACCTCCATCAAATCCGTTCTCATTATTGGTTCAGGCCCCATTATTATTGGCCAGGCTTGTGAATTTGATTACGCCGGATCGCAAGCCGCGCTTTCATTAAAAGAAGAAGGCATTTCTGTATCCATCATCAACAGTAACCCTGCCACCATCATGACAGATAAGGTTATTGGTGATCATGTTTACCTGTTGCCGCTTACCGTTGAAAGTATTGAAATGATACTTAAGGAACAAAATATAGATGCCGTATTGCCTACCATGGGCGGCCAAACCGCGCTGAACCTTTGTATTGAGGCTGACGAAGCCGGGTTATGGGAGAAATACAACGTTAAAATTGTGGGGGTGGATATAGCCGCCATTGAAAAGACAGAGAACCGTGAGGCTTTCCGTCAGCTAATGGTAGATATTGGTGTAGGCGTGGCCAACTCAAAAATCGCCAACTCTTTCCTGGAAGGAAAAGAGGCTGCACAAGAAATCGGCTTTCCGCTGGTTATCCGCCCAAGCTATACCTTAGGAGGTAAAGGCGCAGGGTTTGTACACAAAAAAGAAGACTTTGATCAGTCATTAAGCCGCGGCCTGCAGGCATCACCAACCCACGAGGTATTGGTGGAACAAGCCGTTATAGGTTGGAAAGAATATGAGCTGGAGTTGTTGCGCGATAACCGCGATAACGTGATCATCATTTGCGCAATAGAAAACTTCGACCCGATGGGTATCCATACCGGCGACTCGATCACCGTGGCCCCGCCAATGACACTGAGCGACCGCTGCTACCAGGAAATGCGTAACCAGGCCATTAAAATGATGCGCGCCATAGGCAACTTTGCCGGAGGGTGTAATGTGCAGTTCTCGGTAAACCCGGCCGATGAAGCGATCATCGCTATAGAAATTAACCCGCGTGTTTCCCGCTCATCAGCGTTAGCATCTAAGGCAACAGGTTACCCTATCGCCAAGATCGCAGCTAAGCTGGCCATAGGATATAATCTTGACGAAATAGAAAACCAGATCACCAAAACCACCTCGGCTTATTTTGAGCCTACGCTGGATTACGTGATCGTAAAAATACCGCGCTGGAACTTTGATAAGTTTAAAGGCGCCGACAGACGCTTAGGCTTGCAAATGAAATCGGTAGGTGAAGTGATGGCTATTGGCCGCAGTTTTATTGAGGCATTGCAAAAGGCTTGTCAGAGTTTGGAAATTGGCCGGGCAGGTTTAGGCGCCGATGGCCGCCAGAGCCGCAACCTGGAAGAGATTATGCATAGCCTGGAAAATCCAAGCTGGGACAGGCTGTTCCATATCTACGATGCTTTGAGTTTGGGTGTGCCGATCGAGTCGGTGAGAAAAGCTACCAAGATCGACCGCTGGTTCCTGAACCAGGTACAGGAAATAGTGAACCTGGAGGTTGAACTGCGCAGGTACTCCTTAAATAATGTACCGGCCGAGTTTTTCTTTACACTGAAACAAAAAGGATTTTCGGATGCGCAGATTGCCTATGTGCTCACCAATGTAACCGAAGAAGATGTTTACCAGCGCCGCAAGGCCCTGGGCATAAAAAGGGTATACAAAATGGTGGATACTTGTGCCGCCGAATTCCCGGCTAAAACCCCATACTACTATTCTACGTATGAAGGTGAGAATGAATCACAAGTGTCAGACAAAAAGAAAATAATTGTATTAGGCTCGGGCCCCAACCGTATAGGGCAGGGCATTGAGTTTGACTATAGCTGCGTGCATGGTTTGCTGGCAGCCAAGGAGTCGGGCTACGAGGCAATTATGATCAATTGCAACCCCGAAACGGTATCTACCGATTTTAACATGGCCGATAAATTATATTTCGAGCCTGTATTTTGGGAACATGTGCGCGAGATCATCGAACTGGAAAAACCAGAAGGTGTTATTGTTCAGTTAGGTGGCCAGACTGCTTTGAAAATGGCTGAGAAGCTGCACGAACATGGCATCAAGATCATCGGTACATCCTTTGACAATATGGATATTGCTGAAGACCGTGGCCGTTTCTCAGACTTGCTGAAAGATCTTGATATTCCTTATCCTAATTATGGCGTAGCCGAGAACGCGGAAGAAGCTATTGAAGTAGCGCATAAAGTAGGTTACCCGGTACTGGTGCGCCCAAGCTATGTGCTGGGTGGGCAAGGTATGAGCATTGTGATCAATGACGAGGACCTGGAAAAAGCGGTAGTAAGTCTGTTGAAAAATTTGCCAGGCAACCGTGTACTGATAGATCATTTCCTGGATCGTGCCGAAGAAGCCGAATCAGATTCTATCAGCGATGGAGAAGACGTGCATATTATAGGATTGATGGAGCATATTGAGCCTGCGGGAATTCACTCCGGCGACTCAAGCGCGGTATTACCGCCTTTCAACCTTTCGGCCAAAGTGATCAAACAGATGGAGGATCATACGATCAAAATAGCCAACGCATTGAACGTGCGTGGCTTGTTGAATATCCAGTTCGCTATAAAAGACGAAAAGGTATATGTGATAGAAGCAAACCCACGCGCATCGCGTACGGTACCTTTTATCGCGAAAGCATATGATGTGCCTTATATCAACATTGCGGCCAAGATCATGCTGGGCGCTAATAAACTAAAAGATTTTACCATTGTGCGCAAGCTGAAAGGCTTCGCTATAAAAGAGCCGGTATTCTCTTTCGATAAATTCCCGGAAGTGAATAAGGAGCTCGGCCCTGAAATGAAATCAACCGGCGAAGCCATTCGCTTTATCCCTAACCTGGAAGACCCATACTTCAGACATTTGTATAAAGAAAAATCAATGTACCTCAGCAAGTAAAATTAATGGACCTTAAATTGCTGATATTTCAAATAAGAATAGTGTAGTAATGAATAAAGAAATTTATAATTTAAACCATGTTGACCCCTGCGACATTGGTGATGTTTTAGTGAAGATAGAAAGATCGTTTAACATCAGGTTTGATAATGAAATGTTGAAAGATGTGAACACGTTTGGTACCCTTTGTGATGTAATAGCTAAACAACTGGACCACTGCCACTCGGAAACCTGCACCACGCAACATGCTTTCTACCAGCTGCGTAACGCAATAACTGCTGCCACCGGTATCGATAAATGTTCCATAACCCCTCACACTAAACTGTGCCAGATATTCCCGAGAGACAAGCGCCTGGAACTGATAGGTTCTATTGAAAATGAGCTGGGTTTCGAGATGAACCTGTTGCAGCCAAAGCAATGGATCATCGCCATATTTACATTGATGCTGATGGCATCGGGTGTAGTATGCTGTTATTATAGCTGGCAGGTAGGTGTGGCCGGTATTTTGGCATCCCTTATCAGCCTGAAAATGGCGGGAAAAATGGGGAAAGAAATGCACGTAAAAACCATCGGCGACCTCGCTAATAAAATTTCAAAAGAATTGGCAAGGCGGAATATGTCTACAGTAAATAAATCTGACATAGAAGAAAAGGTAAGAGAGTTTTTTATCACCGACCTGCACCTGGAGCCGGTATTGGTAAGAAGAGAATCGCCATTTAATTAAAGAGGAATAGTTCAGTCTTAAAATCCGAAATCGAAAATCCGATATTCGAAATCCTTCAATGATCCACCATTAGCCCCTTTACCTCGAAGGTAAGCCGGCGTTTGGGATCGGTTTTTATATTTTGTTGCTTCTTGCCTGTAACAGTATCCCCGGCAAAATGCTGTTGGTCATCCGCTATAAACTGTTTTTGTCCCACACCTTCCACTATGATTGTTTTTCCTTTCAGATCAGCCGGGATAGAAACATTATAAACCCTGAAATGCGCGCTGATCACTTTTCCGTTACCGGCATCCAACTCAAACCATCCGCCCTGTTGCCTGGTTACCCGGATCACCTTGCCGCGAATGGTAGTGCTTATCCGGGTTTTCTTGTCCATAAATGCTTCCAGCTTATCCGCACTCATGATGACTGTGGTGTCGGGTTTGATACCATAAACCATTCCATGCGGTAGTGCGGTATGTTTTTGTGAAAATATTTGCAATGAAAATAGCATGGACAGTAATAAACAGCAAGCTTTCATCGTATAGTTGTTTATGCGGTTGGACGGATAACAATCATTTCATTTCAAAGGTTTTGAGCCGGAAGGGTTAATGATACGACAGCCTATAATTTATTAGAACATGGAACTTCGGTGGCTTTAGCTTATTTTTGTTAATTATTGTTAAAGCCGTTTATAGTTAAACAATTTTAAAGTACTATTGAACACAAATTACTTACATGAAAAAACCCTTACTTGTTGCCCTTTTAATTTTATCCATTTCCGCTTTATTGATACAAACTGGTTGTAAAAAAACCGCGCCTGCTGTTGCTTCACCCCCTACGGTTACTACTACAGCTGTAATATCGACCGTAACCTCAACTTCAGCACAAAGCGGCGGTACGGTTACAGTGATAGGTACCACCTTTATCGCGTCAAACGGCGTTTGTTATAGCAACACTAATCAGTTGCCCACTATAGCCGATAGCAAAACCACTGATCCTGTTATCAGCAGCAGTTATACCTTCGAAAGCATTTTAACCGGGTTAACCCCCAATACCAAATACTATGTACGGGCTTATGCCAGTAATTCCAACGGTACAGGCTATGGCGATGTGGTTAGTTTTACAACAAGCGCCACTTTATCATCAGTTACCGGTACGGTAACGACATTTGCAGGGAGTGCAGCCAGCGGTAGCGCTGATGGAACCGGCACCGCCGCCCAATTCAATAACCCGAATGGCATTGCTACAGATGCTGCCGGTAATATTTACGTAGCCGATACCTTTAACAGCCTGATCCGGAAGATAACACCAGCAGGGCTTGTTACTACCCTGGCAGGTAACGGGACAGCCGGGTATGCCGATGGAACGGGTACTGCAGCGCAGTTTTATGGCCCGCAGGGCCTTGCTGTTGACGCTTCGGGCAATATTTATGTGGCCGATTTTGGAAATAACGTGATCCGTAAAATTACCCCGGCCGGTGTAGTTAGCACTTTGGCAGGTAATACAACAGCCGGGTATGTAGATGGCACAGGTACAGCTGCTGAATTTAGCAGCCCGGCAGCAGTTGCTGTTGACGCAGCTGGTAACGTATACGTAGCCGACCATAATAATAATATGATACGCAAGATTACATCAGCTGGTGTAGTTACCCGGATTGCCGGCACTACAACAGCAGGTTATGCCAATGCTACATTTGATGCTACCACCGGCGCTTATGGATTATTTAAAGATCCAAATGGTATTGCAGTAGACGCTTCAGGAAATGTGTATGTGGCCGACCTGGGAAATCATGCTATCAGAAAAATAACTTCTGCCGGTGTGATTACTACAGTTGGGGGTAGCCCGGTTCAATCCGCAGTGATCGGTTTGCCCGCAGGTGTAACCGTTGACGCGACCGGGAACCTGTTCATAGCAGACGAGGCCGGGCGCATATTGGAATTAACCTCAGCAGGGGTATTATATACCCTGGCCGGTGCTACCAACGTTGCAGGCTTTGCTGATGGTGACGGTGCAGCTGCCAAATTCAACACACCAACAGGTATCGCGGTTAATGCAACAGGTAATATTTTTGTAGCTGATTTCAACAACAACAGTATACGTAAAGTAGTGGTAGTTAATACGAACCATTAAGATAAAACACAAAGTAAAAAGGGGTGTCACCCTGAGCCTGTCGAAGGGTTGTGTGCAGAGGCCTTTGCCCGCATGTTTCGAGAGCCTCAGCATGACACCCTTTTTAATTACTGTTTACCCAAACAGCAACCCAAATACTTCCTCGATATTACCAACAGTTTTAATTTCGATAGCGTAGCGCGAGAGGTCCATCCGCTTTTGGTCTCCGACCTTGGGAAGATTGTATTTGGAAATGAATATCTGCTCGAAACCCAGCTTTTGCGCTTCGGCAATGCGCTGTTCTACCCGGTTAACAGCACGTATCTCGCCTGATAAGCCGATCTCACCGGCAAAACAGGTTTTAAAAGGAATAGGTATATCTTCATGCGAGGAAATGATGGCTGCTGCCAATCCCAGGTCAATCGCAGGGTCTTCCACCCGGATGCCACCGGTGATGTTTAGAAAAACGTCCTTAGCGCCAAGCTTAAACCCACAGCGCTTTTCGAGCACGGCCAGCAGCATGCTCATACGGCGGGTATCAAAGCCCGTAGCGGTACGCTGTGGTGTTCCGTATGCAGATGTGCTTACCAGTGCCTGGGTCTCGATCAACATGGGCCGCAGGCCCTCCAGTGTGGCTGAAATGGTGATGCCGCTCAATGGTTCGTCGCGCTGCGAAAGTAAAATTTCTGATGGGTTAGACACTTCGCGTAGCCCCTCGCCCAGCATTTCATAAATACCCAGTTCGGAGGCCGAACCAAAACGGTTCTTCACCGCCCGCAGGATACGGTATACATGATGCCTGTCGCCCTCAAACTGCAAAACGGTATCAACCATATGCTCGAGTATTTTAGGGCCCGCTATCATGCCATCTTTGGTTATGTGACCGATAAGAAAAACCGGCGTACCCGATTCTTTGGCAAAGCGCAATAATTCAGCCGTACACTCCCGAACCTGCGACACACTGCCCGGCGTTGATTCAATATGCGATGAATAAAGCGTTTGTATCGAATCGATCACCACCAGGTCGGGCTGTAGTTGCTCTATTTGCTTAAATATATTTTGGGTGGATGTTTCTGTCAGGATAAAACAACCCTTTCCGATTTCGAATTTCGGATGTTCGATGTCGGATTTATTTTTTCCGACTTCACTCAACCTTTCCGCTCTCATCTTGATCTGCCGCTCACTTTCCTCACCTGATACATACAGCACTTTCAACTTCGGCATATTCAAAGCCAATTGTAGCATCAAAGTTGATTTACCTATACCCGGTTCGCCGCCGATGAGTACCAAGGAGCCCGCTACAATACCGCCGCCCAAAACCCGGTTAAATTCCTTATCCGGTGTGAGCATGCGGTGTTCCTCATCAAAAGTAATTTCTGAAACCTGCACCGGCTTGTTAGCGCGCTGAGTAGTAGTGGAACTTGGTTTCCAGTTAGGAACAGATACATTTACTTTCTCTATGATTTCTTCAACAAAGGTATTCCACTGCTGGCAGGAGGGGCATTTACCCAGCCATTTAGGTGATTCGAAACCGCAGCTCTGGCAGAAATAAGCGACTTTAGTTTTGGCCATTGGTTAATGTGCAGATTATAGATGTGCAAATGTGCAGATTAAATTGCAAATTCCGGTCATATTTACTAATAAAATTAGTAAATTAAATTCGCCATAAAACAAAAATGCAGATGCTCTATTAAAACATCTGCACATCTGTTCCCGATAGCTATCGGGATTGCACATTCGCAAATCTATAATTTGATCTCTTCGTCCTTACTGGAGAAGAAGTGGAATTCGGTGATCTGGTAGGCCGGGTTGCTTTTAACTTTGATCCACTGGCCATATTTGCCGAACCATTTCATCTGGCGGGTAATAAAACCCTGCTTGATATAAGCCTCGATGTATGGATGTACAGTAAGGGTAATGCTTTTTTCGTTTTGCTCAACCAGGATATAGTTGAAGTTGTTCTCGATATCATCCAGCAGCAAAATGGTTGGGCGTATGGTGCCTGTACCATTACAGGTAGGGCAAACCTCGCTGGTCACGATATTCATCTCCGGACGAACGCGCTGGCGGGTGATCTGTACCAGGCCAAATTTACTTGGCGGTAAAATGGTATGCTTGGCCCTGTCGTGCGACATTTCGGCACGCAGGTAATCAAAAAGATCCTTGCGGTTGTTCGGCTTGTGCATATCGATAAAGTCGATCACCACAATACCGCCCATATCGCGCAGCCTTAGCTGGCGGGCTATCTCCTTGGCAGCCTCCTTATTTACCTGGTAGGCGTTCTCTTCCTGGTTCTCTTTGCTGGCGGTACGGTTACCGCTGTTTACATCAATTACATGCAGGGCCTCGGTATGCTCAATTACCAGGTAGGCGCCGCCTGCCAGGTTCACTGTTTTGCCAAAAGCGCCTTTAATTTGCTTATCAATGCCGTAGTGCTCAAAAATGGGCTCCTTGTGTTTATGCAGGCGCACTATATTTTCGAGATCGGGTGATATCTGGTGCACATAAGTGCGTATTTCCTCGTAAATGGCATTATCATTTACATAGATATGCTGAAAATCAGGATTGAGTATATCGCGCAAAAGCGTAGAGGTGCGGTCGATCTCACCCAGGGCTTTTTTAGCAGGCTCGATGGAAGGCAAACGCGTAATGAAGGTCTCCCATTTCGAGATCAGGTCGAGCAGGTCGGATTGCATTTCGCTCACGCCTTTTCCTTCGGAAACGGTGCGGATGATCACCCCAAAATGTTTTGGTTTGATGCTCTCCACGATTTTACGTAAGCGGTTACGCTCCGTATTGCTCTTTATCTTTTTGGATATAGATATCGCTTCAGAAAAAGGCACAAGCACCACATACCGGCCCGCTATGGACAGGTCTGAACTGAGGCGGGGGCCTTTGGTTGAAATGGGCTCCTTCGCTATCTGTACCGGTATCAGCTGATTTTTTGTTAATACCTCCGAGATCTTCCCGGATTTATTAATATCAGCATCCAGCTTGAAATTATCTAATAGTTTCGACTGGTAACCACCACCGCGTACCTGTTTGGTCAGCTTTAACAAGCTTTGTACCTGCGGACCAAGGTCAAGATAATGCAAAAACGCATCCTTCTCGTAGCCAACATCCACAAAAGCAGCATTTAGACCGGGCATGATCTTTTTGATCCTGCCAAGGTAAATATCACCAACGGTATAGTTGTTGGTAACCTGTTCTTTATGTAGTTCTACAAGTTGTTTATCCTGTAATAGCGCAATGGTAGCCCCGTTCGGGGTCGAATCGATAATTAATTCTTTTATCAACTGCTACTCCATTTCTTAAAACGGTCTGAATCAACCGCTTACTTATATAAGAGGTAAAACAATAACAAACATTAAGTTAGTTGATTGGGTTGAATAAGTTGATTGAGTTAAATAGTAAAATAACTTATTCAACATAATCAACCACTTAACTTACTTTTTCTTATGCCTGTTTTTTCTTAAACGCTTTTTACGTTTATGGGTAGCCATTTTGTGTCTCTTACGTTTTTTACCGCTCGGCATAATAATAATCTTTAAATGTGAATTTTAATTTTTTAATTCCTTTATGTACTGATCTATCTTCTGTTTTATAACAGTATCATCGATCATATCCCTGCATTTTTGATAAGCATCAATGGCTTCTTTTTTCATTCCAAGCTGCTTATAGCTTTCTGCAAGGTAAAAATAAGGTTCAACTTCAGCCTTTTGGGCTATTACTGTTTTAAACCGGGCAACGGCTTTTTCAAACTGCCCAGATTTCATGGCGAACATACCCAGGTTTAAATTGGCGTTCCGGTTGTTCGGGTCTTTTTTTACTACATCAAGCAGTAACATAATACCCTGCATTGGCGAACCGCCATCAGGATCGGTAATACCCAAACTTGTTTGGTTAACATAAGCTATACCCAAACCCGTTTTTGCATCCAGGCTTTCCGGCTGCAGCTTTGTGGCATTTTTATATGCATCAATAGCATTCTCTACAAAAGCAGGTTGCGCAACCGTATCCTGCGTGGTTTTGTAGGCATCATTAAAACGATTGCCCGCATTTAACCAGTTCTCAAACGTATTCTCCTGCCGGGCCGCAGCCTGGTAGTAAAATGCCGATGGAGCGGGCTGGTTATCATCATCCCACTGTTTTGCCAGTTGTTTCTGCAATTTCAGCTTATCAGCATCACCGGAGGCATTTTTTAACTGCCCTTCCAGATCATTGATGGTAGCCGCAAGGGCCGCACCAATGGCTGTTTTTGCCGGTGCCGATACCATATCCACCGTTACATTAGTAATGGCAGCAGGGCGCGAAGCAGGCATCTCTGCCGATTTACCCCTGGTAGCTTCCTTTGGCTTAATTAAACCTTTAACAGGCAGCGTATACAAAATAATCGAAATAGCAAAAACTATCCCTATAACGATTATTTGTTTAAGCTTCATGAGTACGGATTATTTTGCAGTTTTGGCCGTTTTATTGCCTGATCTAACTTTTTCAACAAAAGTTTTGGCAGGTTTAAAACTTGGCACAAAATGCTCGGGAATAATTATAGCCGTATTTTTTGAAATATTACGCGCCGTTTTTTTCGCTCTTTTTTTAACTACAAAGCTTCCGAAGCCTCTTACATAAACGTTCTCGCCGCCAACCATTGAGGTTTTAACGACTTTGAAGAATGCCTCTACAGTTTCTTGAACGTCAACCTTCTCGATACCTGTTTTAGATGAGATCTCAGCTATAATTTCTGCCTTAGTCATATCAGATTTTCCTTTATTAAAATGTGTAAATACTTAACTGTTTTGGGGTTGCAAAAGTATTGGTTTATAACCAAAGATTGAAATAAATGATGGTTTTTTTTTATAAGGACCATAAATCACACATAAACGTTACAAAATACATACAATTAAGCGTGCATGATATTACATTTGAGCACATGAATTTTTCTGACGAATTAGTCAGGTGGTACCTTAAAAACAAACGGGAACTGCCCTGGCGCGATACCACCGATGCCTACGTGATATGGCTTTCTGAAATTATTTTGCAACAAACCCGTGTGGAGCAGGGGATGCCCTATTTTTATCGTTTTATTGAAAAATATCCTGATGTGAAGGCATTTGCCGCTGCTGATGAGGGCGATATATTGAATTTGTGGCAGGGCCTGGGGTACTATTCGCGCGGGCGCAACATGCTAAAGACCGCCCGCCAGGTGGTTGAATTGTATGCCGGAAAGTTTCCCGGGGATTATCAGCAGCTGATCGGTCTGAAAGGTATAGGTGAATATACGGCCGCTGCTATTTCCTCCTTTTCGGCCAATGAAGCAAGGGCTGTTGTAGACGGGAACGTTTACCGGGTGCTGGCGCGATACTTTGGTATTGAGGAACCCACTAACAGCACAAAGGGCAAAAAGATGTTCCAGGAAATAGCAAATGACCTGCTGAACCGGGATCATCCCGGCCTGCATAACCAGGCCATGATGGAATTTGGCGCCATGCTGTGTAAACCCAGAAATCCGGATTGCGCCATATGCCCCGTAAGAGCAGGGTGCTATGCATTTAATAATAACGCGATAGCGGCTTTACCTCAAAAATTGAAGACGGGTAAAATACGCGAACGGTTTTTCAACTATTTATTGGTGACAGACGGCAATACCGTCCTGATGAATAAGCGCGATGAAAAAGATATATGGGCAAATATGTATGACCTGCCTTTAATTGAAACATTTAGTTATGTATTACCATCTGAAATTGCTACCTTAACACAAGTAAAAGATTTTTTTGGTGATGATATCCAGATAATTAAAACATTTTCAACTAAGAAACACTTACTTACACATCAGCATATACATACACAATTTATTCACATAAGTTGTAAGCCGGTTAAAATGAAGCAAGAATGGTTCTATATTGAGGTAAAAGACTTGGAAAAATTAGCATTTCCGAAAATCATAGCTATCTTTATAAACAACTTTTTTTCGTTGTAATATAATTTCTTTGATTAAACCCAATGTCAGGAATAAATAAAGTAATACTCGTAGGTCATTTAGGTAAAGACCCTGAAGTGCGCTACCTGGAAGGCGGAGTATCTGTAACAAGCTTCCCGCTTGCAACTTCTGAAACGTATAATAAAGACGGCCAGAAGGTAGAACAAACCGAATGGCACAATATCGTGATGTGGAGAGGCCTCGCGGATGTAGCCGCGAAATTTCTGCAAAAAGGCAAACTGGTTTATATTGAAGGAAAATTAAGGACCCGTTCTTTTGAAGATAAGGAAGGGGTAAAAAAATATACGACCGAGGTAGTCGCCGAGAACTTTACCATGCTTGGCCGCAAAAGCGATTTTGAACCTGAAGCAACTCCCCGCCAGGCGGTAAAAGAAAACCATTCGCCTGATAATTACAGAAATGGAAATGCAGATGACCTGCCTTTTTAGTTAATTATAGTATGAATAAATAATTGGTTTTTGGACAAAATCCCCGGATTAAGTCTTCGTTATTGTTTATAATAAATCATGGGTGAAGGAACACAATCAGCATTGGCCGGGCAGGTAAAAAAAAGTGAAAGTTTATTTTTTTGACTGTTCACTGATATAGTATAAGTTATAGTTTTTTGGCCATCAACAGGTACAAGTTCAGCAACAGGGCCAAAATTGTTGTTAATATTTGAGAAAGTTTTCAGATCGTACATCGTTAATTCAGCATTATTAACCGAGTATTTACCGACACTTTTATAGCGATATCCGATAACACGTTTGGTAACCGAATCAGTTGCCATTATGTTATATTCTACGGTACCATCACTTTTAAACGCATACTTTTCTAACCCCTGAAATTGTGCTTTCGCCCATTCTCCTGTTATATTAACGTTTCCGCCGGCAGCATCCTTTTTACAGGCCGAAAAAGTTAATACCAAAACAACTGCCAAAAGGCTAAAAACACTGGCGGGGATAAATATTTTTCTCATATTGATCATTACGCATAAATCAATGGCAATGATACACGTGTAATATTTTTGTTAAATACTTTCCGCATCCCTTATGATCTCTGATCACACAAGAGCTATGCTAGCTAACTACCCTTTAGCCAATCAACATAGGTTATCTTCCTCCCGGAGGGCAATGCTCTTTTAGATATTGGGTATACAAAGTACGCAAATGCAAGCCTGTACCAGCGCCTTCAAATATCCCATGCGAACGGTTAGGGTACGACATCAGGCTGAACTGCCGGTTATATTTCACCAGTTCGTTGATCAGCATCTCGGCATTTTTGTAATGCACGTTATCATCGCCTGTACCGTGAATATACAGCAGGTTGCCGCGCAGATTTTTGGCATAAGTTATCGGCGATCCGTTAATAAACACCTGTTTGCTGGCTTCGTCTGTCGGTACGCCCATATAGCGCTCCTGGTAAATATTATCATAAGTTAATTGCCAGCCTACCGCTGCCACGGCAATGCCGGTTTTATAAATTTCAGGATGCTGAAACATGAGGTTTAGCGTACATGAGCCGCCGCCGCTCCAGCCCCAAACTGCTACCCTTGCAGAATCAATAAAAGGCCATTTCAGTACTGCCTTCGCGGCCATAGCCTGGTCCTGGATGTTGAGCAGGCCTATTTTTTTATAAATGCACTTGCGCCATTCG
>DATHKT010000051.1:0-198527 GCA_035489035.1 Mucilaginibacter sp.
ACAGCAGTTACACTGTGTCAGGCGAAGTGATTACTAACGTTAATGCCAGGTTAACCCAGATAAGGCAGGACCCTAATGAATTGAATAAGCAAGTTCTTGGCGTGTTGGTATTGGGTCATTTTATTGGCGATAATCCATTACAAAGCCAGGGCGGCAGCACAACTGTTGAAGGGGTTGTACGCAATAGTGTTAGCGGTTTGCTGTCAGATCAGTTGAATAGGCTGGCAGGTAACCTGATTGCAGGTGTTGACCTTAATTTTGGGTTGACTTCTGGGGAAGATTATTCATCCGGCACAGCACAAAACCGCACGGATCTTAATGTTGGCCTTTCCAAGCGGTTCCTGAGTGACAGGCTGACGGTGAGTGTGGGGAACAATTTTAACCTAGAAGGGCAAAACCAACCCGGCCAGAAAACAACCGATATAGCAGGTAACGTTTCGGTAAATTATAAATTGAGCAAGGATGGCCGGTACCAGTTAAGGGCTTATCGCCGCGACCAGTTTGTGGTTATTGAAGGGCAGATCATTGAAACCGGGGTGGGCTTTACACTGACGGTTGATTACAACCGTTTCAGCCAGATATTCAGAAAAAGAACCAGGAAAGAAAAAGAGCAGCAAAAGCAATATAAAGAAGAGCAGAAAGAAAAAGATAAGCAGCAAAAGGCCGCGGCTGACAGCACAAAAACAACATCTACTAAATAATAATTAGGGATTTAGAGATTTAGCATTTACCCCTCATGATCAAACATTTAAGATATTTATTTTTACTCCTTTCAATCATATTATTGAATGCCTGTAGTAATACCAAATACCTGACAGGCAATCAAAAGCTATACACCGGCGGGGAAATAAAGATCGATGATCAGAATGACGAGGTTACCAAAGGTGACGAAAAGGATATCAGCAACGAGCTGCAAGGCCTGCTCCGGCCTAAACCCAATTCAAAAATTTTAGGATTAAGGGTAAAACTGTGGATCTATAATAAAACCCGCACTACCAAAAAGAAAGGTTTTAGCCATTGGTTGAATACTAAGTTCGGGCAACCACCAGTATTGATCAGTGATGTGGATGTCGTGAAAAATAGCGCCGTTTTACAGAGTAGGCTGCAGAATGAAGGTTTTTTTCAGTCATTTGTAAGCGGCGATACCGTAAGCAAAGGCAAGGTAGCCAAAGCTGTTTATACCGTGCAACCCAATGTTAACTACACTATCCGTAAGGTGATCTTCCCGACAGGAAAAGAAAACCTTGACACGGCTATCTCAGGCACAGCCAAAGAAAGCCTGCTGATAGTTGGTAATAATTACAATCTGGATGTGATCAAAAATGAGCGCATCCGCATTGATGCCCGCCTGAAGGAAGAAGGGTTTTACTATTTCGCCCCCGAAAGCCTGATCATGAAGGTTGACAGTACAGTTAAGGGGCACCAGGTAGATATTTTTGTAAAAGTTAAAGACGAAACCGCCGACCAGGCGCGCGAGATCTATAAGATCAACAATATCTATGTTTACCCGAGATATACTCTGAGGGATACCGCTCTTAAGCTGGATTCGGCAGTTAAATACAGGTGGTATAATGTGATTGATACAAGAAATTCGGTACGTCCGTTTGTTTTTAAAAACACAGTTTTACTAAAACCTGGCGAGGTTTATAACCGCACCGATCACAATAAATCATTGAACCGTTTTATCAACCTCGGGCCATTTAAGTTTGTGAAGAATCGTTTTGAAGATGTATCCACCAATGATTCCTCCAAACTGGATGTGTATTACTTTTTAACCCAATACCCTAAAAAATCGTTGCAGTTAGACGTACTGGGGCGTACAACCTCTGCCAACTACGCGGGTACGCAGGTGAACCTCAACTGGAAAAACCGTAACGCTTTTAAAGGTGCCGAATTATTAACCGTAACCTTATTCGGAAGCAGCGATATACAATTCTCCGGTCAAAACAGCGGTTATAATGTTTATCAAACCGGTATAAAAACTACCGTATCGTGGCCGCGGTTTATCAGTCCGTGGGATTTTAAATCAGATAACGCGTTCATTCCCCATACTAATTTTTCATTGGGCTATACGCTGGTCAACCGCACCCAACTTTACACCTTAAACTCTTATACCGGTTCGTTTGGATACGAATGGAAGCAAAATGCTTTTGTTACTCATAATCTTAACCTGCTCGAAGTAACCCGTGTGGATGCTATTAATGTTACCAAACAATACCGCGACAGTATCATAAATACCCGCAATCCCACCCTGGCACACGTCATAGATAATCAGTTCACCTTTGGCCCAAGCTATGCCTACACCTACACCAATACAGCACTGACTTACAGAACCAATACATTTTATTATAACGGAAAGGTTACTTTATCGGGCAATATTTATGGCTTACTGACCGGTGCAGATACTTTAAATGGAAAGGTAAGCAAACTGTTCGGCGTACCATTTAACCAGTTTGTAAAACTCGAAAACGAAATTCACTTCTATCATAAAGTGGGTCCAAACAGCTCTATTGCCAGCAGGCTAATCGTAGGGGTAGGTTTACCTTATGGCAACTCTACACAACTACCCTATAGTCAACAATTTTTTATTGGCGGCACCAATAGTCTGCGTGGTTTCAGGGCGCGATCTATTGGGCCAGGTAGTTATACACCTGAACAGAGTATTACCAGCGCCAGCGGCTTTATACCTGATGAATCAGGTGATATTAAGATCGAAGCCAACATTGAATACCGGCCAAAACTTTTCAGTATTGTATACGGCGCACTTTTTATGGACGCGGGTAATATCTGGAACTTACGATCACATGCAGGCTTGCCAGGCGGCACATTCGGCAAGAATTTCCTGGACCAGATGGCCGTAGACTGGGGATTTGGACTAAGATTTGACGTGACAGTACTTGTGCTCCGCACTGATCTTGGGTTCCCGGTAAGAACGCCGTTTCCTCCAAATCAGCCTTACCGCTTTAATACCAAAGGAGGAGTATTTAACCTGGCCATCGGTTATCCATTTTAACGGACGGATGACTTGTTGAATAGTTATAAAGCGTATTATTGCCTTTAATGATAATAACTATTCCTCTACAGATCATCGACCTGCATGATGATGGCTTCCATCCGCTGGTGCAGGTTGATCTATTTGGCAAGCCATTTACCCTGGTGCTGGATACCGGTGCTTCCAAAACAGCCTTCGATCAGCTCATGTTGCTACAAGCGAGTGATAGCGCACGCATTGTATCAAGCGACCGGTTATCAACCGGATTGGGCACCAACACCATGACCTCATCAACCGCTATCATCAGCGATATGCATATTGGCGAATTACTGATACCCGAATTTGAAGTGGCAGTTCTCGATCTCTCTACCATCAACATTGCTTACAGTCAAATGAACCATCCCGAAGTGCTGGGTGTTTTGGGCGGCGATATACTGATGAAGTATAAAGCGGTGATCGATTATGGGAAGAGGAAGCTGATATTTAAAGTTTAGACTCTTTAAACACACGTATCTTTCTTAATAATTCCTGGTTATCAGGCTCATATTTCAATCCGCTGTTTAATATTTCCATAGCTTTCTGCTTACCCTGTTTACGGTAATGATATTCACTGGCTTTCGCAAAAACCAGGGCTACCTGCATATCATTCTTTTGCGTATGGTTGGTGTAAGTATCCAATTCATTCATCATCATTTTCATATACTTATCGCCGGTAGGGCCGTCATTTTGCATAAAAGCATAATAACTAACGGCGGCATAATTGAATAAATAGATCGACCGGATAGTTGGGTCAGTAACCAGGAACGGGAACCTGGTTGTAACCTGGTTAAGCTGATCAATGTTTTGTACTGAACCATTTTGGGTTGAAAACCTCGGCGCGATAATATCTACCAGCATCAGCTTAGGCATCGGATTTTTCGGATTTTTTACTATCTCCTTTTCAATATAGGTTTGCGCCTCTGGATATTTGTGCATTGCAAAATTATATCTTGCATTTTCCGAAAGGTAATTATCCTCGATATTACTTTTAAGTGTCGAGTCCTTCAAATTTTTATTAAGGTAGGCATATATTTCGTCAATTTTTTCTTGTTGGCCGTTCTTCCATAATTTGCTTTGTATAAGCTCATTAAATTCATATTCCACATTTTTCTTGTCATTTTCGTCAGCATTGGCGCCATTTGTGATGTATGCCAGTGCCTCCCAATCCTTAATGCCCTCAAACTTGAAATTCTTGGCCAATTGACCCATTATTTCACTTTTTAAAAATTCGTGTTTGGTTGCAGGATAAAGGATTGCAGCCTTCGCCATATCAGAATAAGCCTCATTGTATTTTACGGCATTCAATTCCTCTAATGCCTTGTTATAGTATAGTAATCCAACCGAATTTTTTAAGGTGATACTTGTTTTACTGTAAAAAACTTCGTTAAATGCCTGGTCAACACCTACTTTTTCAACATACGCAGCATCAAGATATTTCTCCTTAACAAGGGCATTTACATAGTTCGTCTTAGATTTTACATCAGGTACAAAATAACCTGTTGTAGGATCAGTTGTTTCGAACAGGATATTGTATGAACCCGGGTAAGCAACTACATAAACGTGTGTTGGTGTTTCCTTTATCTGGTAAGGTATTTTATAATATTCCAGTATATAAGCATATAATATGGATGCTCCAACACATTGGTACTCGCCCGTATTAAAGAGCTGGCTGAACACTGCCTTCTCTTCATATTTTTTCAGAAAAGTGGCATGCACCATTTGAAATAATTGTTTCAGCCTTTTTTCTGTTTTCTGGTCAGCAGAAGCCTCCCAGTTAAGTTGCTTGATATGATCATCAGTCCGGGCAAGTATTTTGGTCGCTTCAGCTTCATTTAGTTCGGCAACAAGCGCGAGTTTTAAATAATCGGAAGGAGACTGAGAGTTATTTAACAAGGCCTTTTCGGGCTCGTTATTATAAGTAATAAAATGTTCCTGTGCTTTTAGCGATTGCTGAAGAATAAGCAGGAGTGAAAAACAAAGTAAATTTTTTATCATAAAATGTAATAAGGTCTTTAACAAACTGCATTAAATATATAACTTTTTTAAAGTCTCTTTAAAAAACAGTTTTAAACTCTCATTCATAAATAGAGAGGGGTATACTGATCCGTAAAAAAGCCCCGCTCAAATGAGCGGGGCTTTACCATATTCTTCCTGGTGGAATTAAATATCTATTCTCGCGTACTTCGCGTTCTTCTCAATAAATTCTCTGCGTGGCGCCACTTCGTCACCCATCAGCATGGAGAAAGTATGATCACACTCAGCAGCGTTTTCGATACCGGCTTTGCGCAGGGTACGGGTTTCCGGGTTCATGGTAGTTTCCCATAATTGATCGGCGTTCATTTCGCCCAAACCCTTGTAACGCTGCACATGCACGCTGTCTTCCTTACCGCCACCTTTAAGGCGCTGTATGGCCGCATCACGCTGCACATCATTCCAGCAATATTCCATTTCCTTACCTTTTTTAACCTGGTACAACGGCGGTGTAGCAATATATACATAACCAAATTCTACCAGTTCCTTCATATAACGGAAGAAGAAGGTCAGGATCAGTGTTGTAATGTGCGATCCATCCACGTCAGCATCTGTCATGATCACTATCTTGTGATAACGCAGTTTGGTGATGTTCAGTTCCTTATCATCTTCGGCAGTGCCTATGCTTACGCCGAGGGCGGTAAACATATTCTTTATTTCCTCGTTCTCATATATTTTATGCTCCATGGCCTTTTCCACGTTCAGGATCTTACCTCTTAACGGCAAAATAGCCTGATATTCGCGGTTACGGCCCTGTTTGGCAGTACCACCCGCCGAGTCACCTTCGACCAAAAACAATTCGCAAAGCGATGGGTCGTTATTGGCACAATCGGCCAGTTTGCCAGGCAAGCCCGATCCACCCATAACATTCTTGCGCTGAACCATTTCACGTGCCTTACGGGCAGCGGCACGCGCTGTAGCGGCCAAAATAACCTTGTTGACGATCATCCTGGCTTCACGTGGATTCTCTTCCAGGTAATTACCTAAAATTTCGCCTACCGCCATATCCACAGCACCCATCACCTCGTTGTTACCCAACTTGGTTTTGGTTTGCCCCTCGAACTGAGGTTCGGCAACTTTAACCGAGATAACAGCAGTTAACCCCTCACGGAAGTCATCCCCCGTGATCTCGATCTTCATGTTCTTCAGCAAACCAGATTTATCGGCATACGCTTTCAAAGTACGGGTCAATCCTCTGCGGAAACCGGCAACATGGGTACCGCCTTCAATAGTATTGATATTGTTTACGTAGGAGTGTACGTTCTCGGTATAGGTATCATTATACTGTAGTGCCAGTTCAACAGGTATCCCCTGCTTGTTGCCATCTACGTATATAGGTTCGGGTATAATAGATGCACGGGTTCCGTCCAGATATTTTACAAATTCGCGCAAACCGCCTTCTGAGTAGAAATCCTCGGTAACCACAGTTCCGTCATCATTAGGGTAACGTTCATCACATAGTGATAAACGGATACCTTTGTTCAGGTAAGCCAACTCGCGTAAACGGCCTGCAAGTGTATCATATTTATACTCTGTGGTCAGGGTAAAAATTTCCGGATCGGGTTTAAAAATTATCGTAGTACCCCTTTTATCCGTATCGCCAATCGTTTTTACATCAAACAATGGCTTGCCTTTTTCATACTCCTGGGTCCAAACCTTATCTTCTCTGTAAACTAAAGCAGTTAAGTGGGTCGACAGCGCGTTAACGCAACTCACCCCAACACCGTGTAAACCACCGGATACCTTATAGGTGTCCTTATCAAATTTACCACCGGCGTGCAATACGGTCATTACAATTTCTAATGCCGATCGTTGTTCTTTGGTAGTAATACCGGTAGGAATACCACGGCCGTTGTCTTCAACCTTAATTGAATTATCCTTTTGTATGGTCACTTTGATATTATCGCAGTAGCCGGCCAGGGCCTCGTCAATTGAGTTGTCAACAACTTCATATACCAGGTGATGCAGGCCTTTAGCGCCGGTATCGCCAATATACATCGAAGGGCGCTTGCGCACCGCTTCTAAACCTTCTAAAACCTGTATATTATCTGCTGAATAATTGGATTTGTCTTTATTTTCTTCGCTCATATTTGTGTGGAACAATAACCTTCAAAAATACTCATTTTATAGCAGATTTCCGCTATTGTTGATAAATATGACCCTATGTGAACAAGCCGTTTCAAAACATTAGGATACTTGTGCCGAAAGTTTATCTTTGTCAAAATTTTTTAACTTAGTACAATGAAAATCAAGGCTTCTTCTTTAGCAAAATTAACATTAGGCTTACTTGTTGCAGGTAGCATTGCGGCATGTAACTCAAACAAAACCGGCGATAAGGCAGCTACTTCAAGCGTTGCCACCGGCGGGATAGTATTTATTAACCAGGATACATTACTTGCCAAGTATGAGTATTTTAAGGACATGACCAAACGCCTGGATGATAAAAATAAAGCCGCAACTAATGATGTAGGTGCAAGGCAACAGGCAATTCAGCGCGAATATGTTGATTATCAGAAAAGCGCCAACACTTTAAGCGCCGATCAGCGGGCCACTACCGAGCAACGCCTGAGCCGCGAAGGACAGGATTTCCAAACCTACAAGCAAAATGCAGGTGCCCAGCTTCAAAATGATGCTGTAGCCGAACAGACAAAATTTTACGAGAAAGTTTCTGAATTTGCCAAAGGATATGCAAAGGAAAAAGGCTATAAGCTGGTGTTAACCTTTCAAAAAGGAAATGCCAATTTATTATATGGCGATCCGGGATTAGATGTTACTGCAGATGTGGTAAAAAGACTGAACGAAGCTTATGCGAAAGATAAAAAATAACAATTACAGGCTCCTGTAATGATACAACAAACCCTGGTTTTTAAAGCCGGGGTTTTTAATTTGAAGGTATATGGAAATACAGCAACATGAAAAGTTTATGCGGATAGCTATAGAGCTGTCTGAGTATAATGTAAAGCAGGGAGCCGGCGGGCCATTTGGCGCTGTGATTGTTAAAGACGGGATGATCGTTGCGCGAAGCGCAAACAGGGTAGTTCAGCAAAATGATCCTACGGCACATGCAGAGATCTCGGTGATCAGGCTTGCCTGCCAGGAATTGGGAACTTATGATTTGCAGGGGTGTGTAATTTATACCAGTTGCGAACCTTGCCCCATGTGCCTGGGCGCTATCTATTGGGCCCGAATAGATACCATATATTACGGCAATACCAAAGCTGATGCAGCTGCTATCGGTTTCGATGATCATTTCATTTACCAGGAGCTGGAGCTGCCCATACATCAGCGCAAATTGCAGATCATACAATTATTGGCTAATGAAGCTATGCCCGCTTTTAAGCTTTGGGACGAATCTGACCTGAGAACTGATTATTAATTATGCCTGAACAAAAAAGCGCTTATCATAATCGATAAACGCTTTTCCTATAAGTATGAGACTCTGCGGGTCTGCGATACGAATATTTATCTTTATCTGAAAAATACTTCTACTTCCTCTTCATCTCCTCCTATGTTATCCAGGAATTCGAAATGAGAATTTTTGCTGATAAACTCAGGTACAATTTCCTTCATTTTATTTACCAGCGCCATATCATCATGTTGCTTGTTTAAAGTCAGCAACTCGTCAATGTCAGCTTTAACAGCCTGGTAAGGATAAGTGATCACCTGCGCAATTTTGATTTTTGGATGATGGGTAGGCATAGTGTGCTCGCCTTCATTCAGTAATTCTTCATATAGCTTTTCGCCTGGCCTTAAGCCGGTATATACTATTTTGATATCCTTTTCGGGTTGTAAACCTGCCAGCTTGATCATCTTTAAAGCCAAATCTGTGATTTTAACAGGCTCGCCCATATCAAAGATAAATATCTCGCCTCCCGTGCCCATTGTACCTGCTTCCAGTACCAACTGTACGGCTTCGGGGATGGTCATGAAGTAACGGGTAATATCCGGATGCGTAACCGTTATCGGGCCGCCCTTGTTTATCTGCGCTCTGAAGCGTGGTATAACCGAACCATTAGAACCCAAAACGTTACCAAAACGGGTAGTTACAAAGCGGGTTGGCTGTACTCCGGGCCTGTTATTAGCCGGTGTGCTTTTTAGCGATTGAATATATATTTCGGCAATTCTCTTGGTGGTGCCCATGATATTAGACGGGTTTACCGCTTTATCGGTAGATACCATTACAAATTTACCCGTACCAAAAGCTACCGACAGATCTGCCACATGCTTGGTACCCAACACATTCGCCAGTACAGCTTCTGAAGGATTTTCTTCCATCATCGGCACGTGCTTGTAAGCAGCTGCATGGAATACTACTTCCGGGCGATAATCTGCAAACAATTTATGCATACGCTGATAATTCCGGATATCAGCAATAAATATTTTGGTAGGAACATCGGGGAATTTTTCTTCCACCTCTAGTTTCATATCATGCAAAGGCGATTCTGCCTGGTCGCATAAAATAACCATAGCAGGGTTATAGCTTAATACCTGTTGCACTATCTCCGATCCAATAGAACCAGCAGCACCGGTAACCAGTACCCGCTTGCCCTGCAAATCTTCGGATATACGTGTATTATCTATCTGGATAGGTTTGCGTTGCAGCAAGTCTTCAATTTTAAGGTCTTTGATCTGCTGTAAATTAAGCTTACCATAAATCCACTGGTCTGACGGGGGAACGGTAAGCACCTGTATGCCTAATGCAAGGCAATTTTCCAGCGCTATCTTTTTGGCCTGCTCATCCAAATTATGGTTCATAATGATGAGCTTATCTACATTATGCTTTTCCTTTAATTTTGCCAGTTTGCCAATATGATATACTCTTACCTGCTGAATCTCTTTGTCGATTTTTTTTATGTCATCGTCAACAAAACCTACTACGGCAAAATTAGTCTTGGCGCTGGTTTCCAAAGCTTGCTTAACCAATACTGCGTTATTATCCGACCCGTAGATCAATACCACCGTTTTTTTGGCTGTAGTGTTATTATTGAGGTAGAAAAAGGCGCTTTTTACAGTGGTGCGTAACAATATCAGCAAAGTACTCGATACCGAGAAATTAACGAGCAATACCAGGTTGATAGTAACTGAATTGATATGCAAAACAGGTATAACCCAAATATTAACAAATAATAAGTAAAAAATACTGCTTAAAAATACAGAACTAAAAATACGGAGTACATCGCGCGTATTGGAATAACGGATAAGGCCCGTATGTATGCGCATGGCATACATCACCACTGCAGCAATTACGCAATATAAACCTGTATAAACAAAGAAATAACCACGTAGTATATTTACAAATTCGAAACGTTGTACGATAAAGTAAGAAGTGGAGAAAGACCAGGTAACAATAAAAAGGTCTACGAGCATTATTAACCATCTTGGAACCACCCTGGTAAACAGTAGGTATTTTTTCATAAAGTAATGTTAGTAGATGAGATAAGTAAAGTTAATATTTTTTTAATAAACAAAAATAAAATAAATTAAACGCCTGATAACCATTTATAAACACCGTTTACCTCTCCTACCATGCCCGCACTTTAACGGCCTTGTTCCAACTATTGTTGTTATAAATCTAATGTCATTAGATGTTTGTTAAACAAACAAGTTGTTAAGGTTTCAACACTCCAGTTTATAAATGGTTTGAGCTTTTTTACTAAAAAATACCTGCTGTACTTTAATATTACAGTAATAAACATTTGTATGTCAGCTAATTAAACAGCGATTGCTGGAGTGAAAAAAAAATTATTTAACTGTACGGGACAGTATAAAATGGAGTAATTATCTACCATTATTCGATAAATTAATTTTACTTCACTGTCGTTTTTTTCATGAATACTGGTTTCAAAGACACATAAATGATCATCAATGGAATTATGGTGATCATAAACAATGCAGATGTGCTAAACATTGTGTTGGTTATAATAAGGAGAATTATTAAACCCTGCAGCAATGCATACCCGGAAGCTACCCATAAATGAGAGACTTTCCGTTCATTGGCCAATATCTGATAAAAATGTAAACGGTGCGCTTTGAATATATTTTGCTTAAGCAGCAAGCGGTGGGTGATGGTTAAAACCGAATCAATGCCATACACCACCAGAAAAAGTATGTATGCCCAATTATGGGTAACCAATATCAGGTGAAACAATAACATAATGATCCAGAATGCGATGGTAACACTACCTACATCGCCTGCAAAGCACCTGGCTTTTTTGCGGAAATTAAAATACAGGAATACAACACAGGCCAGCATCGGCAGCCAGATCATGTCAGCATTCACAAAAGCCGTTTGATGTAAATTAACATACTGCATCCCCCCCAGTACCACCAGGCTATAAGCTCCCGTAATACCGTTAATGCCATCCATAAAATTATACATATTGATAACGCCTATTACCATGATATAAAGCAGGATACATATGTAAACAGGTTCGATATGAAACACATTGAGGTAAAAAAACATAATGGTTACCGCTATTAAATGAAATAATAGCCTTAACCTGCTCGAAAGTGTGAGCCTGTCGTCAAGGAAACTTATGGCCCCTATTATCAAAATGCCCGATACAGGTATCAAATAGACATGATGCATAATGACCGCGCAAATAGCTGCAAAAAGAAAGATCACCCCACCGCCGCGAATGGTAACCTCATCGTGCGAGCTTCTTTCATTAGGATGATCAATGATATTATAATGGTCGGCTATGCGGAAATAAAGCAGCTCGGCCCCAAAAAGTAAGATAGCAATAATTAAGTAGATCATATTATACCCGGTATTATCTGATACGGCTTTTAGGCATTATCGATTTATATATTGAAGGATTTTTTTACCAATACGCAACATCCAAAAATAAGCAGGTGGTTTTATATTGTTCATTTTCCATGAAGCGCTTACTTCCTTATTTGCAATAATAGTGTTTTTGAAACTTTTGGTACTCTCGCCCCCCATGCGCATTTTCACAATAATCTGGTCCAAATGGAGGGGAGTATAGCCATGCACCTTAAAGGCACGAAGCATAAATTCATAATCGGATGCTAATTTAAATGAGGCAAAATAAGCTCCTATCACATCATAAACACTCTTTTTCACAAATAGCGCAGGATGAGGGGGCACTTCGCCATGATCGAAGAATTTTGGGTAATAAGGCTTTGTGATCCAGGTGCGTATCCTGTCTTCAGTCGCATCTCCTTTAAAAAAGGTGATATTGCCGTATACAGCATCAACTTGGCGGCTACCCTCAAACGCGGCGGCTATCTCTGAAATAGTGCTATTTGAAAAAAACAGGTCATCAGAATTTAATATCCCGATGATACTGCCCGTGGCCATATCGATGCCCTTATTCATTGCATCATATAACCCCTTATCGGGTTCTGAAATGCTTTTGGCAATATTCTCTTTGTACTTATTTACAATATCCATCGTACCATCTTTCGATTTACCATCAACAATGATATACTCGATATTCGGATAGTCTTGTGAAATAACTGATTGTATGGTGGTTTCAATAGTTTTTTCACTATTGTAGCAAACCGTAATGATAGAAATTTTTAGCGTTGCGCTATTAATCATAAAATAGATGTATCCTGGGCATTATTCAAAACACCCGTTATTAATTAAATTAATGACGTATGATGACGATATTATCTGTTAGCATTTCCATATTCTGATTCCGCAGCAGTAATAATTTCATCAAGCCCTTGCGATGTAAGTTCCTGCTGAAGATTTTTAATATGTTTCTTTAAAAACGTTTCGGGCAGGTCCCACCAGCAAAGTTTTTGAAGCTTCGCGATCATCTGATCATCAAACCTATATTTTATTATTTTAGCGGGGATACCTGCTACAATAGCATAAGCCGGTACATCTTTAGTAACTACAGAATGTGCCGCTATAATTGCGCCGTTGCCAATAGTAACCCCACCCATTATGGTAACGTTCATACCTATCCAAACATCATTGCCAATGGTGATAGGGTCTGGCCTGTCATCATATACATCTTTATCTATCCAGGTGTGCCCGGTAGCATTATTGACACTAAAAAAAATAGGCGATGTAGATAAAAAATTAACCGGATGAGAAGACAGACCTATATTAACGTGCCTGGATATGGAACAAAATTTGCCTATACTAACCCTGAAGATATTTGAATGATGGCCGATATATGAATACTCGCCAATGGTGCTTTCCCTGATATAAACAAATCGTTGAATGTGCGATTTGGCAGATATCCTTGTGGGCTTATCATAAAACATCAGCCATGATAAATGCCGGTTGCTGATTTGAGCTTTAAGCCTGTTTAAACTACAATAATTGGAGATTAAGCTATGCATTTTTACTTAAAGAATATTTTGGCAGCATCTGTTAGAAAATTAGCTGACTAAGTTGAAGATGCATATTTATTAATAAGTTTGTTACATAAATTAAACGCCTCACATAAAACATTTTATTCTGGTGAGCGTTGAATTTTCCTACGCCGTATGGGCGCAAAGATAAATAATCTTTTACTCATCGCGGTGCTGGTATAAAAATGGTAGTGTTTCTACTATACAATTTAAATTAAACTCCATGAAAACCCCTGTTAAATCAAAAAGTAAAATCTCCCTGTATTTAATGCTGATCATGCTTGCCACAGTTACGCAAGCGTGTTATAGTAAAGCAAATACTGTAAAAAATGTTTTGAAGCCGGATACTGCAACTATTAATGTAAAAACTGCCGGGGCCGCCGGTAATGGCACGCAGGATGATTATGCACCGATAGCAAAAGCATTAAGTCAAACAACCGGGCCCGTAAAGGTCTATTTCCCGGCAGGAACCTACCTTTTAAAACGCACCTTATCAACTGCCCATGATGGCACAGTTTTCACCTTTGATAAAAACGCCAAATTTATTATTGATGATAGTTCAAAAGGCGGAATACTGATCCACCATAATAATTGCAAAGTTCTTAACGGCCACTTCATAGGAAGTGGGATTTCTTCCAAAAAATTTGGTGACGGATATGGTATTTTATTGTCAGGCGCTGCTAATTGCCAGGTATTGAATAACACTTTCGATAAGATCAGCGGGATCAATGTGCTGCTTTTAAATTCCGGCGCCACAGGTTGCACCAAATGTGTAATCAACGGCAATACTATTATTGAACCCGCTATGGACAGGGCTATTGTTCAGGACGCGGCAGGTGTTATGATAGGCTATTCGGGCAATGGCTATTCGCATACCGATAACAGCGTATGTTATAATACGATTGATGGTAATGAGAATTTAGCGCATGGCGTTGCCATCATTGGCCATGCTTCCGGAACTAATATCAGCCATAACAATGTCAAGAATTGTTTACGATATGGGATATTGGCTTATAACTCCATTTATACCCCGATAACGCTTAAAAACACGACCATTAACTACAATAAGGTTGACAATATTGGGAACAGGAAAAGTGCTTCACCTTATGGTATGGGTATCTACTTAATGCAGAGCCATTATTCAACCGTTAAAGGCAATACCGTAAGCAACACGCTAATCAATACCGATAACAGCGAAACATTACCCAGCGGCGCCATCGCGTTGAACTTCTCTACCTATGCCAATGTGGATTCGAATGTTATTACCGATTCGCATAAATACGGCATCTCTATGGCTTTGGGCTTCAACTCTAAGATCACTAATAATACCATCGATAAAACAATAGAATCCGGTATTTACCTGATCAATAGTAACGATGTGCTGGTACAAAAAAACACCCTGAGAAATATTGGTAAATATAATATTAAAGGTTTTTTTCAACATACATCAAGGCCTAGTTCTAATGCTATTAACATAGATAAGTATAAGAATAGCAGCACCGGCCAGTCCATAGATATTGAGGATAATGACTTTTACTCCGATAATGATAAAGCAATCTCAATTACCGGTGAAAAGGGGGATGATGCCAAAAATATCAGGGGCAACAAAACTCAAAATGTTAATATCAGCAAGAACAATTTCCATATGAAACGCCATGCTGTTGATTTTATTCATTTGGATCAGCAAGATAACGGTACGAATAAAGTCTTGGATAACAAGATCACTCCATAAGGGTAAATGCTATTTCAAAAGGAAAGCCTGGCTTATGTTTAAGCCAGGCTTTTTTTCAATGTATCCACAATAACCTTTAATTGATAGGATGGGTTGTAGTATTGATGAATTACAGCCAGGCAATCCTGAATGTTTTTTTCTTTGTCGCGCATGCGCAGATCCATGCATTTTTCCATTTTTGCGGCGAGGTCCGCTACATCCCCATTTTTGAAGAATTCGCCCGAAACGCCAGGAACAATCGCCTCAAATTCGGGCCCCTGGTAGGCAAAATTATCGTTTGATATCACGGGAACTCCATATGATAGTGAATGAATTGCGGTTAAACCTATCGCTCCCGGGCATATGCAAATATCTGATGATAAGATATATTGGGATATTTCTTTCTCCTCATATAATCCGCCCACAAAATTGATATGGTCTGTGAGACCTTTAGCCGCAGTAAGCGCTTCCAGCTTTGCTTTTTCCTGCGCGCCATCACCAATGATAAAGCAATTCAATAAAACGTCACGTTTCTTTAATATCGCGATGGCCTCAATCAATAGATCAATTTTTTTACTGGCGTTGATCCTGGAAATACAAAACACAACTGGTAGCCGCGGATTGGGGAAAATAGATCTTATTTTATCAGACTCCTCTTTTTTATGATGCGATCTATAGGCTTCAGTCTGCTCAAAATCAAGTGAGTTATAAATTACGATGGGTTTATCCGCAGCAAAATTTTCCCTTAATAACAAGTCTTTGGCCCTGTCGTTATAAAGGAATATGCCGTTTGCCAGGCTGTAATAAAACACTCTTATTTTTTTCCTAAACCATGACTCTCTTCCATACAAACCATGCGACCATAGATACACTTTCTTCAATTTGAGTCTCATTAAAATAATGGCTACCCAGGTAGAAACAAACCGGTCTTCGCCCAGGAAGATAACGGCATCAAAGTTGCCATTATTTAACGTGCTGAGCAACCCCTTTTGCCATAAAAACAATTTGATAAAGATGTTTTTGACCTTAAGAAATTTACCCTTAAAAAAATCATGGGCATCAAAATCGATAACCTTGATATCGTTATCTGATTGCTCATCAGCACAAAAGTAAAAGTCAATATCCTTGCTGGTAGCAAATTCCTTCAGTATAGGAAGCCTGTAGTGAGCAAAATAGTGGTAGACAATAACAACCCTTTTCATCTGTTTTTCAAATTCGGCACGAAACCTGGAATCATGCCAGCTTATTCAATTGATTTATTGACTTGTCTTTTATAAAAAACAAACATCAGCAAAAATAGCAACCCACCACTCATGATGGATGTGAGGAAGCTAACATTTAAAAGAATAACATTAAACGGAACAAATATCAAAGCCAATAACCGATAATTGGCCCGGCTTTGTATCGGTCTTAATAAAGCAAGCGTAAAGCCCAAAATGATTGAGATAAATATCACGCCCCATTGGCCAAATCCGGCTATACCATCAGTGGCCCAGAAATTCGCGTTAGCGTTCACTTCCATGGTCACATACTGCTTACTCACCACAAAGCCCAAAGGTTCTTTATAAGGGTAGTTACCGGTAATTGCGTTTATCACGGCACTATGAGACATATAAGTTAAAGGCGCCTTTTTAAAATACTCATTGTATTGATAGGTTAGCAGGCCACCAATACCTATGGTACGCATTAACACGATAGCTGCCAATACGAAAAACTGTTTAGGAACAGCTAAAAAGATAGCGATCAGTGCTGTCAGGCCAACCCCATAAAATTTGAAAATTGATTTCCTTTTCTTTAGGATATAGTGTGTCCCGATAATAGCCAAGGGTATAAAAAGAGATATCTTACTGGCCGTGATACCATAAGTTGTTATGATTGCCAGGATACCTATTACGATATATAATTTTTTAGATTTTAATAACCCAATGATCATGGTTAATGGCCCAAAAAAGTAAGTGTTCCATAAAAGAATGTATGACATCACCCCTTCCAGTTTATTTTCGGCACGATGAGCATATACATTCTCAAAAGAAACTATAGAAAATTGGTTCCTGAAAGCTATCATTAAGGATACCAAAACGAAAATGGTTATATACAGCACATAACTTGTATTAAAATTGTATGCATTAATATTGACCTTCCGGTGCCTGCCGAATATGATATACTTGGGTATTAAAAACAACACATAAAAACCTACAAAGAAAAACACCTGGTTAGTAAAGCGGTCATCGAAAGTTTTGTAGTGATTTAAAAAAGTGATCAGAATAGGTACATAAAGCAGGAAATAGATACTCGAAAAAAACACCTCCGTGAAACCACCAGATTTAGGCAAAAGCCTTAATGGTAACAGTATAAATACCGTTGTTACTGCAATATCCCAATAGGTGAACGGAAAGGATTTATAACCTAAATATTCAAAATAATGAAAAAGAAAATAGATATGGACAAACTGATATGCTATTGAATATATAATTGCTATCAAATACTTCATACAAACAAATTAAATGTGCTTCGGATCAAAATCCTATTTATTGTAACATAATATTACCTGGTTCAAAACAGGTTAATAAACTTAAACATTATATACTACCTCACCCACATATTCTTTCTTGATATCCCTCAAAAAAATTACGCATGCAGCCATACAAAAAACAAACATACTTATTGAAAGAACAATCAGGAACAAATAAAAACTAAAACCAAACGCAAAAGCGATCACATAAACTATAACGTTTAAAATAAACTGGTAGAGGTTCATATTAAACAAAAGCCTTTTCCTTTCGCACACCAATGGTATATTACTCATGGGGATATAAAAGTATTGGGCCAATACATATATACTTAATAAAGGGGCCACTTTCTCAATACCTTCCCAGCCGGTAAGCTTAATGTAATGATTTATATTGGATATGACATAAACCAACAAGGGATAGATGACAATGGAGCTAAGCGCCAGAAACTTTAAAACATTTAAGGATTCTTTATAGATATTTTTCCGGTCATTGCTGAAATAAAGCTTTGATATTTTCACCCTGAATAACCCTGCAACAACCGAGCCTATAACAATGGTAGGCAACATTAAAACCCGGTTGGAAATCGAAAAAAGGCCGACAAGCTTTTCGTTGTACAGATAGGTAATAAATACCGGATGCCCGTATGATAAAAAAATGGATAGAACCGCTCCCGGGAAAATATAAAGCGGGTATTGTTTGTTCACCCGGAACAGTTCTAATGATTTTTTATAGGATAGAAACTTAAAGGTGAATTTGAATTTGATCAGCCATAACATAAATATCAGGGAAGATATTACGTAAGCTAACGTGTAGGATATCTGTAAACCTTCGGGTTTTGAGATGAGCAGGTAAATAAAAATAAAGTTAACCAGCGAATAACAGACATTGAACAGCCCGTTTAAAAAGTGGTTCTCTACAAACATAAACGCCTGCTGGATACATGCGTTCAATACAATGTTATTAGCCACAATAAATACCAGGAAAAGGTCAAATACGTTTGTTCTTGAACCCAACACTATATATAGTATGGGCATTAATACAATATTAACGATCAATGCGACCTGTATAGTTAACCTGAATTTTTGGCGTGAATCCTCAAAGGAATCTGAGACTACAATAGATTGTTCAAACTTAAGCGTAGAGATGGAGCCAACTATGGTGGCTAAGGCAACAAAAAAACTGAATTGCCCAAAATTTGCTGCATTGGAGTCTTTTACGATGTAAAAACTCGCGGCTAATGTTAAAAGCTGAGATATTGCCGACCCAAGAAAATACCAAACACGACCAGATTTAAACATTTACATGTATTCTTTTGAAAAGAATTCCTTTTCCTGAATTATTTTATCAACGCTCCATTCCCACCACCGGCTGTTTTCTAATAATTCAATAGTGGTATCAGAAAATCTTTTCCTGATTGTTTTTGCCGGGTTACCGGCGACTATAGTATAACTTTCTACATCCTTTGTAACGATTGACCCCGCTCCTATCACTGCTCCCCTGCCAATGGTAACTCCCGACAATATAACTGAATTTGATCCTATCCACACATCATCACTAATAACTATCGGGCCTTTTGAAACCCTTTGCCCTTCTTCCGACCGGTCATTAAATATATTATAAAATATATTGTAAGAGGTTGGCCGTTTGATATTATGGAAATATTCCTGTATCACCACGCTGGATGCAATTGAACAGAAAGAACCGATGGTGATACTGTTTTTATCGCTGGCAATCCGTGTAGCAGGGCCCGTTATGCTGGTATAGCGGCCAACATTTACATTACCTACCAATTCGGCATTATAAAAAAAGGAAACCCCCTCGGCTATCCTGACACCGCGGCCTGTAATTACATTCCTTAAATTTACTTTGGGAAATCTTTTTTTCAGGCATAAAAAAAAGAAGTCATCCGCGATCTTCGCCCCGAAACCTACCTTTATCGGGGTGAATATTTTAAGCATCAATATAAAAATTATATTAGCTGCCGGCTTAAAAAATCGCATTACATTATACACCGAACATTATTTTAGTAAAACCATAATTGGTAATTAACAAATTATAATCTTCCGTCAATTAACTCCCTCTCGAGGAACGCTTTGGTATCAAAAATAATGGTCGATTTATTTTTGATCTCTGAAAAATCTATTGACCTGAACTCATCGTGAGCCACAGCAACGATCACCGCTTCATACCTGGTTCCCTTTATTTCACTCACCAGGTCAATGTTGTATTCTTCCTTAATGTCGTCAGGATTGGCCCATGGGTCGTAGATGTCTACTTCGATACCAAACTGCTTTAATTCATAGTAAATATCAACAACTTTGGTATTTCTGAAATCCGGGCAGTTTTCTTTGAATGTGATACCCAGTATCAACACTTTCGAGCCTTTGATCTTGTAGTCCTTATCGATCATCAATTTCACCACCTTATTGGCTACAAAGTGCCCCATATTATCATTAACTCTTCTGCCCGATAAGATCACCTGCGGGTGATAGCCTAATGATTCGGCCTTATGGGCCAGGTAATAGGGGTCAACGCCAATACAATGGCCGCCAACCAGCCCCGGTTTGAATTTCAAAAAGTTCCATTTGGTACCTGCGGCATCCAGTACATCATAGGTATCAATTCCGATACGGTCAAATATCAGCGCCAGTTCATTTACAAAAGAGATATTAACATCCCTTTGTGCATTTTCAATCGCCTTTGAAGCCTCGGCTACCTTAATATTCGGCGCCTTATGTGTACCTGCTACGATAATGGATGAGTATAAATAGTCCACCACATCAGCTATTGCAGGTGTTGAACCGGAAGTTACTTTTTTAATGGTGGTTAATGTATTGATCTTGTCGCCCGGGTTTATACGCTCGGGAGAATAACCTACAAAAAAATCCTCGTTGAATTTTAATATTGATTCTGCTTCTAATACAGGCACACATTCTTCTTCGGTACAACCTGGATATACCGTAGACTCATAGATCACGATATCATTCTTTTTTAATACCCTTCCGAGCATCGCTGATGCTTTTAATAGTGGGGTAAGATCCGGTGATTTAAATTGATTGATAGGCGTTGGTACGGTTACAATAAAAACATTGTAGTCCTTTAACGCTGCCCTGTCTGATGAAAAATGCAAACCCTTATTCGTGCGTTTACGCTCCTCCATCACCTTGCGCAAGTCCTCCATATGCGCTTCGCGGGTACGATCCTGCCCGTTGGATAACTCTGTAACCCTGTCGGCATTTATATCAAATCCCAATACATCGTATTTTTTGGCAAATTCAATAGCCAGGGGGAGGCCAACATAACCCAGGCCAATAATAGCGATCTTAGCTTTATCAAAAAAGGTTGCATCTATGGTTAATGCTTGTGATGTTAATGAAGACATGGTAGAATGTATAGAATATTATTAAGGATAATTAATAGTAAAATGCGCCAAAACCATCAAATGCAATAGCAGTAAATGGTTTTGGAACACGGTCTATTTTTTATTGAACATCTTTTTAAGGCTAAATCCTTTTGGCGTCTCATCTTCCTGATAATAACCCCCGTAACCACCATAGCCGTAACCATAGCCATAGCCATAGCCATAGCCATAGCCGTAACCATGCTGCAGGTTGATAGAATTCAGAATAATGTTCAGGTTATGAAATTTATTGGTTTTGTAAATATTATCAATAGCATGAACCTGGCTCTTGGCTGTATAATTATGCCTCACGATATACATTGTTGCATCAGCATAAGCGCCCAAAATCTGAGCATCTGTAACTAAGCCAACCGGCGGGGCATCCAAAATGATATAATCAAACTCAGTTTTCAGCTTTTCAATAAGTGTAACTATAGATCCATTACTTAACAACTCCGCCGGGTTTGGTGGGATAGGCCCGCTTGGTATGATGTAGTAATTTTCCTGCATGTGGATCTCTTTCAGGATATCCTTATAGTCGGCCTTACCGATAAAATAATTTGATAAACCAACTGTATTTTCAATATCCAAACCTGCATGCAGCTTTGGTTTACGAAGATCCAGCTCAAGGATAACTACTTTTTTACCTGATAAGGCAATACTTGCACCCAGGTTTAATGACACGAAGGATTTACCTTCGCCGCTGATACTTGAAGTGAATAAAATGACCTTTTGACTTTCTTTAGGGATCACAAACTGCAAATTGGTACGCAACGCCCTGATCTGCTCGGCCACCATTGATCGCGGTTTTGTTGTAGCAACCAGCGGACTCTCATCCTCCGAATGAGATATCTCTGCCAGGATCGGGATCTTAGTTACCCTTTCAATATCCGTACGTTTTGAAATCCTGAAGTTTAATAATTGCTTTAAATAAATTATAACTCCCGGTGTAAATACCCCCAACAAAATGAACAGTACATAAATTACCCGTTTAACAGGCTTTACAGGATATTTAGAACTCCTCGCTGCATCAATAGTGCGGCTATCGGCAACACCCGAAGCCAGTTCCATCGCAGTTTCTTCACCCTTTTGCAACAGATACATATAAAGTGTATCCTGTAAGTGTTGCTGGCGCATTACATCCAATAAACCACGCTCCTGGCCCGGAACTTGCTTAATAGACCCTTCAAATTGTTTATTCTTTGATTCTAACTGAATCCTGGTGGTTTGAAGACCGTGCATTAGATTAGTAACAGAGGAATTAATGGCAGTTTTCAGCGCCGCGATCTGATCATTATATGAACTAACCAGTGGATTGGTTTCCGGAACAGTTTGAAGCAGGCTTAATCTCTTTTGCTGAGCCTCGCCTAAATTTGCAACTAATCCCAGTAAAGAAACATCATCAATACCCAGCATGGAAGGCAGACCTGAAGAATCATTATCGCTTCTATGCAGGTAATTTTCCAGGTTATCCAAAACATTAAGCTGTATGATCACCTTGTTAAGCTGAGCATCATTATCACCCACTGCCTGTAACAAAATTTGTGATTGCGAACCGATATTTGCTATGCGATTACGTGATTTATAATCTTCCACGTTTTTTTCTACTGAACCCAGGCTTCCTTTAATATTACTTAACCTGTCTTTAATAAATGATAAAGTATTTGAAGTCACCCTATCTTTATCTTCAAGCGCGGCCTTATTATATTCGCTCACTAGCCCGTTTAAAAAATCCACCCCTCTTTGCGGAATAGCATCCTCTACCGAAATATTTAATACAGTAGCCTGTTTACTAACCGGGTCAATTTTCAGATTATCATTATAGGCATCCAAAATAAGGTTTATATCATTAAACCCAACGTTCAGCAGTACAGCCTTTTCCCCTTGCCAAGCCGGGTTCGCGATGATCCTTATTAATCCTACAGATGATTGATATGGATAGTTAACAGGAACCTTCTTCCCATCAACTTCAGCTTCTTTTGGATTTAATAGCCTGACAGCAATCTTATTGTGATAAGCATAATCCGGATCTGTAATAGGCTTATATGGTTTAATCAATTCTGCCTCAAATGGCAGGTTGGCGTAAAGTTCTCTCTTCCTGATGCCTACCGTAGTAAAATAAGAGGTCTCCAGTTTTAATGATTTGGCTACCTTTTCTATAATGGTTTTCGATTTTAGTATCTGTATTTCATTATCGATGATCTTATCCGAGGTAAACATATCCAGATCCTTCAAAAGGTCATTTGATCCGCCTAATCCACCTTTATTATCCTTAATTAAAAGGTCGGTTTCAATTTTATATTTAGGCGTATTAAATTTTATGTATAAATAGCCTAAGGCCCCAAAGAAGAGGATGGATACAACGAACCATTTCCAGTGTCTTAAATATCTAAAAAGGATCTCACGGATATCCGGCTGGTCAACATTGCCTTTTTCTGCCTCGCCGTTCAATTCGTCATTAAAATTCATTTATTCAAAATAATTAGTAAGAGGAATATAAGTATTATCTTTTAGTGTAAACGAGTATGATCGATATAAACGACAATGCACTCAGTACAATCGGGAGTATTTGATAGGTCTTGTCTGATTGTGCAATTCTTCCTTTACTTGGTTCAACATACACTACATCGTTCGCGTGCAGGTAATAAAAGGGCGAAGTATATACATCGCGCGTGGTCAGATCGACCCTGCCAAATTCCTTTTTTCCATTCTCATCGCGAATAATCAATACATTGTCCCTTTTACCATAAATGGTCATATCCCCTGCCAGGCCCAATGCTTCGGGTAGGGTGATACTTTCATTAGGTATTACATATACGGAAGGGTGCAGAACCTCGCCCAATACAGATATCTTATAATTCAGAAAACGCACATTAACCGTTGGTTCCTTCAGATATACCTTTAGTTTGTTCTTGATCAGTTCTTTTGCCTCAGTTGTAGTAAGGCCCACTACCTGTACCGAACCTATTAATGGCAGTTCTATATTCCCGGCAGCATCCACCAAAAGCCCTGGCGCAGTTGACTGGACTAAGGAAGGGGCAGTAGCACTACTCCCCGCGGCAGCGGCAGTACCATTAGGACTATTGTCATTGGTAACCGGGGTGGTGGAAAACGGATTGAAAAAGCTACTTGCAAGTGGATTTAATGACCCTATTGGGACAGCGAGGATATCACCCGGCTGAATTTTAGGTACAAATGCTTTAGCTACTGCTATGGTATCCGATTGATTAATGCCTTTCTGAAAATAGGCTATTTGCTTTTGATCGACACAAGATGTTAGGAAAGTTAAAAGCGAGAGGAATAAAAAAATATTCTGGAAGATATTTTTTTTCATAATCATTAATTATGGGGGAATTAAAATGTTTTTCAAATGGCATTCCGCCAAAAATATGCTTTTTTATTAAAAAAAAAGAATTGTTTAAAAATGCAAGCATATGTACATGGCTGATAAATATGTCGTCTAACAACCTCAATACACTTTTGTTTAATAAATATTATCGGATTTTAATTTATACCTGGTAATGTGCAAGTTAACTAATAAAAAAAATCTTTGAAATACATTTCCTTAATCCCCTTTTTTAAAAAAATCCTGCTTCAACTCGTCTATTTCGCGCCTGTCGCGCTTGGTGGGCCTGCCAGTTCCCCTGTCGCGCTTTAATATGGGTGCCTGGAACATTGATTTATATCCATGCGTTTGTTCCAGCGGGGTTTCATCAGCATAAAAATTGATCACGGTTTTGGCGTCCATCCTGTTTTCGAGCAAGCCGGTTACCTTAATTACCTTACGCTCAATACCTTTTGACACACTATAGATTTCGCCAATTTTCACTTCGTGCGATGGTTTGATATTTTGGCCGTCAAGCTTTACCCTACCCGCCTTGCAGGCTTCGGTTGCCAGCGTGCGCGTCTTGAATATCCTTATTGCCCACAGGTACTTATCTATACGGAGTTTTTCTTTTTCAGGCATTTCTAAAAGAGTTTTTTATCGCTGTCAATATACTTGTTCAAAGGTATAAACTTCAGTAAACAGTATACAAATTATAAGCTATCGGCGGTTGATCTGTAATTTTCGCCGGGTACATGAAGTATATGTAAACAAATTCCCTTCAAAATCCTTTAATTTGTCAGAAAGTTTAATTCATCGATGCAAAATCTAAAAAAATTAATTGAAGAAGCCTGGGAAGACCGGAACCTGCTGAGTAATCGCGACTATACCACTGCTATTGAAACGGTTATACAACGCCTCGATAATGGGGAACTCCGTGTGGCCGAACCTATTGGGAACCGCTGGCACACTAACGACTGGATAAAAAAAGCCGTGATCTTGTATTTCCCGATAAGGCAAATGCAGGAGATTGAAGTGGGTCCCTTTGTTTTCCATGATAAAATGAAACTCAAAACCGATTATAAACAAACTGGCGTGCGCGTAGTTCCGCATGCTATTGCCCGTTATGGCGCATACCTGGCCAAAGGAGTTATCCTGATGCCATCCTATGTTAATATAGGCGCCTATGTAGACGAAGGCACTATGGTTGACACCTGGGCTACCGTAGGCTCATGTGCGCAGATAGGCAAACATTGCCACTTAAGCGGCGGCGTTGGTATTGGCGGTGTGCTTGAGCCGGTACAGTCGGCCCCGGTTATTATTGAAGATAATTGCTTTTTAGGCTCTCGTGCCATTGTGGTTGAAGGTGTTCACCTGGAAAGAGAAGTAGTGCTTGGCGCTAACGTGGTTTTAACCGCATCTACCAAAATTATTGATGTTACTACCGAAGACCGCACCGAATATAAATCATTCGTTCCTGAGCGGTCAGTTGTGATCCCCGGCTCCTATACTAAGCAGTTCCCGGCAGGCGAATTCCAGGTACCTTGTGCTTTAATTATTGGCAAGCGAAAAGAATCAACCGATAAAAAGACATCATTGAATGATGCTCTGAGGGAAAATAGCGTAGCTGTTTAAAAATGAAGATACTAATAAGGCTGCCAAACTGGCTTGGCGATGTGGTAATGAGTACTGCCTTCGTCACAGCGGTTCGGCAGCTTTATCCTGGGTCAGAGATCGATGTTATTATTAAAAAAGAGTTAAGCGATATTGCTGATCTGATACCTGGCCTGCACCATGTTCATCCATTTGCTAAGCAGGAAAATAATGGATTAAGTGGCGTTTATCAGTTTGGAAAAGGGCTTCGTTCTAAAAAATACGACCTGTTTTTTTGCTTGCCCGATTCGCTTTCATCCGCTGTAATGGGATGGGCAACCAGGGCTAAGCAGCGTGTTGGTTTTGGTAAAGAGGGCCGGTTCTTTTTACTCACTAAATCTTTTAAGAAGCCGTTAAACCTGCATCGCACGGATGAATACATCTCGCTGTTAGAACAGTTTTCAGGTAAAACCATAAGTGAAAGATTAACCCTGCTTGAGGCTAAACGAGCAGAGCAACACAGTAATAAAGTACTGATCAATTTCAATTCGGAGGCCGTATCGCGCAGAATGCCTTTGGATAAGGGCAAGCATCTGCTTAATACACTTACCAACACGTTTAAAGACACCACATTTATGTTGGTTGGTTCGCCAAAGGAAGCAGAATATGTCGGTGAATTATTGGATGGTATCGAAAACAGCAATCGCCTGGAAAACTATGCCGGGAAAACCAAACTCGCAGGTTTATCTGGCTTAATGTTCGAAGCCAAAGCGGTCTTGACTACCGATTCGGGTCCTGCCCACCTCGCTAATAGTCTGGGTGTGCCAACCGTTGTACTATTTGGCGCGGGTAACGAGCATAACACTGCTCCTTACAATAAGCAGCATCTGATCGTAATTCGTGCGGGCAAACTGGAATGTGAACCCTGCGTCCGAAACACCTGTAAACTGTATGGCATCCCAAAATGCATGCAACTATTGGATGAAATGGAAATTGTAAACGCGCTTAGTTTATATTTGCGCCATGCTTAGAGATGAAGTTGCCAAAGCTTTAAAAATAGTGCAGGATGGCGGGATCATCCTCTATCCTACCGATACCATTTGGGGGATAGGTTGCGATGCCACCAATACCGATGCTGTTAAAAAAATATATGCCCTCAAACAACGCGATGAGGCCAAAAGCATGATTATCCTATTGGATAGCGACAATAAGCTTGAAAGCTATATAAGGGAAGTGCCATCCATTGCTTATGACCTGATAGATTATGCCGAAAGCCCGCTGACATTGATCATGCCTGGCGCCAAAAATGTATCCCCTGCTTTGATCGCTGCTGATGGCAGCTTGGGTGTGCGTATCGTGAAGCACCAGTTTTGCGAGCAATTGATACAACGCCTGCGTAAACCATTGGTATCCACCTCGGCTAATATCAGCGGGAAACCCTCACCACAGTATTTCAGCCAGGTAGACCAGCAAATTATCGACAGCGTTGATTATGTTGTTGACCTGGAGCAGCACGATAAGGAAATAAAAAACCCATCCACTATTATGCGCCTCGAACCAGATGGCCGCTTCGAATTTATCCGCCGTTAATTTTGTTTATGGTTTTAGCCTTAGTAATTCCGACTTTTGTACCAGAAGTAAAAAACTCAAGCTTTAGCTACAACAAAGCTTAGTATAATATGAAACAACACCTGCAACATCCGCTCTTTTCAGTGATCACCAATACGGCTGTCGCGCAAAATGTGCAGGCCTATGTAATTGGTGGCTTTGTAAGAGATCTTTTATTAAAACGACCTTCAAAGGATGTTGATATTGTGGTAATAGGTAACGGGATCGCATTTGCCGAAGAAGTTGCCAAAAAGCTGAATGTGAAGCTGTCAGTATTCAAAAATTTTGGCACAGCTATGCTGAAGTATAAAGATATTGAGGTAGAGTTTGTAGGCGCCCGTAAAGAATCTTATCGCTCTGATTCGCGTAAGCCTATTGTGGAGAATGGCACATTGGAGGACGACCAGAAACGCCGTGATTTTACTATCAATGCCCTGGCTATAGCTTTGCATCCAGACCAATTTGGAGAATTACTTGATCCATTTGATGGTGTTAAAGATTTGGAGCGAAAACTGATCAGAACACCGCTTGACCCGGTAGAAACATTTTCGGATGACCCGCTGCGGATGCTGCGTGCTACCCGTTTTGCGTCACAGCTTAATTTTACCATTGAAGAAAAAGCCGTTGAAGCGATAAAACGCAATGTGGAACGCATTTCCATTATATCGCAGGAGCGCATTACCGAGGAGTTAAATAAAATCATCTTATCACCCAAACCTTCTATCGGGTTTATTTATTTGTTTGATACCGGTTTGCTCAAAAAGATATTCCCGCTAATGACCGCGCTATATGGTGTGGATTATATCGATGGCAAAGGGCACAAGGATAATTTTTATCATACCCTGCAGGTGTTGGATAACATAGCCACCACCACAGATGACCTATGGCTCCGTTGGGCGGCTATTCTGCATGATATTGCCAAGCCCGCAACCAAGCGCTTTGAACCCGGCCATGGCTGGACATTTCACGGGCACGAGGATAAAGGCGCCCGCATGGTGCCTAAAATATTTGCCGCGTTAAAGCTGCCGTTAAATGAAAAAATGAAGTTTGTGCAAAAATTAGTGCAACTACATTTGCGTCCTATCGTATTAGCCCAGGAAGTTGTTACTGATTCGGCTGTGCGCAGGCTGCTGTTTGAAGCGAATGATGACATTGAGGCACTGATGCTGTTATGTAAAGCAGACATAACGACAAAAAATGAATATAAAGTAAAAAAATACCGGAATAATTTTGAGCTGGTTCAACAAAAATTAAAGGATGTTGAACAGCGTGATCAGATCCGGAACTGGCAGCCACCAGTAACAGGATTGGATATTATGCAGCTTTTTGGTATAAAAGAAGGCCGTGAGGTTGGAATTATTAAGAACCAGATACGCGAAGCTATTCTGGAGGGAGAAATACCAAACTCGCGGGAAGCGGCAATTGACTATACAATTCGCAAAGGGACAGAAATTGGCTTAAAAGTTGTGGCAAACACAATTTGAATTAAAACATTATTTTTGCAAAACCTACTATACACATAATGGCACTATACAGATTTAAGGTAACTTTCGAAGATTATGATGACGTGACAAGGGAGATTGATGTTAAATCCAATCAAACTTTTGAAGATCTCCATCGCGCAATTCATCAATCTACCGGTTATAATGGCGAATTTCCGTCCTCTTTTTACATCAGTAATGATCAATGGATAAAGGGCGAAGAGATCACCTATTTACCCAATCAACGAAGGATTGACCGTAGTGTAGCCCTTATGGATAAGGTAAAATTGAGCAATCGCATTGACGATCCTCATCAGAAGTTTTATTATGTTTTTAATTTCGACCGCCCCTTCGATTTCCATGTGGAATTATTGAAGATCATTCTTGATGAGACTCCCGGAACAGAGTATCCTTTGGTCGTTAAATCAACGGGTGAAGCGCCAAAACAATTCGGCAATATATTTAATCCAACCATACTGCCACCTGTAAGCGAAGAATTTGATTTCCTCAACGAAATAGAGTTTGCTCCGGAAGATGCGGAAGAAGGCTTTTCGGAAGTTGTTGACACAGATGATGTGGAAGAAGCAGAAGAATTAGGCATGGAACCTGAAGAAGAGGATGAATTCGGTGGCGAATTTTCTGACAATGAAGGCTTTGAGGATGAGGGTCCAACCAAGCACACTGACGATTATTAGTATTTAGTTCATGGTTCATAGTTCATGGTTCATAGCTATTCAGAACTATGGACAATAATTCAAAGACATTAATTGTAATTGCAGGCCCTACAGCGGTGGGTAAAACTGTTGTTGCTATTGAGCTGGCCAAACAGCTTAAAACAGAAATCATTTCGGCTGATTCGCGCCAGTTCTTTCGTGAAATGGCTATTGGTACCGCCAAACCAACGGATGAGGAACTGGCTGCTGCCAAACATTATTTCATCAATTCACATTCGATTACAGAAAGCTTCTCCGTAGGTGACTTCGAAAAGCAGGCCTTAGCCCAATTGAAAGAGATTTTTAAAACGCATGATACTGCTATAATGGTTGGTGGTTCGGGCCTGTATATTAAGGCTGTATGCGAAGGGTTTGATGAACTGCCTATTGCATCTCCTGAAATAAGGGAAAGGCTGAACCAGGAATTTAACGATAAAGGAATAATCTACATACAGGAAAAGCTAAAAGCAGCCGACCAGGTTTATTATGAGCAGGTAGATCTGAACAATCCGCAGCGTTTGATAAGGGCTATAGAAGTATTTGAAACCACCGGCAAGCCATTTTCATCCTATCGCAAATCAACGGTAAACAAAAGACCGTTCAAATGCCTCAAGATCGGGCTTAACTTACCAAGGGAGGTGTTATATCAACGCATAAATCAGCGAGTAGACGCCATGGTGAAGGAAGGATTGATCGATGAAGTAAAAGGACTTTTACCTTATAGACACCTAAATGCTTTAAATACCGTGGGCTATAGCGAATTATTCGATTATTTTGATGGGAAAACCGACCTTGATACAGCCATTGAACTGATCAAACAAAATACCCGTCGCTTTGCTAAACGACAACTCACCTGGTTCAGGAAAGACAAAGAAATAAAATGGATGGAGGCAAATGATCCCGGTTTAAGGGATATTATTGTAAATGAATTGCACCCGCTTTAGATATTCTCCATACCCGCTTTTGATATACCGCTCGGCCAGTTTACCCAACTGCTCAGCATCAATAAACTTTTGGCGGAAGGCTATCTCCTCAATACAACCGATCTTGGTATCCTGGCGTTTTTCTATTACCCTTACAAATTCTGTAGCATCACTTAGCGAATCAAAAGTACCAGTGTCCAGCCAGGCTGTGCCCCTGTCCATTACACCTACATGCAGCTTTTTATTCTCCAGGTACACCCTGTTCACATCCGTGATCTCGTATTCGCCCCGCGGAGAAGGTGCTATATTCTTAGCGATCTCAACTACTTCATTATCATAAAAATATAATCCTGGTACCGCATAATATGATTTCGGCTTTAAAGGCTTTTCTTCGATAGATATAGCTTTCAGGTCATTGTCAAATTCAACAACCCCATATCTTTCAGGGTCGGATACTTTATAAGCGAATATAGCCGCGCCTTCAACATCATTAAATTTCCTGATCAGTTTGCCAAATCCGCTGCCGTAGAAAATATTATCGCCTAATATTAATGCAACTTTATCGTCACCTATAAAATCAGCGCCTATCACAAAAGCCTGGGCCAAACCATTGGGTACCTGCTGTACAGCATATTCGAAACGACAACCTAAGTCCTTCCCATCACCTAACAGGCGTTTAAAGCTTTCGCTATCCTCCGGTGTGGTAATGATCAATATCTCGCGTATATCAGCCATCATCAGCACCGATAGCGGGTAATAGATCATGGGCTTATCATATATGGGCATCAGCTGTTTACTGATCGCTTTTGTAATAGGGAAAAGCCTCGTACCCGAGCCTCCGGCTAAAATGATTCCTTTCATAGTCGATATTAAATTAATTAGAGCTTACTGATACATGCTACCAGGCTATCACGCCAATACGGAATTTCGATATTAAATGTTTGTTTTATTTTGGTTTTGTCCATCACCGAATAGGCCGGCCGTATTGCACGGGTAGGATATTCATGGGTGCGGATGGGTAATGTTTTTACCTGGGTGTTGGAGATATCAAAGATCGCTTTGGCAAAATCATACCACGAGGCAGTGCCTTCATTACTATAATGATAGGCGCCATAAGCCGTAATATCACTGCCGATAATGTCTAAAATAGCTCCTGCAAGGTCAATAGCATAAGTTGGCGTACCGGTTTGGTCGGCTATTATTTTCAATTCGTCCCTGTCGGCACCCAGCTTTAACATAGTCTTAACAAAGTTGTTGCCATATTCGGAGTATAACCAACTGGTACGTAAAATATAGTATTTCTGTAAGTGGTCCAATACTACCTGCTCACCCTCAAGTTTGGTCAGGCCATAAACATTAATTGGCTCAGCTATATCATCCTCCACCAATGGTACCGGGGTATCACCTTTAAAAATAAAATCGGTTGATACATGTACCAGAGTCGATCCGTATTCGGCGCAAAGCGCGGCGATATTGTCAACCCCAACTTTATTAATATTGCGGGCCATATCTACATCATCTTCGGCTTTATCAACAGCTGTATAAGCTGCGCAATTAATACACCAGGTGGGTTTTTGGCTTTCGAAAATGAGCTTGAGGGCCTCTTTATTTAAGATATTAGCCTCAGTTTCACCGGGGAAATAGATCGATGTGATCCCCTTTCGTTCGGCAACTGTTTTTAAACATTGGCCCAACTGACCCGATGCCCCGAATACTACAATATTATTCATGTATTTTAATTGTTAAAAGCCCAGGTTGTCGCCCACGTTTTCGAGGGTCGGTAGTTCAATATCTTTACCAGATACGATCAGCTGATCGTGTGGTAATATCCAATCTATTGCCAGTGCGGGATCTGCATAGTGCAAACCGCCTTCGGCAGCTTTATCATAATAATTATCGCATTTATATTGAAAAATAGCATCATCGCTTAATACGATAAAGCCATGCGCAAACCCTCTTGGTACAAAAAATTGCAGGTGATTAGTTTCAGACAGTCTCACTCCAAAATGCTGACCATATGTTTTTGAATTGGCCCTCAGGTCAACCGCCACATCCAGCACTTCTCCCTTGGTCACTCTCACCAGTTTAGCCTGCGCCGAAGCACCTTTTTGAAAATGGAGTCCGCGCAATACGCCTTTTGTGGAGAACGACTGGTTGTCCTGCACAAATACAGTATCAGAGTTTGTCAGCTCCTGGAATTTCTGCTGATTAAAACTCTCAAAAAAATAACCACGCTCATCACCAAATACGTTGGGTTTTAATATAATACAACCATCAAGTGGTGTCGTTTCAATATTCATAGATCGTTTTTAATTCAATTTTATATTACGCGTATAATTTGGAATTATATTTAGAGGATAAAAAATCCTGGTAAGCCAGCTTTATTCCCTCACTCAATTCAATTTTATGCTTCCACCCTTTGCTGTGTAGTTTTGAAACATCCATCAGCTTTCGTGGTGTGCCGTCTGGTTTTGACGTATCAAACTTAATTTCGCCCTCATAACCAACAATGCCTTTGATCAAAATAGCCAAATCTTTTATAGAAAGATCTTCTCCGGTACCTACATTAACCAAACCTTCTTCATCATAATTTTGCATTAAGTAAAAACAGGCCTCGGCCAGGTCATCCGCAAATAAAAACTCACGTTTAGGCGATCCTGTTCCCCAAATGGTTACATCGGGCAGGTTTTGCTCTTTAGCCTCATGAAAACGGCGTATCAATGCCGGCAATACGTGCGAGTTTTGAGGGTGATAGTTATCGTTATAACCGTAAAGATTGGTTGGCATTACCGATATAAAGTTGCAGCCATATTGTGCGCGATAAGCATCACACATTTTGATACCGGCTATTTTAGCAATGGCATACGGTTCGTTGGTAGGTTCTAATAAACCCGTCAGCAGGTACTCCTCCTTTAACGGTTGGGGTGCCAGCTTTGGATATATACAGCTTGAACCTAAAAACATCAATTTTTTTACACCATTTAAGTATGACGAGTGTATAACGTTATTCTGTATCTGAAGGTTATCATATAAAAATTCGGCCCGGTAAGTGTTATTGGCAATTATGCCTCCTACTTTTGCAGCTGCTAAAAAGACATATTCCGGTTTTTCCTGCTCAAAAAATAGGGCAACCTCATTTAAATTACGCAAGTCGATCTCTGTTGAAAGCCGGGTTACGATGTTAGTGTATCCCTCCTTTTCCAATTTCCGCATAATAGCCGAGCCAACCATGCCCCGATGCCCTGCGATATATATTTTAGCGTCCTTTTCCATTTTGCAAATCCCAATCTCTAAATTCTAAACCAAAAAATCCTAATCTCTAGTCACCAACTACGCCTGCCCCATGGTGCCGCCAAAATTCATTGGGAAACCAGACGTTTCCGGTTGAATTTTGATGCGCCCGTGCATCGCTTCAAATTTTTCTATATTGTCTTCTAATGCTGATAGCAGGCGTTTAGCATGTTCAGGAGTTAAAATGATTCTTGATTTTACTTTAGCTTTCGGAACTCCGGGCATCACACGGATAAAATCGAGCACAAACTCTGAATTGGAGTGTGTAATAATGGCCAGGTTTGAATAAATGCCTTCTGCAATTTCTTCGGAAAGCTCAATATTCAGCTGATTTTCGTTTTGTTCTTCCATATTGATAAATAGTAAGCCTCCCATTTTCACAGAAGGCCTTACAAAAATATTTAAAAATTCCAATAACCGTTAAGGTTATGGTTTCTATTACTTATTGATAATAGCTTAACAGAAAAAGTCAAAGTTAGTTTCTTGAAAATATCTCGATATGATCATCTGCAACTTTATCCCAGTTAAACGTACTTAAAGCACGCGATTGCGCTCTGGCTGCGAGTTCCTTCATTTTAGGATAGTTATTTTCAGCAAAAGTGATCTGTTCTGTTAAAGAATCAATATCTGTCCTTTTAAACATAATTGCTGTGTCCTGTACAGCATATTGGTTTTCTTCAATATCGCTAACGATGATCGGTACACCCAAACCCATTACTGAAAGTATTACGGGCGATAAACCCTCGATATCCGAAGGCTGAATATAACAATAAGAATATTTCATCAGCCTTGTCACATCATCCCCATAAATAAATCCCGCGAATACCACGCTGTCATCGGCCATGCCGCGCAGCTTTTCTTCATACGGTGATGGATTTGGCTCCCCTCCCACCAAAACTAATTTCTTATTGGTTTTGGCATTCATAAATCCGGGGATGAGGTAATGCAGGCCTTTATCGGGGATAAAACGACCGACAAATAAATAATACTCGCCCCTTTTAAGGCCTAATTTCTCTAATATACTCTCATCCTCGGTAACCGGCGCAACCTCGGAGCCAAAAGGAATGAATTCGAATTTTTTGTTGAACTTTTTTTCAAACAACCCTTTGGCGATAACATTATCAAAAATGATCTCATTGGGCAGATAGGCGGTGATATAGGATGATATTTGCAAGTAAAGTTTACCGTACCAGGGCCATTTGTCGCGCTTCCAATCCACACCATCCTGGCTTACAAATACCTTCTTGCCAAACATCCTTAAAAATAACGCCCAAAAGCTGTTACCGCCGTTCTGTACGTGAACGATATCTGCTGTATTGTGTACAATAATATCCCATGTGGCTTTGAAAGAATGCACCAAGGTATCGAAGCCTGTCTTATCAGAAGTCCTGAAGGTTTTTATTTTAACCCCCTTATACTCCTCGATATCGACAAAAACGTCCGAATACCTTCTGTTGTAGGCTGTTACCGTATGCCCCCTGCTTACGAAACGGGGCAAAAGCTCCATAGCAAACTTATCGGCGCCAGCCGCACCTTTGACTGGTGGAATGGTACGGAAACCAAAAGCAGCTATTCGCATTATACTATTAAACTTGTTTTAAAACTTATCTTTTAGGTAATCAATAAAATACAGGTCAATATACTCTTTTAGCGCTATTTTCCAATCCTGCATAATATTCATGTCTCTAAGTTCTAATTTTTTATTTACTAATCTTTCAGAAACAGGCCTTTGTGCAAAGTAAGTTTCTTTAAAATAGTCAGATGTTACCTCATGGAAGGTTACGCTGTCTTTCAAACCAATAATTTCTACCAGTTCCTCGGCTACCTCGCGCCTGCTTGTTTGGCCTTTGCAAACCAAATTATACAGACCCCAATATTCTTTTTCAATAATTGCTTTTACATTTTTTGCAAAATCAATGGTAAATGTCGGGGTGCCGTCTTTATCGTTAACTATATAAAGATCCCTCTTTCCTGATACCAATTGTTTTACCAGTTTGCCGATAAATTTTTTGTCCTTCTCAGGACCACCGCCCATCATCCAACCGGCGCGGCACACTACATATTTGTGTGCATGTTCCACTACATAACGCTCGCCCATGTATTTTGACCGTGCATAGTGACCTAACGGATTAGGCATATCCCAATCGTCATAAAGATCCTTTTTACCGTCAAATATCCCGGCAGTACTGATGTACAGCAATGGTATATTAAGCTCGTTGGCAATATACACGGCGTTCTCTACTGATATGGTATTTGTAAGATAAGTGTCGTCAATATTTAATTCACAAAATTCCAGGTCAGTATATGCACCCAGGTGAAAAAGATAATCCGGTTTAAATGCTTTTACCTCTGCTTTGTATTTATCCAGTTCACGAAAATCAAGAAAGCTCAGCCAATCAGTATTAACATCCTTATCTGTGCATTTAATTTCATAATCATCCTTGAATACTCTGTTAAACGCTTCGCCAAGCATGCCTCCTGCACCGGCAATATAAATTCTCTTTTTTTCCATGTGTAGATTAAATTTTTAGGTAAATTAATTTATTTTAAATGTCTTTTTAATTATTTATTGATCGATATCGGGCATTACAATATTAATAAAATTATTGAACTAACAGTAGATACTAATAAAAGTTTCTCCTGATTTGTTAATAATTTCACAGTAATATCAACTAATATTTGAATAAACCTTATATTATTCCCTATAAATATAATGTCAGAATAATATTCCCCATCCTAATTGAAGCCTTGCATAAATACAGAGCCCGAATATAAGCCTTATTACGAAAAAAATAATTACTTGTTGTGTTAAATTACCTATAAATAAATAATCAGGCTTATTTCATCCCACTCCAAAATTCAATTAGGTAATTAATAACAAAGCCCTCCCGTAAACGGAAGGGCTTTGTTAAAATATTTAAAGCATGATCTCTTCTTATGCTTCTACTTCTTCAGTTTTTGAAGCCATCAGGCGGTCAAACTCTTCCTGCGATCCTACACGGATATTTTCGTACACACGCAAACCGGTTCCGGAAGGGATCAGGTGACCAACGATCACATTTTCCTTCAAGCCAAGCATGTTGTCCTTTTTACCCGCTATAGCTGCTTCATTCAGTACTTTGGTAGTTTCCTGGAACGATGCGGCAGAAATAAACGACTTGGTACCTAACGAGGCCCTGGTGATACCCTGCAACAGCGGACTTGATGTCGCTGCTATAGCGTCTCTCACCTCAACCAACTTCATGTCTTTGCGTTTCAAAATAGAATTCTCATCTCTAAGCCTTCTTACTGAAACGATCTGACCTGATTTCAAAGTAGCTGAGTCACCTGGTTCGGTAACAACCTTCTTATCATAGATGTCATCATTTTCCATCATGAAGTCCCAGCCATCCACTGCTTCTTTTTCTAAGAAACGGGTGTCGCCGGCATCTTCGATCTGTACTTTCTGCATCATTTGGTGAACGATAACTTCAAAGTGCTTGTCATTGATCTTCACACCCTGCAAACGGTAAACTTCCTGTATACCATTTACCAGGTATTCCTGCACTGCTGCAGGGCCCTTAATAGACAGGATATCTGCAGGTGAAATTGAACCATCAGACAATGGCATACCAGCTTTCACAAAGTCATTATCCTGTACCAAGATGTGTTTTGACAATGGAACAAGGTATTTCTTGATCTGGCCATCTTTTGATTCGATGGTCATTTCGCGATTACCACGTTTAACACCACCTAAGGTTACCACACCATCAATCTCGGTTACTACAGCCGGGTTAGATGGGTTACGTGCTTCGAACAACTCAGTTACACGAGGTAAACCACCGGTGATATCACGTGTTTTTCCAGTCGAACGAGGGATCTTAGCGATTACTTGTCCGGTTTGGACTTTTTCACCTTCATCAACCGCGATGTGCGCACCAACCGGGATGTTATATCCTTTTATTGGATTGCCTTTATTATCTGCGATCTGGATAGCAGGGTTCTTGGTCTTATCACGTGTATCAATAATTACCTTTTCGCGGTGACCTGTTTGCTCATCTGATTCCTCGCGGAAAGTAATACCTTCCAAAACAGCGTCAAACTGGATAACACCAGCAAATTCAGATATAATTACCGCATTGTATGGGTCCCATGAACAGATACGGTCGCCTTTAGTAACCTTGCTGCCATCCTTCACATACAAGAATGAACCGTAAGGAATATTATTGGTAACGATAACCTTATTGGTTCCTGTTTCAACAATACGGAACTCACCCGAACGGCCCAATACCACTTCAACTTTACCGTCTTCGGCAGTTGCAAAAGGTACGGTACGTACGTTCTCAAATTCAATAGTACCTTCAAAACGGGCATTGATCTGTGACTCAGCAGCGATGTTTGATGCAGTACCACCCACGTGGAATGTACGCAATGTTAACTGTGTACCCGGCTCACCAATTGACTGTGCAGCAATTACACCAACAGCCTCGCCCATTTGCACGCGTTTACCGCTTGCAAGGTTACGGCCATAGCACAATGCACATACACCACGCTTGCTTTCGCAGGTTAATACCGAACGTATTTCGATACCCTCCAATGGAGAGTTCTCTATTTTCTTAGCAATGTCTTCGTCAATATCTTGTCCTGCATAAACCAATAGTTCACCGGTAATAGGGTCGTGAACATCATGTAAGGTGTTACGGCCCAGGATACGGTCATATAAAGGCTCAACGATATCTTCGTTGTCTTTCAACGCGGTTGTGAAAATACCTCTTAAAGTACCGCAATCAACCTCGCCAACGATCATATCCTGTGCCACGTCATGTAAACGACGGGTCAGGTAACCAGCATCAGCAGTTTTCAGAGCCGTATCAGCCAAACCTTTACGGGCACCGTGAGTCGAGATAAAGTATTCTAATACTGACAAACCTTCTTTAAAGTTTGAAAGGATCGGGTTTTCAATAATTTCACCACCTGAACCTGATTTTTGCGGTTTCGCCATCAGTCCACGCATACCTGCCAACTGGCGGATCTGCTCTTTAGAACCACGGGCGCCCGAATCAAGCATCATGTATACCGAGTTGAACCCTTGATTATCGTTAGACAGTATCTCCATTACGTTTGCAGTCAAACGGTTGTTGATACGTGTCCAGATATCGATGATCTGGTTGTAACGCTCGTTATTAGTAATGAAACCCATGTTATAGTTACCCATTACTTCTTCAACTTGTTTAGAAGCCTGTGCAATAAGCGTAACCTTTTCAGCAGGGATGTTGATGTCTTTCAGGTTAAACGATAGACCACCCTGGAATGCCATCTGGAAACCTAATTCCTTAATATCATCCAGGAACTGGGCGGCACGTGCCATACCGGTTACCTTTACTACATCACCAATGATATCACGAAGTGATTTTTTGGTAAGCAGTTCGTTGATATAACCTACTTCAACCGGAACATGCTGATTAAACAATACCCGGCCTACTGTAGTATCAATAATTTTATTTACGATGTTTCCATCTTTCTCCTTAACATCAGTTCTCACTTTAATGAAAGCATGCAGGTCGAGTTTCTTCTCGTTATAAGCGATAATAACCTCTTCTGAAGAATAGAATGTTAAACCTTCACCTTTAATAGTACGCTCAGCATCTGTTTTACGGCCTTTGGTTATGTAGTACAAACCAAGCACCATGTCCTGTGATGGTACTGTAATTGGCGTACCGTTTGCAGGGTTCAAAATGTTGTGCGATGCAAGCATCAATATCTGGGCTTCCAAAATAGCGGCATTACCAAGTGGTACGTGCACAGCCATCTGGTCACCGTCAAAATCCGCGTTGAAGGCGGTACATGTTAAAGGGTGCAATTGGATCGCCTTGCCTTCAACCAGTTTTGGCTGGAAAGCCTGAATACCTAAACGGTGCAGCGTTGGCGCACGGTTTAATAATACAGGGTGGCCCTTTAATACGTTTTCCAATATATCCCAAACTAACGGGTCTTTACGGTCAACTATCTTTTTGGCAGATTTTACTGTTTTAACCACACCTCTTTCGATCATTTTGCGAATGATGAATGGTTTAAACAATTCGGCAGCCATATCTTTTGGTAAACCGCATTCGTGTAATTTAAGGTTTGGACCTACAACAATTACCGAACGGGCCGAATAATCAACACGTTTACCTAATAAGTTTTGACGGAAACGACCTTGTTTACCTTTCAGGATGTCTGAAAGAGATTTCAAAGCACGGTTACCTTCTGTTTTTACAGCGTTTACTTTACGTGAGTTATCGAATAACGAATCAACGGCTTCCTGTAACATACGTTTTTCGTTACGTAAAATTACTTCCGGCGCTTTGATCTCGATCAACCTTTTTAAACGGTTGTTACGGATAATTACACGGCGATACAAATCGTTCAAATCGGAAGTAGCAAAACGACCGCCTTCCAAAGGCACTAACGGACGCAATTCAGGCGGGATAACCGGAACGATCTTAACGATCATCCACTCAGGGTTATTTTCGATCCTGGTTTTTGCATCACGGAAAGCTTCAACAACCTGTAAGCGTTTTAACGCTTCGTTTTTACGCTGCTGCGAAGTCTCATTAGCAGCCTGGTGACGAAGATTATAAGATAATTCGTCCAGGTTTAAACGGCGTAATAACTCTTCCAAAGCTTCGGCACCCATTTTGGCGACAAACTTTTGAGGGTCCTTGTCATCCAGATACTGGTTTTCTTTTGGTAGGGTATCCAGCACGTCAAGGTATTCTTCTTCGGTCAGGAAATCCATTTGCTGGATGCCGTCTCCTTCTTTAACACCTGCCTGGATCACTACATATCTTTCATAATAAATGATCAGATCGAGTTTTTTTGTTGGTAGGCCCAGCAGGTAACCAATTTTATTTGGCAACGAGCGGAAATACCAGATATGAGCAACCGGAACCACCAAATTGATGTGGCCCATACGCTCACGGCGTACTTTCTTTTCGGTTACTTCAACACCGCAACGGTCGCAAACGATACCCTTATAACGGATACGCTTGTATTTACCGCAATGACATTCGTAATCTTTAACCGGACCAAAAATACGCTCGCAGAATAAACCATCGCGCTCAGGTTTATAGGTCCTGTAGTTGATGGTTTCTGGCTTTAAAACTTCGCCGCTTGAACGCTCAAGGATGGATTCGGGTGAAGCCAAACTGATGGTAATGGTGGTGAAGTTACTTTTGATTTTATTATCCTTTTTGTAAGACATAGTCTCCTTTGTTTTTAATGATTGAAGGAATAAATTATTGATCTATTAATTGAGAAATTGAACTAATCTATAATTCAATCCCTCAATAATTCAATAATTATTCTAAAGTGATATCCAAACCTAACCCTCTTAATTCATGAACCAATACGTTGAATGATTCCGGAACTGAAGGTGTTGGCAGGTTTTCACCCTTAACAATAGCTTCGTAAGTTTTAGCACGGCCGATAACATCATCCGATTTAACGGTCAATATTTCCTGCAGGATATTTGCAGCACCAAATGCTTCCAGTGCCCAAACTTCCATCTCACCAAAACGCTGACCACCAAACTGAGCTTTACCACCCAATGGCTGTTGTGTAATTAATGAGTATGGCCCTATAGAACGTGCGTGCATCTTATCGTCAACCATGTGACCTAATTTCAGCATATAAATAATACCTACTGTGGTCTGCTGGTCAAAGCGCTCGCCTGTTAAACCATTGTACAGGTAAGTACGGCCTGATTCAGGAAGATTAGCCTTCTTAACCCACTCTTCCACTTCTTCATGGGTTGCACCATCAAAGATCGGAGTAGCGAATTTAACGCCTAATTCTTTACCTGCCCAGCCTAAAACTGTTTCGTAGATCTGGCCCAGGTTCATACGCGATGGTACACCCAGAGGGTTCAACACGATATCAACCGGTGTTCCATCTTCCAGGAATGGCATATCCTCGTCACGAACGATACGGGCAACAATACCCTTATTACCGTGGCGACCGGCCATTTTATCACCCACTTTAAGCTTACGCTTTTTAGCGATGTAAACTTTAGCCATCTGCACAATACCCGATGGAAGCTCGTCACCTACACTGATCGCGAATTTATCACGACGGTAAGCACCCAACTCTTCGTTCACCTTAATGTTATAGTTGTGAAGCAAAGTTTTGATCTGGTCGTTCTTGTCATCATCAGTGGTCCATTTTGTTGGGTTGATGTTTTCGTAAGGCAATTCAACCAATATTTTCTGGGTGAATTTAACGCCTTTAGGTACCAGCAACTCTTTGTAAACATTATGAACACCTTGTGATGTTTTACCATTCACGATCTCGAACAATTTTTCGATCAGGATATTCTTCAGATCTTTTATTGCTTTTTCGTGTTTGGTATCCAATTTTTCCAACTGTGCTTTTTCTTCTGCCTTGGTAGTTTTCTTAGCACGTGAGAACAATTTGGTATCAATTACCACACCCGCGATAGACGGCGGAGTTTTTAATGACGCGTCTTTCACGTCACCGGCTTTATCACCAAATATGGCACGTAATAATTTTTCTTCCGGAGAAGGATCTGATTCACCTTTTGGAGTGATCTTACCGATCAGGATATCGCCTTCTTTAACCTCGGCGCCAACACGGATAATTCCGTCTTCGTCAAGATCTTTGGTAGCTTCTTCTGATACGTTAGGAATATCCGGTGTCAGTTCTTCCTCACCACGTTTGGTATCACGAACTTCAAGCTCGAACTCTTCAACGTGAAGCGAAGTAAATATATCCTGCGACACAACGCGCTCTGAGATCACGATCGCATCCTCAAAGTTGTATCCCTGCCAAGGCATGAATGCTACTTTTAAGTTACGGCCCAATGCCAGCTCACCATTTTGTGTTGCATAACCTTCGCAAAGCACCTGTCCTTTTTCAACTCTTTGGCCTTTCTTAACGATAGGCTTCAGGTTCATGGTGGTACTCTGGTTGGTCTTTTTAAACTTAGTTAAGATGTAACTGCGTGTATCGCCATCAAAAGATATCAGGCGGTCCATCTCGTTACGGTCGTATTTGATACGGATCTCGGTAGCATCCACATATTCAACCACACCATCGCCTTCGGCGTTGATCAGTGTACGCGAATCCTTTGCCACACGGCCTTCCAAACCTGTACCTACTATTGGCGCTTCAGGGCGCAATAATGGTACGGCCTGGCGTTGCATGTTTGATCCCATCAACGCACGGTTAGCATCATCATGTTCCAGGAACGGAATCAACGAAGCTGCAATCGAGGTGATCTGGTTTGGAGCGATATCCATATAATCAAGTCTTTCAGGCTCAATTACCGGGAAGTCACCCTCAAAACGTGCTTTAACGCGTGGGGTGCTGAAAACACCTTTATCATCATAAACCGCATTAGCCTGGCCAATAGTTTTACCATCTTCATCTTCTGCAGACAGGTAAACAACAGGCTCGGCCATAGAAACCACACCGTTTACCACACGTTTGTATGGTGTTTCGATGAAGCCCAGGTTATTGATCTTGGCGTGAACGCAAAGCGATGATATCAAACCAATGTTCGGTCCTTCCGGAGTTTCGATGGTACACAACCTACCGTAGTGGGTATAGTGCACGTCACGAACTTCGAAACCTGCACGCTCACGTGACAGACCACCGGGCCCTAAGGCTGACAGACGACGCTTGTGCGTGATCTCTGCCAGTGGGTTGGTTTGGTCCATAAACTGTGAAAGCTGGTTGGTACCGAAGAACGAATTGATAACTGATGACAGGGTACGTGCATTGATCAAATCGGTAGGTGTGAACACCTCGTTGTCACGAATGTTCATACGCTCACGAATGGTACGTGCCATACGCGCCAGACCTACACCGAACTGAGCATATAACTGCTCGCCCACTGTACGTACACGACGATTTGACAAGTGATCAATATCATCCACTTCAGCTTTTGAGTTGATCAGTTTGATCAGGTATTTAACGATCGCAATAATATCTTGCTTGGTTAAAACCTTGGTCTCATCCGAAGTATCCATTTTCAACTTACGGTTGATGCGGTAACGGCCCACATCACCCAGGTCATATCTCTTATCAGAGAAGAACAAACGGTCGATGATACCACGTGCTGTTTCTTCATCAGGTGGTTCAGCGTTACGTAATTGACGGTAGATATGCTCAACCGCTTCTTTCTCAGAGTTAGAAGTATCCTTTTGTAAGGTATTATATATAATAGTATAGTCACCGCTGGTAGCTGCGTCTTCCTTGTTCAGGATCACAGTTTTCACACCGGCATCAATGATCATATCAATATGGTCGTCTTCCAAAACGGTTTCGCGCTCAAGGATGATCTCGTTACGGTCGATAGATACCACTTCACCGGTATCCTCGTCCACAAAGTCTTCCACCCATTTTTTAAGCACTCTCGCGGCAAGCTTACGGCCTAAGTATTTCTTAAGGCCTGATTTGCTCACTTTTACTTCGTCAGCCAGTTCGAACAATTCTAAGATGTCTTTATCAGAATCGTAACCGATGGCGCGCAGCAGCGTGGTAACCGGGAATTTCTTTTTACGGTCAATGTAAGCATACATCACGTTGTTAACGTCTGTAGCAAACTCGATCCATGATCCCTTGAAAGGAATTACACGGGCCGAATACAATTTGGTACCGTTAGTGTGACGGCTTTGCCCGAAGAACACACCTGGTGAACGGTGCAATTGAGATACAATTACACGCTCGGCGCCATTGATAACAAATGTACCTTTAGGGGTCATGTATGGGATAGTTCCCAGGTACACGTCCTGTACAATTGTTTCAAAATCTTCGTGCTCGGCATCATTACATGATAAACGTAACTTCGCTTTTAATGGCACACTGTAAGTTAATCCGCGTTCAATACACTCGCGTATATCGTAACGTGGCGGATCAATAAAATAGTCAAGAAACTCTAAAACGAAGATGTTTCTTGAATCTGAGATTGGAAAGTTTTCGGCAAATACTTTAAACAAGCCTTCTTTATGACGGTTGTCTGAGGTGGTTTCCAATTGAAAAAATTCCTGGAAAGATTGCAACTGAACATCCAGAAAGTCGGGGTAATCCAACACCTTTCTACTGGTTGCAAAGTTTACTCTTTGATTAATTTTGTTTGCCAAGGGATTGTAATTTTAGTTTATTAATAAACTGATACTTGTTTGATCAAGGCTTTTCCTGAACTATGATCAAATAAATGAGGACAATATAAACGACAATAGACCCCGACCAAAAACGGTCGGAGTCTTATGTTATTTTAGCCGGTTGAAGTTATTTAACTTCAACAACAGCTCCAGCTTCTTCTAATTGTTTTTTCAGTGATTCAGCTTCTTCTTTAGTTACACCAGTTTTAACTTCTTTTGGTGCAGCGTCAACAAGATCTTTAGCTTCTTTCAAACCTAAACCAGTCAGGTCTTTTACTAATTTAACAACGGCTAATTTAGCGCCACCAGCTTCTTTCAATATTACGTCGAAAGCTGTTTGAACTGCTTCAGCAGCAGGAGCGTCATCACCACCACCAGCAGCAGGAGCTGCAACGGCAACTGCAGCAGCAGCTGGTTCAATACCGTACTCGTCTTTTAATATCTGAGCTAATTCGTTAACTTCTTTTACTGTTAAGTTTACTAACTGCTCAGCAAATGATTTTAAATCTGCCATTTTATTTAATTTTTACTTTTAATGCGTTTGATGTTTAATGCCGGACTTTAAAGGTGTCCGATTAACCTCTTTCTTGTAATGTTTTAACAATTCCTGCCAGTTTATTTCCGCCTGATTGCAGTGCAGAAATAACGTTTTTAGCTGGTGATTGCAGTAATCCAATGATCTCGCCGATCAGTTGTTCCTTAGATTTCAAATTAATTAAGGTATCCAACTGGTTGTCGCCAATAAATATGGCCGAATCTATATAAGCTGCTTTTAAAACCGGTTTATCACCTGCTTTCCTTAATTGCTTAATCAGCTTTGCCGGAGCAGTTGCTGATTTAGAGAAAAGGATTGATGAAGAACCTTTTAATACATCATATATCGGGCTGAAATCACCGCCTGCAGCTTCCATAGCTTTTTTAATCAAGCTGTTTTTAGCTACCTGCATAGTGATGTCGCTTTCGAAACATTTACGACGGATATTGTTAACTTTTGCAACCGTCAGATCAGAGGTATCAGTAATATAAAAATTACCAAACTCCTTCATCTGCACAGTAAGGGCAAGAACAAGCTCGTGTTTTTCTTCTTTATTCATGATTAGATCCCCGTTACTGTTTTAGTTTCAATTGCAATTCCCGGAGACATGGTTGAGGAGATATGAATACTCCTGAAATATGTTCCTTTTGCTGCTGATGGTTTTAATTTAGAGATGGTTTGCAATACTTCTAAAGCATTCTCGTAAATTTTATCAGCAGGGAAAGATACTTTTCCTATTGAGGCATGGATGATGCCGGTTTTATCAACCTTGAAGTCGATCTTACCACCTTTTACCTCAGTTACTGCTTTACCTACATCTGTAGTTACAGTTCCTGATTTAGGGTTAGGCATAAGGTTACGCGGGCCTAAAATACGACCTAAACGACCTACCTTAGCCATTACACTTGGCATAGTAATGATAATATCAACGTCAGTCCATCCGCCTTCAATCTTGGCAATATAGTCATCCAAGCCAACGAAATCTGCACCTGCGTCTTTTGCTTCTTGTTCCTTATCAGGAGTACAAAGCACCAGTACGCGTACAGTTTTGCCGGTTCCATGAGGTAATGTTGCTATACCACGCACCATTTGATTGGCTTTGCGGGGGTCAACACCTAAACGAACATCTATATCAACAGAAGAATCAAATTTAGTATAGTTAATTGTCTTAACTAAAGATGATGCATCCTGCAACGAGTATGATTTGTTAGCCTCAATTTTGGATAGTGCCGCTTTTTGATTTTTTGTTAATCTTGCCACTGTCTTAAACTGATTTGTATAAATTTAATTAATTCCAGGGAGCTGTACCCGATACAGTAATTCCCATACTGCGGGCAGTTCCTGCCACCATTTTCATGGCTGATTCAACTGTAAATGCATTCAGGTCAGTCATTTTATCTTTAGCTATCGTCTCAACCTGGGTCCAGTTTACACTGGCTACCTTTTTACGGTTGGGCTCGGCCGATCCACTCTTTAAACCTGTGGCTTCCATTAACTGGATTGCTACCGGTGGAGTTTTGATGATAAAATCGAATGACTTATCGACATAAACAGTAATTACTACAGGCAACACTTTACCAGGTTTATCCTGGGTACGTGCGTTGAACTGCTTGCAAAATTCCATAATGTTCACCCCTTTTGCACCCAATGCTGGGCCAATTGGAGGAGAAGGATTTGCAGCGCCGCCCTTTACTTGTAGCTTAACCATCGCACCGACTTCTTTTGCCATTTTTTGTTTGTTTTAATTATTACTCAATGTTATAAGTGGAAGCTATGTAACATTTAAGATCTTGTTGATTTCGGATTTCGGATGTTCAATTTCGGATTTGAAAAACCTCTTTAAGAAATCTAATATTTTCAATTATAAAATTCCGACATCGGGAATCCGACATCCGAAATCCTATTACTCTTTCTCTACCTGCATGTAATTCAATTCAAGCGGCGTACGGCGCCCGAATATCTTTACCATTACCTTTAGTTTCTTCTTTTCCTCATTCACTTCTTCGATCACACCGCTGAAACCGTTGAATGGCCCGTCCATTACTTTAACGTTTTCACCTACGTAATAAGGAACGTTCATGGTTTCGCCTTGTGAGCTCATCTCATCAACCTTACCTAAAATACGGTTAACTTCGGCCTGGCGAAGTGGGATAGCATTTCCGGCTTTATCACCCAGGAAACCTATTACACTGTTCACGTTTTTAATTACGTGTTCCAATTCACCATCCAGCTGAGCTTCTACCAATACATAGCCCGGGAAAAAGTTACGCTCTTTAGCGATCTTCTTACCATCGCGCATCTGGTAATATTTTTCGGTCGGTATCAAAACTTGCGGCATCAGGTGTGTTATACCTAAACGGGCAACTTCTGCATCAATATATTGCTTAACCTTTTTTTCTTTACCGCTTATGGCTCTCACCACGTACCATTTTAATTGATCGCTCATCGTATACAAATTAGGCTAATGAAGTATAAACTTTGTCCAATATAAATCGTATTGCCTGATCCATACCAAATATCAGCATGGCAATAATAATTGCCGCTATCAATACCAGCATAGCGCTGCTTTGCAGTTCGCGCCAGGTTGGCCATGTTACCTTTTGGGTTAACTCAATGTACGACTCCTTAATATATTCAGTTACTGCAGCCATTTTTGTTTCTTAATTACGCACGGGAACAAGGATTCGAACCCTGATCAAAGGTTTTGGAGACCTCTATTCTACCATTGAACTATTCCCGTTTATACTTTAATTTCTAATCTCCTTTATAGTAAACAAAGTACTTAGCCAAAAATGACTAAGTACTTTGCAAGAAATTAACCTATTCCTTGTGCCTCATTTAAGAGGCTTTTTGGAGGTAGGTTACTTTAAGATTTCAGTTACCTGACCAGCACCTACGGTACGACCACCTTCACGGATAGCGAAACGTAAGCCCTTTTCCATTGCGATAGCGTTGATCAATTTTACAGTGATCGTTACGTTATCACCTGGCATAACCATTTCTACACCTTCAGCTAAGGTGATTTCACCTGTAACGTCTGTTGTACGGAAATAGAATTGCGGACGGTATTTATTGAAGAATGGAGTATGACGGCCACCTTCTGCTTTTGATAATACGTAAACTTCAGCTTTGAAATCGGTGTGAGGAGTTACTGAACCTGGTTTGCAAATAACCATACCACGACGGATATCAGTTTTTTCAATACCACGTAACAATAAACCTACGTTATCACCAGCTTCGCCACGGTCAAGGATTTTGCGGAACATTTCAACACCTGTTACGGTTGATTTCAAGTTCTCAGCACCCATGCCCAGGATATCAACCTGCTCACCAGAGTTGATTACACCACGCTCGATACGACCGGTTGCAACAGTACCACGACCAGTGATCGAGAATACATCTTCAACTGGCATCAGGAATGGAAGTTCAGTTAAACGCGGAGGAATTGGAATGTGTGCATCAACTGCATCCATCAATTCCATGATTTTTTCTACCCATTTAGCATCGCCGTTCAAGCCACCAAGAGCTGAACCTTGAATTACAGGGATATCATCACCTGGATATTCGTAGAATGATAATAATTCACGAATTTCCATTTCAACAAGTTCTAACAGTTCAGGATCGTCAACCATGTCAACTTTGTTCATAAACACAACCAATGAAGGCACACCAACCTGGCGGGCTAACAAGATGTGCTCACGAGTTTGAGGCATCGGACCATCAGTAGCGGCAACAACTATAATTGCACCGTCCATCTGAGCAGCACCTGTAACCATGTTCTTCACATAATCCGCGTGACCAGGACAGTCAACGTGAGCATAGTGACGGGTAGCAGTTGAATACTCAACGTGCGCTGTATTAATAGTAATACCACGCTCTTTTTCTTCAGGAGCCGAGTCGATTGAATCGAATGAACGTGCTTCTGAGAAACCTTTATCAGCCAATACTTTGGTAATAGCTGCGGTAAGGGTTGTTTTACCGTGGTCAACGTGACCGATTGTACCGATGTTTAAGTGCGGCTTACTGCGGTCAAACTTTTCTTTTGCCATGATTTATAAGAATTTTTGTAGGTTAATTTTATATTTAATAGTCGTTTTTTATACGCCGAGCCAACAATGGGATTTGAACCCATGACCTCTTCCTTACCAAGGAAGTGCTCTACCACTGAGCTACGTCGGCTTATTTTTATTAGCTCATTGGTTCATTTGCTCAGTAGTTCATTTGTATTTGCCAATGAACCATTAACTAATCAACTAATGAACCTCCGAGAGCGGAAGACGAGGTTCGAACTCGCGACCTATAGCTTGGAAGGCTATCGCTCTACCAACTGAGCTACTTCCGCTTAAACAAGTTTGCAGTCTACAGTTTTCAGTTGGCAGTTATTAACTGCAAGCTGCTTACTGTAAACTGCTTACTCCCATTGTGGGGGGAGAAGGATTCGAACCTTCGTAGCCGAAGCAACGGATTTACAGTCCGTCCCATTTGACCGCTCTGGTATCCCCCCAAGTCTTGATTTCGAATTTCGAAATTTCGATTTCGGATTTTTAACCTCCAAAGGTAAATCCGAAATTGGATATCCGACATCCGAAATCAAAACAGAGCCTCCTATCGGGATCGAACCAATGACCTACTGATTACAAGTCAGTCGCTCTACCAGCTGAGCTAAGGAGGCATATCTTTTGCCTGATCCGTCCCCTGTTTCCAGGTTAGGCATGCTGAGCTAAAGAAGATTTATTTACCGTATATTTAAACTTAAACTTTCAAAAATCACTGAAAGCCATCGGCTTAAATAACGGGCTTAATTTTTTCATTTTAAAGAACCATCCTTTTCATTAAAATTTTCAGGCTTTTATACCTTTCTGAAAGGGACTGCAAATTTACACATTTTTAAACCCTGACAAAATAATTTTACAAAAAAAAACGGCGGGCCTTTTCGCCCGCCGATTCTTGCTTTTTTTTAATACCAATTTTATTAAAAATCTTCGTCTGTTGTCATTAAAACAGCCTTTTTTGCGGCTTCGGCAACAATCGCTTTCTTTTGTTTATGCTTCTCAATTTGCTTGCGCAGGCTCTCGATAGATAAATCGGTGGCCTCTTCAAACGTCTTACACTGCTCTTTTGCGAACAATTGACTACCCGGTAACATCAGTTTTATCTCCGTTATCTTGTTTGCTTCATCTTCTACATTTTCTAATTTCAAATAAACCTCGCCGCTGATGATGTGATCATAAAACTGATCCAGCTTATCAGCCTTCTTTTGAATAAAATCCAATAATTTTTTGTCTGCATTAAAACGGATCGATTGCACTGTAATTTTCATGTTTCCTCCTTAATTAAGCCTTTGGATGGGCTAGTTTGTAAATAGACTTTAATCGCTCAACTGAATTGTGTGTATAAACCTGTGTCGCGCTGAGATTTGCATGGCCCAGGAGCTCTTTTATTGCGTTTAAATCGGCTCCCCGGTTTAACAGGCTGGTGGCAAAGGTATGCCTCAGCACGTGTGGACTTTTTTTGTTCTGGGTGGATATATAAGAGAGGTATTTCTGCACTATTAAATAGATAAATTTTGGATATGCTTCCGCACCCTTATTTGTAACGATCAATGTTGCGGAATTGTTATGAAAAAGTTGATTTTTCTTTAAATCGAGGTATTTTATCAGTAATAATTTCAATTCGTGGTTGATAGGGATAATGCGCTCCTTATTGCGTTTGCCTAATACCTTTAAAGTTCCTTCGTAAATATTGATATTAACATCCTTCAGGGTTACCAATTCGGCCAGCCGCATGCCGGTACCGAAAAGAATTTCCATCACGAGTTTATCGCGCAGACCCTCAAAATCATCAGTAAACACTTCGCTATCATTAAGCATGGCGCTTAATTTAACATCCTCAACCACTACCGGCAAATGTTTTAATGTTTTAGGCGATTGTATTTTGGAGGCAGGGTTATTGGTAATCACCCCTTCGCGAAGCAGGAACTTGAAATATTTACGAAGGGTAGCGATCTTGCGGTTAACCGAACGCGCGGTTTTATCGCTCATTAGCTCAACCATCCAGTTACGGATATGCTGGTAAGTAATTTCTTCGGGATGGGTTACAGTTTCTTCGGGACTGTTGAGAAACTTAAAAAACTGGTCAAGGTCTGATTGGTATGCGGAGACCGTATGCGGAGAATACCGTTTTTCGAATTTAATATATTGTATAAAACGTTCCAAAAACATAAAAACTACTTGTACACCCGAAAGAATGAATGTACAAATAGTTTTAATATATATTCAAAAAAACTTAAAATTCTTTTACAAGAATTAAACGTTTGTTTCCAAATTCATATTTTGCTTGTAGATGGCATGTTTTATCTCGTGACGACGAGTAATAGATTTCTTTTCAAATGCCTGGCGACTGCGAAGTTCTCTTAAAACTCCTGTCTTTTCAAATTTCTTCTTAAAGCGTTTTAATGCTTTATCTAATGATTCGCCGTCTTTTACGTTGATAATGATCATAATTCCCAAATACCTCCTTTCAGGGACGGCAAAGATAAGTAATTGGTTTTGAATATTAAAATGATAAATAGATAATATCGAACACAGAATGCTGAATATCAAATAATGATATTATTGTCGATATTCGGCATTCGAAATTCAGCGTTCATCATTAGTAATAAACTTACGAAGTTTTAAAAACTTCGTAAGTTTCTATAAATACGATAACTATCGCAACACCTCCCTTGAAATAACAATTTTCTGTATCTCCGATGTCCCCTCGCCTATAGTGCATAACTTGGCATCACGATAAAACTTCTCTACCGGGAAATCTTTGGTATAGCCGTAGCCGCCGAAGATCTGCACTGCTTCGTTAGCCGTGCGCACCGCTACTTCTGACGCGAAATATTTCGCCATCGCCGATTGTTTGGTAACCGGCAAGTGCTTGTTCTTCAGATCAGCAGCCTGCATAATTAACAGCTCAGCAGCTTCAATTTCGGTAGCCATATCAGCCAGTTTAAATGAAATACCCTGGAAGTTGGCTATCGGCTGGCCAAACTGGTGGCGTTCTTTGGCGTAGGCAACCGCCGCCTCAAAGGCGCCTTTGGCAATACCTAATGACAGGGCCGCGATAGATATACGCCCTCCATCCAATACCTTCATGGCCTGTTTAAAGCCTTCGCCTTCTTTACCCAATAGGTTTTCTTTAGGGACACGGCAATTATCAAATATCATTTCTGTGGTTTCGGATGCCCGCATACCCAGTTTGTTCTCTTTTTTGCCGGCACTAAAGCCGGGTGTTCCTCTTTCAACTACTAAGGCCGATATCCCTTTTGAATCACCTTTCTCGCCGGTGCGCACCATCACTACAGCCACACCGCCTGATTTACCATGGGTAATCCAGTTTTTAGCACCATTAACAATATAATGATCGCCATCCAAAACGGCTGTAGTACCCATCCGCATTGCATCCGAACCGGTGTTAGCCTCGGTCAATCCCCAGGCACCCAACCATTCGGCAGTGGCCAGTTTAGGCAGCCATTTATGTTTTTGCTCTTCGCTGCCAAAGGCCAGTATATGTCCTGTGCAAAGCGAGTTATGCGCTGCTACCGATAAACCTATCGAACCGCAAACTTTGGCTATTTCCGTTATTACAGCCACGTATTCAAAATATCCAAAGCCAGATCCACCATATTCCTCAGGCACAAACACACTCATCATGCCCAGTTCGCCCAGTTTTTTAAATAGTTCAGCCGGGAAATGCTGCGCCTCGTCCCATTCCATCACATGTGGTTTGATGTGTTTTTCGGCAAAATCCTTGGCCATCTGCCTCACCATCTGCTGGTTCTCTGAAGAAGAGAAATCGTATCCCGTAAAAGTATCTGCAAGTAAATTATCCATTCAATTTTAATTGGTTTACAGCAAAGTAACGGAATAATTTACGCATTAATTTCATTTAAGAACTGTGCGAAAAAAGACAGATTTGGTATCTGGTATGAATTGTAAGTTTAATGGATTTAACAAAAGCAATTACCCTGGAAAATAATATTTATACTATCATCTTAAAGCGGAGTATTATCACCTATCTTTTTGTTTGAATAGCTAAAAAATGATTAGCATTTGTTTGTTGGTTTCAGTTTTTAAAATAGTAGCTTTAATATGCTTTTAAAACTACAGCCTATAACCTTAATCAAATCACATGAAAAAGAATATATGTAAAGCAGTAGCCTGTATATTTATAGTATTGCTTACGCGATTTACCGCTATTGCACAAAAGAATTATATCAGTGTCGAAACCGGTGCTTTTTTTGGAGGGCCAGCCGGCTCAATAAGCAGCCAGATGGAAAATTCAGGATTTGGTATGCATGCATATGGAAGAGATTTTCCGTATACTAATCTAACAAAGGTTAAATATTGGTTCCGTTATGGGCGCGAATTACCCCAAAATAAAAGCATCGAAATTAATTATGGGATGGTGCATCAAAGCGTTGTTGATGGGTTTGCTTCACAACCCGATGGCCCAAATACCTTCAGTGGAAACGGCCTTTTGCTCGATAATAAAGTAACTGTTTTTTCAGGTAATTATATTTTTAATTCGGCAAAACACAATGCCGGTTTTGGCGGGGGGCCAGCGTTGTCGTTTTACAAATTGGGTATAGAAAAAATAATTTACCCGATAGAAAGTGATAGTAAAAATTATTTACACCCGGGTATTTCCGGTACAGCATTCTGGCGTTTTATCAACGGAAAAATATTCTTTATGGTCGCCCGTTTTGACGCTATGTTTTTTTTACCCGCAAAAATTGATGCTATCGATGTGATAAACGATGGATTTCATTCTTATTTTCCCGCTACAAATGTTAATTCATTTGTTGGCGATTTTACTATAGCTGCCGGATTTAAATTCTAAGCCTTAATCAATAATCAGCCAGCACAATAATATTGTCACTCAAAGATGCGATCCGTTCCCTTCCCTTCAAAAACCCAAGCCCCACCACAAAGGCAAAGCCAGCCACTATGCCACCCATCTCTTTGATCAACTCACTTGCGGCGGTAACTGTACCACCGGTGGCAAGCAGGTCATCATGTATCAGAATGTGCTGACCGGGTTCGAAAGCATCGGTATGCATTTCGATAATAGCCGTGCCGTATTCCAGTTTGTAAGCCTTTTGTTTAATCGTATAGGGCAATTTGCCTGCCTTGCGTATCGGTATAAACGGCACGCCCAGCCTGCAGGCCAATGTAAGGCCAAACAAAAAGCCCCTGCTTTCCACTCCTGCTACTACATCGATGCGGATACCCTTTAATTTTTCAACAAATGCATCCAATACATTCTCGCACAAACCCGGGTCCTTTAATATGGGGGTAATGTCCTTAAAAACAATCCCCGGCTTCGGGAAATCCGGAATATCGCGCACCGCGGTCTTGATCTGCTGTTCTATCATTTGAAAACTAAATACGGCTCAATTTTACGCAAAATTTCATTATCCAGGATGGCTATGTTTTTCATATCCCGTATTGATTCATAATTGCCATGCTGTTCTCTAAATTGGATAATAGCATTCATTTGCTTAAAGCTCAGGTATGGAAAATATTTCAGGGCATCAAAATCAACTTTGTTAATTCTAATTTTCTTTATTTGCGATGGATCAACCTTTACTTGTGCCTGCAATCCTGCATATTTCTCAGAGTCAAGTCCAAAAACTTCCTCCAATTGTTCTTTGCGATAAAACCCACCCAAACGGCTGCGGTAGCCGACAATGCGCTTTGCAAAAGCCGGGCCTATGCCATGTAACTCAGTCAGCTTTGCTGAATCGGCTGTATTCAATTCGATGACTTCACCCGGCGCGGCTTTTTTATAGACGGGGATTGCGCCGGCCGGTTTTTCGTTTGTTTTTTCCGGATAGTCACCCGCCTGTGATTTTTTAGCGTGAGCGAGCGTAGCAACGGCCTTATCAAAGTCTTTGGTGTTTATTGTAGTATCTTCGCGGAACATTTGAACAACATAAGGCGCCGCTAAGATCAATGCGATCACAATAACTAACACTACCATGCCGTTCCATTCTTTTTTTGTGATGGATAAGTAATTTTTAAGGTGCGATCTCATTCGGGAATGGCATATTCAAGCGTAAGTTTAAATAAATTTCAGCATATTTATTGAACAAAATCCACGGTACTTTTTTAAACTATTAAATGAAGATAATAACCATTGAAGAATTTGCAAAGGCGACCAAACTGGACAAGTTAAAAATGCCAGGCCTGGCAGCCCTGCTGATGGAGGTGATGAAAATAAACCAGGTAAACGATCTGTTCGCCCAGGCTCAACCCAAACAGGGGCCCGAATTTGTGGACGCCATTTTGGCCGGTTGTGGCGTTGATATTGAATTTGATGAACGCGAGTTAAAAAACATACCCAAAGAAGGCAGCTTTATAGCCATAGCCAATCATCCTTACGGTGGTATCGAGGGTATGGTGCTGCTCAAGATATTGTGCATGGTAAGGCCTGATGCTAAACTGATGGCCAATTTCCTGCTTAAAAAGATCCCAAACCTGAGCGATTACTTTATCGCAGTAAACCCGTTCGAAAATATTGAACACTCATCCAGCATTAGTGGATTGAAGAACACTTTGGAACTATTGGCTAATGGCACTCCAATTGGCATATTCCCTGCAGGCGAAGTGTCTACCTTTAAAGTGGAAACACAACAAGTTACCGATAGAATGTGGCACCCGGTAGTAGGCAAGATCATTGCAAAGGCAAAAGTGCCTGTAGTGCCTATTTATTTTCATGGTAACAACGGGCTGCTCTTCAATCTGTTGAGCATGATCCACCCGGCACTGCGTACAGCTAAATTGCCATCAGAGCTATTTAACAAACAGGGCCATACTATTAAACTACGTATTGGCAAGCCGATCAAGGTAGAAGATATACCCGATCATAACAATTCCGCCAAGTTGCTCAACTTTTTAAGGGCACGTACTTATGCTTTGGGTGCCGGACTCGAGGAAGAAAAGAAGATATTCAACCCCCGCAACCTATTTAAGATCAAGAAGGAGCCGGCAGAGATAGTTCCCGAAATTGATGCCGCCATACTGGAAAAAGAAATTGAACCACTGCGCGAGAGCTACAGGATATGGATTGAAAAAAATTACGAGGTTTTCATTGTACCTACCTCAACCATACCCAATATTATACGCGAGATCGGCAGGCTAAGGGAGATCACTTTCAGAGATGTGGGCGAAGGCACTAACAAAAGCGTTGACCTGGATGAATATGATATTTACTACCATCACCTGTTTATCTGGGATACCGAAGCTAAGATGATCGTAGGGGCCTACCGTATAGGTTTGGGCGATGAGATATTTTATAGCCTGGGCAAAAAAGGATTTTACCTGACTGAATTGTTCAAGATCAAAGAACAGTTTACCCCGGTATTGAAAAAAAGCCTGGAGCTTGGCCGTTCGTTTATCCGTAAGGAATACCAGCAAAAACCGCTCCCGTTGTTTTTGCTTTGGAAAGGTATATTAAAATACCTGATCGATAATCCGCGCTACCGTTACCTGATCGGGCCGGTTACTATCAGCAATTCTTTCTCCAAATTTTCCAAATCGCTTATTGTAGATTACATTAACCGTAACCATTTCGATGAGGAATTGGCACAATATGTAAGGCCGCGCAAAAAATTCAAGGTTGATTTCTCAAGTATTGATACCGACCTGCTGATGTCTGGCGAGGATAATTTTAAGGGACTGGATAACCTGATATCCGCAGTTGAAACCAGGAGCATGAAAGTTCCGGTGCTGCTTCGTCAGTACATCGCCCTGAATGCAAAGATTATCTGTTTTAACATCGACCCGAAATTTGCCGATTGTTTGGATGGGTTTTTAGTGCTCGACCTGAAGAAGGTACCACAGGATATTTTGGAAAAGCTGGGGAAGAATTTATAAGCCCACCCAACCCTCCCCGGAAGGGAGGGCTTTAAGAATTCTTATTAAAAAGTCTCCCCTACAGGGGGAGATTTAGAGGGGGCTAATCACTCCCCTTTTGTACCACGCGCAGCGTGCTTTAATATTTTAGCCTCCACGTAAAAGATGATCTCTTCGGCGATATTTTTACTCTGATCGCCAATGCGCTCCAGCTTACGAATGATGGACAGCATGAATAACGCCTCGTTAATACCAGCAATATCAGCTTTGATGACCTCGGCTATAGCAACAGGAGCATTATCATTGATCGCATCCAGCACATCATCCCTTTTAAATATACTGCGGGCAAGCACCGTATCTTCCTTTTCAAAAGCGGTGCGGGTATCTATCAGTATGTTGATGGCCTCATCATACATACGTATAAGCGAAGTGCTCTCCAGCGCCGCTATATCAAAGTTTACAGATGAATCGACTACATATTTGGCTACTCCGGCGGCAATATCTCCTATGCGCTCCAGGTTGGTATTGATCTTTAACGCGGCTAATAAAAACCTAAGGTCGATAGCAACCGGGCAATACAGCGCGAATACGTTCTCCACATCACGGTCTATCTTTAATTCAAAAGAGTTCACTCTTTTTTCTTTGATTAATACCTCGCGGGCCAGGTCTTTATCAAACTGGATCATGGATTCCCTGGCTTTGTTCAATTGCGATTGAACCAGTATCCACATATTGATAAGCTCTTTTTTTACTGCTTCTATTTCGTTTTCTAATTGTGTCATGTTTTTGCCCCCTAACCCCCTAAAGGGGGTTTTTAAGTTTGTAATTAATTTTAATATTTTTTGATAGCTCCCATTATTACTCCCCCCTTCAGGGGGCTGGGGGGCTTAACTAAACCTACCTGTAATATAATTCTGCGTACGCTGGTCTTTCGGATTGGTAAACATGGTTTTGGTATCATCATACTCAACCAGTTCGCCCATATAGAAAAACGCTGTACGATCACTTACACGCGCAGCCTGCTGCATATTGTGTGTTACTATGATCAGCGTGTATTTAGTTTTCAATTCATGGAACAATGTTTCTACGCTTGAGGTAGAAATAGGGTCGAGCGCGGAAGTAGGCTCATCAAATAAGATAACTTCAGGTTCCATTGCTATTGCCCGGGCTATACACAAACGCTGCTGCTGCCCGCCTGAAAGAAATGTGCCTTTTTTATGCAATGAATCTTTTACTTCCTTCCATAGTGCAGAACTGGTCAGTGATTTTTCAACGATCACATCCTTATCAGCTTTTGATATCTTTATGCCGTTCAATAAATAACCGGCGACTACATTTTCATATATGCTCAGGTTGGGGAATGGATTCGGCCTTTGAAAAACCATACCTATTTTGCTTCGGATATATATAGCATTCATTTTATAAACATCCTCGCCATCCAATTTTAACACCCCTTTAGTTGTAGCGAATGGAATTAGTTCGTGCATACGGTTGATACCGCGCAGAAAAGTTGTTTTTCCGCAACCAGATGGGCCCATCATCGCAACAACCTCATTCCGGTTTATTTTGATGTTGATATTCTTTATCGCGTGGTTATCGCCGTAATATGCATTAAAATTTTCGGCGCTTACAATTGTATTTTCCATTTTCTCGTTAACACTTTTGTGACTATGTTTAAAACTAAAACAAATATTAATAATATAAAGGACGCTCCCCAGGCCAGGTTGTGCCAGTCGTCATAGGGGCTGGTGGCATAGGTAAATATCAGGTGAGGCAAACTCTCCATTGGTTTGGTAACCGAGGTTGATAAATAAGGATTACCGAACGCTGTAAACAGCAACGGCGCGGTCTCACCTATAACACGTGCTATCGATAAGGTTATACCAGACAAAATACCTGCAAAACCGCAAGGCACTATTACTTTCATAATTACCTTGTGATAAGGAACACCTAATGAAAGCGCTGCTTCTTTTAATGACTCCGGTAGTAATCTGAGCGTTTGTTCGGTTGATCTTATTACGATCGGCAACATCATGATAGACAAAGCTACGCTACCAGATATAGCAGAAAACGTACCGAGTGGTTTTACCAACCAAAAATAAACTACGATACCCACCACGATTGATGGCACACCCTGCAATATATCAACACATAACCCGGCGTAGTAAGCAAGCCTTGTTTTAGAGTTTTCACTAAGGTAAATCCCTGCGAACATTCCCACAGGTATAGCAATAACAGACGACATCAGCACCATCAAAAAGCTACCCAATAAAGCATTGCTTATGCCACCTCCCGGCTCACCCACAGGTGCAGGTACATGTGTAAGGAAGTGCCAGTTTACCTGTGTTATCCCTTGTTTGATAATATATATCAGTATAATAAGGAGAGGTAATGTGATTAAAAACGCAAAGAATATAATAACACCTTTAAAAGCTGCACTCTTGACATTTCTTAGTTTAATGTTTGATTCCATGCGATCAATTATTAGTGGCTTTTGAGATTATTCTTTTGCCTATCAGGTTAATTACCACGGTTACCAAAAACAGCACCAAACCGATCTCAATCAAGGCCGCGAGATATTCGGTATGGTCAGCCTCGGTAAATTCATTTGCAATTACGCTGGCCATGGTATTGCCCGGGCCAAAGATGAGTTCTTTGAGCGAGTGGCCCAATGCCGTAGTATTACCAATAAGCATAGTAACTGCCATGGTTTCCCCCAGGGCCCTGCCCAGTGACAGCAATACGCCGGCAAACAAACCCGACCGGGTATAGGGCATAACTACACTTCTTATTACCTCAAAACGTGTTGCACCTAAAGCATAAGCGCCTTCTTTTAATGGTGAAGGAACCATGCGGATCAATGTAATACCCAGTGATGCCGCGTAAGGGATGATCATCACAGCCAAAATGAGTGATGAGGTCAGTACCCCTATCCCATAAGGCGCAACGTGTATTTTCATCTCGATAGTACGGATGATCGGCACAAGCACAAATAATCCCCAAAAACCATAAATGATGGACGGTACAGCGGCTATTAATTCAACAGCATCTTTCAGAAAGCTCGATAACCAGCCTTTCGGGTTGTATTCGCCCAGGTAAATAGCAATGGCATATGAGAATGGGATCGAAATAATAAGCGCGATAAAGGATGTAAGCAACGTGCCTATCAAAAATGGAAGAGCTCCGTATATATTACTTACCGGGTCCCATACTTTTCCCCATAAAAATCCTATCCCCAATGATTTAATGGATGTCCATGACTCTATAATAAGCGTTGTTAAAATGCCTAATATGATAATTACCAGCACAACACTCATGGCTATCAGTAACCGCTTAAATGAAATTTCCCATTTGAGCTGGCTGTTGGAGAAGCTTAATCTTTTATTTTCCACTGATTTTATGGTTTTCTTATACAATAAAAATTACCAGCCCCTTGGTTGTACAGAGGAACTGGTAGTGTATTCTTAGAGTCAAGAATCAAGAGCCAAGATTCAAGGTTTTTTGTCTTGGTTCCTGACTCTTGCTTCTTGGTTCTGTTTAATTATAATATTGCTTTACCGTCGTAGGTAGCTGATTTCAATATCTTTTCAGCAGCTTTAACGGCTGATTTTGAAAGTGGTGCGTAGTTTAAAGGAGCGCACTCAGCTTGTCCCTGGTGAATATTGTACCAAAGCAATTTCAGTAATTCAGTAGCACGAGCTTTTGAACGGCCGCCATAATTCTGTTCTTTGTAGATCAAAGCCCAGGTAAAGCTGGCAATAGGATAACCTTTAGGGTTGTCGGTATCGGTAATAGATACTTTTGAATCTTCAGGTATAGTCACGTTGCTTGCTAAAGTAGTAGCTTCGATAGTTGGAGTGATATATTTACCACCTTTGTTCTGGATGTTGGCGAAAGCCATACCGTTTTGTTTAGCATAAGCTAATTCCACGTAAGTGATACCACCCGGAGTTTGCTTTACTAAACCGGCAACACCTTCGCTACCTTTGGCACCTAAACCTGCAGGCCAGTTAACCGCACTTGCTTTACCTACTTTTTTAGCCCAATCAGGATTTGCTTTGGTTAAGTAATCGGTAAAGATAAATGAGGTACCGCTACCGTCTGAACGGTGGATAACAACGATAGGAAGGTCTGGGATATTAACGCCTTTATTGGCATCTTTTATCTCAGGGCTATTCCAGTTGGTGATCTTTCCCAGGAAAATATCAGCCAAATCTTTACCACTTAAGTTTAAACCGCCTTTAACACCTGGTACGTTATAAGTTACAACTACTGCGCCTGATGTCATTGGGATATGCAACACCGGAGCGCTCATTTTAGCGGTTTGATCAGCATTTAACGGTGCATCCGAATCACCAAAATCAACAGTTTTGTTAGTCAGTTGCAATATACCGCCGCCTGAACCTATTGACTGGTAGTTAACCTTAGAGGCCGGATATTTTGAAAATATTTTTGAGAACAGTGGGTACACAAAGGTACTGCCCGCACCCAATAAGGTATTATCCTGCGCCGAGGCTGATAATCCCATGCATGATGCTGCCAATGCAACAACTGCTAACTTGAAATTTTTCGTTATTTTCATGATTGAATTTTTGCTTGTTTACTTGTTTGTTAATTATTTACCAAAAACGAAGTAGAAGGTCATTCTGTAAACCAGGGTGTGATCATCAGCCACACGGCCGGTTACACCTGCATTACGCTGATCTTTATAATCAACTAACCAAACGTTTGGTGAAAAATGCACGTTTTTGGTTGGGGTGATATCTAAACCTGCAGTGTAGAATCTCTCTTTGTAAACCGGGGTATAAGATGAATATATACCAGGAGTAGCAGCATAAGCATCAGTACCAACGTAATCTTTGTCAGGGTTGTAACCATCGTAACGGGCAAAGAAGCCTAATTTATCTTTAATGATCGGGCCTTTAACAAATACCGACAATGCTTGTGCTGTAGCGTCTTCTGGCTTTGCAGCAGTGGTGTTAGTTACACCATTGGTCAATTTTTGGGTGTAAGCTTCAACGCCTACTGTCAATTTTGGAGTAGTGTAAGCTACGAAGCCTTTAAACATACCATGAGACTGACCGCCTATAACTGAAGTAGCAGGGCCTGTTCTTACATAGTCAGCATAAATATCAACCAACAGGTGTTTGTCAAAGAATTTTCCCCACAAGTCACCATAAAATATTTTGTAGAAACCTGTAGCTGCGCTGGTAGCAGATAGCAAACTGGCCTGAGTATTGTTGCCAACCATAAATACATAACCAAAGTTTTTGGTCTTAGGGTCGAAAGTACCTTGTAAGGCAGCGCCTATGTCATAAGAGTTATTCTTGTGAAAATCCGTAACGGTCTTTTCGATAAAACGATAGCCCCAGGTGCTTTCTGATAATGAAGTTGGGCCATTCGTTCCGGGCTCATTTGTAGCAAAACCAGGAGTTGACATTTCACCAACTACTAAGTCAGTACCTTCCCAAAGATCGCGGTAACGTAAGTTTATGTTTTTGATGTAGAACGCCATTTTGCCGTCAACCAGGTTATCACCGTTCTGTACGTTAGCGTTGGTAGCATTAGCAACGCCTGTATTGGCAGCCGGAGCTGATTCTAACAAAAATTCAGCTTTGAATTTTTTGGTTATTTCATAATCATAACCTAAATAAATACGACGGAACTGGAAAGCATTTCTGTACTTAGGTACGCCTGCATAATTAGTTTCTGGCCCTCTTGAGCCTGTACCACCATCAGTATGTGCGGCATAGTAAAGATCACCGAATGCATAACCCCATATTCTTCTTTGAGGTTTCCATGTAGTGTCTTCTGCAGGTTTTGGAGCTGCTTTTGTTTCTGTAACTGTAGTTTCAGATTTCTTGTCTGATTTTACACCGGCATTGGCAAACGTTGTTGCGGTTGATGCGGATGTGGTTTGCGCTTTACCGTTAAAGCCGGCTAATAATAAAGCCGATAATAATATTGATCCGGTAAGTTTGGTAAACATTTTTTCCATGTCTGGGTAAGGTTAAATTAAATTTCGGCTCAAAAGTGCGGAGCCAGCATTACCTTAATGTTAAGACATGATTAACATTTAGTAATATTATGCAAACATTAATTTTAACCTGACGAAACGAACAACGACAGAGAAAACGGATTAAACTATTGGTTAAAAACTATACAATTAATTAATAATCAGTCGCTTATATTGAGTATTAACTTTTATAAATAAAATAACAATTACTTAACATAGCCCATTATTTTTTAAGGATGTTTTGCAATTGCTATTCTATTTAACCGATTTACCTAATTAAATACCTTTATATTTTTAATTGATTACCACTCCTTCTTTCACTTCATCATTAGCAACGCTAACAATATGATCGCCTGCTTTGAGGTTACCAAACACTTCAGTTGAATCGTGACTGGCCAATCCTTCTTTTATATCTACCAGGCTGGTTTTATTGTCTTTTACTAAAATCACATATTTTCTTTCCGTTGACCTGACGATGGCCGCATTAGGAACCAGTAATGATTTGGCGCCGGATAACATCGGGATCTTTACCTCCGCATACATTCCGGGTTTAAGCTGGCCGTCTTTATTCAGTACATCAATTTCAATAGCTTCCTGGTGCATGCTTCCCAAGGCATTTGCCGAGCGGCTGATCCTGGCCGATTGTTGCTGCCCCGGCATTGCGTTTAAGGTAAAATTAACCCGTTGTTTCAAATCAACCTTATCCACATAATCCTCCGGAATATAAACCTCCAGGCGTAATTTATGTATATCCTGCAGGACGAGCATAGGCTGATCTGTTGACTTACCCGGCGAAACCAGCGCACCCGAAGAAACATTACGCTGAACGATCATACCATCAAACGGGGCATAAATATTCAAATATCCCTGCATTGTTTTTACCGATGCTACATTTGACCGTTCGGAATTTGCCATTGCTTCATCAGCTTTCATTTTGGATAGGGCGTTATCTATATCAAGTGGAGAAACTGAACCAGGCTCGGATGCTGCCTGCTTTAAGCGCTGATATTTTTCTTTGCTGGCTACGGCATTTTCCTGTGCCTGCAAATAACGTGAATTGGCCGCCTGCAATTGAGATTCCATTTCGGGCGCTTCAAGGGTTACCAGCAATTGGCCTTTTTTTACAACAGAGCCGCGATCGACATATAGTTTTTTTACAAAACCATTCACTTTTGGAAACAGGTTTACTTCATTAAATGGTTTTAACTGCCCGGGCAGCCGCGCATAGCTCGACAGGGCCTTTTCTGTTACTGTACCCGTTTGATATTTCTTTTCGGTTTGCTTTTGCTGATCAGTCAGATCAACGGGTTTTTGGCCTCCTGAACACCCGGCAAATAGCCCGGCTACGGCTGCTAATATGACAATCTTATATTTCATGGCTATTTTATGTATTTATAGGTGTAATTTCTGTTAAGTTTTCCGGCATTAAGCTGGGTGAATCATAAGTGGTTTTTCCCTGTACCCAGGCAAATACCATCGGAAGAATAAATAAAGCCGCCAATGTCGACGCGAATAAACCACCAATAACCGCCCGCCCTAAAGGCGCGGTTTGTTCGCCGGCCTCGCCCAAGCCTGAGGCCATGGGCACCATGCCGGCCATCATAGCCAGGCTGGTCATTAATATCGGCCTTAACCGGATAGAGGCGCCGGTGATGGCAGCACGGGTAGAATCACGGTACTCTAACCTTAGATTTTCCCCATTGGTAACAATCAGGATAGCATTGGCCACCGAAACTCCGGTGCTCATGATCATACCCATGTACGATTGCAGGTTCAGAGTCGACCCCGTCAGCAATAATGCTGTAAGCGAACCCAATATTACCGCAGGTATAGTGGACAATACAGTTAACGACAGCTTAAACGATTGGTAATTAGCCGCAAGCAATAAAAAGATAACCAGCACAGCAAACATCAACCCGTTTTGTAAGCTGCTTAAAGTATCTGTGAGCAGGCTCGACATACCTTTTACTTCAGCAAGCAAGCCTTTAGGGGGAGCGCCTATGGCTGTCAGAATTTTCTGTACATCATCAGTTGCAGTGCCCAGATCCTTTTTATAAATATTGGCGCTTACTGTTAAAAAACGGCGCGGGCCAGTACGGTCATATTCACCCGGCTGATAAACCATTTTAAAATCGGCCACATCAGCAAGGGTTGGTGAGCTTTGTCCTTTTAATAAAGGGATCTCTTTTAACTCATCCATCGTATTCATTACATATTCGGGGATCTGTACCTGTACCTGGTAGGTATAAGCAGCTTTTTCATCAAGCCACTGATTTTTTTCGGTAAAACGGCTGGATGAAGTGCTGGCGGTAACAGAGCGGCCAATATCATTTACATTTAACCCGAACTGAGCCACCTTAAGCCTGTCGAGTATAATGGCTATAACCGGTACCTTTAACGGCTGCACTATCTGTACATCCCGCAGGTAACTAACCTGTTTCATTTTATTAACGACCTTATTGGCATAATCTTCTATCTGCCCCATATCTTTTCCGGCTACCCTTATCTCAATGGGCGTTGACGCTCCCTGGCTCATGATCTTTTCGGTCATATCAATGGGTTCAAAAGTTATTCGCAGATCAGGCAGCGCATAGGCGATATTTTTCCGCAATGCGTCCTTCAGCTCATCCATATTCACCTTATAGTTTTCATCCAGGTTTACCTGCAACACGGCCTCATGGGTGCCCGTGTTAAAAATGTAGAGGTTGCTTGTACCATAACTGCTGGGTATCAACCCAACATAGCCCGAGGTAACGGCTACATGATGGTTAACTGTTTTATCTATGATCAGCAATACCTGTTTTAAGGCATCTTCCGTCCTTTCCAGCCGGGTACCATCAGGCTCTTTTATGCGGATCTGGAACTGCCCGTTATTTAATTTCGGCATCATATCCTTGCCAATAACCACAAAACAAATACCGGCCAATGCAATTACCACTACCAAATAAACCGGGACGATGACCCGCTTATTTGGCATCCATTTTTTAAGGACACTGATAAAACGAAGTTTCACCTTTTCAAACAAATCGTTTTTTTCAGGCTCTTCCATTTCTTTATTCAGATGATGGTTTACCTGTATTTCCTGCGGGCGGTCAAGCGCTTCGCCCGCATGTGCATGCACTTTACCATGATGATAATGCTGGTAACGCTCGGCCTTGATCATCCAGTTGCTTATTATTGGCACCAGCGTTTGCGCCAATAAATAAGATACGATCATGGTTAAACCAATAGAGAGCGACAGCGGTAAAAACATGGCCTTTGGTACACCATTCATCAAAAAGGATGGCGCAAATACAGCCAGGATACATAACAGGATCAATAATAATGGGAATGATATTTCTTCGCAGGCATCATAAATAGCCAGTTTTTTGTTCTTACCCATTTCCAGGTGCTGATGGATATTCTCGATCGTAACTGTGGCCTGATCCACCAAAATACCAATCGCCAATGCCAAACCACTCAAGGTCATAATATTGATGGTTTGACCAAAGAGATCAAGCAGCAGCACACCTATCAGGATAGAAACCGGTATGGTGATCACCACTATCAGACTGCTTCGCCAATCGCGCAGGAAAAGCAAAACCATCAGCCCGGTAAGCAGGGCGCCCAATCCACCCTCGGTCATTAAACTCTTAACCGCGTTAATAACGAAGACCGATTGATCGAATTCATAGGATATTTTTACATCATCCGGCAACAAGCTTTGCATTTCGGGCAGTCGCTTTTTCAGGTCCTGCACTACCGACCATGTTGAAGCATCGGCGGTTTTCACTACTGGGATGTATACCGAGCGTTTACCGTTGATAAGCGCGTAATCTACCGTGACATCAGATGCATCGGCTACTTTAGCCACATCCTTCACCAATACAGGCACGCCATTTTTTGTTATTATAGGGATATCACCAAACTCATCCGATTTTTTTACCAGCGTATTTATAGTAGTGGTAAACATGATGTTATTGAGCCTCAGGAAACCCGATGGCGACATCACATTGAATTTGGCAAGCGCCTCCACCACCTGGTCGGGCGTGAGGTTATAGCTGCGTAATTTATTGGGATCAACGCTTACCGTGATCGATCTTGAGTTAGCGCCGAAAGGCGGTGGGGCCGACAAACCAGGTACGGATGCAAACAAAGGCCTGATGCGGGTAGCTGCCATATCATAGATCTCCTTCAGACTGCGCCCTTTGGCCGACATGACCAATTGCCCGACAGGGAGTGATGAAGCATCAAACCGAATAACCTGCGGAGGCAACGCGCCGGGTGGAAAAAATTTCATAGCTCGGTTTACCTGCAAGGCTACCTGTGCCGAGGCTTCGGCCATGTTGGTGCTTTCGTAAAAGCTGAGCTTAAGCATGGTTAAACCTTGAATATTTTTGCTGGTGATCGATTTTACACCATTTACATATAAAAACTGATCCTGCATACGGGTGGAAAAGAAACCCTCCATTTGCCGGGGCGACATGCCCCCGTAAGATTCAATTACATATATCGTAGGCAGGTTTAACTGCGGGAAAATATCTATCGGAATTTTTATTGCACTGAGCACTGCAAATATTAAAAGGCTCGCGGTGATCACCATTACAGTGATGGGCCTTTTGAGTGCGGTTGTGACCATTGACATAGTTAAATTATTTTAAAAGGTTCAAAATTGTGCTTACCTGGTTTTGGGTAACAGCCTGGCCAAACAAGGCGTTGGTGTAGGCATATTTAGCCTGAACAAGATCCGTTTCGGCACGGTAAAGGATGTTTAAAGCTGCATTGAGTTCAATGATATCCGTTAAACCGCTTTTATAAAGTGATAGCTTTTGCCGGTAGCCGTCATTTGCAGCTTTTAGCTGGTTGGGTATTTCCTGTAGGCGCATCCTGGCTGTTTCCATTTCGGCATTTGCCTGGTTGGCGCTGGCAGCAAGCATGGTTTTTTGCTCTTCCAACTTATTGCGGGCATAGTCTGTTACCGTTTTTTGAGTGCTCAGTTTTAATTGCCTCCGACGGAGGTCAAATAAATTATAAGAAATACCCAATCCTACCAGGTAATTATTCCTGTCGAAACCCCACCCGGATGAAAGGTTGTTAAAGTGGTCGTTGGCATCAACGCTTGAACCACGCCCCCAGGCCGCGGCCTCTAATAGTATTTTAGGGTTGTATGCTTTTTTTACCAGGCCCTCGCGCTGCCTGCTGTTTTGATAAATGGATTGATAATAATTAATAAGCGGGTGATTGGCCGAATCCGTCACAAATTGCTGCAATGGCATATTGATGATCCTGGTTTCAAGAGCGGTATCCGCTATGATAGTTTGATAAGGCAGCCCGCTGATGGCCGAAAGCTTTAACTGCACCTGTTTTAACTGGTTATTCAGTTCGATATAATTTAACCGGGCCTTTGATAATTCAGCGTTGGCTATGCTCGTATCCACACCGGGCCTTACACCACTTTTGGTAAGTGAGCTTATGGACCGCAGAATTTCCTGGTTACGCTGGATGTCCCGGGATTGTATTGTGAGGTAATCCTGTAAGTTTACCAGGCGCAGGTAATTGCTGATGGTATAAGCCTGCATCTGATATTTTGACTGGGCAAAATTACTTTGCTCCACCTGGATGTCTGATCGTGCCACTTTATTTTGTGCGCCATATGCGCCAAAGTTATAAAGCTCCCAATCCAGGGCGGCTACACCAACATTTGCCGAAACCGCTGTTGTGTTATCGTTTGTACGAACCCCGCGCGAATCGGATGGAATAATGCCAAACCCAAAGTAAGGGCCTGCCACGTTATTATTGGTACCGATATCAGCCTGGTAATTCAACTTTAAATTAGGCAGCCAGTTATTACGTGTTTCAATTGCCTGTGCCTGCTTGATCTGTATGGCAGATGAGTCAGTTATTAATGCAGGCGCATTCTTATTAACCTGGTTTAATAACTGATTTAACGTGAGCGATGCTGGAGCTAATTGCGCTTTTACTGTTACCGAGCTAAACACCAGCAGCAAAAAGCAAAAGCTTTTATTAAAATTTAACATTTTTAAAATGATTAATTTGATATAACGGAATAGAAAACAGGATACCCGCCGCCTGATGCGGCAGGTATCAAATATTACCGTAGGTTACGGTAATGAGGGAAATATCAAATGATGAGTTTGCCTGTAAGAAGATAGGCGTGTTCGGGTGGTAATAAAGTATACCGGAGGGAAGATAAGGTCTCCCCGGTTATTCTAATACTACTTTTAAATACTGCCGGAAACATGGTTAGCAGTAAAAAAGAAATGGCTGACTGTAATACCAGGAATGGATTAGAAAGGAGTTTATGTATAAATTCGACATTGGCATCAGCTTCTTCCAGGCTTTCGGGTTTACGTTTGCTAAAGCTTTTAACCAAAATGCTATGTACCTGGCGCGGTTGCGACTGGCGGTTAAATGCCACAAACCCAATAAAGGGCTTTGCTACAAATAACAAAGCAGCTAATGAAAGGAATAACCTGAATGCGGTAAGCCGTGACATTTTTATATTGAATGAATGGAATTATGCAAAGTTGATGGTAATTACGAACAAAGATTTAGTGTAACGAAAAAGTTGCGCCCCATTAAATCTCACTAAATCAAAGGGCTGCATTTTCATCGGTACCGCGTTCTTTAACGAGCTCTCCATTTGATTTGATCTCTACCAACCGGTTTTCTGTAACCAGGTTCTGGTGGAATATATCAACCGGGTGGTTCCTGTCATCAACTAATATTTGATAAAACTGCCCCGTTGGTTTATCAATTAGCTTTACACTATACATGTTCCAATTTTTGTACTTGCATTTTTTGAAAGACGCTTTTACAACGGCGGGCAATTTCCATGGCCAATTGATCTTTGTAGCGGTCATGATCCAATTGCCCTTTTGATCAAAAGTCGCATTGTATTTGTGCCGGCCTTCCTTGGCTTTTGCAATATATTCATGGTTGACTACATTCCATTTTTTAACTTCCGCCTTTGGATATTTCGTGGCAAATGCTGTACTTACAATTGAGGGAACATCATTAGTACTTTGTGCCAAAATATGATTGGTGTAAAACATCGTCAATGCGATGAAATACATTTTGTATGATCTTAAACTTTTCATTTGTTTGATTTTTTGATAGTAAAGGATTGCTCAAAAACCGATCGGTTATAAGCCTTTAACTGATGGATTGCATAAAAAACCGGCATAGTAAAATGCCTGGCCATTTAACAATGCCTGTGAAGAGAATGGGTATTAATTGTACCCTTTAAAAAAAATCAAACCCTGAATGTGCAGTAGGAAAGGTAGGAATAGCGGTGATTTTTAAAGGACCGGCTATTTAGAATAAAAGACTTTATTTGTGGATTTTCAACCTTAAGCCCTATAAAAACAGAGTTTAGGTAAACTATAGGCAAGTTGGATGACGGGCTTTTTACGGTTTCCTTAAATACCGCTTTGGCCGTTCTTTCTAAATAGTTTACAGTATGAACCTTCTCAATTTTCCTTTTGAATATGGAGTTATGAGTTTGTGTGGTAACGGATGTGATACGGGGAAGGTAAAAAACATGTGTCAACGCCACCATCAGGTAGATCAACGAAATGCTTAATATCTGCCAACGCTTACTCACGGAATTTTTTCTTACTAGTAACGCACAAAATTAGGAAAATACATAACACGAATGAATAAAATAACAATTTGTTAACACAGCATCACCCTTACTTAATACTCCATTAATATAGTGCAGGTACTTTTAACCTTTCGGAATTTGAAGGTATGCGCAAGCTGTTTTATGACTTTTTTTCACATCGTGCTTTGTTCTATGGACTATTTAACCAGGCCGGGAAAAACATTGTGGAAATGTCTGAATTGCTGGCAGCCGTAGTGGATACCGATCCGGCAGATGACCGCGAATCATTATACCGGCAAATAAATACTTTAGAGGAAACTGGTGATGATATTACGCACAAGGTTTACCTGGGTTTGGACAAGGTGTTTTTCACGCCTATGAATCGCAAGGATATTCATATGCTGGCATCTGCTATGGATGATGTGGCCGATAATATACATGAGGCTGCGGGAAGGATGAACCTATACCAGATCGATGCGTTTTTCCCTGCGATAGTGGAGATGGTTAATTATATCCATTTATCGTCTAATGAAATTCAGAAACTGATCAGTTCGCTCAGCAATATTGAAGATATTACAGGCATGATCGCTTCCTGCCGGCTGATCAAAACCTATGAACATCAAACCGACCTGGTTTACTACCACACACTTGCCGACCTGTTTGCCAACGAAAAGGATCCTATTACCCTGATAAAGCACCGGGATATCCTGTATTCATTAGAGGCTGCAGCAAATAAATGTAAAAATGTAACGGATGTGATCGAGATCATCGTGCTGAACAGCATCTGATCATTTTAGCATCAATACTTGATAGAAAGCTTTTTGAGGATAAAGTGTAGCAGCCATATTGGGCCTATCAGCAAAAATTTCAAGTCATCAGCAAATGATGGCTTTTTTCCTTCCAACTTATGCCCTATCAATTGACCTATCCACGATAAAACGAAAATAACCAGGCACACAATCCACAACGCCGGTCCGCCTGCTTTTTGCCATTCGGCCAGTTCGATCACCCCAAAACTAAAACCCATGAGCACAATCAGCATAAAGTAAGATAACACGGGAGAAAGCTTATAGTAATAGTAAATGCAAAAGGCAATTAAAAAAGATGCCCAGTTAAAATAGCCGTTATAAGTTCCTAAAAATTTAAAATGCGGAAAAGGAATGGCCCATAACAAACCAAACACGCTGAATACAATTAGAGGAACACATATCCAGTGTATTAACTTATTGGTTGGGTTTTGATGATTTTCGGAATATTGTGCAAAGTATCTATCTACCGGGCGCACCACTGCGGCTTGCGAAGATCTTTTGCTTTGATTTGAGTTTTTATTTGCCACAATAAAAATAAAAAAGCCCCTCTCCTTCCGGAGAGGGGTTTGGGGTGAGGCTCCTATTTAGCAAACGCTACCGACCGGGTTTCCCTGATCACTGTAACTTTGATCTGGCCGGGATAGGTCATTTCGGTTTGTATACGGTTGGAAATATCAGCAGCCAGTATTTCTGATTGCGCATCGGTGATCTTTTCACTTTCCACCACCACACGCAATTCGCGGCCTGCCTGTATCGCAAATGTTTTCTCAACACCCGGGTAAGACATGGCCAGTTCTTCCAGTTCTTTTAAACGCTTGATATAGCTTTCAACTACTTCGCGGCGTGCACCAGGCCTTGCACCTGATATTGCGTCACAAGCCTGTATGATCGGTGACAGCATAGATGTCATTTCTATTTCATCATGGTGAGCGCCAATGGCATTGCAAACTTCAGGATGCTCCTTATATTTTTCGGCAAGCTGCATCCCCAAAATAGCGTGAGGCAATTCAGGATTGTCATCAGGCACTTTACCTATATCATGCAATAAGCCTGCACGTTTAGCCAGTTTAACATTCAATCCAAGTTCAGCCGCCATAGTAGCACAGAAATTGGCCACCTCGCGCGAGTGCTGCAACAGATTTTGCCCATAAGATGAGCGGTAACGCATACGGCCAACCATACGGATCAATTCAGGGTGCAAACCATGAATACCCAAGTCGATCACAGTACGCTCGCCTATCTCAACGATCTCTTCGTCTATTTGCTTCTTGGTTTTAGCAACCACCTCTTCAATACGCGCAGGGTGAATACGACCGTCTGTAACTAAACGGTGCATGGCCAGGCGGGCAATCTCACGCCTTACCGGGTCAAAGCCTGAAAGAATGATGGCTTCCGGTGTATCATCCACAATAATCTCGATGCCGGTAGCGGCTTCAAGTGCACGGATATTTCTTCCTTCGCGGCCAATGATGCGGCCTTTTATTTCATCATTTTCAATATTGAAAATGGATACCGTATTCTCGATAGCGCTTTCAGTAGCCGTACGCTGTATAGTCTGGATCACGATCTTCTTAGCTTCCTTAGTAGCAGTTAGCTTGGCTTCGTCTACAATATCCTTGATCTGCATCATGGCCTTGCTGCGGGCTTCTTCTTTAAGATTATCTACCAGTTGGTTCCTGGCTTCCTCAGCAGATAGGCCTGCAATAGTTTCCAGTTGCTCCACGTGCTGCTGCTTAAGCGCTTCAACTTCTTCCTGTTTTTTGGTGGCTATTTCCGTTTGCCTTTCCAGGTTTTTGCGCACATTGTCCAGTTCAGACTCCTTGCGGTTCATGTTCTCTAACCGCGAATTAAAGGATTGCTCTTTTTGCTTAACCCCGTTCTCGCGCTGGTTGATAGCATTGTTTTTTGAGTTGATCTCCTGCTCGTGCTCGGCTTTCATCTGCAAAAATTTCTCTTTTGCTTCCAGTAATTTATCTTTCCTCAGTATCTCTGCGCTTGTTTCAGCATCCTTCAAAATCTTTTTTACTTTATTTTGTGCCGATGCTTCCTGGTCTTTAAAAAGTTTCCGGAGCAGGAAGCGGCCAACAACTACTCCCGTAGGTATGCCGGCCAGTAATCCGATAATAATGTATAGTACTATAGTGTTCATCTTTAAGTTTATATAAATAAAAAAACCGCAACTAATTTTTAAGCATCATGTATTTAAAAACCTCATTTTCCAGCTTTGTGATCGTGGTTTAGTTAAGTGCTGCCTGACGCAGAAAGTAACGTGTGCCTCTTTGATCCACTGATATTGAAGCGTTAAGTTTTTAATAGTGAAACCTAAAATTTAACTGCGGTTAAATCTTAATTTGCTCTGTATGTGTAAAGAACGTTATTACTTCGAGAAAAATTCGGACAATAAATGATCCAACTGGTAAACTTTATCCGCCACATCTGTATCTTCCACCATCACTTTCTTTTCCGCCTTTAATGTTGATGTTGCATAATGCAGCACACACATCGATAGCAGATCCTGTTTATCCCTGACCGCATAATTTTCCTGATATTCTTTTATCCGGTCGTTGATCAATTTAGCCGCCCTGCGTATTATTTCTTCCTCCTCCATGTTCACCTTTAACGGGTAAACTCTGTCAGCAATATTTATTTTTATGGAGATTTCTCCCATTTGAGCTATTCACTTTTCGCGTTACTTTTTCAGCAACACAATACACTTCTCTATTTCCTGCACAAATTCGTTAATTTTTTGCTTTATGTCAAGTGTTTTTTCATTAGTTTCTGAAAATGACTTGGCAACCTTCAATATCCGCAGCTTTTCTTCCAACTCTTTGCTCTTGTCTTTGCTGACATTTAACGCTGCAGTAAGCGATTGATTCTCCAGCCTCAACAGGTCATTATCCTCCTGCAAGGCCGAGCAAAGTTCTATCAAACGCTCTGTCTTTTCTACAACTTTATTTAACTGTTCAGCTACTGAGGCCATGTTTTAGTTGATTGGGTGGATTAAGTTGATTGAGTTGGACTAAGTTAAAATGGATGATTTAGTAAACTTAATCAACCACTCACCTAATCAACTATTCAACCGGCATTACTTCCGTATCTCCGCTCCCACTTCCTTTCCGAAATTATAAATTAATTTTTGCATGATGGCATCAATCGCTTTATCCGTTAAAGTTTTTTCTTCATCCTGCAAAATAAAACTCAGCGCATACGACTTTTTACCCGCCGGCAATTTATCGCCCTGGTAAACATCGAACACATTTATATCCGTTAATAATTTCCGCTCCGACTTTTGGGCTATCTGTTTTAACTGCCCAAACGTAATATTAGTATCCACCAACATAGACAAGTCGCGCCTTACAGCCGGGAATTTGGATACTTCCTGGTAAACGATCTTGTTTTTTCTAACAGCACCCAGTACCAGGTCGAAATTAAAATCGGCATAAAATACCGCCTTATCCAGGTCTACCTTTTTTAAAGACGCAGGCGCTACAGAACCAAACTTAACCAATTGCTTGCCGTTGCGCATGTATTGCAGCCCGTAAGCCATCTTGCTGCAGGTAGCATCTTCGGTTACGGTATCTTTGATGTTCAACCTGTCCAGCAAACCATCTACAATTGCTTTCAGCATATAAAAAGAAACTTGTTGCGGCTTTTGGTTCCATTGCTCAGCTTTATCGGCACCGGTCAAAAATATAGAGAACCTTTGCGTTTCGATATATTTATCTTCCTTCACACTATAAACCTTACCGAACTCATACAATTTCAGGTCGACGCTTCTACGGTTTTGATTATAAGCGATCGCCTCGAGTCCTGAATACAACATGCTCTGGCGCATCACATCCAGATCGTTGCTCAACGGGTTCAATATCTTCACGGCGTGGTCAAGGTCACTTGAATAAGCTGATTTGGTGAGTGAATTGGATAATATTTCATTAAAACCATTCGCGGTCAGCAGATCGGATATGGTATTTTGCACATCATCCTTCTCAGGCCGTATCGAATTATTTAACGAAGCCCTGATTTGGGTTGGTATCTCGATATTGTTATAGCCATAAATCCGCAGTATCTCCTCGATGACATCCACCTCGCGGGTTACATCCACCCGGTAAGGCGGAACGCTTAATGACAAGCCTTCGGCAGATTCGTTAACGATCTTGATATCCAGCGCGGCGATAATCGCTCGGATCTCTTCGTGCCCGATAGCCTTACCGATCAGCCTGTCTACATTTCTATAAGTGATATCCACGGAAAACGGCGCTACAGGGTTTGGGTAGATATCCGATATATCAGAAGATATGGTACCACCGGCTACTTCCTTGATCAGCAATGCAGCATACTTTAAAGCAAATACGGTTATATCCGGATCGGTACCACGCTCGTATCGGAAAGAGGCATCTGTTTTCAAACCAAATCTTTTGGAAGTTTTGCGCACCCATACCGGGTTAAAGTAAGCGCTCTCCAGGAATATATTTTGGGTGGAAGCTTTCACTCCAGATCCTATCCCGCCAAAAACACCGGCTATACACATCGGCTCTTCGGCATTGCAGATCATCAGGTCGTCAGCGGTTAGCTTGCGTTCCACTTCATCCAGTGTGGTAAATGGTGTTCCTTTGGGGCAAGTTTTAACGATCACTTTGTTTCCTTTAACAGCATCCGCATCAAAAGCATGCAGCGGCTGGCCCAGGCCATGCAACACATAATTGGTAACATCCACCACGTTATTGATGGAACGTATACCTATCACATTCAACTTTTCTTTCAGCCATTTGGGCGAATCCTTTACTTCGATGCCTGAAATGGTGAGGCTGGAATATCTTGGACAGGCAACTTCATTTTCAACCACTACCTCAATCTTACGATCAGTATTATCTACCTTGAAGCCTGAAACATCAGGTTTATTGATATGCGTTTTGACGAAGGCGGCAATATCGCGCGCCGTACCTAAATGAGAAGCCGCATCGGCACGGTTTGGTGTCAAACCGATCTCATATAGATAGTCATCATTCAGCTTAAAATAATCTTTGGCCAATGTTCCGGGAATAGCATCAGATTCAAGCACCATAATGCCATCGTGCGATGTACCCAGGCTTATTTCGTCCTCGGCGCAGATCATTCCTTCGGATACCTCACCTCTTATTTTTGATTTGTTGATCTTAAAATGATCACCCTCCATTGGGTAAACTATGGTTCCTACCGTAGCCACCACCACCTTTTGCCCCGCTGCCACGTTAGTCGCGCCACAAACGATCTGCAGATCGATACCTGTGCCTACATCAACTTTGGTTAAATGCAGGTGGTCTGAATTGGGATGATCTGCAGATTCTTTAACATGGCCTATCACCAAACCCTCCAGTCCGCCGGGAATAGCCTGCACTTTTTCCAGGCTCTCTACTTCGAGCCCGATGCCGGTTAATATCTGCGAAATTTGTTCGGGAGTTTTATCGGTATCAATAAATTGTTTCAGCCAGTTATAGGATATCTTCATTAGTATAAAATGATAATCGGCAAAGATACGGTTTGGAGGCGAAAGGTTAAAGGAGAAAGGTTAAAGCATATTTCGGATATCGGATGTTCAATTTGGATTTGTTATAATAAATTATGCAAATACTCATCATCAGGATTGTTCAATAGAACGCTTTCATGATTTTTTTCATAAAATAATTTTAACCGTCCTTTTTCGCCTTGATTCTCAATAGATCTGACGCCATCCAAAACACAAAAGAAACCAAATACAGTTGCTTCTACCCCTTGCTCCAATACTTTTAGTACCATTTCTTTGTCTTCGGTTTTCAAGTTATTAAACCATTGGGATAATCCCATTAGGTTTTCTGCGGGTTGCCTGCCTGGGGGTTTTAACAAATTTGATTCTGTTGCTTTTTTACTTGATTCAAGCACTGCAATTTTTATCGCTTCAACAAATTGATTTTGGTCCATAAGAATTACTAAATCATAAATCAATTAAAATACAAATCCGAAATCGAACATTCGAAATCCGAAATCAAAGAAGCCCTTCATCGCCAAAACTAAAAAAGCCACTATCCGAAATGATCAGGTGATCGAATATCTGTATCTCGAGCATTCTGCCTGAGGCGGCGAGGTTTTTGGTCAGGCTGATATCCTGCTGACTGGGTTTCAGGTTTCCCGACGGATGGTTATGTACCAGGATGATCCCGCTGGCCTGGTATTGCAATGCGGCATGAAATATGATTTTCGGATCAGCCACGGTGCCCGACAGCCCTCCCTTGCTGATCAGTTCCTTACCCAAAACCTTACTTGAGCGACCGAGTAAGATAATCCAGAACTCCTCGTGGTTCAAATCAACCAAATGGCGGCGCATCAGGTTGTAGCCATCGCGACTGCTGATAATGCTTTCTATCGCTTTGGTTTCGGTATCATTCCTTCGGCGGCCAATTTCAAGCGCGGCAATAATGGAGATCGCCTTGGCCTCACCTATTCCGCGAAAATTTGAAAGCTCGGCAATAGATGCTTTAGCCAGCTTGTTCAGGTCATTATCATAATGGTGCAGGATGCGTTTGCTCAGTTCAACTGCTGATTCGGAACGACTGCCAGAACCGATGAGTATGGCAATGAGTTCGGCATCTGTCAATGCCCGGCGGCCCTGGGTACTCAACTTCTCACGCGGCCTATCCTCCTCGGCCCATGATTTGATGCTGATCTTATTCTCGTAATTTTCCACCGCATTAAAGTATAAATAAAAATGCTGTAAACAAAAAAGGGTATGCAATCATGCATACCCTTTAAAATATCTATGGTGAATATTATTTTAAACCGTTTACAAATTTAGTCAGCTTTGACTTATTGTTTGAAGCTTTGTTTTTATGGATAACATTCTTTTTAGCTAAACGGTCAAGCATCGAAATTACTTTCGTTAACAAAGGAGCAGCATCAGCTTTAGCGGTAGTGCTACGTAATTTTTTAATTGCGTTCCTGGTAGTTTTAGCCTGGTATCTGTTACGCAGACGCTTCGCAGCATTTGCCCTGATCCTTTTTATTGATGATTTATGATTTGCCATTTTAGCTACTTATTCTTTTTTATTTAAGGACTGCAAATGTATGAAGAAAAATTATATTATCAAATGCATTTTTGAAAAATTGTTGCAAGATTGAAATGTTGTAAAGTTGAAATGTTTTTAAAGCGTAGCCATAGCATATAAATTTACAACGATATATAATCTTATAACATTTCAACCTTCCAACTTTACAACTAAAAAAGCATCTTTGAAACAATGAAGCTTATCACAAGAACCCTCATCGTTTTAATTGTCCTGATCACCTGTTCATCATGGGGTTTCTTCGCACACCGGCGCATCAACCGTATTGCTGTTTTTACTCTGCCAAAAGCGATGGCCGGTTTCTATCGAGCCAATATTGCCTTTATTACCGAACATGCTATTGACCCTGACAAAAAACGTTATGTGGATTCGCTGGAAGGGCCGCGGCATTTTTTTGATGCTGATCATTATGGTAAAAGACCTTTTATGGCGATGCCTGTCAGATGGAAGGCCGCGGCTAAAAAATATTCTGCCGATACCTTGAATAAATATGGCACCGTTCCCTGGGAGATCCAGTATCAGTATTACAAACTTGTGAAAGCTTTCAAGGCACATGATACCACCGCTATCCTGAAAACATCAGCCAATTTGGGTCATTATATTGCCGATGCGCATGTTCCCCTGCATCTTACCAAAAACTATGACGGGCAACTAACCCACCAGAACGGCATACATGCGCTTTGGGAAAGCCGCCTGCCGGAGCTTTTCAGCGATGGGTATAATTACCATGTGGGTAAAGCGAGGTATATTGAAAGCCCGATAAACGAAGCTTTTAGAATTTGCCGCAGCTCGTTCAAATGCGTGGATTCGGTTTTACGGTTTGAGCGTATGATCAGCAAAGCCATTTCGGAAGATAAAAAGTATGAAATGGTAAAGCGTAGCAGTAAAAACGTAAAAGATTATTCTGTTGCTTATGCTAAAGCTTATCATAATGCTTTGAAAGGCATGGTGGCAAGGCGTATGCGCTCGGCAATATTGGAGATCGGCAGCTTTTGGTATTCGGCCTGGGTGGATGCCGGGCAGCCAGATCTGAATAAGTTGATCGTAACACCTTTATCTGCAGAAGAAAAAAGAAAAATACAGCATGAGGCTGTTTTGTATAGAGACGGTAAAATGGTATCTTTAAAAGGACATTAAACCGCCCACCAAAGTGAAATTCCTTATCAAAATCTTATTTTCAATTACTTTCTCAATCTTTTTAGTTCAGATATCCTCGGCTCAATATCTTGGCTCTACTTATAAACCTAAAAATAAAAAGGAAAAGCTGGTGCTAGCTAAAATTTATGCATTACCAGAAATTAAGGAATGGTTGACGGCACACAAAAAATCAAAAGCTGATCTGATAATAGACGTTCCCGATTCAACTGAAAATTATTCTATACATGTCGGCCTTGCTAATCTTGGTATGTTCCGCACCAGCTACCATTTATCAATCAACCCTAAAACTTTGGCTATCTATTATGATGACTTTATGGATACATCAGGTGTTAAGTCGATTACTTTAAAGCGATGGCGGCAGTGGAGAAACAAACCCGGATTTCATGATTTACATATCTGGAAAGCTGGAAAATTAGTAGTTTTAGAAGATGATAAGAAAAAAAACAGCCAGCCTCACCGATAAGAAAAATAGCATCAGGTGGCGCAGTCATGAGCCTACCCGCCTGGAGACCTTCAGCGATGCGGTATTCGCCTTCGCGGTTACGCTTATTATTGTTTCGCTCGAGGTGCCCAAATCCTTTGATGAACTTTTCGAAACCATGAAAGGGTTTGTCGCCTTTGGTGCATGTTTTGCTATTCTTTTCCTGATCTGGAATAACCAGAATATCTTTTTCAGGCGCTTTGGCTTGGTCGATTCTTATACCACTGCGTTAAACGGCATCCTGCTTTTTGTGGTACTCACTTATACGTACCCGCTTAAATTCCTGTTTACGCTTGTTTTTTCGGGCGATAGCACCTATCTAAATCACGGCGAAAGATTATCGATGATAACCCCGGAGCAGGTACCCCAGCTCATGTACGTCTATAACCTGGGGTATATGGCTATTTATCTTTTGTTTTACCTGATGTACAGGCACGCGCAAAATCACGCAGAAAAAATAGAATTAACACCGTTTGAATTGTTCGAAACCAGAAGCATGATGTATATCAACCTGCTCAACGTATTGATAGGCCTGATAGCCATAGTGGTCACCTTTCTATTACCGTCTAATCTGAAGGGCGCATCAGGTTATGTTTATTTCCTGATACCGGTAGCTTATTCCATTTTCTTCAGCCAAAGGGGTAAAAAAAGAAGATCTCTGTTTAAGACCGCTTAGTTTTTTGCTTTTTTAGCCGACCTGCTTTTTATAGCCGCGATAATTGGCGGAATGATGGAAACCAGTATAATAGCTATGCCTACTAAGGAAAAATGCTCCTTAAAAAATGTCACATTACCCAACAGGTAGCCTGCAAAAAGGAATATGATGATCCACGAAGCGCCACCGATAATATTATAAACGCTATACCTTAAAAAAGGCATCCGCCCCACACCTGCCACAAAGGGCGCAATGGTACGGATGATCGGCATAAAACGGCTGAAAATAACTGCCTTGCCTCCATGCTTATCAAAAAAGGCTTTGGTTTGCAGGTAGTAATCCAGTTTGAGTATTTTATTATTTTCTTTAAAAACCTTTGGCCCCAGGTAATTACCCAGCAGGTAATTAATAGTATTACCGGCAAAGGCCGCAACTATCAATATCAGTGCGAGGATAGTTATATCTAAACCTGTATCACTCTTGGCTATCAACGCCCCGGCAGCAAAAAGTAAGGAATCACCCGGCAAAAATGGGGTGATCACAAACCCCGTTTCAGCAAAAATGATGACGAATAATATCAGATAGGTTAGCGTGTGATATTGGCTGATGATATCGGCCAGGTGCTTATCAATATGCAGGATAAAGTCTATCAGGTGTTTTATGAGTTCCAAGTTTTTTTGATTTTGGGCAAAAATATAAATAAAACCCGGATTACTTGATGGGGCTGGCCATAACACCCGCGCCAAATGCGAGGCTATCCGTAGTGCCGGTAAGGCCATAGGCATATACCGTATAAAGCCTGCCATCCTGTATAATAACATTTTGCAAATCCCTTAAAACTGTTGATGATCCTGTGGGAAATATCTGGAAATCATAATTACCGGCCGGCATCTCCAAATATTTGGATACCTTAAGGTACTTCTGGCTTTTAAATGCTGATACGCCGTTGGCTACCACATCAAGGCCGTTGGAACGCGGTGAAACATTAACAAATCTGACCTTGCCCCGGCCGGTTGCAGGTAAAGCCCCGGTATCAATGGTGCGAAGTTTGGTGATACTGTTGTCGCTTACCAACCCGGTAATAAATAGCGTATAACTTAAATTAGGCTTCAAGGTATCATCCATACTGAAAATATTGCCTGTGTTTGGGATAATTCCCGTGATTGGGTCTTTCCCTGGCCGTATCTGAAATGGCGTATCAATAGATGTTAAGAAAAAATAGCCACCGGCCGACGGGTAGTAAAAAGAATACGTATTAAACTGCTTATAATCAATATACAGGTCTACAGGCCCCAAATCAGGACTCAGGTTAACAACCCGGTATTGTATATTTAATGTTGACGGGCTTACGGAAGTTCCCTTACCACAGGACGCAACCAGCGGAGCGACAAAAAAAACAGCCACAAACAATGAAAGAAAGATCGATAAGCTGATATTGTTCCTTTTATTCATGTCGATCATCTTAGTTGAAGTTCAATGTAGTCCCAACACTGAGAACCGAATTACCTGTGCCGGTTAACTTTCCTTTTGCATAAAAAGTGTACGATTTACCGGCTAATATATTTACATTCCCGGTTAATATGGGAGTTGACGACCCTGTATGATAAAGGTAGATTGGTTTTAAGCTGCTAACACCTACTGATTTAAATTCGCTGGCAGTTTTAAACGCCACATTGCTGAATTTAGCAGTATCCCCTACGGCAAAATCAAGCGCACCTGCATCTGGTGAAGCGTTAACAAATCGCACATAACATTCATTTTTGTTTGTATCTGTCTGCAACGTATCGTTAGTTAGAAAAGCATTATCCGCCGTTTCATCCACAATAAAAAACGAGTATTTTTTGCCAGTATCCAGAGTTAGCGTTTTGCTAAAAAGTGCCCGTACTGTGCTGCCTGTTGGGTCAAATATATCCTTTACCTGGTAGTTTTGCTCCCCAAAAGCGACATCAAAATAACCGGAAGAACCGGCCGGGTATACGTTTGACTTACTTAGCCGCGTACCGTTCAGGTAAAAATTTACTGTATCCGGGGATGCATTGATCAGGTTAAGCTTGGTTGTCAAAGTGGTTGCAACCGTATCATCAGTTTTATTACAGGCTGACAAGCCTATAATAACGAAAACGAAAAGAAGCAGCGATAACCTGGTATTCATACTAAATCTATAATAACTGTATATAGGCAGTTTTGTTATTGAGTTGAACAAAAAAGTCCGGTTTTTACACCGGACTCGATTTGGATTTATAATTTAAGTTTATCACTTAAGCATAACTATTTAGCATTACCGGCATTACCAGCATCAGCACATCTTCGTTCTCATCACCATTTTGCGGCAATAATAAGCCAGCGCGGTTAGGGGTCGACATCTCCAGCATCACCTCTTCGCTACTTAGATTTTTCAACATCTCTATCAGGAAACGGGCATTAAAGCCGATCTCCATATCTTCGCCATCATACTGGCAGCTTAAACGCTCATGGGCCTCGTTGGCAAAATCGATATCTTCTGATGAGATATTCAATTCGCTGCCATTGATCTTTAATCTGACCTGGTGTGTGGTTTTGTTAGCATAGATAGCCACACGGTTAAGCGAGCCTAAAAATGCCTGGCGATCTATCGTTAACTTATTAGGGTTATTTTGCGGGATCACTGCTTCATAATCCGGGTAGCGCTCATCTATCAGGCGGCAAACCAGGTTGATATTGCTGAATTTAAAGAATGCACTTGTGCTATTATATTCAACCGACACGTTTACATCGTCAGAAGGTAATGCTGATTTAAGCAGGTTCAACGCCTTTTTAGGCAGTATGAATGATGCAGTGCTTGCGGCTTTGGCATCCTTGCGGCGATAACGTACCAACTTATGTGCATCTGTTGCTACAAAAGTTAAATGCGATGTAGACAACTGGCAGTAAACCCCCGTCATAGCCGGGCGAAGCTCATCATTGCTTACCGCGAATATGGTTTTGTTGATCGCCTCGGCTAAAACCGATGCGGGCAAATTCACAGATGACGCGTTTTCAACTACCGGTATCTTCGGAAAATCCTCGCCATTCTCGCCACTCAGTTTATATTTACCGTCACCGGCATTTATTTCGATAGCGAACGTATTGTCGTCAATATTGAAAGCGATAGGTTGCTCAGGTAACGACTTTAAAGTATCCAACAGGATGCGCGATGGTATAGCTATGCGCCCGTTCTCCTTAGCCTCTACGGTTAAAGATGTGGTCATGCTTGTTTGCAGATCGGTAGCCGAAATGGTTAAGTTTCCATCCTTTATCTCGAACAAAAAGTTCTCCAGTATAGGCAACACGGTACTATTGCTTAAAGCACCACTTACAGACTGTAATTGCTTGAGTAATGTTGATGTAGAAACAATAAATCTCATATAGTAATAGTATTAATCACCCAAAAGTATAAAATTTAATGAGCATACTTTCGCTTGCGGATATAATGTTGAAAAATAGCAAATATTAACACAAATGCCAAGGGGATAACATTATTTATTACCTGCCAATATAACTTTTCGCTGCGTATGCGGGCCCTGTCCAACAGGCGTATTTGTATCTCCTTGGTGCGCAATGCGATCAGGCCCGAGTCATCAGTCATGTAATCGGCTATATTCAGCAAAAGGTTCTTGTTTCCATAGCTTTGCCGGGTATAATGGTCATATCCCAACGGATATGGCGAGCCATCGCTGGCCACCTGGTTTTTAAATATATCGCCATCGCTGATCACGATCATTTTGGTAGGCTTACTGTCAGGCAATGATTCGATCTTCTCTGTTAAACCCTCCGGCAGCGGCCTGTTTATGAAATCTGATTTAAACTTGCCCTCCAGCAACACACCCACCGTTTGAGGTGCACTTTGAAAAGCTTTCGGATCAGGCTCCTGCTCCAGCGACTGCAGCGAAAGCATATAAGGCGCATTAAACTTTCTGTTGTAAGGAGATGATGTTAACAGTATAGTTTTTTGAGTACCTTTTGTACCAATCGTATCGATGGTACTTATAAACTCACTTCGCAAACCGTCCAGATTTTTTACTATTGGATGTTTAGATAATGGCATTAACAGTGGATAAAATAACCAGGGGACATTTTGTATCTGCGCCTGCCCACCAGCACCACCTGTGGTTACCGGTATCTGTGAGCAACTTATATCAGCGATCAGATCGTAATTGATGCGGATACCATAAACAAACATCTGGTCATCCAGGTTCAGTTGTTTATTGAATGATAATTGCTCGCCGCCATGCCCTTTCAGGCTGTCCAGTTCAGCACTCACCTGATCAATGGTCCAAACCACACGGCCACCACGCATGATATATTGATCAAGCTTAAATTTTTCCAACTCGGTAAATGGTTTATCCGGTTTGGGTATCACCAGCAGCCTTATCTTTTCCAGCATAGCAAAAGGGATGGTTTTCAGATCAACCCGGCCAACCGTATAGCCATCAGCTAAGGCATTCATCCCGCTGCTTAATTGTGCGTCAGTAAGTTCATGGTGCCCTTCGGTAAAGCCAATTTGCTGCTTGCCGCCGCTAACCGCTTTTTTTATAGCTGACGAAAAAGCGTACTCGAGGTTTTGTATGGAGTTATTCAATTGCTCGACATCACTAAGCCCGATCCTGGTCAAGATCAAATTAACAACTACCTGCTTACCATCCGATTCAATAAGCGCTTCGGGAAAGATTATTTTTTGGGACAGGCCATTATCCGTCTTCACACTCAGATCCTGAGCCCTTATACCTGCAGCATCAAGGCTGTCGTACATTTGCTTTTGCTGGTCTGGTGATAGTTTTTTGATACGCTCTAACGGATCGGTAAATTCAAATTGCAGGTTTGAATTATTATATGATTTCAGATCAACCAGCATATCCCGTACAGCAACCTGTAATCTTTTCATCCCTCCCGGTAAATTATCGCCACTAAGGTAAACGGTGATTTTAACAGGCTTTGATAGCCCGGACAATATATTACGGCTCACTTTGGATATGGTGAATCTTTTTTCGGCAGTAAAATCAAACCGGGTGAAAGTGAACGAGGAAATAATGGCGATGATAATGATTGCGGCCAAACCACCAAGCAGCCCATTTCTATCGGCCGTTTTTTGTCGTTGTATTTTGATGACCAATACCGTTGCCCAAATGAACACTGCGCCAAGACATACGAAATAACACAGGTCACGGGTATCCAGCACTCCCCGGCTTACAGATTGATAATGCTCGGTAATACCAAGGTGCTGCAGGCCCAGGCTTTGTAGCGATAGCAAACTGCTTAGCGAATCGAACCCACTATAAAAAAAGAAGGATAAAAAGACCGCTATGGTAAAAGCAATGATCTGGTTTTTACTAACGGAAGACGCGAATAATCCTATGGCAGCAAACCCGGAACCCAATAGGAACAAGCCAATGTAAGAGCCGATGACCGCCCCGGTATCAATATTGCCCTGCGGCGAACCTAACACCCAAACCGAATAATAATATACCAATGTAGGTATCAGCGCAAAAAGCACCAATACTACGCTGGCGAAAAACTTCCCCAACACGATTTGTGCATCAGTCAATGGGCGGGTCAATAATAGCTCAAAGGTTCCCTCCCTGCGTTCTTCGGCTAATGAACGCATGGTAATGGCCGGTATCAGAAACATAAAAAGGTAGGGCGCCGTACTGAAAAGACTGTCCAGACCGGCATAACCGTAATCCAGGATACTGGAATCAGGGAACACCCATAAAAATAATCCCAACACTAATAAAAACACGCCTATAGTAACATAAGCGACCAGCGAACTGAGGTAAGAAGTAATTTCTTTCTTTAGGATACTATACACTATAAATACGGGCTCTTAGCTGCCGAAATTACAACAATATTCGCTAATGCAAAAGGGATTGTAAAAGTTAGAACTGGTATCTGTAAGCAAGCCTTATCCCAACCTGGCTCATGGCGTAAGGATAATCGGTAATTTTGAATCCACGCTCATATCTAACACCGATATCAAGGCCGTTGTGTACATTAAATGGTATTACGGCACCCAGGCCCACCGAATAAATAAAAGAATTTTTTGAGGCCTTGTTAAGGTTAATTGCATCGCCTGCTTCACCTGAAACATACAGGCATTTTGTATAATAATATTGCAAGCCAGCCTTTACCGGGATGAATTTATAAGGAGGTGGCTCCGGGCTGCCCATTGGAATTGGTGATGAAGCTGCGATATCGGCCGAATAATAGTAATGCGTATTGGTAGCATAATAAACATAGCCGGCAGACCCTATAAAAAATAATGCGGTGGTAAGCGGTAATTCGATTTTAAAATTCCCACCAAGGCCATGTTGGTAATAGTCTTTCATACTGCCGTAATCGCCACTTGCGGTATTGAAAGGAATACTTAATTCTGGACCGAAGCTGATGGACGTTTTACCGGCAGATTGCGCCCTGGCGAATACACTCATTAAAACTAAAGCAATAACAGGTAGAATGTTTTTTTTCATTGTAATTGAGGTTTTTATACCCATACGCAAGTGAATGAGCAAGTGAAACAACTCTAAAAAAAGAATATTCACTTAAAAAAGGATTTAAACTTAAAGGGCCCGGAAAAATTTCCGGGCCCTTTAAGTATCAGATATCTCTGAAATTAAAACCTGTAAGCCAACCTCAGGCCAAACTGGCTAAAAGTGCTGCCATCTTTTGACCATGCTTCGTAACGTACGCCAATTTCGGGGCCACCATCAAAAGTGTAACCAAGACCGGGTGAGTATGCAAAAGCAGTACCTGTACCGCTTGCCGTACCTATTGCACCTCCAAGCTGGCCTTCAATAAAAAAGCCAGGGCTGGTATAATATTTTGCACCGATCTTTAATGGTACGAAACCTGCAGATGTTTGGTCGCTGCCAAATTGCTGCAGCTCGGCTACTACTTCATCCTTAATGGAAAAATTCATGTAACCACCGGATAGGGTAACAAAAAAATTCTGGCCTGCCGGGATTTCATATTTAAGTGACCCTCCCAAACCCGTTTTGTAAAGATTACTGTAGTCACCTGTAGGTAAAGCTACGTCAAATCCAATGCTGAGTTTTCCACCTGAAGATGAACCTGTTGTTTGTGCAAAACAGGTAACTACTGAACCTGCTGCTAATAAAAATGCTAATAAATATTTTCTCATAAATTAAAAAATTTGGTGATTAACAAACATAACGAGATAAATGAATATTAAAAAATAACTGTTGATCTTTCCACAAGTGACCATCCAGGTAAAAAAGCGGGGACATTCCAGTGGCTCATTAAGCGATCAATCATTGACAAAAGCTGCACTTATGCTGATCATATAAAACTCTGCTACAACAACAGCCATTGATCCTGCTAAAAGCAGCACTGTTCCAACGGTGTTTTTCTTCTTTTCAGTAAAGTTCACTCCTTTCGAATCATAGTCCAAAACATTTCCCTGTTGATCAAATGCAAATTTTACATACTTGCTATATGGTGTGAATTGCTTAACGGTTACAGAATTTGTATTTGAACTATCAGAGACAGGATTATAAGTACCGTTTATTCGCACCTGTTTTTTTGAATAAGCAAAAGTTGATGCTGAATCGCAATTGTAAAGCCATTCTGTTACGCTGTTTGCTTCCCTCTTTTCATCAGGTAATCCAAACTGTTTTACAACCGCTTCTTTTGTGCGATAGCTTTGCATAACCTGCTTATGCGTATAAACAATTTTAGTACAACTGCATAAGGATAGCAGCCCTATGAGGATCACTGATCTGGTTAATAATTTCTTCATAACTGTAAAGTTTAGTGATTAGTGAACAACCGGATAATCCTTATTTGATCTTATTGGCGAATGCAGCATTGACACTGATGATAGAAGCTACTACTATAACGAAGGCTATTGACCCTGTTACAAGCAATATAGTTCCAACAGTATTTTTCTCCTTTTCAGCAAAATTCACCCCCTTAGAGTCATAGTCTAAAACGTTTCCCTGTTTATCAAATGCAAATTTTACATACTGGCTACGCAGTGTAAATTGCTTAACCGTCACAGATTTTGTATTTATACTATCGATAATCGGGTTATAAGTGCCATTTATTCTCACCTTAGTATTTGAAGCAAAGGTTGACGTTGAATCGCAATTGTAAAGCCATTCTGTTACCCCGTTTGTTTCCCTCTTTTCATCGGGTAATCCAAACTGTTTTATAACTGCTTCTTTAGTGCGAAAGCTTTGCATCACCTGCCGGTGGCTATAAATTACTTTGGTACAACTGCATAAAGATAGCAAGCTAATAAGGATCATTGACCCCGTTAATAATTTTTTCATGACAATAAAGTTTAAAGGTTTAATATTCTCCATTTATGCAAAAGGTTGGGATCGTTGTTCCCAACCTTTTATCAAGTGCTGATCTGACAGGCTATTAAAACCTGTAGCCTAAACGCAAACCTACCTGGCCGGTAGTGCCATTGTTTGTCCAGGCTTCGTAACGCACCCCTACTTCAAAACCACCGATGAAGCTATAACCAATACCCGGAGAGTATACAAATAAATGCCCTCCACCGCTTTCGGTAGAGAATACAATACCTGCTTGCCCTTCAAGAAAAAAGTTCCCGTCAGAGTAGTATTTAATACCTGCCTTTATCGGCACAAAACCGGTAGAGCCGGGCGCACCCAGATCTTTAAATTCGCTTTTAGTAAGATAAGCACTATAGCCCGCGGAGAGTGTGAAAAAAGTGTTTGTTCCGGTAGGGAGTTCTAACTTAAGTGAACCACCGATTACGGTGCTAAACACCTCACTTGCATCGCCCAATGGCAAACCCGCCTCGGCGCCGATGCTGAATTTTGCGCCCCCGGTTGCCGGTGATGCAGCTGTTGTAGTGGTGGTGGTGGTTTGAGCAGTACTACTTAGCGCAGTTGCTCCAATTACTGCTAGTGTAAATAAGATTCTTTTCATGATAATAGTTTTTAAATGTTGATGAATAATTTATTTTAAATACCCCGGTGATATTGTTGAAGTAAAGCTACTTATGTAAAAAGCCGGTAGAAAACGGGGAAATGGGGTATAGGATAGCTGTTGAAGTAAATAATAATTTTTACAGGCCGAATATTGACGAATATTGGTAATTATTACTAAATTTAATGCCTGATAACCAACAGGTTGCATTTATTGCAAATAATACCTGCAAGGCAAATCAATAAATCCTAAAAATACTTCACAGTTAAACCCCTGGCTAATGGAGACTACCCAAACCCAGCAATTATTTTTCAACCACATCAAATCAAAACTTCCATCCCATATTTCATTGGTGGAAGAGGTGGCAGAGATATTAAATATCAGTAACGATAGCGCTTACAGGCGCATAAGGGGCGAAAAGCCGATCAGCCTGGATGAAACTCATGCGCTATGCAGCAAATACCATGTTTCTATTGACCAGCTACTACGGGTGAATACCAATACCGTCATTTTTTCATTTGAAAAGGTTGATAACCTTAATAAATTCCTGCAGTTTGCTGTACATAATCTTGGGTTATTTAGTATGCTCCAAAATCCCCTGATGTATTATTACAGTAAAGATCTGCCGATCTTTCATTTTATGCCCTTCCCTGAATTAAGGGCCTTTAAGTTTTTTTTCTGGAAACGTACCGTAATAGGCTATCCTGAATTGGCCAGACAGCGGTTCAACGGGGAAGAAGGTGACCAGGAAACTATTGACTTAGCAAAAAAGATCGATGAACTATATGTCAAAGTCCCTTCTACTGATATTTGGAATGAAGAAAGTGTAAATGTTACCTTCAGTCAAATTGAATTATACAGGCAGTCGAATGTTTTTGCGAATAAGGATATCATATTAAAAGTGTATACGCAACTGGAAGAATTGGTGAACCACCTTGAACTGCAGGCTGAAACCGGGAGGAAATCATTATACAATCAACCCACTTCGCCAAATTGTGGAACGTATGATGCCTACATAAACGAAACCCTGATTGGAGACAACACTATTTTTGTACAGGCTGATAACCGGCAGATCGCTTTTATCAATCATAACGGGCTGAATTTTATATCAACGCAGGACAATGATTTTTGTGATTTCACTTTGAAAAACCTGCAAAACGTTATCCGTAAATCAACCCATATCAGCGTGGTGGGCGAAAAGGAAAGGAGCATGTTCTTTAACACCATCCGGGAAAGGATATACGAGCGGAAAAAAAATCTCGGTTAATGGATTTGTTTAACAAAAAAGAGCCCGGCGGGATCATCCACCGGGCTCTTTAAATTATTCATTTCAAATTATTGAAACCTGTAGGCCAGGCGTAATCCTATCTGACTGGTAGTAAAACCATCTTTTGGCCAGCCTTCATAGCGTACTCCTGCTTCAAAGCCACCATCAAAGGTATAACCTATACCCGGAGCGTAGGCAAATGCACTGCCGCCACCACTTTCGGTAGAGAATACAACACCTAATTGGCCTTCAAGAAAAAAGCCCGGGCTTGCATAGTATTTAATACCGGCTTTCAGTGGGATAAAGCCAAAAGATCCTTTTACACCCAGGTCCTTCAACTCGCTTTTAGTCATAAATGCGCTGTACCCTGCAGAAAATGTAACAAAAGTGCCCGTTGCGATAGGTTGATCATATTTAAATGAGGCGCCTATTATAAAGCTATAAACATCACCTGCATCGCCTATTGGTAAACCAGGCTCAATGCCGATACTAAACTTCCCGCCATCCGAGGATGAAGATGTTGTTTGAGCGAAAGTACTAAACACTGTTCCGCCTACCAGGGCTAATACTAATAAGATTTTTTTCATGATAACTAAGGTTGAATGGTTAATAATGAATTGGTTAATAACATAAAATTATAGTATTTATATGATATTTTATATTTTATGTTAAATATTTATTCAAAAAATAAAATATCCTCCAACATTTTTCTTTATGCTTATCTATTAATCTCTCCGTCAAGTTGTTGTACGCGATTCTATTTTATTGCTATTATGATAATTACCTGACTGCATACGGCCCTGCATCTTGTGGTGGAAGAGGAATGTAGTTTAGGTTTTTGTTGAAAAGTGTTTTTTGAGTGCTTTATAACAAAGGTTATTTTACTTCCTGATACAAAAACGATGTAAACAAAAAAGGTCTGGTGAAATCATCACCGGACCTTTTAAAGTTATTCATTCCATTTATTTAAACCGGTAAGCCAAACGTAACCCTACCTGCCCAATGCTTCCCTCTTGTGCCCATCCCTCATAACGCACACCGGCTTCAAAACCGCCATCAAAGCTGTAACCTACCCCCGGAGAATAGGCGATTAAAGTACTCCCGCCACCGGTAATAAATGCGGCGCCTACCTGGCCTTCGATAAAAAACCCGTTGTCAACATAATATTTTATACCACCTTTTAATGGTATAGCGCCAGTATTTGTTACAAAGCCAAGGTGCTTAAATTCGTCTTTTATAAGCAGATCTGTGTAACCTGCCGACAACGTAACATAAGTGGTAGAGGATAAAGGGATTTCATATTTCAATGATCCTCCAATGAATAAATTATAAACATTACTTGCATTACCCACAGGTAAACCAGTTTCGAGACCAACGCTGAATTCCCTGATCCGGAGGATGAAGTTTGAGCAAAACTACTAAACGCAACTACGCTCAACATTAAAAGTGTTAATGATAAAAATTTCATCGCGATAAAGTTTAATTGATTAATAATAAGACAATTACTATAATTAAATATATGGAGAAATATATTACGCTTATAATTATTGCTAAATATTTGTCAGGGAAATAAAAATATTCTCCAGGGTTTTGCCTTTATTCTTATTTATTAATCCCTCAAGCGAGTCGTTGGCTACTATCTTACCATGGTTAATAATAATCACCTGGTTGCATACGGCTTCCACTTCCTGCATAATGTGGGTTGACAGGATGATGGTTTTGGTTTTCCCCAGATCGCGGATGAGCTGGCGGATGCCGATCAACTGGTTAGGATCGAGCCCCGAAGTGGGTTCGTCCAGTATCAGCACCTGCGGGTCATGCAGGATGGCCTGTGCCAATCCTACACGCTGCCGGTAGCCCTTAGATAGCTGACCTATCTTTTTATGCCGCTCCGGCGTAAGCCCGGTTTGCTCAATAATATCATTGATACGTTTTTCAGGATGGGGTATCTGGTGGATACTGGCAATAAAAGCCATTGACTCCCTCACATACATATCCTGGTACAGCGGGTTGCTTTCGGGCAGGTAGCCAATATTGCGTTTCACATCCAGCGCTTGCGTTTCCACATCAAAGCCGCATACTGACGCCTTGCCCGATGTTTGGGGGATAAAGCCAGTCAATATCTTCATAGTGGTTGATTTGCCTGCGCCGTTTGGGCCCAAAAAACCCAGTACTCCGGGTGCCGCACTAAACGAAATACCATCAACAGCTTTTTGCTGGCCGTAAATTTTGGTCAATGATTCAACGCTGATACTCATGCACCAAATGTAAATATTTAGTCGGTAAGTCTGTAAGCCGGTAAAGACCGAAAGTAATTTTGTGTGCTGTAATTTAAGTTTGCTGATACACTTATTCTCCAAACGGGCAGAGCGTTACCAGATTTATTTAAATTTCGTACTGGTTAATATTATTGGAGGGTATGGCGGGCAAATATTATGTCAGAAAAAAATAATTAGAAAGCCCTTAAAATAAGAACAGCCAAACCTCGCGCCCAGCTATCCTCATATTATTAATTTAAACTTCTCAAATTTAATATTTGAAAATTAAATTTTTAGTTAAAATTATAGATAATTGCCGTGTAACGCAAATATTACAAATGGCAAAATAATATTTTTCTTACACAATACATTGTACAATAATGCAATACAATAAGTATTTAAAGTCAAAAGATCCTATAATTTACATATCCATAAATCATAAAATATTTAGCCGGTTAAATTAGAAATTAAATTTCCAGTCTCGATTGAATAATATCCTTACTTACATGCCTGATTATATTATAGCGGCAACTAAGGAGGTGCCCTCTCAACATACGTAGCGATATATCATTGTATTGAACTATCCAGTTCCATTTTATCTTCGTAGCTTAAGTTCAGATCGCTGGCTACTTTTTCTGTAGTTGGCCTTAAGGATAAAAAATATAGCATTATTATACCAGAAATTAACAAGAAGAATAAATTTCCTTTAGACATGTACGCTACAATCCCAAACAACGATGGCCCTTCGAGCAGCGCGAACCTGGTAATGGAAGCCGTTTGATGTCCCGTTAATTTTTCCCTTAATGAATTTTTATCGGTTAGCTTAGCTATCAGTTGCTTGTATAACAGATTTCCAACAATAGCACAGGTGATGGCCACAATGGGCACCAAATACAAGAGCGGATCATTGTAGGTTTTAATATCAAACCCGGTTTGTTTATACAGAAAAAAAGCAACAGCGCCAAGCATCACCTGCCCGGCCAGTAAGCCTAAATGAATAATGGAAATTGTTTTTATTAAGCTTTGCGGGCTTGGCTGATTAGTTTGATATTCCGGCATAACGGTGGTTTAGGGTTTTAGATCGATTTATCGCGACTAAAGATAATGATATCATAATAATAAAGCAGCGGGGTCACTTTCCTTCTTTCTGACTTCCGGACTTTCCGACTAAAAACTATCTTTGCGCTATTATGAGTAAACCGACCGATGAACTTTTTAAGAATGTGATATCGCACGCTAAAGAATATGGCTTTGTTTTTCCTTCGAGCGAAATATATGACGGCCTGAGCGCTGTGTATGATTATGGCCAGAATGGCGCCGAATTGAAGAACAACATCAAAACCTATTGGTGGAAAGCCATGGTGCAGTTGAATGAAAATATAGTTGGTATCGATTCGGCCATATTTATGCATCCCAAAATATGGAAAGCCAGCGGCCACGTTGATGGTTTCAGCGATCCGATGATAGATAATAAGGACTCAAAAAAACGTTACCGTGCCGATCAGTTACTGGAAGATAAAATAGACCGTTACGACAAGGACGGCAAAACCGATAAAGCCGAGCAATTGCAGCACGATATGGACGAGGCATTGAAGAATGATGACCTTCCCCGTCTGCGCGAACTCATTATAGAGCATGAAATAGCCTGCCCGGTTAGCGGTACCCGCAACTGGACAGAGGTACGACAGTTTAACCTGATGTTCAGCACCCAAATGGGCGCCGTGGCTGATGATGCCGACCTGGTTTACCTGCGCCCCGAAACAGCACAGGGTATATTTGTAAACTACCTGAACGTGCAGAAATCGGGCAGGATGAAAATTCCTTTTGGTATTGCACAAATAGGCAAAGCGTTCCGTAACGAGGTAATTGCCCGCCAGTTCATTATCCGTATGCGCGAATTTGAGCAGATGGAAATGCAATTTTTTGTACGCCCCGGTACCCAAAAAGAATGGTTTGAGCATTGGAAAACCATGCGTTTGAAATGGCACCTGGCATTAGGCACCGGTCCGGAGAAATACCGCTACCACGAGCATACCAAACTGGCTCATTATGCAGATGCAGCTTTTGATATTGAATATGAGTTCCCCTTTGGTTTTAAAGAAGTGGAAGGTATACATAGCCGCACCGATTTCGACTTGAGCCAGCATCAGAAATTCTCGGGAAAAAAACTACAATACTTTGACCCGGAAATCAACCAAAATTATGTGCCTTATGTAATAGAGACCTCTATTGGCCTGGATCGTATGTTTTTGTTAACTCTTATAAATGCTTACGGGGAAGAGGATCTGAGCACTGATGAAAAACAGGATAGCCGCACTGTATTACGTCTTCACCCCTGCCTTGCACCTGTTAAGGCAGCCATTTTCCCGCTGACCAAAAAAGACGGTCTGCCAGAAAAGGCCCGCGAAATAATGGACAAGCTAAAAATCGACTTCAATCTGCAATACGAGGAAAAGGACGCTATTGGCAAACGTTATCGCCGCCAGGATGCCATCGGCACACCATTTTGCATCACCGTTGACCATCAAACTTTAGAAGATAACACCGTAACCATCCGCTACCGCGATACCATGCAACAGGATCGTGTACCGGCAGATCAGCTTGAAAAAATAATAGGCGATATGGTAAGCTGGAAGAACCTGCTATCACTATAAATAAAATCTACCTCTCAATAAAAACCCGTTTAAACATCAATAAGCGGGTTTTTTTAATTTATTGCGAAATACTATAACAAAAACCACTGCCGATATCGTATAAGTGATAAGTGAATATGGGTAAAGTAATTAGCCCCATATTCCGGAACTGCTAATATTATGGTATGGTTTGGAAGCATTACAAAGGTGCTTCCGTTAAATGTATAAAATTTGAGATCTTTATTAATTTTTATTCTTTTACTAACAGGCTTAAGTGGGTTTGCCCTTGCGCCATCCTCTTCTTATACTACCTATAATTCGGCTGCAAACTACCGGGTTGATAGCCTGAGAACTTTGTTAGCCTCTACCCTGGCAAACAAAGATAACCCCACGGATACCTTAACCATTAACAGGATAAACAAGCTGGCAGCTGAGTTTATCAATGTAAATCCTGATAGCACGCTTTACTATGGCAAAATGGCAATTGACAGATCACTTGCCATAAAATACAAAAAAGGTATTGCCGATGGGATGCTTGCAACAGCTAAAGTATATTCTCAAAAAGGCGAATACGACAAGGCTAAGAAAAACTTTACCGGCGCACGGTTACTTTACACCAATTTGAATGATGAAAAAAGCCTGGCGGATTGCTATGTTGCTTATGGCCGTATGTATAATATTATAGCCGATTATGACCAGGCCTCAGCTTATTTTAAGAAAGCGCTGGACATAAACAATCGTATAAAGAATGAAGCCGGTATTGCCGATAGTTATCATAACATGGGTATGGTGGCAGATAATATCGGAAAGTCATCCTTCGCTCTTGACAATTATTTTAAATCGCTGTCATTAAATATTAAAAATCACGATAAGGTTAACGCGGCGTCCAATTACAATAATATAGGCGTTGTGATGCAAGCGATGGAGCTATATCCAAAATCGCTGGAATACTATCACCGCGCAATAAAGATTTGGCAGGATAACCATAATATCCAGGGGGTAAGTATAGCTTATCAAAATATAGCCGAGATATTCATGGCTCAAAAAAAATACGACCAGGCAATCGTCTATTTGGAAAAATCTCTGAAACTAACCAAAGAACAGGACGACAAGAATGGCCTGAGCTTATTATACTGCGATCTGGGGCTTTGCTATGGCAATAAAAAGGAATATTCAGCTGCGCTAAAATATCTTGATAAGGCACTCGAAATCGCCAAAACCTATAATATGGATAACAATGCAGCCATTGCTTACAGCTGCTTTGCCAAGGTTTACAATATGCAATCTGATTATAACCATGCTTTTAAGTATGCTGTACTTGGCAAAACACTATCTGATAAGTTAGGGGGCCTAGCTATCAGAAGCAATGCTACCCTGGAATTAAGCATAGCGCTTGGTGGATTGAAAAAATTTGAAGCAGCTTATAAGGCCCAAAAGGAATATGACGATCTGAAAGATAGTTTGAAAAGTGACGAAAGCGTTCAAAAGCTAACCTCGTTTAATCTTGAATCAAGTTTTGCTGATAAACAACGGAGAATAACCGAGCAACATCAACGCATGGATGAGCTTTACCAGCAGAAGATACAAAGGCAGGGCTTATTAAGCGCCATATTTTTTATCATTATATTGGGGATGATCGCCATCCTGATCGTTTATTACAGAGCCAAGCGGAAACAGCAAAATATAAATACCATACTGGAAGATAAAAATCACCAGGTATTGCAGCAAAAAACCGATCTTAATGAACAGGCTGATAAATTAAATGACCTGAATAATTTAAAGGACAGGCTGATATCCGTATTGGCGCATGACCTTAGGGCGCCGCTTAGTACACTGCGCGGGCTATTTGGTTTGCTGGAAGATGACAGCATCTCGCATGAGCAGTTTTTAAGCATGATACCACAGGCATTGAGAAAGCTGGAGTATACTTCTGATTTCCTTGACACACTCCTGTTCTGGATCAACAGCCAGATGGAGAATTTTGACAGTTCCTCAAAAAGTTTTGCTATTAAAGATATTGTAACTTACGAGATAACCAACTATTATGAACAGGCGAACGGAAAAGGGATAACACTTATAGACAGTGTACCGGATTCATTCTCTGTTTTAGGCGATCCGAATTCAATCCGTATTGTTATTCGTAATTTGATTACCAATGCACTTAAATTCTCAAGAAAAGACGACACCATTAACATCAGCGCCCACCAACAGGATGATAACTATATTTTATTATCTGTAAAGGATACCGGCGTTGGTATGTCTGAAAAGCAACTTAACAAATTATTTAAAAGCAAGGTAGATAGTGGCACCGGCACAAATAATGAATCGGGTACCGGTATGGGGCTGCTGTTCTGTAAAGACCTGATAGAAAAATGCAATGGGAAAATATGGGTGGAAAGCGAACCCGGCGTTGGAACCGAGTTCTTTTTCACATTGCCTTTAAGCGCTATCAAGGATAATAAAGAAGAAACTGCAGTATTGGTATCTTAATTTCTCCTATCGGCTTCGGTCTTATTTTTACTGACTTACCGGGTTATCCGCTTTGTGTAAAGTGCCGTTGGTAAACTTTAATGGATCAACCTTTTTAGGATCGCCCTGGTAAACCCAAACCACATTGCCTATATATTTGCGGAAGGCATCGCTCACTTGCTCAGCTGTCAGTTTCTTTACATCACTAACAAGTGTTAGCGAACGGTGCCAGTTGTTGAACAACACCTCGTTTGATGCTAATGAAGCTGCCTGGGCGCTGTTGGTTTCCTGTTTATAATAAAAACTGGTCAAATAGGTAACCTTCATATCAGCTACTTCTTCAGCGTTAAAGCCTTCGGTCTTTACCTTATCTACCAGTTTGTCAAATACAGTAATATATTTATCCGGCTCGGTAGTTGAGACCGAAAATTTGGCAACGGCCAAAGCCCCATTGCTAAACCATACCTGGGGCGCATAAGATAATCCATTATTGGTACGAACATCCAAAAAATGACGATTGCTGAATATACGCATGGCTACATTAAAAGCATTAAAATCAGGAGTACCGGGCGCAGGGCCGCTGGTTATTCCTTCAATATAGTTGGTAGCCAGATCGCGTTTTTCTGCTGAAAATGTATTCTTATACACTTTAAAAAATGATTTTTTGAGCTCGAAGGGCGCCCCTTGCTTAATACCCGAAAGCAACTGGCTAACCTTTTGTTCAATAATAGATTTGTCCAGGTCGGCCACTACAACCACCAACATTCTTGACCTGGTTAATATTCCCTGGTAGTAGGCTTTTGTTTCTTCGGGCGTAAGTTTCCCAATAATTTCTACCGTACCATCAGGGTCTTTGGCATAATCGCGGCCGGCAAAAGCAACTTTAACGGCATATTTATCAATAGCATCGTCAGGTTGTCCATCGGCATCCTTCAGGCTGTTGATGGCATCCTGTTTAATGCGTGCAAATTCTTTGGCATCAAACTTTGGTTGTGTTAAGGCTTCGGCATATAAGGGGAACACTGTTTCAAAATCACTTTTGATACAGTTCATTTTCATCACGGAGTAATCCTTACCACTGAAACCGTAAACCTGGGCGCTTACTTTATCCAACTGGTCTTTAAAGCTATTTTTATCGTGCCTCATGGTTCCGCACTCGCTTAAAGCCGTCATAGCCAACGATTCGATACCGCTTTTATTGGCAGGATAATTCTGTACACCGCCTTTTATGATGGTTTGTATCTCCACAATATCATTCCCGCTTGGCTGCACGATCACCTTTACCCCGTTTACCATCATCTCGTAAGCAGGTTTCTGCGCCACCGCACGTTCTGCGCCAAAAGCCAGAACGGCAACAAATAGTATTAATATTTTCTTTTTCATTGTGTTCAGGTTAAATATTACTTAGATGCAAAAAATGTACTGGCGCTAAGTTGCTTACTTAATTCAGGTTTAATGATGAGGCCGGCTACCATTGGCTTGCCAACGATATATTTATTTACATACCTGGCAATATCTTCCCGGCTTACTTTTTGGTAAATAGCATCCCGGTCGGTATAGGCTGCCAAAGAGGTGCTGCACCAATCATAGCTCACCTGCCTTGCCAGCCCTGATGGTTTTTCTTTTGCATGAACGGCATTACGAAATAGTATCGCCCTGGCATCCTTTAGTTGTTCATCAGTAAAGTAATCAGGTTTTGCAAACTGGCTGATCTGGTTCATCAGTTCGGCATAACACTCTTTTAACTTATTCGGGTTAGGCTGAACATAGATATCTATCGGCCCTACATATTTACATGTAGTATAGTTCATTTGGGCATAGGTTGCCAGTCCCTTATCCACTAGGGCCTGCTGCAATTTTGATGAATTTAATGCCACTATGGTCGAAAACACATCAGCTGCGAATGCAGAGGCCGAATCCGTTTGAAATGACGGGCCCTGCCATGAAAACTGCATATTAGGCGTTTGGGCGATAGACATTTCCTTTACAAAATATTCGCTTTTTTCTAATGGCTTAAAAGGCGGTATAGGGTACTTCACCATAGGGTCAAAACCGCTGCTTGCCCAATCGCCAAAAATACTCTCAGCCAAAGCAAAAGCACTTTCATGCTTCACATCGCCGCAAATAGTAAGTAAACTATTGTTAGGAAAATAGAATTTATCCTTAATGACCATCATCTTTTCAGGCGTAGCTGTATTGATCACTTCGTGTATCCCAATAGGATTTTTGCGGGTGATCAGATCGCCCCACAGGTGTTTCTGCACTTCGAACCAAAGTTGGAAACCGGGGTCACTTTCAGCCCTTTGAAATTCACCATCCACTACAGGGCGCTCCTTCTTCATATCCTCTTCGCGATAGATGGGGAAGCGGATAGCGGCGTTCATAAACTTCAGCCCGGCCTTGAGGCTGTCTCTATCGAATGTAAAATAATAGTTCACTCTTTCCACATTGGTAGAGCCATTATAAATGGCGCCCAATTCCTGGGTGCGCTTCAGAAATTTTTCACCAGTAGGATAATCTTTGTTGGCCTTAAAAAACATATGTTCGAACAGGTGCGATAAGCCGCTGAATTCAGGCCCTTCGGTATAAGCCCCATTTTTTACAGCTATTTCTATAGTTGCCAATGGCACTTTGCGGTTTTCTATCACCAGCACTTCGAGGCCGTTAGGAAGCTTCTTCCAGAAATACCCTTCGGGAAGGCGAGGCTGGGCAAGGCACTGAAATGCGCCAAAAAACAGGGCAACGATCAATAAAAATGATTTGATGTAAATTTTGGTCATAACAATGATTAATTAAAAACAATAAATATATCGGTATTTATGAAATAAAATATGCGAAAGCCACCTTTTTAATTAGTAGCTGCGTGGGGTATATATGTTACAAAAAAGGGAGTTCCGACAAACGAAACTCCCTTTTGGATTTAGAATTTATAAATATTAGCTGTACTGGATGTCTAATGTAATAGGCACGCTCAATGCCTTTGAAATGATACAGTTGGCTTTTGCACCTTCTGCTATCTGCTTAAATTGCTCTTCGGATACTCCTTCAATAGGAGAACCTTTCAGATCAAGATGTATACCTGTAATGCTCAGGGCAACCATATCAAGATCAAGGATAGCTTCTGTATTCAGATCGCCGGGGGTAAAACCAGCCTGGCTTAAAGCAGCGCCAACGGCCATGGTAAAGCAGCCTGCATGGGCAGCAGCGATCAGTTCTTCGGGGTTAGTGCCAACACCATCGGCAAAACGGGTTTTAAATGAATATTGGGTATTATTAAGAATGGTACTTTGGGTAGATATTTCTCCCTTTCCTTCGGTTAATGTGCCGTTCCAATGGGCTTTTGCTGTACGTTTCATGGTTTTTATAGTTTTTGTGAATGTATTCGAAAATAGTTTAATTTATTTAAAGCGGGATATTAAATTTGGATTACCATTTAGCCCGCTCGTACTGTAAGGGCCATTTGATTTCCTGCCCCAACTCGTGTGCTGCACGTAATGGAAAATGTGGATCACGCAGCATTTCGCGGGCCAGTAATACGATATCCGCCTGTCCGCTTTGGATGATCTCATTCGCCTGCGTGGCTTCTGTTATCAACCCAACGGCGCCGGTTAATATACCTGATTCCTTACGTACCTTTTCCGCAAATTCAACCTGGTAACCGGGTTTCAATGGTATTTTTGCACTGGCCACATTTCCACCGGAAGAGCAATCTACCAGGTCGATACCTTTATCTTTTATAATATTGGCCAAAGAAACCGAATCATCGGCTGTCCATCCACCCTCTGCCCAGTCAGTGGATGATATGCGTACGAACAATGGATAATCATCAGGCCATACCTGTTTTACAGACTCAATTATTTCGAGCAACAGGCGAATACGATTCTCAAAAGACCCTCCATATTCATCTGTCCGGTGATTACTCAAAGGCGATAAAAATTCATTGATCAGATAACCGTGCGCCCCATGTAATTCGATCACCTTAAAGCCCGCTTTTAACGCTCTCGATGCGGCCGCCTTGAAATCAACTTTTACTTTTTCAATACCCTGCTTATCCAGTTCAAGCGGGGCCTCTTCACTTTCAGTAAATGGAACCGTGCTTGGCGCTAATGATTTCCAGCCATTTTCATTAGCCGATGGTATCTGTTTGCCACCTTTCCATGGCACCTCGTGACTTGCCTTGCGACCCGCATGCGCCAATTGAATGCCTGCTATACTGCCATGCTCATGAATAAAATCCGTGATCTGTTTTAGTTTTTCGATATGTTCGTCCTTCCATATGCCCAAATCGCCGGGACTTATCCGGCCCTCGGGAGATACTGCGGTAGCTTCTGTAATGACTAAGGCAGCTCCACCAACGGCCCTGCTACCCAAATGCACCAGGTGCCAATCGTTTGCAAAACCATCTTCACTGGAATATTCACACATTGGTGAAACAACTATGCGGTTTTTAAATTCAATACATTTTATTTTAAGAGGCGAAAAGAGATGAGCCATATATTGTTTTTGTGCAAATATGACAAGTAACATTTAAGCCAGCCTCACAGTTTTGTAAAATCACTATGCGGTCGGTAGATTTTACAGATTAATTAAGATTCAGATTATTATCAAGGCTGATCCAATAAATGACTAAATCGTGTAATTTTAATCGTTTTTCTCTTCCCGCCTCACCAGCAATACTTCATCACCTTCTAATGGCAGATAGCCATACTCATAGCAAAAGTGATAGGTTTTGCCATTTTGAGTTTGATAAGTATGGGTATGATAATCAAAATCGAAGCCTTTCGCCGATAGCTTTTTACGCGTGGTTTTTGTTTTGCCCGTTGGGTTCAATTCTTCTAATATCCTTCGGTTCCGGCGCAATATGTTGTTGATGTTTCGCACCAGGTTATAACTGCTGCTGTTTAGCTGATTATTATAATTATTGCGGCATTGGTCGTTGCAAAACTTTTTATCTGCGCGGCCATGTAAAACCTCTCCGCAATCGAGGCAAACTCTTTCCTGGTTCATATCCCTAAAGGTAAATAATAAATTATTCGTTTGCAAACGCTTACAAATGGAAATTGTCGACTATAAATGGTTAATAACCGGGTAAGTTCTCCACCACACTGCAACTTTGTACTATCGATTTGAAAGAGAAATTAAAAAATTTAAAGAGCATGAACACATTAAAAAACAGTGTACGCCTGGTAGGCAACCTGGGCATGGACCCCGAAGTGAAAAGTTTTGACAACAACCGTAAACTGGCAAAGGTATCTATCGCCACCAATGAAACTTACAAAAATGATAAAGGCGAAAAGATAACCGATACCCAATGGCACAATTTGATATTATGGGGAGTGCAGGCTAAACTGGCGGAAGACCTTTTAAAGAAGGGAGATGAAATTGCTATTGAAGGCAAGCTGGCCAGCAGAAGCTATGTTGATAAAGACGGCAACAAGAAATACACTACAGAAGTAGTGGTGAACGAGTTTCTGAAATTGAGTGCAAGAAGTTAATAACAAACCTAAACCTATCCCGATAACACATTGGGGCGGTAAGTACCGCTCCTTTGTGTTAATTTATTAAAACCTAAATTATTATATTTGTTATGTACTTAGAAGCAAAAGAAACTGCCAGGTTGTATAAGTTGTTATCCGATAAACTGGGAAGCGATACTACCGAGGCAATATTCAAATACATTGATAACAAAACAGAACGATCTGTGGAAGCAACCATCAAAACATTGGCTACAAAAACTGATATCGCAGATGTCCGCAAAGAGATCGGCGAAGCTAAAGTTGATACTATTAAATGGATGTTTATTTTCTGGATAGGACAGGTTGGTGCTACATTGGCTATACTCCTGCTGTTTGTAAAGAAATAAATCTCAGGCCATATTTAAATACTAATGGTCTTTTCCACTATGATGTGAATCACATCATCCAATTCCATTGTAGTAGTTTCGAGGTGCTCTATGATCTCTTTATTCAGGGGACTATCTAACTTTTTCTTATCAAATAAATTAACAAGGCCCAATATGGTAGCCACCGGCCTGCGGATATTGTGAGAGCTTATAGAAGCAATGTCCTGCAAACGTTTATTTTGCTCAGCCATTCGCTCCTTGCTCTTCTTGCTCTCGATCAGCACGCGCAGAATGTTGATAGTACGTGCGATCATTTGCAGTTCGTCATCCACCGGCTCACGAATGGTGTTATAATATATGGCGAAAGTTGCCAAAACTTTATTACTCTGAGAACTGATCACTGGTGTTGACCAACAGGCTTTGAAGCCATGGGGCAGAATAAAGTGTTTATAATCTTTCCACAGCGGATCATTTTCTATATCACTTACAATTACCTGCTCCCGGTGATATGCAGCCGTACCACATGACCCTGCTTTGGGGCCAATTTTTAATCCATTTATTGCCATACAATATTCCAATGGCAGTCGCGGGGCTGACACATGGTATACTTTTTCCTGGACATCATCAATTTCAAGGATAGAGCAATACATTTCAGGAAAGATCGCTTCTATACCCATCAATAACTCATCAGCTACCTGGGAAAGTGAATGAGAAGATAATAAATGGAGTTCCAAAACATTTTTTTCGAGCGCAAGTATCAATTGCTGTACCCTGATGCTGGTAGTATCCCTTATAAAAGCGATCACTTCGCCTTTGTAGGGATAAATATTCAACCTTAACCATCCCTTATAATTATGATCATAATATTGAATTTGCCCGGCAACATTATTTTTGAAAGCATTTTCAAACTCTGGGATTACCTCATCCACGATGACCCGGTTATTCAGCAACCTGAAATCAGCTCCATGCAATTCATCAGTAGGCACATTTACTATTTTTTGGAAAGCCGGGTTAAAAGCGTAGATGCACCAATTTTTATCCAGCATAAAAAAACCTTCGGCCAGATTAGCCAAAACATGCTGAATTTTATCTGAAATATTATGTGGATTGCGGATGTTCAAATTTTCATCTGCATAAATGCCCACAGCATAAATCATCCCGTCTTCCTGGTTAAAACTTAGCGACAAGGTAATATTTAAGAAGGCCCCGTTGTGGCTTTTTATTCTTATTAAATATCCTTCGATATTTTTTGGGGAAGCAACAATTTTAAGCAATTCAATGTTTTTCTCCCCGTCATCGGGATGAGAAATATCTGTTATATTTTTGCCGGTTAATTCCTGTTCAGAATAGCTTGTAAAATGCCTGAAGGAAGCATTTGTTTTAAGAATGTTCCCATTTATATCGAACACACAAAACAGGTCATTGGAGTGTTCAAATAAAAATGAAAGTCTTGAATCCATAAAGACAGGTTTATTATTATAGTAAATTTACAATAATAATTATACAATATTTATAATAAATAATATATGTTATTTATGGGGTACTAACAGCTACCGGCAAAACCTTTCCGTTAAAAAACTTATGCCCGGTCAGCGCGAAATCAGCTATATATTTACCCATTTCAAAAGCCAGCACAGGAGATTCATAACCGGGGAATGCTTTTTCAAGCATTTCGGTTTGTGCAGAACCTAAAGCCAGGCAATTAACCTTGATTTGTTGCTCCGTTAACTCCAGGGCAAGGCACTCGGTTAAAGTATGGAGCGCAGCTTTGCTGGCAGAATAGGCTGCCAGGCCGGGAAATTTGACGCTACCCTGGAAACCGCCCATACTGCCAATATTTAAAATATGCGAGCCGGCCGGCATTAGTGGTAATAAACTTTGAATAATACGCACATGTCCTATAAAATTGCTTTGCAGCATTTCTACAAAATCAGTTTCCAGCAGATCAGCAAAGGGTTTATTAATTAATACTCCCGCATTGTTGATCAAAATATCTACCCGGTTATCCAGGCGGCTACCGATAAACTGCAACAGATCGGTATAATCATCATGTACAATATCAAATGCAACCGGGTACAGCACACAATCCGGGTTTAGGCCCTGTGCTATTTCCATCAATCTACCCAAATTGGGTTCGGAACGCGCAAGCGCAATAATTTGATGCTGCCCGGATAATATCAGCTCAAGCACCGCTTCGAAACCAACACCGCTGCTTGCACCAGTTATAATGATGTTCATAGGTGCTAAGATATTAAATTTATTAAACCACCAGCTTTTGTTCTACAGGGTGTTTGATGAGATAAAACCCATCGCTGATCAGTTTTTTCAATTCAGGCTGATTAACTGCTTTCTCTTCCAAAAAGGTTCGTATTTCTGCGGCTAATTCGGGTTCAATTTCTTCATGCTCCAATATCTCCAGTATTTCCAGGGCGCAAAGCCAGTCGTCATGATGGTTTTTTTGCAGCATCAACCATACATTCCCCAAAAAGCCAAAGTCGCCGCCGTGATGCCTGCGATCCCTTACCTGCTGATAAAGCTTATGCAACTCAATAGTGCGCAGGTCATATTGAACATGATGCGTATTTGTGTTTGATTTGTATATGATCTCTTCATAAGCATCCTTATCGGCTGCGCCGCAAAATACCGATACGATCCTTTCGCCCACAGCCATATCATAAACACCCCATGAAGGATCGAATAAGAGTTCGCCCTTTTTATCCTTTACCGTGCAATTGGCAAAAGTGACCAGGATAGTTTTGCTGTCGTGTAATAACACTTGTTTAACCGTTCCGCTAACCGTGATACCACTTTCGAAATTTAGTACCGCTTGCTTGCCCGCTTCAATACCTAAAAGGCTTAATTCGCCTGCAGTCATATCCTCAAGCGGGGTGTTTATACCCTTTAATTTTCCAACAGGTGAGCTAAAACCATCCTTATGATGATCTTTCCCATGGCCTTTCAACTGCTTATTGTTATAGCATAATATAGTTGGCCCGGTAGTTTTGATAAACGATGCCTGGTTATCTGACAGCTTCTTCAGATCTGTGAACGTACCCGAAACCTGTAAACCCGAGCTATATACTGCAGTGCAGGTATTTTTGCTTTCGATTGCTTTTTGCAAGCCGTGTACTCCGCCTACCCTGAATGCCATGGTATCTGCAAACGCTTCCAATACATCGATCAGGTTTTGGAAGTTTTCAGTAACAAACAGTTGCGGTTGCGTTTTGGTAATATCGTAAGGATAATTAACCGTATAGATATTGTACCAAAGCTTCTTTACATCAGGCTGCATACAGCTAACACTTTCGCCTATGGATGAAAGTAAGCCTGCACCATATATTTTAGGGTTCTCCAAAGTACCGATGAGGCCGTATTCAACCGTCCACCAATGCAGGCGGCTTAGCAGGGCCATTTCTGATGGCTGGCCCATATTTTTTTGCCGATGATCAACTAATTCATCAGCTTTTTTAAGTTCAGTTGCGTCAGCATCGGGCATTTCTTTTAATATGGACAAGGCCCTGATAGCCTCGTACAATTCAAAATCCTGAGCCGAAAACATGGCCTTTGCCCCTATCGAACCAAAATAACTCAGGTATTCGTGGTAATCCTTATCGGCTATGATGGGAGCGTGCCCCGCTGACTCGTGGATAATATCCGGTGCAGGGGTATATTCAATATGGTTTAACTGGCGGATATCGGCAGCTATTACCAACACACGATAAGCCTGGTATTCCATAAATGCGGCAGGCGGTATAAAACCATCCACAGTAACCGCGCCCCAGCCAATTTTGCCGAGTGCATCATTCATTTCCTGTAAGTTGGGGATCTTTTCGATGGTCAAGCCTGCTTTTTGCAGTCCGGGAATGTAGGGGTAATAAGCGACATCCTTAAGGTAGCTATAATTCTGGCGCATCACATAGCGCCAAACAGCATTGTCTATTGGTGTATAGTGCTCGTAATGCTGGTTTACTATAAACTGCTTTAAATGACGGGGCAGTGCCGCAACCTGCGGATTATTGAAATCATTAAAATCACTCATTACGTTCAGTTGGTTATTAAGAGAACGTAAAATTAAATAATTGGTTGGGTTAATGCGTTGGTTAAGTTGATTTAGTGAATAAGTTACATTGTGTTAACAACTTATTATCACCATCAAATCAATCGTTTTTTTCCTGGAATGATGGCAATCCCTTTTCTAATCTTTTAGGCCGGAGCACATAATAAATACCCAGCAAAGCAACCAGAAGGGATATAATATAAAACGATCCCGGCAGGAAAACAGCCAGGCTTTTATCCATTGGGAATACTTTAGTTAATTGCTGAAAAACGGTTTCGCGTATGCCAGCCCCACCGACACTTATCGGGATAATAGTTGCCAGTGCTGATATCAGGAAAGATAACAGGTATGGCGAAAATTTCCCGGTAAAATCCTGCCCGAGCAAAACAAATACAATGGTAAGCACCTGCAGGCCCTGTACCAAAACAGCTTTCAAATGGCCTTCGAAAAAATATTTAGTATACTCCCTGAAAAATTTATAAGCTACGAAATAATAAATAGCCGAGGCAACAGTAAATATTCCAAGCGGGATGCCAATATGTACATCTATTTGCGGTATCAGGAAAATAAGCACTACGGTGATAAGGCCAATAGCCCACAACCCGCTCAATCTGTCAAACATAATTGCCCAAAATACTTTCCTGGCCGGTAATTGATAATTCTTTTTCAGCAGGTATATTTTATACCCATCGCCTCCAATACCTCCGGGTAATAAAAAATTATAGAACAAACCCAGAAGATATAATCTAAAATTAAAGCGGGGGTCAAGCTTCAGATCTATCGACCTGAAATAGCTCATTAGCCTCCATGCCGACACCACCATCGAAACAAAAAAACTCACCAATGCGGCAAACATCCACCAGTAATTGGCGTGATAAAGCCTGTATTTAACATCAGCAAAATGAACGTTACGAAATACATAGTAGAGCAGAATTGAAGTAACTGCCAGTTTTAAAAGGGTTTTAATAACGCTCCAGGCGATATCCTTCCACGTTTTTGGCTTGATCTCCTCCTCAACCTCGTTGACTATAGATTCTTCAATTCTTGTCATTGGCTGCAAAAGTAGGTTATTTTTTTATTACACCGATAAGGTATGATTTCATTTACTGTAAACAAACAAATTGACAAATGTGTGAATCTACAACCCTCTCAATCAACAATTCGCTCATCCAGTAATTCAATAAATAGCTAACTTTGCGGCATGGCTAAAGTAAAAGTTGGTTTGGTGCAGATGTCGTGCACGGCTGATAAGCAGGAGAATTTGCAGAAGGCGATCGTTAAAGTGCGAGAAGCTGCTCAAAAAGGTGCGCAAATTGTTTGTTTGCAGGAATTGTTCACGTCATTGTATTTCTGTGATGTAGAAAACTACGATAATTTCCAGTTGGCCGAAGCTATCCCCGGCCCGTCAACAGACGAATTAACAAAAGTAGCTGCCGAATTAAATGTGGTGATCATTGCTTCGTTATTCGAAAAACGCGCACAAGGCCTATACCATAATACCACGGCTGTAATTGATGCAGATGGCACTTATTTAGGCAAATACCGTAAAATGCATATACCCGATGATCCGGGCTTTTATGAAAAGTTTTACTTCACTCCCGGCGATCTGGGCTATAAGGTTTTCAAAACCAAATATGCTACAATAGGGGTATTGATCTGCTGGGATCAATGGTATCCCGAAGCAGCCCGTATCACTGCATTGATGGGTGCCGAAATACTATTTTATCCAACAGCCATAGGCTGGGCCACCAGCCAGGATGATGCGACTAACACCGAACAATACAACGCCTGGCAAACCATACAACGCTCACATGCGGTAGCTAATGGCGTGCACGTGGTAAGCGTGAACCGTGTGGGCCAGGAAGAAGAGTTGAAATTCTGGGGAGGCTCATTTTTCTCCAATCCTTTTGGCAGCATAATTTACCAGGCATCGCATGGTGAGGAAGAAGTGGTGGTACAGGAATTGGATTTGGGAAAATCAGACTACTACCGTAGTCACTGGCCATTTTTACGTGACAGAAGAATTGACTCTTATCAGCCAATAACTAAAAGATTTATTGATGAGGATTGATCTTTCTAATACACCAGCTTCGCAGGGTTTCTCCTTCCCTGCCGAATGGGCACCACACACTGCTACCTGGCTGAGCTGGCCCCATAAGGAAGAGTCATGGCCGGGAAAGATCGTTACCATATATAAGCCTTATTGCGAGTTTATCAAAGCAGTATCCAAAGGTGAATTGGTGCGTATAAACGTGATAAATGAGCAGATGGAGGCTTTTGCCAAAGAACAATTACAACTGGTTGGCGCTGACCTGAAGCGTATAGAATTTTTTGAGTTCCCGACCAATGATGCCTGGTGCCGTGATCATGGGCCTGCATTTTTGATCAATAGTGATACGAAGGAGAAAGTCATCATCGACTGGGGTTATAATGCCTGGGGGAATAAATATCCACCTTATGACCTGGATGATGTGATCCCTACTAAAATAGCCAATCACTTTAACCTGCCTGTTTACCATCCTGGTATTGTAATGGAGGGCGGTTCGGTTGATTTTAATGGTAAGGGAACCGTTTTGACCACTACTGCCTGTTTGTTGAACAAAAACCGTAATCCGCATTTGAACCAGCAACAGATAGAAATCTATCTCCAAAACTATTACGGCGTTGAGCAAATACTATGGCTGGGCGATGGGATTGCAGGCGATGATACCGATGGCCATATTGATGATATTACCCGCTTTGTGAATGAAGATACCGTTGTCACCGTTATCGAAGAAGATAAAAACGATGACAACTACCACATCCTGCAGGAAAACCTGCAAACCCTGAAAACCATGCGCCTGCTTAATGGGAAGCAGCTCAATATCATGGAATTACCTATGCCTGATGCCGTTTATTATGACGGCCAACGCCTGCCGGCGTCTTATGCTAATTTCTACATCGCTAATGCTGCGGTAATAGTGCCTACCTATCGCTCCAAAAATGACAACAAGGCGCTTGATATACTGACGCAATGCTTTCCCGACAGGAAAGTGATCGGCATCGATTCAACCGACATCATCTGGGGATTGGGCAGCTTTCATTGTTTGAGCCAGCAGGAACCATCGGTGTAATTATCAGCATAAATTCACCGACAGTTTTTCAGCACCTACCGACTTCCTCCTGTAAACCACCAATATTTGATTGCCGTATCTATCATAGTACCATAGTTTTGGGTAAGATTTAAATTTCAAAACAATGAAAACGATCATAGAAAATACCAGCAATGCAAACCACGGCAAAACCACAGCCGGGATCATCATATTAGTAGCAGGCAGTTTATTGCTTGTGGATCACCTTAATTTGTTAAACATACCCAACTGGCTTTTTAGCTGGCCAATGTGGCTCATCGCCTGGGGATTTTACATGGGTGGTAAATACAATTTCAGAAAACCGATTTGGGCCATCATGATATTTTTAGGGGTAGCCTTCCTGTTCTCCGAAAACATTGAAAATGCTGACCGTATAGTTTGGCCGGTTGCCATCATCGGTACAGGTTTATGGATGGTTTTTAAACACCAGATAAGCAGGCTTAATGCCCAATATCACCAAAAACAAGTATAATTAAATTAACAACCTGTTTTTTCACCGACAATTTATCCATACTTACCGACTTGTTTAATAATATCACCAATATTTGATAGGTTCGCCTTAAGTATTACCTTAGTTTTGGATAAGATTATATTAGAATAGATACATCATGAGTGACGACAATATAAATTTCATTAATAAACCCCGAAGCAATAAGGCAATTGCCGGGATAATCCTGCTGGTTGTGGGGGCAGTATTACTGCTCGACCAGATGAACCTGGTTTTATTCCCCTACTGGCTGTTCAGGTGGCCAATGCTGTTAATTGTAATTGGCTTGTACCAGGGAGCAAAACATAATTTCAGAAACGCCGGCTGGTTTATTATGGTAGCGCTCGGTACCGTACTTTTGTTGAACGATGTTTTACCGGGCAAGAATGTAAGCCATGTTACCTGGCCGCTCATGATCATCGCTTTTGGATTGTGGATGATACTAAGGCGCAACCATCGCTGGGATAAAAACAAAGCAAATTGGGACAAATGGACCAGCAAAGGCCCGGATACAGGTCAGCCTCCATTAAAATCCGACCCGGCCGATCCAAATACAGCGACAGCACCCGAGCCCGATTATTATAAAGATGCTTCCCACTCTTATGGAGATGATACGATTGATGCCGTATCGGTATTCGGAGGAATTAAAAAAACTATACTCTCCAAAAATTTCAGGGGAGGAGAGATCGTAAATATTTTCGGCGGTGCCGAGTTGGACTTTACCCAAGCCGACATCAATGGTCGTATAGTGATCGATATCACACAGATATTTGGGGGTACCAAGATAGTGGTGCCATCCAACTGGCAGGTAGTATCTGATATGGCGGCTGTATTTGCCAGCGTAGATGATAAACGGCTACGTGTTTCCGTTGATCCTAATAGTAGCAACAACACCAAAATACTGGTGCTTAAAGGGGTTTCCATTTTCGCGGGCATAGATATCCGTAGCTATTAGTCATTGAATAATTACCTAAAAATTTGTTGAAATGAATTGGTACATAGCAAAAATAGTTTTCAGGATAGTGAGTGGTGATGGCAACCATCACGCCCAATTTGATGAGCAGCTAAGGTTGATAAGCGCCGCTGATGAACAACAGGCTTTTGAAAAAGCAAGCCATATCGGCCTCAAAAACCAGGACAGCTTTCTGAATAACCGGAGCCAGCCTGTGCGGTGGCAGTTTATTGATGTGGCCGAGATCAACCCCATCAATGAACTGGCAGATGGTACCGAATTATACTACCAGATACATGAGGCCCCTGATGCCGACCTGTATGTTGCCTGGGCACATCATAAATCGGCACTTTTAAGTATTAAAAATTAATTATCAAGATCAACATAACCAGTTTTGGCTAACCAACATCTCACATTATCAAGATTGCGCCTGGCATTTTTAACAGGCGGGGTGGTTTGGGCTGCTTTATTAACTTACCTGGTGCATGGCTTTGGCTTTACCTGGTTCATCGCCCTGTCTGATGGTATTATCAATTCGGTACTGTTGGGTGCAGCCTGCTGGCTCATCAACAATAACTTGCGCTACTTTCAGCCCGGGCAGGGCAGCTATATTAATATCCTGATCTGGTGCGTTGCCCTGGCAGGCGCCTGCACGCTGGGTTGCCGCTGGATACTGCCTTATGTCAACAGCAATTCGGTGTATACCAATTTTGTTGTCCAATCCTTAACCATCCGTTTCTTCACCGACTTTTTGGCTGTAGGCTGGATGGCCATGATCAGTATGATCTGGTACTCGCAGCTTGATCAGAAAGAAAATGAAAAGCGTAAGGCCGAAGCTGAAAAGCTGGCCCGTGATGCAGAGTTATACAATCTGCGCCAGCAATTACAACCGCACTTTTTGTTCAACAGCCTTAACTCTATTAATGCATTGATAGGTTTTAAGCCTGACGAAGCACGAAAGATGATACACCAGCTATCTGACTTTTTGCGCGGCACTTTGAAAAAAGACGACCAGCAGCAGGTTACTTTAACCGAAGAAATGGCACACCTGCAATTATACCTGGATATCGAGAAAGTACGTTTCGGGCACAGGCTGATGACCGAGATCAGCTTTGATAAAAAATGCCAGGATTGTATACTGCCACCCATGATATTGCAGCCGATAGTAGAAAATGCCATTAAATTTGGTTTGTATGATACTACCGACAGCGTTACGGTGAGCCTGAGGGCCGAATTAGAAGATAACTACCTCACCCTGATGATACAAAACCCTTACGACCCCAAGACCGCAAGGCCACGTAAGGGAACCGGTTTTGGCCTCAGCGGGGTACAAAGAAGATTAAATTTGCTTTTTGCACGCAATGACCTGATTGAAACTCATGCAAATGATAATATATTTACAACGATTATTAAAATTCCGCAAATATGAAGCGTGCACTCGTAATTGATGATGAGCCTTTGGCCCGAATGGTTGTATTGGAGTATTTACAGGATTTTAAGGATGAGATAGAGGTATTAGGCGAATGTAACGATGGCTTCGAGGGCCTCAAAGCTATTCAGCAACATCAGCCCGATCTGATATTTTTGGATGTGCAGATGCCCAAGATCAACGGATTTGAGATGCTGGAACTGGTTGAAACTTCACCATCGGTAATATTTACCACTGCTTTTGACGAGTATGCCATCAAGGCTTTTGAAACCCATGCCATTGATTACCTGATGAAACCTTTCAGTAAGGACAGGTTTAACAAGGCGGTTGAAAAATTCCTGGCGCAAACCCCGGCACAGGCTGCTAAACAGACAGAAACTCTTTTAGAATCCGCCTCCCAATCGCCTGCCCAGCATGAACGCATCGTGGTGAAGACAGGCACCAAGGTAAAGATCATCCCCGTAGCTGATGTGGAATATTTAGAGGCTGATGATGATTATGTAAGCGTGCATACCAAAGAAGGTTCGTTCCTGAAAAATAAAACCATGGCTTTTTTTGAGCAGATGCTTGATCCTACCCAGTTTGTGCGGGTGCACCGCTCCTATATTATCAAGATACAGGACATCACCCGTATAGACCCCTACGAAAAAGACGCCCACCTGGCCATCCTAAAATCAGGCGCCAAGATACCCGTTAGTAAAACGGGATATGCGAAGCTGAAGCAGGTGTTGGGGATATAGTGATTTCGGAGATCGGATTTTCGATTTCGGATTTTTCCCGCTCGTCATGCCATCCGTTAGCTAACGGATCGGCACCTCACTTGCTAAGTAACCAGCATGAAGTCAACCTGTCCTGTGGGTTGCTGAAACAAGTTCAGCATGACAATAGTGTACTGTTCGTTCGTTTTTTAACCCCTACACTTGTGAAACAAAGCGAACAGTCATCTCTATAAAAATAAATGTTATGCTTTTATGGAAAACAGGCTTTAAAACCATCTTTAATTTAGAACCGGCACGGCATCCTAAAGTTTATTTTTTATTTTATCTCATGCCAAATACATGAAAAAAATACTGGCCTTATTATTTTTTTTGACAGTGATAAATGATTGTTTTAGTCAGGCCAATCGCTTGGTAGCGACAAAAAAATATGAACTTAATAGCGTAGGAGATACCTATGTTGTCGATGTTCATTTAGATGGAAGTATATTTCAAAAAAAGTGCAATTGTGCAAGTCCTGTAAAAGGGAAATGCAATCTCTTTACTGGCAAAATAAAGCATATCTATCATCTTCCGGGCAAAACAGTTTTTGATAGCGTTTCGCTAAAAGATGTAAAATATTTTGTGGTTGCTTCGACTATAGGAATACAACCAGGTAAAGATTATTTAGTTACACTCACTCCCGGAACTACTAACAGATATTTAGTTCTAAATAATATTCTAAATCTTAAAGACCCGGAAACTTATGAATTTGTTAATCAAGGCCCTTATCTTTCAGGATTTACCGAATGTGTTAGAGTTGGATTACTCGATAAGGTCTTACTTTCAGTTGGTCTTGCTAAACCTGAGAAAGTTTATCAAAATAAAAAATTTAAAAATGATCTATTTGATGAGTTTATAAAAACACTTAATTCTCATTAAAAATGATTTGATCTGCTTATGTAGAGATGGCTTCGTTCCTCGCCATGACGTGCTTGTGGGTGTTCGTTCGTTTTCTAACCCAACACTTGTGAAACAAAACGAACAGCCAGCCCCCCACAAATTCTTTCCCCACTCAACAATTTACAGCAGGCATACGGCGTTTATTACTCATCTAAATAAACACCTTATTATCAACCTGTAAACCAATGCCTAAACTAATTATCACCCTGGTGCTGTCCCTGATATTCATGGGCCATGCCAAAACCTACATGCCTGATAGCAAACGTGCCGGTGATATCCGCGCTAAAATATGGCCGAAATTGCAAAAAGACCTGAACGCCGCCGGTTTGCGGGACGACCAGCCGATATTTATCCGGATATTGAAGAGCCCTGGTATATTGGAGATTTGGGTACTATCGGGGAAGCAGTTTAAACTATTCAGAAATTACCCGGTATGCTCGGCTTCGGGCGGGTTAGGTACCAAAATTGCACGTGGCGATTACAAGTGCCCCGAGGGTATTATACCATAATGCCCAGTCAGCTTAACCCGGTAAGTAATTACCACCTGGCTATAAATGTTGGGTATCCAAATCAACTGGAGCAACAATGTGGCTATACCGGTAATGGGGTAATGATACATGGCAATTGCGTGTCGGCCGGTTGCTACGCCATGACCGACCCTAAAATTGAAGAGATATACACCATGGTTTATGAAGCTTTTCAGCATGGCCAAAAATCAATAGCCCTCAATATATTTCCCTTTAAGCTCACCAATGCCAACCTTGAGACTTATTCCGAATGGCCCAATGTACCCTTCTGGAAAAGCTTGAAATTAGGCTATGATATTTTTGAAAAAACGCATGTGCCCCCGGTGGTTGGGGTGGTGAATAAGAGGTATGTGTTTAAGTAGATAAACCTGATGGGTTTGTCATGCCGTCCGCTGGGTAGCGGATCGGCATTTCATCATAAAAGTAACCAATATGAAGTCAACCTGCCGTGTGGGGTGCTGAAACAAGTTCAGCATGACAGCGCTTTTTTTTAATTTGTCATGCTGAGGAACGAAGCATCTGATCATCACCATGCGAGTTCGCCATTAGATTCTTCGCTATGCTCAGAATGACAATTGTTTTTTTGGATATGAGGCTACCCCACCATCAACACCATCCAAGCCTCCACTACCCTACCTTCATCCAGTAATTGCTTAGCCTTCAAATGCAGCTGCGTTTCGCGGGTTTGGCTATCGCCGATCGTGGCATCCAACAGGTCTTTGATTTCGGGGGATTGGGCGTAGGTTTCGGTTTCCTCATCGGTGGGCAATACTTCTACATTACCCAGCTGACCGAGGTTATTGCCCGTCAATGCTTTGGAATTGCGGATAGCATAAGGCAAGGCATCCACCCCGATGCCGATACTGCTTACGGGTTTGGCTACTTTAAACAGGTTGTCTTTTGTTATGCGGCAGTACCAATCGCCACCGAGGCGGGCTACCAGGTCGAGTTTTTCCTGGTCGATGGTGCCGTTTTCATCCAATATAGCTTCGCTCACATGGATGATCTTTACCTCGGCGAATATTAGATTACCGGCTCCCCTGCCATCGCCCAGGGCTTTTACCTCGTTTACTACACATTCCAACTGAATAGGTGCCTCGGCTACACGGGGTGGCTTTACCAGTTGCGAGGCAATAGGTGTAAAACCCGATTTGATAAACTCATTAACCCCCTTGGCATACTCCACACTAGCCAGCGAGGTTTGCTGCACCATGCTGTAATTCACGATATTGATCACACACTCCGGCACTTCCAGTATATTCTCCAGCGTGTGCTTGGTGGTATTGTCCCGCACCCTACGCGATGGCGAGAAGATACAAACGGGCGGGTTGGTGCTAAACAGATTGAAAAAACTGAAGGGACTCAAATTCACATTCCCTTCCTTATCCACCGTTGAAGCAAAACAAATAGGTCGTGGCGCAATGGCGTATTGCAGGTAATTGTGCAGTTGCGGGGTAGTGAGGTCGGATACGTTGATTGTCAGCATGGTTTTATAAATATGAGATTGCGATCCGCTAGCCAGCGGATCGCAATCTCATCGAAAGGTTGCCGGTAGTACATAGTTCGCGATTGCTTCGATCCTTACAATGAGAAGGTGTGTTACAACTTCTTTAATCCCAGGATAGAAAAATCACTCTTCGCTTTCACAATGATATTGCTCAATATACCCAGTCCGGTTACGTCCATTTCCACCAGGTCGCCGGGTTGCAGCCATTGGGGTTGATAAGTGGGGTCGTTGAGCAGGCCGGTACCATTAAGTTCGAGGAAACAGCCTGTGCCTACCGTGCCCGAGCCGATGACATCGCCGGGCAGCACATCGCAGCCATAGGCGCAGCGCTCAATGATCTCGGCGAAGGTCCAGTCCATATCGGCCATATTGCCGTTGGAAACTTCCTTGCCGTTTACATGGCATTTCATGGTAAGGTTATAAGCATTGCCGGTATGGCCGGCTTTGGGGGTTGTTTTGTATTGCTCCAGTTCATCCGGCGTTACCAGCCAGGGACCTATCACGGTGGAGAAATCCTTGCCTTTTGCCGGACCGAGGTTTAAAATCATTTCCTCCATTTGCAGGGTGCGGGCACTCATATCGTTCATGATCATGTAGCCGGCTATGTAGCTATCGGCCTCGGCGGCTTTAATGTTGCGGCCTTTTTTGTTGAGCACGACGGCTACTTCGAGTTCAAAATCAAGCTTTTGAAAATGGTCGGGCATGCACTCGATTTCGCCTGTGCCCTGTATGGCGTTATGGTTGGTGAAGTAAAATATAGGGTACTGGTCGAACTCGGGTATCATCTCGGCCTTGCGGTTGCGCCTTGCCGCTGCCACATGCTGACGGAAAGCATAGCCATCCCGGCACGATGTTGGGTGCGGTACGGGTGCCAGCAGCTCAAAAAACAATTCTTCCCTGGCGTTCATCTTCCCCGAAGCGATATCGTCATTTACCTTTTTGGCACGGTCCATCAGTTCATCGCCACCCCACAAAAACTCGTTCATGTTATCGGGCAGCAGCTTATGGCACGAGTTGAGGTTATAAATATGGCCATTAACAAATATGCCCAGGTGCTCGCGGTCTTCGGTACGGTAGGATACTAATTTCATAGACGGATGAATTGGTGCGGTAAAGCTATTAATTTTTTGGTTGAGTGGTTAATTGGGGTTATAAAATTTCATTGCCGTCCCTTTCAAGGGACGGATAACTAATTTGGCAGGAAAGGCTTTAGCCTAAATGATGTGCGGCTAAAGCCTTTCTTATCTATTCCCTATTCCGTCCCTTGAAAGGGACGGCAATGAATTAAGGCAGATATTCCGGCTGGTTTAATCAACCAATTAAAAACTCAATCAACCCAATCAACCAATACTATGCTTGCATATTAAATATTAATACTCTAATTTTGCTAAAGACCATGAGCATACAAAAACATTTTCTATTCTCCCTGGGGCTCACTTCTATGAGTGATGCCTCGTCTTTCAGGGATGCGGTGCTCGCTAAGATCGTTTTGGCGCAATATTAAGTTTTGTTGGAAGGTTGTAAAGTTGAAATGTTGTAAGGTTATTGTCTGATGGCAATTTGTTACAAACTATTCTAACTCTGCAATCGTTTTAAGTATGTAACTTTATATTGTAAGTGATTGATAATAAAACTTTTCAACCTTACAACATTCCAACTTTAAAACCAAAAATAACCCATGCCAATGTACCATACCTTAGGGGCTATTCCACCGAAGCGACATACACAATTCCGCAAGCCGGATGGCACTTTATACGCAGAAGAACTGGTATCTACCGAGGGCTTTTCCAGCCTGTATTCACTGGTGTACCATGCTTATCCGCCTACTATTGTGAAAACTTTGGGCGAGCCTTATTCGGTTGAGCCGAAGATAGCCCGCGAGAAGCACCTGAAGCATACCAGCCTTATCGGTTTCAACGTAAAGCCGGAGGATGACTACCTGCAAAGCCGCAAACCGGTATTGGTGAACAGCGACCTGCATATCTCGCTGGCTGCCCCGCGCAAATCCATGACCGACTATTTTTATAAGAATAGCCAGGCTGATGAGGTGATCTTCGTACACGTAGGCACAGGCACGCTGAAAACCGGCTACGGCAATATCAAATTTGAGTATGGCGATTACCTGATCGTACCACGCGGTACCATTTACCAAATGGAATTTGATACGGAGGATAACCGCCTGTTTATAATAGAAAGCTTTAGTCCGATAAGACCCCCGAAGAGGTATTTGAATCAATATGGCCAGTTGATGGAGCATGCACCATACTGTGAGCGTGATTTGAAGCTGCCTAAAGATCTGGAAACCCATGATGAAAAGGGCGATTTTAAGATACTCATCAAAAAGCAGGGACTCATCTACCCATACATCTACGGTACGCACCCTTTTGATTTTATTGGTTGGGATGGTTACCATTATCCTTATGGTTTCTCGATACACAACTTTGAGCCGATAACGGGCAGGCTACACCAACCGCCACCGGTACACCAGACCTTCGAGGGGCACAACTTCGTGATCTGCTCCTTTGTACCGAGGAAATTTGATTATCACCCCCTATCCATACCGGCACCTTATAACCACAGTAACGTGGATAGTGATGAGCTACTGTATTATGTGGATGGTGATTTCATGAGTCGCAAAAGCGTGGTGAAAGGACAAATTACCCTGCATCCGGGAGGTATCCCACACGGCCCGCATCCCGGCAGTGTAGAGAAATCCATCGGCAAGGAATCGACAGACGAACTGGCCGTGATGATAGACCCTTTTAAGCCCTTAATGCTGACAGAGGACGCGATCAAAATAGAGGACGAGAATTATTATAAGAGTTGGGCTGGGTGAGAACTTTGTTGAAAGGTTGGAATGTTGTAAGGTTGAAAAGTTGACTTGCAACAGGCCAACTCTACAACGCGACAAGAACATTACAACCTTCCAACTTTAAAACATTACAACAAGAACAAAATGCAAACACAAACCATAGATAAACAACCAAAGACAACTGATTTTCTACCGCTAAAAGGTACAGATTATGTTGAATTTTATGTGGGTAATGCCAAGCAGGCGGCTCACTTTTATAAAACGGCATTCGGATTCCAGAGCCTGGCTTACGCCGGCCCGGAAACCGGGGTACGCGACAGGGCATCGTATGTATTAAAGCAAGATAAGATACGGTTGGTGCTGACTACTCCGCTCCGCTCGGATCACCCGATATCCGATCACCTGAAAAAACATGGTGACGGTGTGAAAGTACTGGCCCTTTGGGTGGATGATGCTTATGATGCTTATGAGCAGACGACCAGTCGTGGAGCGGTGTCCTACCAGCAACCTCAGACCCTATCGGACGAACACGGAGAAGTAAAAACCAGCGGTATCCAGCTTTACGGAGAAACCGTCCATCTGTTCATCGAAAGAAAGAATTACAACGGTATATTTTTACCAGGCTATGTAGAATGGAAATCAGATTATAACCCTACCCCTACCGGTTTGCTTTATGTAGACCATTGTGTAGGCAATGTAGGCTGGCATAAGATGAACGACTGGGTACATTTTTATGAAGAAGTGATGGGCTTTAAAAACATCCTCACCTTTGATGATAAAATGATTTCGACCGAATACTCTGCCCTGATGAGCAAGGTAATGAGCAATGGGAACGGCTATGTGAAGTTCCCCATCAACGAGCCTGCCGAGGGTAAAAAGAAATCGCAGATAGAGGAATATTTGGAGTTTTACGAAGGCGAAGGCGTACAACATTTAGCACTTGCTACAGGCAATATCGTGGAGACCGTAACTGAGTTGCAAAAGCGTGGTATCGACTTTTTAACTGTCCCCACTACTTATTATGATGAACTAACTGATCGTGTAGGCCATATCGATGAGGATTTGGAACCATTAAAAAGGCTGGGCATATTAGTCGACCGGGATGATGAAGGTTACTTATTACAGATCTTCACCAAACCATTGGAAGACAGGCCAACGGTATTTTTTGAGATCATCCAGCGTAAAGGGGCAAAATCGTTTGGGGCAGGTAATTTCAAAGCCTTGTTTGAAGCGATAGAGCATGAGCAGGATTTGAGAGGAAATCTTTAGGATTTCGGAAGTCGGAAGTCAGAAATATGAATTTATTAGCCGGAGGGGTATCTTCGGCTTTTTTGTTTTTATTATTGCTAATTTTAGAATCTATTATTTCCTTATCCTATTCCTTACATATGGCTATTCAATCTTTGTCATTAGCACAAAAAGAAAAAATTAAAAGGCTTGAACCAGCTTTAAAAAGGGCTGCCTTAAATGGAAATATAAATTCCGCTAAATCAATAATCAACGATTTAAAAGACTTGCTCATTAGTACAGGCCGTGGTACAAAACTCATGGAGTTAAAATGCTATCTTTTTGAGGCTTATATGGAAAGTGGAGATATTGATTTCGCAGTTGCAGGATTTATTGGCATTAGGACAAAGACAAATAAAAACACAAGAACTTATCTCGAAGCAACAGCTCTATTAGCAATTTGTTATCTTAGAAAAAGCGATATTGACCAAGCAGAACCTCTGATTAAAGAAGTAATAAAAAATGATAAGGTAATAAAGTCCGAAGGTAGAAGGATTTTATTTAGAAAATATATTATTGAAAGATTTGATGAAGAAGGAACCTTATTTGCAATTAAGGGACAAGGATATGATGACTTAGATCCCAAAGAAATACAAGATGAAGCCGGTGCAATAATTCAAAGGTTTAATGAGGAGGAAATCTTTATTAAGATTGGTGAAAATGTTCCAGAAAATGCTATTGGAATATTATTTAGAATTGATGATTTTTCTAAAAAACAATTACCCTCGGCTGAGAGAAAATTATTACCATCACCAAAAGATGCTCTTAATAAAGAAAAAGTAGGAAAAACTTTGTTTTCTTCTATTAAAAGAACGATTTACAAATCAATATGTGATCCTGAAAGCGAGTTATATAAAGCATGGTATAATAATGGTTTTAAAATAGTTCTAAACAAATATTATATAGGGAGCGCAGTTAGCAGTGCTTTTGTAAACTTGGGTATAAGCATTAGAGCTTTGGCTATTTATATTACTGCAATGATTATAAAATTTGGTCTGGAAGTGTATTGTGAGAAATATAAACCTGAAGGAATAATGGATATGAGATAATTATTATCCACCAGATAAATCAATGCATCGTCAGCAAGTCATCGACCTACTCAAACAACAATCCACCCCCTCACACCTCGAAGGGATGAAGCGTTTCGGCATTGATAATTCGAAAGCTCTGGGAGTTTCAATGCCGCAGGTACGTAAGCTGGCTAAGGAGATCAAAAAGAATCATGCTTTGGCGCAGGAGTTATGGGATAGCGGGATACACGAATGCCGGATACTGGCATCGATGGTTGATGATCCAAAGCTGGTTACACCACAGCAAATGGATAGTTGGGTAGCTAATTTTGCTTCGTGGGATGTATGCGACCAGGTATGCGGCAATCTGTTTGACCGTACTCCGTTCGCAATTGATAAGGCGTTGGAGTACAGTTCATCTGAAAAAGAATATACCAAAAGGGCAGGCTTTGTTTTGATGGCGGAGTTTGCCGTCCACAATAAAAAAGCAGATGATATCGAGTTTATTCAGTTCTTCCCGATCATGGAAAGGGAAGCCTGGGATGACAGGAATTTCGTTAAAAAGGCCGTTAATTGGGCCTTAAGGCAGATCGGTAAAAGAAATAGAAATCTACACCAATTAGCTATTGAAACCGCCAAACGTATTGAACAACAAGATAGCAAGGCGGCAAAATGGATCGCTAAAAATGCTTTGACCGAGTTGGAAAACCGCTTTAAGGTTTAGTATATTTATCACGCTAAACTAACGATCATGATAAAGAACCTGCTGGTAGCATTGCTGCTTGTCGCAAGCGCTAATTGCTTCGCTCAATCCAAAAACTCCCAATATGATGCTGACCTGGCTAAGAAATTAGGCGCCGATCAGTATGGAATGAAAACCTATGTGATGGCATTTTTAAAGGCAGGGCCTAACAGGCTGACAGATTCGGCAGCAAGGGCCGCGTTGCAAATGGCCCATTTAAAAAATATTATGCGCCTGGCTGCTGAGGGCAAATTGATCGTAGCCGGGCCATTTATGGATGATCAGCCAATAAAAGGCATATTCATTTTTAATGTGAGGACCATTGAGGAAGCAAAAACCCTCACTGAAACCGACCCTGCCATCAAAGCAGGCTCGCTTGTAATGGAACTCCATCCATGGTATGGCTCGGCTGCATTAATGGAGGTGGTGGGTATCCATCATAAACTTGAAAAGAAGAGCGTTGCAGATTAGTTGAAGAGTTGTAATTTGCCATACATTTCAGACGAATATCTTATAGCCGATCCATCTTGCTTATTACTTTGAGCACCAATTAAGTATGGGCAATTAATTACCCATATTTTATCAATCCAGGACCCATAAAATCGCTGAAACCAGGCATGCAACATAACTTAATACACCTTTTTTTCGTACACAAGAAATTGTGAATGAAGTAAATAACGATTAGTTTTAGTGATTTTGATTTGCTTCAATATATTGGCTTCTAATTTGCAAACAAATAGCAACCACAGTATTACAACCATTGGTTGCAATACTTATTGAACATAATTAATTGAACTATTTACTAACCACCATAAATAAAATTATTGTGAACCAGGCTTTGATATGAGCATTACTGAAGGGGATAAATTTTCTTATGATGGTGAATTCCATGTTACCCAGATTATAAACAGCATAAATACGGGTATATGGGAATACAATATCAGCACCAAAGACGTAAAGTGGTCTTCTGGGTTCTATACGCTTTTGGGCTATGAGCCGGGGGAGATAGCCAGCACTTATGATATCTTCCTGGAGCACCTTTTATATTACGAAGACAAGCCGCAATTTCTAAAATCACTCAATAAACATCTTCACGACTCCCCGGATTCTGTCCAGATCAGGCTTTTAACTAAAAAGTCAGGCTATCGCTGGTTCGAAAGTACCGCAAGAAAGTGGGATGAAGGTACTGAACACAAGATCACCGGGTCTATCGTTGATATCCACGATCACAAAATATTAAAGCTACAGGCCAACCGCAGCGATTTCCTTTTTAATGAAACCACCAAAATTGCCAAAATTGGCGGCTGGGAAATTGATGTAAGGAGCATGACGCTGCTGCTGACCCGTGAAGCCTACGATATTTACGAATTAAGCGGTAATGTAAAACTGAGCATTGAAGAAGCGATCAGCTTTTTTGAGCCCGATTACCGGTCCGTAATGACCGGCGCAATTGATAAAATTATAAAATATTCGCAGCCATTTGATCTGGAGCTTTTATTCAGGACTGCCAAAAACAACCTGATATGGTTACGGGCAAAGGGTGTTGCCGTTATTGATGAGTATGGCCAGTGCGTTACAGCAAGGTGCATATTCCAAAACATCGATTACATTAAAAAGAAGGAGATCGAGGTTCAAAATGCGGCTAATTTATTAAGTGATCAAAATAAACGCCTGCAAAACTTTGCTTATATCGTTTCGCATAACCTGCGTTCGCATACCGGCAACCTGGAGTTTATGGTGAACCTGCATGATCAAACCGAGGTTGAGGGTGACCGGAAGGAAATATTCTCGCATATCAAATCGATCAGTGAAAGCCTTAAAACAACCATCGATCACTTAAGTGAGATCGTTAAGATACAGGCTGAGATCGGCAAGGAAAGGAAAAGGCTTGATTTTGAACTGACGTTTAAAAATATTTTATCAGCCCTTGAAAGCAATATAAAAGCAACCAAAGCGGTAATAGAGTATGATTTCACCAATTGCCCTGATGTAAACTATATCCCAGCTTATTTGGAGAGCATTTTCCAGAACCTGGTTACCAATTCGCTTAAATATAAGCATCCTGACCGTAACCCGGTGATCAAATGCTCTACCTCAAAAGATGGCGGCCATACCTGGTTATACTTTGAGGATAATGGCGTAGGTATTGACCTGGAACGTTATGGCGACAGCGTATTTGGCATGTATAAAACCTTCCACCACAACTCTGATGCAAAAGGTATCGGCCTGTTTATAACCCGCAACCAGATAGAAGCCTTAGGCGGCAGCATTACTATTGATAGTACCGTGAATGTGGGTACTAAGTTTAGTATAAGGTTGGTTTAGCACGAAGCAAAAGACTTGTCATTTCGAACGAAGAACGAGGAGAAATCTTATACGAGCGAATAGCGAACTGTGCATATTGGCGACCTGATTATAGTATAAGATTTCTCTCCGCTATCCAGCGGATCGAAATGACATCAGGATTTTACTCTATATAACTTTCCAGTATCTTAAACCCGCTGGTGGTTTTCAGTTCGATGTTATCGATAGTTTTTGGCAATAGGATACACTCTCCCATTTTTACAGGATATTGCTGACCATCCGCTTCAATTGTATAATCACCCTCAACACATACGTGGATCACAAAGGAATCGAGCCCTGAATAATCTTTGGAAGTGCTTTCCGTGAAATCCATGATATTGGTAGTGAAGTACGGACAGGTCACTAAATGAACGTCCTTATTTTTCTCAGGTTGATATTTGGTTTTGTAATCGAGATAAAAATTATAGTCGATAGCAGCCAGGGCTTCTTCGGTGTGTAGTTCGCGTTTGTTGCCTTTGTCATCTACCCGGTCAAAATCATAAATACGATAAGTGATATCCGAGGTTTGCTGTATTTCGGCTATCAATAATCCCTTGCCGATGGTATGCACCCTGCCAGCAGGTAAAAAGTATACATCGCCTGCAGATACATTTTCGCGGTTCAAAATTTCCATTAAATGCCCGCTGTTGAATTTTTGCAGGTAGATCTGTTCATTAACCGGCTGATTAAACCCGGTGATCAGCGTTGAACCCGGATCAGCTTCTATCACATACCACATTTCAGTTTTGCCAAATGAGTTGTGGCGCTTTTTAGCCAGCTCATCATTTGGATGTACCTGGATAGAAAGGTCATCATTGGCATCAATAAACTTTACCAGCAGCGGAAATATATTGCCAAAATGATCATAAACCTTTTTGCCAACAAGCTGATCCTGATATTTTTCAAGCAGATCAGCTAATGATTCTCCTTCCAATTCGCCATTGGCAACTACCGAAACATCAGATTTCACACCTGATATCTCCCAGGTCTCGCCGCAATTGGGCAGGTCGCCAAAGTCTTTATGCAGATAGGTTTCGATCTTATGGCCGCCCCATATCTTGTCTTTATAGATGGTTTTAAATTTTAAGGGATATAATGATGACATGGTAGTATGTATTTTGCCGCTAAGTTATAAAACAAATGAAAAGCGATGGAGATAGTTTTAAAAAGATAAAAAAAATGCCCATCCCGATTAATGGGATGAGCATTCTAAATTGGTATTCCTTAATTTTATTTACCCAGTTTCTTTTTCAAATTCTCATCAATAGCTGCCAAAAATTCTTCGGTGTACAAATAATCCACACCATGCTCCACTTTTGGTTTAATGGTGATAGCCAGATCTTTGGTCATTTTTCCGCTTTCCACGGTTTCAATACAAACTTGTTCTAAGGTTTTGCAAAAATCGATCAACTCCTGGTTGTTGTCCAGTAAGCCACGGAACTCCAATCCCCTTGTCCAGGCAAATATAGAAGCTATAGGATTGGTTGAGGTTGGCTTACCGGCCTGGTGGTCGCGGTAATGGCGGGTTACTGTACCATGTGCGGCTTCAGCCTCCATTGTTTTACCATCCGGTGTTACCAGTGTAGAAGTCATCAGTCCTAAAGAGCCAAATCCCTGCGCAACGGTATCTGATTGTACATCGCCATCATAGTTTTTACAGGCCCATACAAAGTTGCCGTGCCATTTTAGTGCAGACGCCACCATGTCATCTATTAGGCGGTGCTCATAGGTTAATTGGTTGGCTTCAAATTCCTGCTTGAATTCATTTTCATAAATTTCCTGGAAGATATCTTTAAAGCGACCATCATATTTTTTCAGGATGGTATTTTTGGTCGAAAGGTATAAAGGCCATTTTTTTAACAGGGCCTGGTTAAAGCAGGCACGGGCAAATCCTTTGATCGATTCATCGGTATTATACATGGCCAGCGCCACGCCATCACCCTTAAAATTATATACTTCAAATGATTGTTCTTTACCGCCATCTTCCGGGGTGAAGGTAATGGTAAGCTTACCTTTACCTTTGGTCAGAAAATCGGTTGCACGGTACTGATCGCCAAACGCGTGGCGGCCAATGCATATAGGGGCGGTCCAGTTTGGCACCAAACGTGGAACATTTGACATCACAATGGGCTCACGAAAAACAGTTCCATCCAATATATTACGGATAGTTCCGTTCGGCGATTTCCACATTTGCTTTAAGCCGAACTCTTCCACACGTGCTTCGTCAGGTGTTATTGTGGCACATTTGATACCTACACCATATTGTCTGATGGCATTAGCAGCATCAATAGTTACCTGGTCGTCTGTTTCATCACGGTACTCCAAACCGAGGTCATAATATTTTATATCGAGATCGAGATATGGAATTATCAGCTTATCTTTAATAAACTTCCATATAATGCGGGTCATTTCATCGCCGTCAAGTTCAACTACGGGGTTTTCTACTTTAATTTTTGACATAACCGGAAATAGTGTTTTTATTTTAAATGGTTCCAAATATATAAAAATGGGTTTACCAATTTTATTAAATACGTTATTGAAATTATTGATAACTAAACAAACAATAAATCCGTATTCAGCATTGTTTTATGGTAGTATGAAGTTATTTTTATAAAATTGTGTATATATGAATAAAATTAACCTACTTACCATAGTAAGCGGCAAACTGTAATTATGACAAAATTGATAATAAGAACTACGTTTTTAACGCTGCTTACTTGTTGCACTGCCCTGATTTCAAAAGCCCAGATAGGCTATGATTATGCGCAATATGATGCTGGTATTTCGGTAGGGTTCAACAGTTTTTATGGCGATACGGAGACACCTAAAAGTTCCAAGGCTATTAATCTTAATTTTAATTACAATCAATCACCTTTTATCAATTATATTTTTGAATTCCAGGCAGGCAAGGTGGAGGGCGGCGATGCCAGCAAGGATCTTTTGGGCAGGCAATTTATTTCCAATTATACTTACCTTGCTTTAAGGATACAAGTACAAGCCGGCGAACTGATAGATTACTCAAACAGCCCGGTGGCCAATGCATTCAAGAATTTATATGTAGGGGCCGGTATAGGGCAGATATTCAATAATATCAATGAAAGTGATATTAACCGGTACTCCACACAACTACCCGGCTATTATACCCCTGGCGAATTGAAAAGCAACCAGCTATTTATACCCGCCCGGATAGGTTACGAATTTAAGATATACAATACCTACAAACAGCCGGGTATCAAAATTGACATAGGTTACCAGGCAAATTTTATTTTTGGTGACGAACTGGATGGCTTTAAGGCCGGCACTCATAAGGATATTTACAGTCAGTTTACCATAGGCGCAAAATTTTCTATCGGCGGTGTCACCTCTTACCGTAAGCAGATAAATTATTAATTTCTCTTAATCTGTGCCCGGGATCATTTTTTTCTAAACTTTTTGGCGGTATTTTTACTTTATATAGTATCTGTAAAAACCAAAACCATGGCCAAAAATACATTTTACCCTGAGTTTGATGATGAAGATGTCGACAGGGATAAGACACTAAAAGATAGTTTGGGAGAAGCATCTGATGTGGAAGACCTGAGCTATAACGCTGATGATGACAGCTTTGAATATGATGTAAAAAGTGATGATCCTGATTATCAGCATCCAGACCCCTATAATACATCGGTAAAAAACGGCGCCGATATGGATTCAACCTATGATGAGGCTAACCCCTATTCGGTTGATGAATATATCCCGCATGAGTCGCTCGAAACTGATGTTGACAAAATGGGTATGCATATCGATCACGGTGAGGATGTAGAAGTTGATCCGATAGATGAAATATTATCCCGGACACCTGAAGATAACCGGACTGACCTGGATGAAGAGGGCTATCCTAAAAATGATCAGCCCACTAATCCAGGTTTACCTAAACGGCGAAGCCCTAACGACCGCCCTTAAAAGCAATAATGACAGATCCTCTAAAAAGTTTTAAATACTTCTAATCGAGGTCAAGATTAAAACGCCTTTTCAATTCGGCCAATTGAGGGTTTTTGGTTGCCATATGCTGAAACTTCTCGGATGTGGTATAAGGTCTTTTTGCGGCCTTAATTTCATCTACACGAGTGTTTACCTCGATATCAAAGTTCTTCAGGCTGGTACGCAAAAAGTTAAGCAGGTTTGGCTTTTCGTCCCTGAAAGAATTTTCCTGCGACTTATTCCCGACAACGACTTCAAATTTATATGGCTGAAGCATAGTTGGAGCGTCGGTCGTAAAAATGGTAAACAAGCTCATGTTGCGATCAGCCTTTAATTTAGCAGCGTAATCGCTCCATAATTTCAAAAAGCTGTCCATGGTAAAGTCTTCTTTGGCATCCCCTTTTATGTAAGGGTCCTCCTCTTCGGCTATCGCAGCTGCCGAAGTATTACTCAGGTCCTTTAATGAAGGTATCTTTATCGATGTGGATGCCGAATGTAAATTAGGAACAAACCCTTTTGGTTTTTCGGCGGCTAATGGCTCACTAACAGCCTTTACAGGCTCTTTTTCTGTATCCTGTGGTTTTGATCTGGTATAAACTGTCGGCTGCTCGCTCAAAAGCGGTACGCTTTCTATTGTTTTGCTTTCAACAGTCTGCTTTAATTCTGGGGAATCAGGTTTTTTTTTTAATTGCCCTTCGGGCATTGCAGCAAGCGGTGCGGTTACCATATTAAATGCCGAGGGCAGATGGCACATTTTGAGCAGGGCCAGTTCCACCTGTAACCGCTGGTTTTTACTCAGTTTGTAACTCAGGTCGCATTGGTTAGCCATATTCATAGCCGATAGCAGGAATGACACCGATGAGGCCTGCGATTGCTGCAGATACTTCGCTTTAATACCTTCGCTAACTTCCAGCAACTTTAATGTAGTGGCGTCCTTGCTCACCAGCAGATTACGGAAATGCTCGGACAGACCGGATATAAAATGAGACCCATCAAAGCCTTTGGAGAGTATCTCGTCAAAAAGCAATAAGGTACCGGCTGTATCTTCTTTTAGCAGGCCGTCTATTATGCTGAAATAATAATCATAATCCAGGATGTTCAGGTTGTCAATTACTGTGCGGTAAGTGACGTTACCGTCTGAAAAGCTAACGATTTGGTCGAACATGGATAAAGCATCCCGCAAGCCTCCATCGGCCTTTTGTGCGATGATGTGCAAGCCGTCCGGTTCGTAGCTTATATTTTCCTTATTGGCAATTGATGCCAGGTGCGCTGCCATATCATCTACCCTGATGCGATTGAAATCAAATATCTGGCAACGGGACAATATGGTAGGCAGTATTTTATGTTTTTCGGTAGTGGCCAGTATAAAAATGGCGTAATGCGGTGGCTCTTCCAGCGTTTTCAGGAAAGCGTTAAAAGCCGCCTGCGAAAGCATGTGCACCTCATCAATAATATATATCTTGTATTTGCCGGCCTGCGGCGGTATACGCACCTGCTCTATCAGGCTGCGGATATCATCAACTGAGTTATTGGATGCAGCATCCAGTTCATGAATATTGAATGAATTACCGTTTTGAAAAGAGATACAGGGGCCGCAGGTTCCGCAAGCCTCGCCATTGGGCTGCAAATTCTCGCAGTTGATGGTTTTTGCAAGGATACGCGCACAGGTAGTTTTGCCCACACCACGCGGGCCGCAGAACAAAAATGCCTGCGCCAGCTGATTATTTTTAATCGCGTTTTTTAGCGTATTAGTAATATGCTGCTGACCTACAACACTTTCAAAAGTAGACGGACGGTATTTGCGTGCCGAAACAATAAAATTCTCCACAGGCACTAAGTTAGCAAGAATATCGCTTTGTTAAAAGAGAGCGTTCTGATTGTTGATAAAAGCTTTTTCCAACTTGCGAAGTTTGATAAGTTTCGCAAGTCTTTTCTTAATAATATCCCGGTAGATTATTCGTCTTCCTCATCATCATCCGGAAAATGGTCATCATCTTCGGGATCTGGCTCACCAAGATCATCATCAACCTGTATTTCATGCAGATCGTCAAGGTCTGCGGTCAAATCGTCAAAGTCTTCATCATCTTCATCGTCCCAGTCGCCCTCTACCGGCCCTTCTTCATCAGGGTTCCATGAGTTTATGGTGTTAAATACCAATACCTCATCATTTACAGTTTCGCTTTCAAGATTGGTAAATATCATGATACAATTTTTTTAGTAAGACGTTCAGTTTTTGGATATGTTATCTAAATTACAATTTTTATTGAATAGTTAGTTCTACAATTTCTTTAACCTTATAATAACCTTTAGCCTGCGGCAGGTAAACTTCCAGTTCCTGGTATTTAATTTTCACATTTTTACCTACGTAGCTGGTACCCCCACCCATAAATTTTTCTGAGCCTGGAAATTGCCGGTACCATATAAATGATTTTTCGCTGCCGCTTTTATCTGTGATTACAATATAATTAAACCCTTTCGTATCAATACGTTTAAATTTGCCTTCATTGTAACCTTCGCCTTCATCCTCTTTGGATTTATTTTGCACCATCTTTACTGATAACCTGGTAAAAGCTGCACAATTTTGTATTAAAAGATCTTTCCCAATCTGAATACCGAGTTGACGCATAGCTGGATTATCTGTAGGGTCGACGTGTTTCTCATCTGCCAATTTCATCAAAAGGTCAGTTCTTTTACTAAAACAATCAGTAATAACGGTTGTCGCCTCCTCCTTGGTGGTGATCTTGCTCATATCAACTTTTGCAATGCAATTGCAAATGCTATCAGTTATCTCTCGTTCCAAAGGGCTCGCCGCAGCCGCAGTTTGCGAAAAAGATTTTTGGATCAATAAAAACGAGCACACACACACAACGCAAGTATAAATTTCTTCATGATAAGGTTATTAAAATAACAGCCGCAAAATGCTATAAAAAATCTAAATTTCAATCTGTTTAAATTACAATTATAATCTGCTTGAAAAAATTAAAAATTCTTTATACATTTGCAGCCCCGTAATAGCGGGTAATTAATTAAAAATCAAAGTATAATAATGCAACAGTACGAAACCGTGATCGTTCTAACCCCGTTGCTGTCAGAAGAAACTGCTAAAGAGGCTATTGCCAAATACAGCAAGATCTTAACTGATGGCGGAGCCGAAATTGTCCAGGAGGATAATTGGGGTTTGAAGAAATTAGCGTATCCTATTCAAAAGAAAACTACAGGATACTATCACTTAACTGAATACAGGGCTCCGGGTGATTTAATTAACAAATTGGAGGTTGAATTCAGGCGTGATGAGCGCGTTCTACGTTTCCTGACCATTGCACTGGATAAACATGCCACTGCATACAATGAGAAAAAACGCAGTGGTGCCTTCAATCAGAAAAAAACCGTTAAAGCAGAGGAGGCAGCAAAATAATGGCTAACGATCAGATCCAATACGTTACCGCTCCCAAGGTGGACGATAACCGTAAAAAATATTGCCGTTTCAAAAAGAACGGTATCAAGTACATCGATTACAAAGACGCTAACTTTTTATTAAAGTTTGTGAACGACCAGGGTAAATTATTACCACGCCGTTTAACAGGTACTTCATTAAAGTTTCAGCGTAAAGTGGCCCAGGCTGTTAAGCGTTCACGCCATATCGGTTTATTACCTTATGTAACAGATTCTTTAAAATAATCAGGAGGTTTAGCAATGGAAGTTATTTTAAAACAAGACGTAAAGAACCTCGGTGAGAAAGACGATATCGTTAATGTAAAACCAGGTTATGGCCGCAACTTTTTGATCCCAAAAGGTTTTGCACAACAGGCTACTGAATCAGCCCGTAAAGTTTTGGCTGAAAACCTGAAACAGGCGCAATTCAAACAAGATAAGATCCGTAAGGATGCTGATGCTATTGCAGCTAAGTTGGAAGGCGTTAAGCTGACCATTGGCGCGAAAGCCGGCGAAAGCGGAAAAATATTTGGTTCGATCAACACCATTCAAATTGCTGATGCTTTGAAAAAAGAAGGCTTTGAAGTTGACCGTCGCCGCATTACTTTTGACAGCGAACCTAAAGTTATCGGTGAATATACCGCTAACCTGAACCTGCACAAAGAAGTGAAGGTAAAAGTTCCTTTCGAAGTAGTAGCAGAGTAATTAGAATTTCGGAAGTCGGATTTACGATTTCGGATTTAGATATTATTTAAAGGTGTTTAGTTATACAACTAAGCACCTTTTTTATTTAATCTGATGTCATTTCGAACGAGGAACGAGGAGAAATCTTATACGAGAGCTAAGCGAACTATGTATGTCGGCTACTTGCATGTAGCATAAGATTTCTCTCTATCGTTCGAAATGACAACGTTTTTTACATCAAGAAATAAATCCGAAATCGAAATTCCGAAATCCGAAATAATAAGATATTTTCGCTTAATGAAAATGAAGCCTGGCCTGCTTAAGCTTATCCTTCGTATACTTAAACTTACCGTTATACTTTTCTTTGGCATCAGCATTTTTTGGGTGATATTATACCGTTTTGTGAACCCACCTGTAACCTGGCTGATGATCACACGGGGTTTTGAACGTAAATCAGATGGCAAGGACTGGAAGATCGATAAAAAGTGGATCGACTTTGATGATATAGCCGACCCCATGAAGCGCGCGGCCGTAGCAGCCGAAGATCAGAAGTTTCTGGATCACTTCGGTTTTGACTTTAAAGCGATGGAACGGGCCATTGATAAGAATGCGCACAGTCATAAACTGATAGGCGGCAGTACCATATCGCAGCAAACTGCCAAAAATGTTTTCCTGTGGCCGGGCCGCTCTTATTTGCGCAAAGGCTTCGAGGCCTATTTTACCCTGCTGATCGAGATCTTCTGGAGCAAAAAGCGCATTATGGAAGTTTATTTGAATGAGATCGAGATGGGTGATGGTATTTATGGTGTAGAGGCCGCTTCACAGGCTTATTTTCATAAATCAGCGTCTGACCTCACCAATTACCAGGCCGCTGCCATAGCCTCTATCTGGCCCGACCCGCTGAAGTGGTCGCCCACTAACCCAAGCAATTATGTAAGGCACCGGCAATATTTGATCAGGAAAAATATCAGGAGATTGGGGCCGCTGGATTTTTGAGCGGAGTATTAATTGTTAAAAATCAATAGTGTGGACAAAAAAATAGACTTAGAAAAATCTTTAGCTCAATCAAAGTTAAGGTTTACCCATTCAAATTCCTTAATTAAATACACTTTGCCCATTACGTTATTTATAATTGGCACCCTTTTTCTCATTGGTCTCTATTATGCTTATAACCTGCCTTTTCTTATAGTCTTTATCTCAATAATGATTATTTGCATTTTATCAATTGCTACAATTTTTAAAAACGAGAAGTTATTTGAAATAACGGTAAGCAAACCAGCCTTTGAATTTAAAAAAGATATAGAAACCAAGATTGACGGCTTGGGTTGGAAAATTGTTTGGGCCAATAATGAATATATTACAGCAAATAAATATGGAAAAATAGTGGCTGGGAGTCAAATATCAATCTTGTTCTACAAAAAATCGATATTTGTAAATGTCCAAAATCTAAATGGCTTTAGAGGATATTTCCCGTTTTCGTTTGGGACAAATAAAAAGATAAGGAAGATGATTGTAATGATGATCGGCCAAATTGATACTTAATATTACCCAATAACCACTCACTGATACTTCCAATGCCTTGATTTCCCTTCGGCTATCCACTCAAGAGCCTGATCGATACGTTTCTGGCGGGTGGCATCCGATTTAGCTTCGGCAAACCACTCCAGGTATTCGCGTTTTTTGGATGGGCTGAATTTTTCGAAATTATCCATCGCTACCAGGTTTTCCCTGAGCAATTTATCAAATTCGGCAGGCATTTCTACCCCGGCTTTAGGCGCTGCCGGTTTCTTTTCAACTTTAACGCCTTTTTCATTGATGGCAAGGGCTTGGTGGATAAAATCAACCAGCACTTCTTCGGGAGGGAGATCACTGATACTAAAAATCTGCCCGAAACTACCGGCTGACGACTCTTCTCCATCAACCTTTAAATAGCCCTTAGGATCATTCAGCATTTTCTCCCGCCAGAAACCAAAAGCACAATGGCGCTTAAAAGCCGCCATCTGGCATACAGGTCCTTTATAATCAAAAAAAGGAAATCCCCATTTCATCGCTTCCGATAGTTCCGGCGCAACCCGGTGAACCATTTCCCTGATGTGGCTCAGGATTGGTTTTGCAAAATCGGCTGACTTGTCGATATAAGCATCTACGCGGGGATCATATTTTTCCATTCTGAATTGATTTCTACCAATAAAGTTAAAATAAAATCCAGGATCAAAAAATATCAATGTCCAAGTAATTCCTTTAAATCAGGGTGATATTGGGAGGTCAGGAATTCGGTAACAGTAAACTCCGCCAGGTGGTGTTTATAAAAAGGATCTTCTTTAATGATCTGCTCAACCGCCTCTTTTGAATCCGCTAACGCAAGTATTACACCGCCAGTACGCGGCACTTTGCGGCCCGATGCAACAAATGTGTTTTTGTCATAATACTTATGCAGATACTTTACATGCTCCGCCATATACTGATCAAGTTCTTCTAAAGGAACGATGTAATGAAGATTGATGATGAACATTGTTGTTGGCGATTAATTAAACCGAGATTGATGATTAGACTTTGTAGATAAGAGATTTACGAAGTTTTTAAAACCTTCGTAAATCTTTATTACAGAACTATCAACTATTAACTCACCAAATCCCTGAACAACTGGATATGCCAGCTATCCGTAAACGGCACTTCCCATTTGGTTTCCAGTTCGCTCAAGTTTTGCACCAGGTTATTGTATACAATGGTTTGCTTGTTGATCTTGCCTTCTTTCAGCAATTCCTCAAAACCGTGACGGGGCAAGGAAAGTACCTGCTCGCCTTCACGGTAAGCCAGGTTAAACCGATCGAACAGGTTGATACCAAATTGCTGCTCCAATTTCTTCATAAAATTAACTGACTTATCAATAGAGCATCCGCTGGCCCCAGCCTGCGTTTCATCAACTATCAGTATCAAAAAGCGGTTATACCTAATCTCGGCTTTGGCCTTTAACTGGTGGTTGTGGGCAGTCCATTCAGCTGCAAAACTGCTCAGCTGATCCAGTATTTGTGCCGCCTGCTCATCAGAAAGTTCTTTATCCGATTGGTATATCCATACCCTTGAATGTTCAGAAAATTGCATTTTCAAATTTATTCATTTTTTTAACTTCGGGTTACATATTGTTGTCATGATAAAATCACTTCTTACAAAAACAGGAAATGCTTTTATTATCCTGTCAATTATTGCTGTAATCATGTTTAGTTACGGTTTTAGGTCGGGAATGGATGAGCAGGAATGGCTTACCTGGAGCAATAAATGCCTGTCGGAATCTTATGATCCTTCGGTGGATGTCAAATTAAAAAAATGGGAAATTGAGGTTACTCCTGATCATTTTTTGCGCCTAAGGAAAACTTATCAACATGACCGGCAGGAGTATTTTTCATTGAGTTTGCAAAAATTTGATGGCCTGGAGTATCATCACAGCGCCGGCTTGACCGACACCCTGCAAATAAAAACAAATGCCGATGATATTATCGTGCAGACTTACAATGACCCAAAAGGTGACCTTGATTCGATGGCAACCATATTGGATATCCCCGTAAAAAACATGGCGTCTGAACGGCTTGATAGTTTACGCAGCGCGCTGCTATTTTTCAAGTCGAAAGGCTTATAACCCATTCGCTCTTGCCGTGATCTCGGCTATATCCAACACCTGTATCTCCTGCTCCTTTTCTATGTGTTTCACTCCATCGCGCAGCATGGTCATACAAAACGGACAGGCAGCGGCTATCACAGTTGCCTGGCTTTCCAGCACGTCTGCCATACGCTCCACATTGATATCCTTCTTTCCCTTTTCAGGTTCTTTAAACATCTGGGCCCCTCCCGCCCCACAGCATAAACCATTGGATTTGCAGCGTTTCATTTCCACCAGTTCTGCATCTAAAATTTCCAATGCCCTGCGCGGAGCTTCGTAAACGCCATTACCCCGGCCCAAATAACATGGGTCGTGATAAGTGATCTTTTTACCTTTAAAGCTTTCGCCGCCTTCGGCTTTTAGTTTACCCTCATCAATCAATTGCTGTATCAGCTGCGAATGGTGGATCACCTCGTAATTACCCCCTAATCCAGGATATTCATTACGGATGGTATTAAAGCAATGCGGGCAGCCGGTTACAATCTTTTTGATGTTATAGCCATTTAGCACCTGTATGTTTACCATTGCCTGCATCTGGAACAGGAACTCGTTGCCCGCACGTTTGGCCGGGTCGCCTGTGCAGCTTTCCTCCGTACCCAAAACCGCGAAGCTGATACCCACATGGTTCAGTATTTTACAAATATCACGGGTGATCTTCTGCGCCCGTTCATCAAAACTGCCTGCGCAGCCAACCCAAAACAATATTTCCGGTTCCTGGCCTTGCGCAGCCATTTCGGCCATGGTTAATATTTTTATTTCGGATTTCAGATGTTCCATTTCGAATTTATATTAAGCAAACTGTCCACTGCAAACTGTCAACTGTTTTCTTTCCAATTCAACCTGTCGGCCTGGCTATATTTCCAGGGCGCGCCATTATTTTCCACATTGCCGAACATATTGTTCAGGCTTGCCGGGGCCTGTGATTCTTCCATTACGATATAGCGCCGCATCTCAGTGATGATCTCCAGCGGATTAATGTTTACAGGGCAGGCCTCTACACAGGCGTTACAAGTGGTGCAAGCCCACAGTTCTTCGCGGGTGATATAGTTATCCAATAACGACTTATCGTCTTTAAAATCCTTGCCGTGCTTATCCAGGTTGTTGCCAATCTCGGTCACCCTGTCGCGGGTATCCATCATGATCTTGCGGGGTGATAGCAGCTTTCCGGTTTGGTTAGCGGGGCAAACTGAAGTACATCTGCCACATTCGGTGCAGGTATAGGCCTCCATCAGGTTTTTCCAGGTGAGGTCGGTTACATCCTTGGCACCAAAACGCGCTACTTCGCCGGTATTTTCCGGCACGAAGGACGGATCAAGCATAGCCTTCACTTCATTGGTGACCGATGCCATATTAGTGAACTCCCCTTTCGGTTCTAAATTAGAATACCAGGTATTTGGGAAAGCCAGCAGAATGTGAAAGTGCTTGGAATATGGCAGGTAATTTAAAAATGCCAGTATACCGATAATATGAAACCACCAGCAACCTCGCTCTATCATTTCCAGCGCTGTGGTACTATCCGGTAGTAAAGGATTTAAAAACGCGCTCACCGGGAAATCGCCTGCTTTGATATAATGTCCGAAATTTAACAGCTGTAATTTATGATCGGCTGCGTTCATGGTCAGGAAGGCGGTCATCAGCAATATCTCAATGATCAGGATATAGTTGGCATCTGATTTTGGCCATGAGGTCATTTCTATCCCACTAAAACGTTTTAAGCGGGCTATATTCCTTCGTGCCAGAAAAGCCACGCAGGCAACCAGCACCAACACAGCCAGCATCTCGAAGCCGCCGATCAGCAAACCATACAAACCACCTAAAGGATGTGAGAAAACCCGGTGCGAACCAAATATACCATCGATCATGATCTCCAGCACTTCGATATTAATAATTACAAAGCCTACATAAATAAAGAAGTGCATCACCGCAGCAAATGGGCGCTTTACCATTTTGCTTTGACCCAAAGCCACTTTGGCCATCACCTTCCATCTTTCGGCAGGATTGTCTGAGCGGTTGGTATCCCTGCCTAACAATATGTTGCGCCTTACTTTACCTACGTTTTTACTAAACAGGTAAATGGCCACCGCTAATATGGTGATGAATAGTATCTGTCCAATCATTATGCTTGCATAGTAATTTTTTCAAAGTTAATTTTTATTTGGAATGTTGGGGGGTTGGAACGATGAAATGTTATTGAATGATTGATTGGTTGATTTGGTTGAATAGTGGCAGATTAACCTTTTTTCAAAAAAAGTTTTCATAAATAAAAAAACGGAGTACATTTGCAGCCCCAACGGGATGGTATCATAGCTCAGTCGGTAGAGCAAAGGACTGAAAATCCTTGTGTCGCTGGTTCGATTCCAGCTGATACCACAAAAACAGTAAGCCTCTTAGAGATTCTAAGGGGCTTTTTAATACTTAACAGCATAGATTACAACTGTTTTGTGTTATAATATCTTTCCTAATAGCGTCCGAATTGCGTTATTTTAGTCGAGGGGTCATCTGCGATTGACGGCGGATTAAATCCTTTCACCAGAAGCCATACCGCTAAGGACACCTCATAAAAGAATACAGGTGCCGCCATTACCGCTCCCCAAAAGGAAATTTGAAGAAATATACCTAACATCACCAACAGCGCGTTGACCAAAATGAGGGCGCCGCCAATCAGTCCAAGTACTGCTATAAAGCGGGGAACGAGGGTTGACTTATACAATAGGTAGCCTGTCAGGAAGGTACTTGGTCCCAGGACTAAATTAGGCCCGAACAAAAAAGTCCAATTATGAATAGCTACCAATAATTTACCTGCAGTCAGATAATCGGAAACATTTGGATCTGTTTCTTTTAAAAACCCGTGATTTAATGTCACCATGGTCAATAAACTCATTATTCCAATGAGGATGATAGCCGCTTCGAGCAGTCTGAAACATACCGCGCCAAGTGCCATGCATTCATTGTACTTTTTTAATATTGGAAACAAGGTAATAGCAGTACCAATATTTGCAAATGCCAGAATCACCTCAAAAAATGCCCCCCACAAAACCCGGGTTTCGTTTACAGAGGCTTTAATGATATAAACAGGATCGTTTAAAATAGGATGGTACAAAAGAATCCCTGTTACTGATGTTACTTCTGTCAGTAAAAATAGTATACCAACTATTATTGCCGTTTCCCTATCTGAATTCATTTTTTTCATCAGCCTAAAATTTATAAAGCATATTCTCAAAATATTATTTGCTGATCAGCTTTTTGGCAAATTCCAGTTCAGGGTCATTTCCATTGAGTTTGTCGGCTATTTTCGGGATGACCTCATAATTGGGAATCAATCCACGATCCTTAAACTGATAATCTTTTACTGCCATAACATACTTCATTAACGGTATAGCGATCCTTATCTTCGTATTTGGCAATGTCATCTCCGGCACCATGCCTGAATTATTTCCATAGTATCCGCCACCGGATTCCTCACCGATAAAGACGGCATTTGTATTGGAATGGATCATCGAAATGCATTCGCTGGCGGTGGAGAAACATCCCCCATTGATCAGCACATAAATTTTACCGGAGTAGGTGGGCAGCAATGGTTTTTGTTTGCCCACATTCGGGTGGCGGATCACATCAAAAGTTCCTGCCGCGTTTGCTTTTAACATACCTTTGGGAACCTTGGGGCTGCGCATGGTGGTGTATTTGAAAAATCCGAAGCTGTCAGTCTTTATCGTTAGAGAAGAATAATAATCAAAATCATGAGCCATTAAATAAGAGAACAGGAGCTTCCCAAACTCATCCGTACCACCATGGTTATTCCGGAGATCAATAATCAAATTTTTTATTTTATTGGAATCAATGCGGTTAAAAGCGGATTGAAGAAATTTTGAAAAATCAATTTTTTTCTGCTCAAGCACATCTTCGTCAAAAGATTCAATTTTTAGATATGCTGTCTTTTTATCATCCTCTAATTTAAATTCCAGGGGATCTGATAAAAAATGCTGCGGATACTTTTTATCACGGATAGCATTTAGTTCGCTAAAAGGCAATCCCGCCAGTTTTGTTTTCTTAACACTGGTGCCGGCACCCGAAATGTATTCAACGGTATAAGAATTGGTATCTCCATACAAGTAATAAAAGTACCTGGTAAAATATTTTGAATACGTGAGATTGCGGTATTTGTACGTTTTATTATTCCCGTCAGCAGACATAATCGCAAACATATCCTTTAGCATAGCATGGGTTAAATGTCCGTTGACAGACACTATCCGGGCTCCAACAAAACCTTTATCCGCAATGGCAGAAAAATTGGTTAAAACAAACAGTTTGCCGCCCGAATAATAGGGTTGAAATGGAATGGCTGTCGGCTCTTTATCAAATTTATCCTGGTCAATTTTTGGGGCAATAACCGCGAGGTGTCCGCAGCCTATTTGGGTGGTAACTTTACTTAACAATATTTGATATTCACTTTCGCCCATGGGCCGGGTGATAGACATTTCAGCCGCCTCAAAAATTGAATTCATGGTTACTTTTGAATTGTAGCGATATATTCCGGGGTGGCCTTCTTCCAAAGCCGATCTGAAAATTTTGAAATCGTTTTTTAACTCCGCTACGGAATAACCGGGCCTGTTCACATTTTGTGCAAAAATGAATGATGGAAGAAATAGTAATAATAGTATTGATCTGGTTTTCATGATGAATTGATTTTTATAGTGATATTTTGTTTAGCGCTGTTTTAGAAAATGTGATGGGCGAGGGTTTGAAGCCTTTGACGACCAGGTAGATACCCAGCGAGAATTCCCACAGCGCGATCGGAATTGCAGCAAGCGCTGTCGATGGCGCGTGCTGACCAATGAGACCGAACAGCACAGCAATATCGCCAGTAACTAGCAGGGCCGCCCCGATGAATCCCAGCATAGGAAGCGCCCGGGGCACCAGGCGCGATTGGTACAACAGTGATCCGAGCAGCAGGGCATTCACAGCAGGCAGGAAGCTTTGCCCGATGAGGAATATCCGGTCATACAAGGTGACCAGCGACTGGCCGGTGGCCAACGTACCTGTTCCGGCTTGCCGCAAGGTAACAACCGACAGGAGGAATGCTACGCCAATGAAAATGGTACCGGCTTCCAGTACCCGGGAGCCAACGAAACCCAGCGCGACCCCTTCGTTCTGTTTTTTGAGCACCGGGTACAGTGCGATAGCTGTGCCGATGCCGGCCAGGGCCACTATGATCTCGAGTATGCCGCCGATGATGACATCAGTATCAGGTCCATGGCCTACGATGTAGTTTGGATCGTGTACCGGACCATACAGAGCAAGGGTCGGGATCGAAACAAAGGTGAGCAGGTAGAACACGCCCGCGGCCAGCGCGGTCTTGCGCAGTGAGCTCATCGGGGCCCGTTTCTTTGACAGATCCGTTACGATTGCGGTATTTATGTTTGCGTTCATTTTTTAAATTTTATAAGCTGCTTTTTGTGAGCTAATAGAGAACATAACGGCCTGATATTTTTATTTTTTTCCGAAGGGGTTTGTCTTCCATGGATTGGATAGGTGCAGGCTGATAATAAAGCTCCGGTTATACATTTCGTGGCTGTAAGAAATATTGGTTAAACCGTAGTTGTACCTTAAGTCCAGGGTTATCCGTTTGGTTTTTGTATGAAAAGTATAGCCTCCGCCCATCTGGATACCGGCATCAAAATGCTTAACGCCTCCTTCGGATTGATTGAATGACAAGTCAGCAGATGAACCATCTGTTTTTTGACTTCCATAGAAATTATAGGCGATAGACGGTCCGGCGTTAATATGAAAGTCGCTGAAATGAAGGCGTGCCAGTACAGGCAATTCGAATGCATACAGGCGAAGCGTGGATTCGCTGTTGGTCAGGGGATTGCTGGCCTTAAGCTTACCGCCCATCGTGGTTATATAAAACTCAGGTACCAGCGAGAAAGATGGTGTGATACCTGCTTGAAATGACACTCCCAGCTGGGCACCTAAAATGGATTTTTTATAATCTTGCAAGGCAGTATTTGAATTTCCATAGTTGAAATTGGTACTCATCACATTAAGCACCAGGTCTAAATAGGTTTTCGCTGTTTTAGTACTATCTTTTGTTTTTTCTGACCCCGATCCAGTGGTTTGGCCAAATGCATTTCCGTATAAGAAAATCATAACGAGTATGAGCGCTATGTGTAGGTTTTTTTTCATGATCTTTTTTTTAATTATTTACTTAAACAAAAGAACATGAATGGATGCGGCCTTTAAATTTTGATATGCAAGACAAGAGAAGATGTCTGCATCCGGGTACTATTCGTCTGCGAAATAAAAAGGGTTTAGGCGTTATTGTTAATGAGCTGGAAGAAAGTGTCTTTATAGGTGTCCGAAACAGGGATCAACTGATCTGCGATCTTTATCCTGCTCCGCTCAACGGATTCGATCTTACTAAGCGCGACCATAAACGATTTGTGTACCCGGCATACCATACTTGAAGGGATCAGTTTTTCAAACTCACTGAAATTCTGCAAGGTCATTATCTTTTTATTAACCGTATGGATCCTGCGGTAGTCCCTCATGCCTTCGATATAAAGGATCTCATCCAGCATGATCTTCTCCAACCTGTTTTCTGTCTTCACGAAAATAAAGTTGGGTTGAGAGGCCGAATCGTTTTGGGCCAGGTTGCCCTGTGCTTTATTTACAGCCTGCAAAAAACGGTTAAAGGCAAATGGTTTTAAAAGATAATCTGTTATCTGCAGCTCATAGCCCTTTAAAGCATATTCCTGGTAAGCTGTGGTAATAATAACCTGGCTGGTAATTTTTGTGCTTTCCAGTAATTCTATGCCGGTTAATTCGTCCATATTAATATCTAAAAAAAGCAGATCTACTTTGTTGTTTTTTAGATAAGCAAGCCCGGTAAGCGCATTGTCGAACGTTGCGCATAATTGCAGAAATGGGACCTTGTTTACAAAGTCCTGGGTCTTTTCAAGGGCGAGGGGTTCGTCCTCAATGATAATACAAGTATATTTATCCATTTATCACGGTTAAAATCACGCTATACAGTCCCTCTTTTTTTTGTACTTCTAAAGTGTGTTTCCCGGGATAGATAAGGTTTAATCTTTTTTGAATAAGCTCATTGCCCAAACCGCTATCAGATCGTTGCATCTCCGGCTTGGGGTCAAATTTATTTTCACATCGCAGTTGTATATCATCTGCCCTTATAAAGATATCAATAGTAATGGCATTTTCGAATTTCTTATTATTGGTATGCTTAAAAGCATTTTCAATAAAGGGAATAAAAAGCATCGGGGCGATCAGTTTATCACCAATATCACCGGTAACCGAAAAATGAACATAGTTTTTGTTTGTTGTCCGAATTTTTTGCAGCGCAATATATTTTTTAATGTATTCAATTTCCCTGGCCAGAAAAATAACATCAGCCTTGGTTTCGTAAAGCATAAACCGCATTATGTCTGATAACTGATTTAAATAGTCGGATGCTTTAGCGCCATCTTTTAAAATTAATGCATCAATATTATTGATGGTGTTGAATAACAGATGCGGGTCGAGTTGTGATTTGATCAAAGCCATTTCCATTTCATGGTTTTTTTCTCTTAAAAGCTCTTTTAGTTTTATTTCATTGTACCAGGTGATAAATCCCCGGATGATCAAAGCCGCTATGCCGGCTATCGAGCTGATAAAGACGATAACCATTATTACGCTAACAAAGGTAGACCTGCCATTTTTGCCCCCTTGATCCATATCTATAATGCGGCCGGTTTCGATAAAGTAGCGGATGAGCACATAACCTGATATGCCTGCTCCTAATGAGATCAATAAGCCATAAATGATGGAAAAAAAGATCTTGTTTTGTTGAAGGTATTTCGGAAATAATAGAAAATAGTAGGAATAAAATGTGATCAGCGAAGGGAAAAGTACAAAACAGCAGACGCTATTGAACGCATTCAACACCCGTGGGAACTGAGTGCTACCACTCGCAATGCTTTTAGAATAAACAGCTATCATGATCAGAACCAATCCCAAATAAACCGCCCAAAACCCTATATGTAATACAACAACAGCTGATTTTTTCATGCTCTCGAATGTAGTGATTAAGAATCGAAAGTCATTTTCTTTGGATGTTTGAAAAAAACCGATCTTCCAAATCGGTGATATTAAGGCTTCAGGTTAATTTCTGATGGCCTTTTTGTGTTTGGGGTGATTTGCACCTGGCTATGCTTCCCAGCAAATTTAAAATTCTTATGGTTTGGATCCTGTACAAATTTTTCTCGCTGTTAGTTTTAAAAACGCTATCATTAAATTGTATTTACAGTTTATAATGAGTAATTATGTTTATAGATATTACATCTTTGGTGCTTATTTTAAATCCAACCCTTACCTAAACTGAATGAATAAAATATCGGCAAACAGAAGGCCAATTGCATCAAGAGATACCGGTTGGGCAAAAAGAACAGCCTTAATACTTGCCGAACACAATGTATCTCCTAATACCATTTCAATACTAAGTATCATATTCTCTTTGCTTTCGCTTGTAGCGTTTTATTTAGACTACAAAACAAAGAGCGATAATGTGCTTTATATGCTCCTGGCTATTGTTGGGATACAAGGTAGGCTAATAATGAATTTACTCGATGGGATGGTGGCCGTTGAGCATAATAAAAAGTCGCCTGTTGGGGGATTGTACAATGAAGTCCCAGATAGAATAAGCGATACCCTGACAATTTTTGGGGTTGGCTTACTCGCAAAAAATCTACCACATGGATTAGATCTAGCTTACCTGGCAATTATTCTTTCTGTAACAACCGCATACATCCGGGCTTTAGGCGCTTCATTAAACTGTGGCCATTCATTTTTAGGGCCTATGGCTAAACAACACCGTATGGCTCTTATTTGCATAGGTTGTATTATAAATATTTGGTATACGCCGGTTTTTTATTACTTGCTTATCATTATGAATATAGGCTTGATAGTTACCTGTTACAGGCGATTATCAAAAATTGCTTCTTGTTTGCGAGGCGGTGGCGAGAATAATCAGACTTGTACAAAACGATAAAAATGGAAAAAATATTCAGATTCGATTCAATTCGTAACAATGACCTTTTAATAGTTGCATTTTTGATTTTTGGGCTATTATGCCTGGCCTCTCTCGGGTTTTTTATAGCTGGTAAATTAAATCCGGATGCTAAATTGGATGAATTAAAAGCGCGAACAAAATCGTGGTGGGTAATGTCATTAATATTCATCGGGGCCACACTTATTAACAGCACAATTTCGTACATAGCCATGGGAATGTTGTCTTTTGTGGCATTCAGAGAGTTATACTCTGTCCTCGGATTTAGGGAATCTGATAGAAGGGCGATATTTTGGGCATTTATTGCTATCCCAATTCAATATTACCTGGCTTATATTGGTTGGTATGGGGCTTTCATTATTTTTATTCCGATAGTGATGTTTTTGTTCCTCCCATTACGGCTTGTCTTAAAAGGAGATACAAGCGGCATTATTAAATCAATGGCAACTTTACAGTGGATTTTAATGTTAACGGTATTTGGGATAAGCCACATGGCGTACCTTCTTTCATTACACGAGATTAAAGGATTTAGTAGTGGTGGCAGGGGACTATTACTTTTTCTTGTGTTCATGACAGAGATCAATGACGTGATGCAGTTTACCTGGGGAAAACTTTTAGGCAGGAATAAAATTATACCAAAAGTAAGTCCAAATAAAACCTGGGAAGGATTTATCGGAGGCTTAATAAGCACTACTGTTATTGGTTACTTTTTACGTTTTCTTACACCATTATCAGTTCCACAAGTCGTATTTGTTAGTTTTATGATTGGATTGTCAGGTTTCGTGGGTGATATTGTGATGTCTTCAATTAAAAGGGACATTGGCGTAAAAGACATGGGCACATCAATACCCGGCCATGGTGGTATTTTAGATCGTATAGATTCACTGGCTTACACAGCCCCGGTTTTTTTTCATCTTGTTTACTATATTGCTTATTAGATGCAAAAACTGCTATTGCAATTTATATATAGTTTTATTGTCAGGGCATTTTTGAAAATAATTGTCGGGGTAAAGTTTGATAGCGCAAAGTTTTTACTCAATGAAAAGCAATTTATTATTGTAGCTAATCATAATAGTCATTTGGATACGATGGCAATAATGGCATCATTACCCTCAAAAATTATTCATAAAGTTAAACCAGTTGCAGCTGCTGATTATTTTGGTAAAACTAAATTAAAAGCAAAACTTAGTAACTACTTAATTAACACGCTGCTTATTCAACGAAAACGCGATAAGGAGCATCCGGAAAATGATCCGATAGACCAAATGATAGCAGCATTGGACAGCGGCTTTTCTCTTATAATATTTCCTGAAGGTACAAGAGGCGAACCCGAGGTTCAGCAATCCCTGAAGCCTGGCATAGGTTATGTTTTAACTAAAAGGCCACAACTGAAATATGTACCCGCTTATATGAAAGGAATGGGGAAAGCAATGCCTAAGGATGACAATTTAATAATTCCCTTTAATTCATCTTTAACCTATGGATTGCCCACACAGATTATAAGTTCGAATATTATAGACGTACTAAAACAAATTGAAGGAGACTTAAACACATTGAAAGAAGTATAATTAATAACCGATCGCTCAAAGTAAACATCAAAACTTTACAGGTAGCAGGACTGTTACTATTTGGGCAGAAATCTGCTGTCGTGAATTATTATATTTGAACAAAACCTTTAAAATGAGCCAAATCAACAAAGAAGACATCAAGCAGGAAGTGTTTGACCTGTATGATGATTACGCACACAGCCGGCTTGACCGGCGGGGATTTTTAGAGAAGCTATCTCTTTATGCGGTTGGCGGGTTAACTGTACCCGCATTGATGAGCTTCCTGATGCCTGATTACAAAGGGAACATACAGATCAAACCGGATGATGTCCGCCTGAAATCGGAATATATCAATTACCCTTCACCAAAAGGCGGCGGAACTATTAAAGGATTGCTGTCAAAACCCATAGATGCTAAAAAGAAACTTGGGGGTATTATAGTAGTTCATGAAAACCGGGGGTTGAACCCTTACATTGAAGATGTGGCCAGGAGAGCTGCGCTGGCAGGATTTATTTCGCTTGCGCCAGATGCCCTGACGCCCCTGGGCGGTTACCCGGGCACTGACGACGCGGGGCGTGAATTGCAAAGTAAGCGGGATCCAAAAGAGATGCAGGAAGATTTTATAGCAGCATTCGATTACCTTAAAAATCACAAAGATTGTAACGGTAAAGTAGGTGTTGTGGGTTTTTGTTTTGGCGGTGGCATAGCCAATATGATGGCCGTTCGCCTGCCAGACCTGGCGGCAGCTGTGCCCTTTTATGGCAGTCAGCCTGCTGCTGCGGATGTACCTAAAATCAAAGCGCCCCTGATGCTGCACTATGCCTCGCTGGATACCAGGATCACGGGAGGGTGGCCGGCCTATGAGGCTGCTTTAAAAGAGAATGGCAAAAAACACCAGGCATTTATTTACGAAAATGTAAACCATGGCTTCCACAATGATACAACACCCCGATATGACAAAGCCGCCGCCGAACTTGCCTGGAAACGTACTATCGATTTTTTCAGCGAGTATTTGAAATAGTGTGCACAGAGTATAAGCATAAAAAGCCTCAAATCTTTCGAACTGAGGCTTTTCGTTTTCAGGTGGCCTGTAAGGAATGATCCCGAATCTTTTTTGAATAGTTGAAATATTAGAATAAAAACAATCATTTCACCGACACAATCCCCCCCTTTACCGACATCTTCAAACCTTCCGCAGACTTTAACTTTTTATCGCTGACTGTATGCCTTAGTTTTGGGTAACATTAAAATTTAAGGCCATGAACTCTCAACCAACTGTTATACCCAACGAAGCTGATTACATCAATTCGACAGCTCTTTTCAGTGGCATCAAAAAAACCATTATCTCCAAAGATTTCAAAGGCGGCAAGATCAGTAACCTGTTCGGCGGTGTAGAACTGGATTTTACCCATGCTGAACTGTGCGGCGTAGCTATCCTTGATATTTCGCAGGCCTTTGGCGGAACTACTATAACCGTACCTAATGATTGGCGCATAGAAACCGACCTGTCGCAGCTTTTCGCTACGGTGGATGACAACCGGGATAATGTATATCAAACCAAAAGATCAGATAAAGTACTTGTGCTGAAAGGCTCTTCGGTTTGCGCAGGCGTCGAGATCCTGAACAGCCTGTAACCCTTACCCTCCCTGCTTTTCCTGCTGAAAATATTTGACTGCCCCGGCACCAGGTTATTGCGTGTAATAAAATCCTTTTTAGTATTCTTGCCTTTAATAACCAACCAGGGATGAAAAAACTTATCCTGCTTTTTTTATTGTTGAATTTTGCTGCACAGGCACAGGAAAAAATTAAATGGCCCGGTCATAAAAAGGCTGCCATAGTGCTTACTTATGATGACGGCCTCACATCGCAATTAAATGTGGCTGTCCCTCAATTGGATTCGGCTAAACTAAAGGCTACTTTCTTTCTGACGGGTGATATAAACAGTCAAACTATTCCCAAATGGCGCGCGCTCAGTAAAAGAGGTTTTGAGCTGGCAAACCATACCATTTATCATCCATGTACAAGCAGGAGTGATAACCCGGTAGCCTCGGATAATTATACCATTTATGCGATACTGCAGGAGATCGGGATCATGAATAGTTTTTTATATGCTGTGGATGGTAAAACAACACGCACCTATGCTTATCCCTGCACCGAAACAACAGTGGGCGGAAAAAGCTATGTGGATTCGCTCAGAAAATATGGGTTGGTTAAATACGCCCGTATCGGAGGAGATACTGATGATGCGGTGATCACCGACTTTAAACACCTGGACCCTTTACAGGTGCCATCATATGGCCTGGATGACAATACTACCGGCGCTCAGCTGATCGCTTTTGTAAAACAGGTGCAGCAAAGCGGCGGTATGGGCATCGTTATGTTTCATGGCATAGGCGGCGATTACATTACCACTTCTGCAGAAGCACACAGAAAATTACTCCAATATCTGAGTGAAAACAAAAAAGATATATGGGTGCCTACTTTTCAGCAGGCGATGGATCATGTGATGCAAACACAATAGCTTTCCTGCCTATACAGCCATTTTTTGAATTTGCCTGTCCTGTAGTTTTGATAAAAATAACACCATACAGGTAGCACCGATCATGGCAAAAAGCATGTCTGATTGCGTGTCCCAAATATCGCCCTGCGTTCCTAAAAATGAATCGCCCACGCTTCCCGAACTAACGGAAACCAGCCACTCCAGCAGCTCGTACAATACGCTGATGGTGGTACACACACATACCACCAAAACCGGAAGCCAGGCTTTCCTTTGTATGACTTGTGAGCGGACAAACAATTCCCTTATGATCATAGCGGGCACAAAACCCTGAGCAAAATGGCCTACTTTGTCGTAGTTATTGCGGGTTTGATGAAGCACATCTCTTACCCAATCAAATGCCGGGACAAGGGCATAAGTGTAATGCCCCCCGATAAAAAGTATATAGCAATGCACCAAAATCATGCAATAGGTCAAATAGGTAAACTGGAAACGTTTGTAGGTGACTAACAATACAATAAAGCCCAATATGCCGGGAAATACTTCCAATATCCAGGTAAAATAATCATGGGGCTTGATGGCTGAAACTATTAATCCTGCGAAGAATAAAAAGATTAGCAAGGCGTGCTTTTTCATGCCCGAATATATACATTAGAGCATTATAAATTCGCAGTGCCCACCATGAGTATAATTATCGCCGCAGTTGTTATTGCATTGGTCATTTATTTCCTGATCCGGAAAACGCGCAGATCGATGCCGGTCAACCCGGGAAACCTGCCCTCTTATGCCGCGCTGTTAAACGCACAGGTGGATTACTACCAAAAACTGGACGATGCCGAAAAACAGAGGTTTGAAAAGCAGGTGCTGGAATTTTTAAATGATGTACGGATCGAAGGTGTTGGTACGGTTATTACCGATGTAGACCGGGTGCTGATCGCCTCAAGCGCGGTTATCCCCATTTTTGGGTTCCCGGAATGGCGGTATCAAAACCTGACCAATGTGATCCTTTACCCGGATACTTTCGATAACGAGTTCCAATTTGAAGGAGGGAGCCGTAATATTATGGGCATGGTTGGTTCGGGCTATATGAACGGGCAGATGTTGTTATCGAGAGCGGCGCTGACAAAAGGATTCTCTAAAAACTCCGGTAAGGAAAATACGGCGATCCATGAGTTTGTGCATTTGCTGGATAAATCAGACGGGGCAACCGACGGTATTCCCGAAAATCTAATGACGCACGAATACACTATCCCCTGGCTTAAGTTGATCCACCGGGAAATGCATCGCATTGAAGCAGGAAAATCAGATATAAACCCGTATGCCTTAACTAACGAAGCTGAATTTTTTGCCGTAGTTTCTGAATACTTCTTTGAGAAACCCGAACAATTACAACATAAACACCCTGAAATTTATCAGCAGCTCAGCCGGATATTTGAACAACACCCGGCAGAATTGTAGACCATTATTATTTGGCTGCTTCAGCTTGTGTTAAAACCTCTTTATTCAGCCTGATGTACTCCGCATTTTTCTCATCGGTAGCCAGTTTTAAACCTTCTTTAGCGGTTGCAATTGCGCCTTTTTTGTCGCCGGTTTTAAGCTGGATACGCGCCTTCCAGTATTTGATATTATAAGCGTCAGGCTGGGCCTTATCATGGATATTGATCCACTCCAATGCCTTCGCCATATCCTTATCATGATTGTAGTAATAAATAGCGGCAAAATAGTATGGCTTTTTATCGCTGGCCATTGCCCTGTCGATATTTCCCATAACCTGGGCATCCACGTCAGTTTTAAAATGCAGCGCTACTTCGGTGTTTTCCCAATCAACCAATAAAGTACAGTCAGATGTGGTAGCATCGGTAAACTGCATACTCAATGTTTCGGTAAACCGGGGCGCTTTGCTTCTGGGCACTTTAAAGCGCACCAGGTCATCGCTTTCTTTGTAACCATACGCACCCCATTGTTTGGCTGTTTTATTCAGGATGAAGGTCCACTCCTTTTCACCTGGTATGCTGAAAAAGGAATATTCACCTGCCGGGACCTTTTTACCTTCAATGGTTATCTCATCAGTAAACTGGATGGTTGTGGCATTATTTGCTCCCATGCGCCATACGATTCCGTAAGGCTCCATCGCGCCAAATATCTTACGTCCCTTTACATTGGGCCGCGAATAAGTTAGTGTGATCTTGCCCAAACCAAAATCCTGGGTGATAACTTGTTTGGTACTTGGCTGGGGAATGAGGGGGTCTTGTGCCCGTGCTGATAAAACACCGATGGACAGTAAAGCTGCTACACAAATAATTAGTTTTTTCATCTGGTCTGATATGTTTCAGTTAATAGTTTGCAAATAATATAATTGCTCTAGTGTGCAATATCGCCTTTAAAAGGCTGACAATTATGGGATTAAATTATAAATAGTTTATATAACATCATATCACCCATAAAGGGGTATATATTTATTTGCAAAAGAGGTATTGGTTATGTGTATTGGTCAGGCGATTTTCACACTAACCCTAATAGCTTTCAAACCCGAGACGCCCTGCAGCTCTTCCAGTTCCAGCGTTTCATAATCATCATACAACAAGCCTTCATCCTGGCAGGTTTTAATATAGCCGGCGTATTCTTCGGCATCCTCATCGTTGAAGTAAACAATGGCTATCTGGCCGGGTTGGGTTAAGCGCTCAAAGCTGTCTTTGATATGCACCTTATCGATCCTTTTTTTGATGATCTGGTACCGGATGTTGTAGGCTCCGTCAACATCAAAATGCCGTTCATCGTTCCTGAAACTGATATTGATAGCATGGGGGTTAACATAGATCAGTTGTGTGGTTTGCAGCGGCCGGGGCATGCTGCTTACCAGTTCCTCCGTTATCCGCACCACCTCGCACATCGACCTCAATTGCCAAAGCCTGAAAGCCTGCAAATGTTCGCGAGTAAATTCTACAGCAGGTTTAATAGATTGCCCGGTGTAAAGATCGTACTCCACCCCATCGGTCCTGAAAGTTTCGAAATAACAGGGATAAATCGCTTTAACTTTCTTGCGGCCCTTTTCAAAAAAAGTATTTAAGGCCATGTTGATCCCCTGGATAGATTTTTCAAGTGCAGCCCGTTTGCCTGAAACTTCTTCGGCGTCATCTTCAATGATCTTTCTCAATCGTCTTATGGGTTCTTCAGCAGCCGGATGATCAACCAACAATTGTATCAGGTACGGAACCACGTCACTTTGTAAGAAAGCATTCAACATGCCTGAATCACTTAGCTTTAAAAAAGTGTCGATTTTTTTATACCACAGTGCAAATTCCCGGGCCATATCTGCAGCAACTTTTTTGGGAAGCAGCTTCCCGATCTGTTCCTTTCCGAGCACCAGTAAGGCCAGCAGGTTATCGATATCTTCATTTAATGCCTGGTTACGCTCGATAGTTGAATTGCGGATATCGACAGCTCCAAACAACGGATACACATTTTTAAAAGTAACTGTACCTATAGGCGTTTCTTTTTCTTCGTTGGATGGCTGGCGCAAATATTCAAGCGCTACTTCGTTAAATTTCCATTGTACGGAGGATTGCAGCGTAGTAAACTTTTCCTTGATTACATCATCTATACGCTGGTTAAACTGATCAATACTATTTTGAAGCAGCTGGGCTATCAAAGGCATAGCATCAGCCAGGCGCGAAAGCAGGTATTCAAAATGCAATATCTCCTGGTATGAATATACTTCCAAAACACCAACCATACGCTGGTTGTAAAAAACCGGGATCACCGAGTAAGACTGTACTCCCATGGCTTTCAGGGCGATCAAATGAGGGTTTTCCTGCTGAAGCTCATCGGTTATAACCGGATACATGCGCATTACCGGATTTTTGATATAGGCATTGGCACTCTCGTAAATTTTCTGCATCCCACCCTCGGTCGTCCGGGCCGACCTGACTATTATGCTTCTTGAGCATTCGATATCGTCAAAAACCAGCCTGTTGTTTACCGCCAGGAAAGGCAGCAGTCCAAATTCGACATCTTTATTTCCGCCCAAAGTACGGAGAGCGTTTTTAACCTCATCATACAGTTGGTCATGGTCATCTGAGTGCTGTAGCAGGCTTCTTTTAATAATGTCTATAGCATACTCATCGGTAATATCTTCCATGGTAACCACTGTGAAACCTTCGAGATAAAAGTTAGACAGCGGCAATAAGGTGTCCAAACCATCAGTAACGCAGCCCTCCGTAATACACAAATTCAACGCATCAAAATCCAATGCGGGCAAGGGGGTTTTAGCTTTAATATCGATAAAACGCGTATCAGGCTCTATCCGGTAATATTTGTGCAGGCCGGTTTGAGGCTCATGATAAGCGTAAACTATTTTTTCCGAATTGATAGAATTGACACCATAAAACTTGCCCAGTATCAGCTTATAGATAAAGTTTTTAAACCTTTGGTTGATCTTATTCTTGCTTTCGTCCTGGGTGCCTGGTTCCAGCTCAACGGAGTTAACACTGTTGACCAGGTTAATGTAAGCATCAGTACCATAAAATATCTTTTTGGATAAAGGGCTCGAAAGCGCCCAAAAATAATTTTCTTCGTCAACGGTTACCGGGGTAAGTATGCTGTAGATCAGCTCAAGATGCCTGCTGTACTTGTTAATATCATCAATATTGATATTTGAGGTGCAGGCGGGTTCGTCCCTAAACTGTTGCAGAACATATTCATAAAACTTGGCCTTTACTGTTTTTTCGGTTTTAATATGCTCTTCCAGGTAGGCAATAAATGGCCTGAACGAAATTTTAGTATCGATCAGATCATTTATTCGCTTGCTTTCGGGAATGTATGATAATCCTATTTGCATAACCTGTCAAAATTCGTCATTATATATCAATATCTGAACTGGAACGAAAAGGATGGGTACCAGCCTTCGGTTGAATATCCGGCCTGCAGTTGCAGCACTACGATAGATATAGGTGCAAAATAAATGCCACCGCCGTATCCCTGGTGCCATACATTTGATGATTCATTCTTTTCCCATACCCTGCCTACGTCATAAAAGCCACTTATGCCGAATTGGCCCGGCAATACATAACTGGATATATCGCCCAGCCTCAACCGTGCTTCGAGGTTATTGTAAAACATATGCTGACCTGCAAAACGATTTTGGCGATAGCCCAATAAATTACCCTGCCCGCCTAAAAAAAGCGACTGATAGAACGCTGTTTGCCCTATGGTGACGCCACCGCCCAATCTTTCGGCCAGTACCAACCTGGGGCTTCCAATCGTGGTATACAGGGAGATGTCTGGTATTAACTGGGCAAATGATTTGGAATCGCTATTTAATCCGGTGTATCCCTGCACCTTCACATTAATGTAAACGCCCGATGTTGGAAATAATTTATTGTCCCGCCTATCGGTGATATAATTCATGACAATACCTGCATGTAGCTTATCCTTATTTACTGACGTACTGTCATAAGAACCAATAAGCGAAGTATTATTGATAAAGCGCCCTACATTCTCGCCCTGGTCTAAATGATAATAGGATAGTGCAGGGCCGAGAGTAAGGCTTGATCCTGAAGCTGAACGCCAACGCAATGCCGGATTGAAATCCATGGTATTGAACCGGATACGGTAATATTTTGCAAAATCCTGCGACTTATCAAAAACAGACTCATTACCACGTCCAAAAAAGTTCATGGTATTATCAGGGGCCTTTATCAGCGTTTGTAACACAAGGTCTGCATTCCCTACTGCCTTTATCCATTCCCCCCTGTAATTGAGGCTAAAGGCCTGTGTTGAAAACGAATGCGTTACCATTAACTCCTGCATCGTTGTGTAAGGGAATTTGCGGAAGCCGGATTTGCCGGTGTATTTGAAACCTGCGCCCAATAGAAATCCGTCATCACGGTTTACATTTCCCGTAGCCAAAGGCATCCATACATTATAGGGGTTGGTATTATGTATGGCCGTGTTTGCGGTATCATTTGAAAAGCGGGTAATAAAACGGGTAGAATCACCCTGAAAAGTATGATTACCCACTTTACCATATAATTTTATCGTATTATTCGAATTAACCACCTGGTATTGTTTTTCACCATCCCCGCCAACTAAACGGATCTTGATATTTGTGTTTTTGGTATCCACGATCACCTGGTCATCGCCATCGGCTGTAAATATCCTTACCTCTTTGGTGATATCGGGATAATACGTAGTATTTAACAGGATATTTTCTTCTTTACCTTTTTTGCTCAGTTTAGTTACTATAACAGCCAGGCCATTATTGGGTGCATCGCTTAGCCGCACCTGCTCATTTTTATCACTTAGCCTGATATCTTCTATTTTATGGGCGAAGCGATAATATTTGTCCATTGCCGCGAGCAGATTATCCCGGCGCTGCCTGAATTCTTTCATCAGTTCATCGTGCCTTATCCGGTATATTTCGGGTGGCATCCGGCGCAAGGCAGCTTCGAATACACTATCGGTAACGGCAGCTTTCACCTCATTAGCTATTTTCATCCATTCCTCACGGCTTACTTTTGATTCCGGGTAGGGATTCATAAACCTGCTTTTGTACATGGACCAGTTTACATCAGTGATTTTTCCTTCAAATCCCTGCAAAGTGGGTAATATCCAATGCCACCCCGCTACATTCTCTATTTTTTCGCGGGTGTATAAGGCCTGGTCGCGGTCGCGCGGTACGGCGGTGTAAATTATATTATCGTTTTTATCTTTTTCGCCCTGCCAGCGCCACTGGTCTTCGTGCCTATCCCAATCGCTTATCAATATATCCAGCATTCGTGCACGTATAAAATCGCGACCCTTAAAATGGTTGTCGTTATCTTTCTGGAGGGTTTTCTCCATTTTTTCGGTATTGTCTGACTTCCCGGTTGGCTCTCTTTCTTCCAGGAGGCAAACTTTATTTACGAAAATATTGGCGTATTGCCCCAGGTTTTCATCAGGCGCCACTACCCCTATGATGGGGTTTGAATGTGGTATCTTTAATGCATCGGCTATTGGCGGCACCATCAAGGCACCAAAAGGATGCTGGGCGCTGGTGGCATCATCCAGCAAGCCATAGGCAAAGGTTTGTACCAATTCGGCAGGTAATAGCTTGGTGGGGTCTTTTTCAACCGTGCGCAAAACCCACTCCTTACCATCGGGATCAACCAGCCTTAAGGATTGCGATTGATAGCCGCCACCCTTTCTCAGCGGACTAAGGCCGCCATGCAATTTGGATAGTTTTAAATAGGGCAGCTTCACTTTTGCAGCCCACTCCTTGCGGTAGTTCTCACCAAATATTTTGCGGTGGAAATTGCCCGCGCTATCATAAGCCGCGTGCACACTTACCGTAACACTGTCCGCATCAGGGGTTTTAAATGTTTTTGCCTCCAGCGGGGCTATTGACTCGTAAGGCTTGGTATAAGTAAAGGCCGCTTTAACACCGCTATCGGTATAAATATAATAGGTAAACCGCATGCTGTTATCCAGCATCAGGTCGGCAGTTACAAAGCCCTGTACGGCATCGGCAAATAAGGAATTCTTTCCTTTCTTTACATAAATATGCTTGGTACCGGCGCCGCTTACCACCTGCAGATCACCCTTTTTGTTTTTGATAAATTGCAAGCCATGATCGTGGCCGGCTACATGGATCAAATTGGGATAGCCTTTAAAAACACCATCTACCTTTCTGATCATATCCTTATATTCAATATGACCCATATCTTCCGGATTTGTAAAAACAGTGCGCAAAAGCGGATAAACTGATCCTACCAGGGGCAACGGGATATACAGGTTTTTATTTAATGCGGTAAATGGAAAAACATGGTCTTTCAAAGAAAAAACACCGCCATGCACCCCATAACTTTGAAACGGGTGGTGCGATGCCAGCAAGATGATCTTGTCCCTGTTTTTATAAAACAGTTCATGCATCTTGCTAACTACGTCATCTTTGGTTTTGCAGCCACAATCAACACCCGGATTATTTTTGTTGTATGGAAAAAGCCACCATTCGCTGTCATACGCTATAATGGTCAGTTTGTCATTTACTTTGATCTCGTAGGGGTCGGGGCAGCCGTTATGCGGAATAAGGTGCAGCAGGGAATCCTGCTGCTGTTCCAGGTACTCCCATTCTCGTTTTATTTTCTCAAGCCCGTGGGGGCCCATCTTATCCCAATCGTGGTTGCCCGGTAAAAAATAAACCGGTGCACCTTTTGCCCGCATGGGTATATATTCCGACTGTAATATCTTTTCGGTACGGGCCTGGTCAGGACTACCGGGCAAACCCATGCCGCGGGGGTACACATTATCCCCAAGATAAATTACCGTCGTTTTGTTTTTAATAATCGAATTGGCAGCAAAGTCCAATACCGACATTTGTTCTTTATTGATCTCACCCGCATCACCTATCAATACTATGCGGTATACTACGCTATCCTGGGCTTTTGCAAAGGGGGCAAAACCCAGTAGCATCATCAAACAGATAAGTAGTTTTTTATTCATGACTTATTTATTTATGATATATAAATTTAAGTATTGTACCGGAATTAATATTATTTCCCTCGTTAGAAATGTATAAATTCTGTGCGCTGTCAAAAGCGATACCTTCAGGCTGCTTAAACAGCTTTGGATCAAGCCTGTGCACCTGTTGAATGTTCCATTGCGCATCTGCCTGGATCAATGCTTTATTCACAGATGATAGAATGTACCATTGTTTGGTAATCGGGTTCTGCGCAATTGCCGACGGACGGAAAGTCACTTTCTTCACATCCGCTATCTTTTCAATCGCTTTTACATTTATGCTAAAGTTACCTGCCTTTTTAACCGAGCCATCTGGCTGCAGTTGGAAGATAAAACCGCTGCTGGCAGATTTGGAATCATCGCTGCAACTTTTGCACAGCACATATAATTTGCTGCTTAGCTGGTCGGCGTAAAGGCCTTCAAATTCGCCTTGCGGCAAAATATTGCCCCACTTTTGCACTTTACCGGCCTGCGGTTTATTTACTTCGCTCAATGGGAATGTGAACAATACTCCATCGCTGCGCAGCAGGATCACGTATCCTTTACAAACAGCCACGTCTTCATAATCGCCATGTTTGCCAAAATTGGTTGTCCTGATGTTTTTATCACCCAGCCTGAACGTATACAAATTCCCCGTTTCATCCTCTTCGGCATAAATAAGGCTGTTATTACCATTTAAAAAAGCGATACCTGATATTTCATTCAGCACCGGTGGCATGTTAAATACCTGGGGCTTATTCAAATCATATCCCTGTGGACTTGTATACACCTTCGGCTGACCGTTGCAGGCAATGGTTACCAGCATTAATGCCAGGAACATCAACTTCAATCCATTTTTAAACTGTTCCATTGGTTGCCAAATTATTATAAATTTCTTTTTGCGACTGTACCGGCTGCTCTCCTTTCGATGAATGTTTGGGAACATTGTTCATTTCGCTATCTATCCAAACCGCCTGCGTATTATCACGCAGTTGCAGTTGAGTAATGGCTATTATCTGTTTCTTTATTTCTTGGTTATAAACCGGGAAACATACTTCAATTCTTCGGTAGATATTGCGGTTCATCCAATCGGCCGAACCCATAAATACTTCCGGATCATTGTTATTATTGAAGATAAATATCCGCCCATGCTCCAGGTAACGATCAACAATACGGGTTACGGTAATGTTTTCACTCAATCCCTTTATCCCCGCCACAACACAGCAAATACTGCGCACAATGAGCGATATCTTCACCCCGGCTATTGATGCCTCGTATAGCTTAGATATCAGCTTACGTTCTTCGAGATTATTTAGTTTGATGGTGATACCTGCAGGTAGCCCTTTCCCTGCATTTGCTATTTCCCGGTCTATCAACTCAAAAAAGCGGGTTTGAAGGTTAAACTGCGATACCAGCAAGTGTTCAAAACTGATATGGTCAGCCTGTACGGGCTTTTTGCGCTTTGCCAGGAAAATAAAGATCAGCTCCATTTCGCGCAAAAGCTTTGGCGAGGAGGTCATCAAAATATGATCGGTATAAAAAGCGGCAGTACCTTCGTTAAAATTCCCGGTCGCCAGTAAGCCGTAATATTGCTCACGCAGGCCTTCCCGTCTTTTTACAAGCGCTACTTTAGCGTGCACCTTCAATGCGGTTACGCTATAAATGATCTCTACCCCTGCGGCCTTCATCCTTTTGGCCCATTTGATATTGTTTGCTTCATCAAAGCGGGCCTTCAGCTCAACCAATACCTTCACTTTTTTGCCATTCTTAGCCGCGCTGATGAGCGCGTTGGCTATCCTCGAATCATTGGCAATGCGGTACAAAGTAACATAGATCTCAGTTACATCCGGATGAGTGGCAGCCTCATTAAAAAACCTTAGAACCGGCGAATAGGATTGATAGGGCGTATGAACGATCATATCCTTCTCTTTCAAATGATCAAGCAAAAATGAATTGACGGGAAGTTGCGTGTTTAGGGCCGGCCATTTATCATACTGCAACGCCGCATCCTTCACGGGTAAAGCAGACAGATCTTTAAGATTATGATAGATACCCCCTTCCACAATGCCGTTATCATCAAGCCCAAGCTGCCGTGCGGCGGTATGCAGGTAACGCAAAGGTATCCCTGGCTGATGTAAAAAGCGTGTAGCCAGGCCAAGGTCGCGCTTGCTTAACTGTTTTTCTATCAGGTCGGCGGTGTCGCCTTCATATTCATCCTTCAGGTCAAGTTCGGCATCACGGGTTATTTTAAAGCTAAAACATCCGTTTACCGTTTCGCCGGGGAATAATTTATCCAGGTTGTAGCGGATAATATCATCCAAAAAAAGTATAAAACGGCCATCCGCATTGGTCAACGTATAAAACCGGGGCAACTTGTCGGATGGGATATTTAATATGACTATTTTTTCTGTCCCATCATCCGGCCGCAGAAATATGAGGAAATACAATTTATTATTTTCAGGATAAAAATCCGGCGAACCATTGCCCAAATGCTGTGGTTGTAAATAACCCAGCACCTCGTTAAAAAACCACGATGTAGCGGCTGTTTGCATAAACGGTGGAAGGGATTCATTGTAAAACAACTTAATCTTTTCCTTATTTAACAAGGGCAATAATTTATCCCTCAGTATGCTGCCAAACTTTTGTTGCTGCTCAGCTACCTCCTGCTGCGCTTTATACAGATTGCTTGCTGTGGAATAATGGTCAGCGCCGATGCTTTTCCCTTTTTCCTCAAGCACATTAAAGGCCCGCATCACAGGGATACGCACCCGGTAAAATTCATCAAGATTGGATGAATAAATAGAAAGGAACCTGATCCGTTCCATTAAAGGCACGCTATCCCGCTCCGCCTCCTCTAAAACCCGGCGGTTAAACATGAGCCAGCTCAGATCCCGGTCAAAAAACACTGGTTCCATAGGGGGATTATAAAGTTTTGGTAGCCATGGCCGACGAAACAATAAACGCGATTACCGAAATTGTTAATCCTACCATAAAAATATTATAAGCCACCCGCAGCAGCCTGTATTTTTTACCCAATACAATTCCCTGGAAATACACATCCCGGATCAGGTTATCATATAAAAACTCACTGTCGTTCATTACCTTAACCATAGCGTCGGTATAATCAGTCAGGCTCATCCGGTAGAAATTGCCGAAAAACAGCAGGTTAACCCTTTTCTCGTCGATCTCTTTTTTAGAAAAAGTACCGTTAGGGATAGACGGGCGCGTGGCCAATATGGCAAATATAATGGTGACCAGGCTCACGATCAGCAGGATAAAAGACGGCAGCGTGAGGAACCCATTGTTCTCTATCTTGCGCAGTACCAAACTGATCACCGCTGATAAAATAATGGAATTTACGGTGATGAGGATATGCGCCTTATTATCCGCCATATCGCTCAGCCGCGAATGGTTACTTGAGCTGATGCGGAACATGGTTTCGATACCCTTATCCGGGCGGTCTTTTTTACTTTTCTTGGCATCGGCAACCTCCTCCTTTATTTCCTGGGGCTTACCGGCAATAATTGGTTCCTGCAAAGCAGGTTCTGCGGTTTTAATATCCTCCTCGTAGGTTTTGCTCTTTAACTTGTCCAGATTTTTTAATTTCTGATCATCGAGTAATAAATGGCAGTAATCGGTATGATAATGATGGCCCTCGAGCAGGGTGATGGTTTTATCGCGCCATTGGGATTTACTTATCTGCTTATCGCTGTGCAGATTATTATATTCCTCACGCATCAGCTTATTCTTTTTGCTGAAATCATCTGTACCGAAATGGAACAGATCGGCATCGCAAATGATATTTTCCAGCTGATTGGTTGGTTTTTGCGGCATTTTGGTTGCCAGGATGCAAGCCTCTACTTTTTTTATGATAGCTGCGTCGACCTTGTTCGGGGCTAAAAATTCGGCCGCTATTTCGGCGCCCTTATTTTCATGCTGCTTACAATCGGTAAAATACCCTGTATCATGGAACCAGGCAGCAGCTGTAACTACAAAAAAATCATCGTTATTTAGTTGATAGTGATTGGCAATGCGAATTGCCGCTTCAACTACGTCCTCTGTATGTTTCAGGTTATGATAAACGTAGGGCGAATCTGCTTTGCTACGAAATATTTCGCTTACAAAATCCTTTATTTTGCCGAGCAGGTGATGATGATCTGTCATAGGTACAAATTAAAACATTAAAGTAGTAAAAATGCTTTTAATATGGTCACTATGGAGTTATATTTTGATGATTATATCTTATATCATAATAATGGTATACGCTCCATGCGGCTTATAACATATTTTCACAAAGGATATCCTAAATAAATAATAATCAAATTCAGGAATAAAAAAGGCAGCTCGATAGCTGCCCCCGCAGGATTTTTGTATAATAATTGCAGGCAAATAATAAGCAATATACTAGCAGCCATCAAAAAGTTGCCGTACAGAAATGTTTTTGGAAACAGCATAAGCACGGCGCTCAGCAGTGTTACCGTTCCATTGATCATCACTACGTTTTTATTGAAGTTCCATTTCCCAAACATTTCCAGCATTTCAGGTTTACCGGTGAGCATGGCCCATCCCTGCTTGCAGCCCATATAAACGGCGAACAGGATCAATATTGTATTTAATATTTTGAGGATCATATTAATTCAAATTTAAAAAACAAATGGCAGGATTGGGTGATCCTGCCTTTATTTTACCCTTACCCCCACCGTCTCTCGTTGGTCGACACCTCCCCCTAAGTTTAGGGGGAGGACGGGAGGGGGTTAATTAGTCGCCCCACCATTTACCAACAAGTGCTGGCCATTAACAAATGAAGAAAGGTCACTGGCAAAAAACTCAGCCACATTGGCCACGTCCTCTACTTCGGCTAATCTACCCATTGGACAACTATCTAATAATTGTTTCCTTAATTCAGGATAGCTGCCGGCTTCGGCGAAGATGCCTGAATGATCAACGGCGAATGGAATGATAGAATTTACCGTTACCCCTTTGTAACCTATTTCTTTTGAAAGAATATCCACCAGGTAACGTGGTGTAGTTTTACTGCCGCCATAAACTGCCATGCCCGGTACAGGGTATGAGGTAGTGCTGGATGCGATATAGATGATCCGGCCATTTTTCTCCACATTCTTAGCAGCCTGCTGCATAGTGAAGTAAGTGCCTTTGGTATTGATGGAGAATACGCGGTCAAACTGTTCTTCGGTAAAGTCGACTACAGGTGTTTCTACCAGTTCGATACCGGCGTTGGCTACCACGATGTCTATTTTACCAAATTCCTTTTTGGCTTCCTCGAATAACCTTGCGATGTCGGCTACCTTGCTTACATCGGCCTGTACGGCTATTACCCTTGCGCCCATCGCTTTGATATTGCTTACCACTTCATCGGCTGATGCCTTATCACGTGAGTAATTGATAACGATATCTGCACCTAATGCTGCATAACGTTCCGCTATGGCTTTACCTAAACCCCGGGCCGAGCCGGTTATTAATGCTACTTTATTTTTTAATGAGTTCATGAATATTTAATGTTGAATTATTGATTTAGTGAATTATTGATTTCTTATTTGTCATTCTGAGCGCAGCGAAGAATCTAATCGGTGATAGATGCTTCGTTCCTCAGCATGACAATTGGGGGGCTTAAGCCATCGCCCCATTGATCCCGATATTCTGCGCGCTGATCCATTTGGCATCGTCACTTGCCAGGAACACCACGATCTTGGCAATATCCTCAGGTTCGCCGATGCGGTTGAATGCTGACAGGCCGGCCAGGCGATCGATCACTTCCTGTGGTTTGCCTTTGGTGAACAGTTCGGTATTGGTTGGGCCGGGAGAAACGGAGTTTACATTAATACCCCTTGCGCCTACTTCTTTGGCGAATACACGGGTCAGCTGTTCCACTGCTGATTTGGTGGCTGCATAAGTGCTGTAAGTTGGCAGCATAATGCGGTTGTTGGATGAGGAGAAGTTGATCACGCTTCCGTTATCTGCCAGCTTTGTAGCGGCCTCGCGCATGGTGTTGAAGGTGCCGCGCACGTTGATATCAAACTGACGGGTAAAGTCCTCATCGGTGGTATCTTTCAGCAATTTGGTGATCATGATGCCGGCATTGTTTACCAGTACATCAATGCGACCGTAGTGAGCGATGGCGGCATCGAACATAGCTTTTACTTCATCGGCTTTGCTCACATCAGCCTGCAAGGCTATGGCATCGCCGCCTTGTTGCTTGATCTGGTTTACGGTTTGGTCGGCAGCTTCTTTGCCACCTGCGTAGTTGATAATTACTTTGGCCCCGGCATCTGCCAGTTTAAGGGCCACTGCTGCACCGATACCCCTTGAGGCGCCGGTTACTAAAATTACTTTTGATTCTAACGTTTTCATATCTTTTGTTTTAAATGATAGAACAAAGGTCATACATCAGGGTACCCCGAATTATACAGATATTAAAGCATTAACTACAAATATCTAAGAAGCGTCAGCCCCCTCTAAATCTCCCCCGGTAGGGGAGACTTTTTTAAGCCCTCCCTTCCGGGGAGGGTTGGGTGGGGCTGCCCTGCTTCCTGAATACCACAGGCGTTATATCCGTATGTTTTTTAAAGTAGCTGCTGAAATGGTTACTTTCCGAAAAGCCCAGGCGGTAGGCAATTTCTTTGATGGAGATAGCCGAATTTTGGAGCATCGACTTCGCTTCGGCGATGGTTTTCTCGGCTATCCAGGTGCCAATGGGTTTGCCGGTTTTTATTTTGATCACGTTGCTGAGGTAATTGGGGTGCAGGCTTTGGGCATCGGCATAATCCTGTACCCTGAAGGCTTGCTCCACTACACCCCGGTTCAGGTCGCGGTAATGTTTTTCCAGCGTGAGCTTAAAGTTCTTCACGATCTGCGAACTGCGGTTGCCCTCATATATCGGGTTATAATCCCTCCAGAAATACTCCTTAACCTTCAATAATAGCACAACGAATAAATTACCGATCAGCCGGTTGCGATAAGGGCTGTTCGCCAAATATTCCCTGTTGATCTGCAAATAAAGCTGCTCAAATTCCGCAAACACTTCGGGGCTTAGTACCCTGGGCTGCACGGTTTCGGCCAGCAGGAAGGGGAACTCCTCAAAAATATCAGGGTGCACATTTTCCTTTAAAAACGATTCGCTCAGCGTGATGAGGTAAACCTCGTTGATCTGTATCCATCGGTAGGATTTAAAATGACCCGGGTTGGTAAAATAAATGGTGCCCGGCACAGTATCAAAGACCAGCTCGTCCGTACCGTATCTGCCATGCCCGTCCTTCACAAAAACAAAAGAGAAGAACCCCGGCCTGAAAACCGGCGACACATACGGCAGCGTCGCATGAATATCCTTTAGATTATGGATGGCAAAATCTGTTTTCTCATCGATCGAATCAACAGGCAGCCCGAAGGAGATATACTGATCCTTCAATGTTTTAAAGATGGGTCGTTCCTCGGTATCGCTGGGTTGATGGCGCATCCTGTCGAAATTAGTTTTGGGTGATCAAAGCTACGCAGTTGGGTGGACTTTTCCTATTTGAGGGTGGGTAGTTGATGGTGGGCGTGCCCCTTTGGGTCAGGCTATGCGCTTATACTGCACTGGCATTAGGCTCAAGGCCGGTATACGCTGCTATCCTTCACGCGAAGGTTGTCGCTTTTTTGTCTGAACCGCTGATTCGTTTGATTACGCTGATTTCGCAGATAGATTATTCCGCTGCCGCGAGTTTAACGAAGTGTAACTCGTGGTAAGCAATGGGCAAGCTTTCAGCTTGTCGCGCCATAAGCATATCAGCTGAAAGCTGAAACCAATATTACCACAAGCTGAAAGCTTGCGGCAGCGAAGGTTGGTGGATTTGCGTTAGGGATTGCAGTGAAAAGCCCGCAGCGTAGCGAGGACTTGTAACGAAAAGCCCGGCCCGCTTCTATCAGCGGGAAACGCCCTATTGGTCATTGGTCATTGGTTCATTGGTCAATAGGGGCTTTTTGTCATTGCGATCCGCTAACCAGCGGAGGGCAATCGCGAACTATGCAGGGCGGACATACATAGTTCGCGATTGCCACGTCGTTTCACTCCTCGCAATGACAATACTGTAAACCTCCCCTATACATTCTCCAACCCGTACTTCTTCAGCACATCGGCGGGTACGCCTTCCCATTTGCCGGGGGCGTTACCTTTGTAGCCCAGGTCGGCGATGCCCATTTTGCTGGTGAAGAAGCCGATAGCGGTAAGGTCGCGCATTTTGTTGAAGAAGGCTACGCCTTGTGCCATGGCAGGCTTGGCCTTCATGGGGTAGGCTATTTCGTGCAGCATGTTGGTTTGCTGCTGTGTGGTGCAGTCTTTAAAGGCATTGTTGTAGCGGTTGAGGCATTGCACATCCAGCCAGCGCAGGCCGCCGCGCATTGGGAGCTGGTGCTGGGGTTCGTCTTTTACAATAAACTCGATAAAGTCGGGCACCTTGGCATCCGAGGCGCTGCCGCTGTGAGCGTCTTTGGGGATGATGAGGTCGGCCAGCAGGGTGATGGTGGCCATTTCATGGGTATCAAAAAACTTTGCATCGGTTATCGTTTTATCGCGTGTTACTTCAAAATCCTGCCTGCCGGTGGCGTCCACTACAGGCGCATCGGCCCCATTGGTTTCGGGGGATTTGCAGGCGGCTATCAGCGCCGTAGCCGATATGGTGCCGATGCCTATTGCTTTTAAACTATCTCTTCTGTTCATGATGGTTGTGGCTAAGGTTAAACATTCTGTTTTTTACGCTGCTCTATCAGGTACTCGGCTGTGCGCATAGACAGGGCGAGGATGGTCCAGGTGGGATTCTTTTCGGATTGCTGGGTAAACACCGAACCATCCGTTACAAACAGGTTTTTGCAATCGTGCGCCTGGCCCCATTTGTTCAGCGGGGCGCGTTTAGGGTCATCGCCCATACGCACAGTGCCTACCTCGTGGATGCCTTTGCCGGGTTTATCGAGGCCGTAATTGGTCTCGGGGCCCTGTGGCTGTGTCAGCGGGATACCGCCCATAGCGTGCAGGATATTTTTACAGGTTTCCTGCATGTGTTTGGCCTGGTTCACATCATCACTGCTCCATTTGTACCTGAAACGCAGTACCGGCACGCCGTATTTATCCACCACGGTAGGGTCAATCTCGCAATAATTATCTTCACGTGCCGTGGATGCGCCATGACAGCCGAAGCCGGCCAGCGTACCATAAAAGCGCCGGTAATCATTTTTGAGCGATGCGCCAAAGCCGCCGCCATCTTTCATCTTGCCATCAGCACCGGGCAGATAGCCGTTGAGGAAAGGCACCAGCGCACCCTCGAAACCCAAATAGCCGCCATAGCTTGGCATAAACATGCCGCCAAATATTTCGAGGTGATAGCCACGGGCGAAGTCCAGTTTCTTGTTATCCAGCCACCAGGGAGCATACAGGTGCAGGCTGCCTACACCGTCCTCATTAAACCGGGGCCTGTCCAGCAGTTGCGGCATAATTACAGCCGCGCCCCCCTGGGTAGAGTCGTGCAGGTATTTGCCTACGGCATTGCTGCTGTTGGCCAACCCGTTGGGGTGACGCGATGATTTGGAGTTGAGCAATATCCTTGCCGACTCGCAGGTACTTGCCGCCAGGATCACCGTTTTGGCGTTCACCTGGTATTCCTGCATATCGGTTTTGCTGATGTAGGATACGCCCTTGGCCAGGCCTTCGGCATCAGTCAATATTTCGCGCACGATGGCGTTGGTCACCACCTCCAAATTTCCGGTCTTAATAGCCGGGATCACAAGGCAGGATGACGCCGAGAAATCGCCATAAATTTTGCAGCTGCGGTTGCATTGCCCACAATAGAAGCATTCGTGGCGGTCGGTATTACCCGGCAAGGGCGCAGTCAGTACCGAGCCACGGCCGGCGATCACTTTGATACCTAAACCGGTAGCAGCTTTCTTGACAAACAGCTCGTTCAGGCGGGGTTTGGGTGGAGGAAGGAAGATGCCATCAGGGTCGTTATCCATGCCCTCCATCGAGCCATACACACCCAGCAGGCGGTCGATCTTATCATAATAAGGTTTGACCTCATCGTAAGTGATGGGCCAGTCGTCGCCTACACCATACGCGGTTTTACATTTAAAATCCTTTGGCCCCATACGCAGGGAGATACGCCCCCAATGGTTGGTGCGCCCGCCCAGCATTTTAGACCGGAACCATTGAAATTCGGAGCCGTCCTTTTGGGTATAGGGTTCGCCCTCGATGTCCCAGCCGCCATAAGCGGCGTCAAAATCGCCCATGGGCCGGGTGGCATTACCCCCGCGGCGCGGCGACTCGTAGGGCCATTTGAGTTGTAAGGAATCTTTAGCGGGATCAAAGAAGGGGCCTGCCTCCAGCATCAAAACTTTGATACCGGCATTAGCCAGCACCAAACCGGCCATACCTCCCCCTGCCCCCGAACCGATAATGACAATATCATATACGGTTGATGATTTTTTTATCTGCATCGTGATCTTTATTTAGGTTGATGGGATCAGGCTGCGCGACCAGCTTTTTCGGTTAAGTTTTTAGTGGCGGTTACCCCGGCGTAATCGTCCAGGTATTTAGCGTCCTTGGTGTACATTTTAAACAGGCCGCCTTCATACTCAATACTTGCCCAACCGGTAAAGCCGGATTTTTTGATGATCTTGAACATGCGGTAATAATCAGTTTCTTCATCATCCCCGGCGGCGTTAAACGTATGCGATTTTACGTGGATACCTTTGGCATAAGGCATCAGCTCTTCTATGCCTTTATAGCGGTCGTACTCTTCCGTGCATTTGGTTTTCATGTACCCGGCTATATCGTTGGTTTCGGGTTTGGTGCGTTTGATGCAGAAGTTACCGAAGTCGGCCAGTGTGCCGCAATGCGGGCTGTTCACCTGCTTCATCACCCCGGCCAGCCAGGCGCCGTTGCAGGAGATGCCCACATGATTCTCTACAATGACATCAATATTCTGCTTTTTGCCGTACTCGATCAACCTGCCCAAACTATCAACAGCCGCTTTGGCCACATCAGCCGGGGCGCCTTCACCTTCCACATTAACGCGGATCATCGGGCAGCCTAAAGTAGCAGCGGCATCCATCCATTTATAATGATTTTCTACAGCTTTTAAGCGGGTAGCTTCGGTGAGGTCGCCCAATACGCCTTCACCATCTATCATGATGCGCAGGTTAAAGCTGCCATTATCAGCCGCGCGTTTTTTCAGTTCGGTTAAATACTGCGTGTCTTTGGCTTTATCGGCGAAGAACATGGAGCAATAGTCCAGGCCGCTGATGCCTAACTCTTTCGACTTCTTCGCAAAATCCAATGGGTCAAGCTGTTTGGTCCAGAACTGGCTGGCAAAAGAGAACTGCGAAATGGCGATCTTGAAAAACAGGTCCTTATTGGTTTCGGCAAATAAATATTCGGGCAGGGCGGCTGCCAAACCCACACCGGCTGCGCCCATCGCGGCCTGCTTAATGAAGCTTCTTCTTGTACTCATCGTAAATGGTTTTTAATTGGTGAAAATTCTATTTAGTGAAATTTACAAAATGAAGGTATAAATAATATTTTTCATTTTGTGAAATTTACTAAATAAAAAAATAATCATGTAGAAATTGCCTCGGAAGAATGTGCCAGGAAGAGGTTAATAGGATAATTAAATAAGTGTTTCCGAATTAATTTGTGTTTTCCTTTGAATCAGAATACAGATTGAGGTAAAGACAAGTATCGAAAGCAATAATGCAATCAGGTAATAAGGCAAGCCCCAAAGCGTTATTAAATTCTGCTTATTGTGCGGTAAAAATAAAATCAACGCGGCAGTGCCATTTATTGTAGCATGGATGATCATCCCTGGTATTACAGATTGCGTTTTGTAATATGCCCAACCCAAAAATAAACCACCAAAAAAGGCTGGAATTGCTTGCCAGGGGTTAAGGTGTAACGCCCCAAAAAATACTGCAGAAATAAGTATTGCCTTTTGGGGTTGATAGTTCTTTAATAATCCCTTCAGGACAATTCCCCGGCATAATATCTCTTCCATAATTGGGGCGGCGATAACCATTGTTATAATGGAGAAGACGTCTTTTCTAAAAGCATTCTCAAAGAATTTCTGAACAGCCTTAGGCATAGGTATCCAATCACCAACCTGGGCCAACGGTATGATCAAAGCTAATGTGCCAACAATAAGTGTGGGTACCAGCCATAGTTGTATCTTATTAAAATTAACTTTTGAAAAATAACCCTGCCGTTTTTTGCTTTTTCTTAATGCATAATTGATGATAAGCGAATTGGTAATTATGTAGAGGACTAAGTTTAATGCCGATTTTAATATTGGTGAATTGAGATTCACTCTGGTAATACTAATAAGCAGGATAACTACAACTACTCCTATAATAAGTGAGATCAAAACGAAAACCAAAAACAACATGAAAGTGGATTTTATATCCGGGTAGGCTATTTCTTCTGGTTGAATTTCGACAATATTTGGGTCGATGGCTATACTGCTTTCCTGTTCACTTGGAGTCATGTACCAATATTACGAACAAAATCGAATTAAGGTCAATTACCCAGGGAATAATATTTTTCATTTTGTGAAATTTACTAAATAAAAAATACACTATTTTTATCCACATGAATACCCCGGCCGAAATTGAAGACTTTATCCTGAACGGACACCTGCATTATGTGCCGCACGTGTCTATTGATTGCGCCATCTTCGGATACCATGAACAACAATTGAAGCTACTGTTGATCAAAAATGAGTTTATGGATGGCTGGTGCCTGCCGGGGGGGTATATTAAGCGGACAGAAACATTGGTGCAGGCGGCAAACCGAATTGTTTTTGAGCGCACCGGTATCGGCAACCTGTTTTTACAACAATTTAAAGCTTTCGGAGACCCAGACCGGGCCAAGATCAACGAATTTGATGAAAATAAATTCTTCGAGGTAACCGGAGTAAGGATAACGCGGGATAACTGGCTCATCGACCAAACCATCTCTATCGGTTTTTATGCTATTACTGATTTTGAAAATTCTGTACCCAATCCGGATATGCTGTCGGTGGATTGTGCCTGGTTCGATATGGACAGCGTCCCCAAACTAGAGTTCGACCATGACGATATGGTGAAGGAAGCCTTGCACACCATGCGGGTGCAACTATACCACTATCCTATCGGCTATAATATGCTGCCGGAGAAATTTACATTAGCTGAGATCCATGCGCTTTACGAAACTTTATTAGGCAAAAAGTTGGATATCAGCAATTTTCCAAAGAAGCTGATCGCGCTGGGCTTGCTAAAAAAACTGGATGAGAAGCGCAGCATCGGTGCCCATCGCTCACCGCATTTATACCAGTTTGATAAGGAGGCGTATGATAAGGCTTTGGAAGAAGGGGTGGTTTTAAGTTAAATTCCCATTATCAATTGCTATAATTGTTACATCGCAATTCTATTATCTTAGCCTGATTTCTTATACATTTATGGCTGAGTAAATCCCCTGAGAAATACGGATCATTATTTATCGGCAAAGCCGGAAACCTATATTTATGAGAATTTCACTGCTTATCCTGCTTTTAGCATGCCTGTTTTTACAATCGCAGGCACAATTAACTACCGCGAAGCTATTTGGCGATCACATGGTTTTACAACGGAATCAGGATGTGCCGGTATGGGGGCATAGCGCAAAGAATGCAAAGGTCACCGTTAGTTTTAACGGGCAATCGGCCAGCGCAAAGGCTGATGAGGCCGGCGACTGGAAAGCAGTATTGAAACCTATGAAGGAAGGCGGACCCTATGCTATGAACATCACTTCGGGTAAAGAGCAGCTGACCTATAGTGATGTGATGCTGGGCGAGGTATGGCTGTGTTCGGGGCAATCCAATATGGAGTTCCAGCTGAAAGATGCCTTCGGCTACAAACCCGAGCAAAAGAACGCGGCGCAGATGCCAATACGCCAGTTTAAAGTTGACGACAAGATGAGCCTGGAGCCGGAGAAAGACCTTAAAGGCGGGCAATGGACCAAGGCGGATACCAATACTGTGGGGGAATTTACTGCGGTGGGTTACTTTTTCGCCAAGCAATTAACGCAGCAATTGCATGTTACTGTTGGACTGATCTACAGCAACTGGGGCGGCACCAACGTGGAGGACTGGATCAGTAAGGATGCCATGTTGAAGTCGGCGGAATTGGGTGCCGTCGCCAAAACCCTGCCTACTACCTGGGATGGCGTAAAGGCAAGGATAGATAATAACCTTAAAAACGCTGCTTACCATAACGGCCCTGTAGTAAATTATACTATAGAACAACTGGCCAATCAGCCGGCAACTTATTTTGATAACTGGCAGAAAGGTAATGTGGGCGCCTGGGAATGGCAGGGGAAATTGTATTCGTACCGCGGACAGGGCTTTATGCAACATAGCATAAAGTTGGATGATGCTTATTCTAAACGCGCCTCTACCCTACGACTGGGGCTAACGGACGCGGATATGGTGCTGTACATCAATGGCAAATTAATACCAGGTGGATCAACAGCCGGTAATTATACCCTACCCACAGGCACCTGGAAAGGCGGTGATAACAGCCTGGTTATGAACCTGCAATCGCAACAGAAAAACCCGGCCTGGTTTGGTATAGGTATTAATGGCGACTGGACTAACACTTACCTGAATTTTCCCGATACCATCGTGAGCCTGGCGGATAATAACTGGCGATTAATGCCTGATCTGAGTAAGCCTTATCACTTCGATTTTCAACCGAATAATACGGCATTTACCTTGTACAACGCGATGATCAACCCCTTAGTGCCTTATGCTATGGCCGGCGTGATCTGGTACCAGGGGGAAGCGAATACCAATACGGCCTTCCAATACCGCACTTCGTTCCCGCTGATGATCAAAGATTGGCGTAATCGATGGAAGAAGGAATTTCCATTCCTGTTTGTGCAATTAGCGTCCTTTGGCGGTTTCCAGGACAGCAACAAAGGCAGCAACTGGGCCGAACTACGCGAAGCCCAAACCATGACCCTGCAACTCCCCAACACGGGCATGGCCGTTACTACTGATATAAGCGACCCCAACAATATCCACCCAAAAGATAAAGCTAATGTAGGTTTAAGACTTGCTGATAAGGCTTTGACATCGGTTTATCACTTACCCGGTTTCTCTGAAAGCCCTTTGTTTAGTTCAGTATCATTTAACAGTGGGCAGGCGATGGTCGGCTTTAGTCATGCTGATAGCGGGTTAATGGCAAAGGATAAATACGGCTACATTAAAGGTTTTGAAATAGCCGGAGCCGATCATAAATTTTATTATGCTCAGGCAGTTGTGGATGGTAACAAAGTGAAAGTCTGGTGCGCCCAAGTGCCTCAGCCGTTAGCCGTGCGCTACGCCTGGACGGATGCGCCCATTGAGGCTAATCTCTTTAATAAACAAGGTTTCCCGGTTAGCCCGTTCCGGTCGGATAATTGGAAAGGGGTAACGGATGAGAATAAGTTTGAGTGAGAGAGTGATGGTTTTATAGCTGAGTATTAAATTAATGGAAAGCCGGAATTTTATATTGACAGGCAGCTCTGCCAAATATTATTGGAAGGGGGAGGGGCTGTGCTCTGTCAAAACATTCAGCAACGGCCCGGCTTATTATAATACAGGCAAAGGTAGCTTTAAAGTGACTGAAGACGCGTTTTTACTATTAAATGATGGTACTACTTACGCCATAGAAATCGACCAAAATAAAAAAGTGGATTCCTTCTGCCTATTCTTTGACCAGGCTACCTTAAATGAGGCTTTTTACGGTACAGGCCGCTCAGCGGAATACCTGCTTGATAATGTAGGGCACTTCACAGAAAATACCGGCTTTTTTGAACGCACCTACCCTATCACATTACTCGATAAAGAATTAAACCGCCTACACCGGGATCATACTTTATTTAACAATGATAGCCTTTGGCTTGAACAGGAATTTGCAAATATTTTGGATTCGCTGTGTGGGTTGCATCTGAAAAGCCTTGCTGATAGAAACTTATTGCAGGCAGCAAAAAGCTCGACCCGGCAGGAGTTATATGTACGCCTGCTTAAAGCGCGGGAGTATATCCACGCCAACAGCGAACGAACCTTAACACTGAAAGAAATTGCCCTGGCTTCTCACCTTTCTGTTAATCATTTAATGCGCTGCTTTAAATTGGTGTTTCATGCCACTCCTCATGCTTATCTGACTAACATTAAAATAAAAAGGGCGCGGCATTTGCTCATTCATACCGACCAGACCATCACCGGGATCAGCGAAGCCGTTGGATACACGAGTCTTGGAAGTTTCAGCCTCCTTTTTAAGCATTATACAGGCCTTTCACCCGAGGCCTTCCGCAAAAATAAAAACAGGTGATTTTCGATAAAGAGAATTGAGAACCACTGCGTTACATTTGATCATCAAATTTATTAATAATGAGCACCCGAAAATTATTTTTAAAGCAAAACCTCATTAGTCTGACCGGCTTATTATTTTTTCCGGGTATTATCAAATCACATTTATCAAATCCCGTAAAAAATATGGAAAATGAAAAACTCGACCCTGAAGTGGTAAAAGACTTTGTGGGCAATTGCCACGGCAATTTTACAAGGGTAAAAGAGTTGTATCTGCAAAACCCACGGCTGATCTTCGCCTCACATGACTGGGGTAGCGGGGATTTTGAAAATGGAATTGAAGCCGCCGGTCATACGGGGCACAAGGAAATTGCAGACTTCCTGTTGGAAAAAGGCGCCCGCGTTAATTTCTTCACTTTATGTATGCTTGGTAAAACCGATGCGGTTAAGGCTATTTTAAAAGACTTTCCACAGATGGTAAATACCAAAGGCCCGCATGGTTTTACGCCACTTCACCATGCCATCCAGGGGGGCGTTGCATCCGCAGAGATCAAAAAGATACTGGAATCATTAGGCGCTAAAGAAGATAAAATACTGTTGTGAGGCAACGGCAACAATAAATGATCTCTGTTACCAAAGCCTGTTTTTCAATCTCAAATACAATTTGCGCAATGTAGTAACTTTCGTTAAAGGGTATTTAAGCTGTGTGGCAAGGTCGCCAATATACGCTGCAATTAGTTCCTGCTCAGTATTGCTCAATAATTCAGATTGCTGATGCTGGGATGATTTAAGTATCTGCCCGGCTTTACCTTCTTTTCCAAAGGAGCTATTAGCCTCAGTAGGCATTCCTGCAACGGTGGATTGGGTCAATATATCCAGAACCGGGATTTCTAAAAAATTGGTCATTCGTTCGATAACAACATCAGGATCATCACAAAGTTCCTCGTATCTCACTAACAAAAACCTCGGATCGTTTAACCGCGACTGTTCAACTGCCACTTTAAAAGACACTTTGAGATCAAGCAACGCAGTCCGCATAGTGATGGATGGTTCCATTTTTTTGCGGGAAGTAAGCGTAGTAATGGGGTCGCGTATTACGTGGATGATCTTTGCGTTTGGCATTTCAGCCCAGATGCGGTTGAGGAAGCGTTCGTTTGCAGGGGTTTTGTCGACCCAAAACTTTGCTTCTATATTGCCCGTAACTGAAGCATAAGCCAATAGGATTGCGATATGGGGCCATTCCTGGTCGTCTTTGCGGCCTGCCGTCCACCAGGCCATTAAGTACCGGGCGAAATCAATATATGGCGAAATAGTTTCCGAACTCCGGCCTAATAACCAGTATGGTGGTTGGTTGATGGGATTGGCCAGCCTGCGAAGCCATTCCATCCCTAAAAAAGCGATCTGTTCACTTTCTGGCAGGGATTTGAGTTTAAACTCCAGGTTAGTATAGTAAGTACCTTCTGATGGCAATACTACCAGATCAGGGTGACTGTCTAAAAGGTTTCTTACCAATGTAGTCCCGCTTCGATGAACGCCGCAGATAAAAACCGGATGTTGGGCAAATTTTAAACCCTTCTGTAATTCATTCTCCGATAGAGGCATAGCCCCTAACCGTACAGCTTCATTCCAAACTACCTGCGACCACGCCTTTGCCGCAGCCAGTAAGTCTGTCGGCGGAGCATGCTCCATGCGGCTGATGGGTAGCAGGGAGTTAAGCTGGTCTTCCGCTTCGGTTATTGTTGAAGGCATGGGTTGAATGGCAAGATGGTTGCCTGTGAAATTACGTATTTAATCAGTGATTCGTTGCCTGGATAAGCTAACTCCATAACTCTTTCTAAGACCTCATCTATGCCAAAATACCGGTTTCATCAAGTATTTACCGGGGTTCATGTAAAATAATATAACAGGGGCATCACTTCATCTTTCTTCGCGGTACAACTCAGTAACAATTAAAAAAACAATATCATGAAAAACCATTTTCACCACGAAGAAGATCATAATCCTGAAACCAATAATGATGGCATCGACCGCCGGGGTTTCCTGGAATGTATGGCCTGGGCAGGTACGGGCGTACTCTGGATGATGTCGGGCGGTATCCTTAAATCTTATGGGATGAGCCATATGATAGATAAAACAACCGGGGGACTTAAAAAGGGGTTGATCGTACCAAAATCCGATTTCAGTTTTGTGCAGATCAGCGATAGCCATATCGGGTTTAACAAAGCTGCGAACCCGGATGTGATAAGTACGTTGCAAGCCACTATTGCCAAAATAAACAACATGCCCACAGCGCCAAAATTTGTACTGCACACCGGCGATCTTTCGCACCTGGCTCAGGCTGATGAATTTGATACCCTGGAGCAATCCCTGAAAAGTGTGAAGACCGAAAAGATATTCTATGTTCCCGGCGAACATGATGTGACAGACAATGGCAAACTTTACCTGGAGCGCTACGGAAAAGGCACCAAAGGAGATGGCTGGTACAGTTTTGATTCGAACGGGGTGCATTTTATCGGGCTGGTAAATGTTACCAACCATGTTGATGGTGGCCTGGGGCATATTGGCGCAGAGCAATTGAAATGGCTGGAAAATGATGTAAAAGGCCTTGCAAGCAGCACGCCTATTGTGGTGTTTGCGCATATCCCGTTATGGGCCATATATCCGCAATGGGGTTGGTCAACTGACGACAGCGCCCAGGCGTTATCCTACCTCAAACGCTTCGGATCGGTGTCGGTTTTAAACGGGCACATCCATCAAACCATACAAAAGGTGGAGGGTAATATTACTTTCCATACCGCTAATTCAACCGCGTTTCCGCAACCCGCACCCGGGGCGGCACCGTCGCCTGGGCCGATGAAAGTGCCGGCCGAAAAGCTGCGTGGCCTGCTTGGCTTAACAAGCGTACATTATGTGGAACATAACCATACGCTGGCCATAACCGATATTCCTTTAGTTGAGGCAGAGAAGGCAGGCGGAGGCAATAATTGAGCCGAGTACCCCTATTAAAATTCCGCTTTCAAAAATTTAGCATATCTAAAAATGAAATATATTCTATTGCTATTCATCCTTTTTTTAAGTGTGACCATGGCCCGCGCCCAGTACAAACCGGTAGACGATGGGTCGGCATTAAACTTTACTATTGGCAATTTTGGCTTTGATGTGAATGGCTCTTTCAGCGGTTTCCAGGGGAAGATAGATTTTGATCCTCAAAACACAGCCAACAGCAATTTTGATGTAACCATTGATGCAGGCACGGTGAATACGGATAATGGCCTGCGCGATAAGCACTTAAAGGACGATGGGTATTTTGATGTTATAAACTATCCGCGCATCCGTTTTGTATCCAGTAAGATCACATCAAATGGCGGGCATTATACACTTACAGGGCAATTAACTATTAAAGGCAAATCGAAAGAAATAGCGTTTCCCTTTACCGCTGTGCCTGCTGATAACGGGTATATTTTCAAAGGCTCGTTTAAGATCAACCGGAAAGACTTTGGCGTGGGTGGTACAAGCACTATATCCGGCGAATTGCAGGTGACCTTAAATGTACATGCTGTAAAAGCTTAATCCTATGTTGCTATGAAGATCAATCAAAAATTTGCAGTTGTTATGCTACTCGGTACTGTAGTGGTTGTTGGCACCGCAGCTACTTCATTTAAACCAACAAAGCCGGAAACGCTTTATAAAAATTTAAAAGTATTACCAAAAAATATCAGCTCAAAGGACCTGCAGGGAATGATGGTGGATGATTTCCAGGACGGGCTGGGGGTAACCTGTAATTTCTGCCATGCCAACGCAAAGGATGGCCATGGCCTTGATTTTGCCAGTGATGAGAAACCTGAAAAAGAGATCGCACGCGCCATGATGCGGATGACCATGGGCATCAATAAAAAGTATTTCAAACTAAAACACCCGATGATAGGTAGCGCTGTACTTGTAGTTACCTGCAATACCTGCCACAAGGGCACAACATTCCCTGAGGGCGAGGCGAAATAGCCATATATGAAATACGTGGTTGTATATAAATTAATGATTTTGAAGTAACTTGACCCAATAATCGGCACGTTTTGCAGTTATAAATCCCGTATTGAAAACGAATAAAACTATATACCATCTACTGTTTTGGCTATTGGCCTACATCTTCTGGATATTTATTTTCAGGAACAATACGCTGGTGATCACCCATACCATTACGGTACAATTTTGCTACCTGGTATTTATTGCTGCCAATTATTATTTTAATTCGTTGTACACCATACCTTACCTGTTAAACCGGAAAAAGTATGTGGCATTTATCTCCTGTTTTATAGCCGGGATATTGGTTACCGCCATACTAAGGGTGCCGGTTTCGATATTCGTACACATTTACGTTTTCAAGGTTACAAACGAGCATTTTAATTACCTGGGTATATTTTATGATTCATTTGTGAATATCCTGTTTTGGGTGGTGATTATTTTGACCGGAAAAATGGTAGCCGAAAAGATTAGGTCGCAGATCTATATTGAGCAGATAGAAAAGGAAAAAGCTGCCAATGAGCTTAACTTTTTGCGTGCACAATTTAACCCGCATTTTTTGTTCAACTCTATCAATTCCATTTATGGGCATATTGATAAATCCAACAAAAGCGCGCGGAATATGCTGCTTGTTTTTTCTGAAATGCTTCGTTACCAGTTATACGAATGCAACGTGGAGCAAATTGAGTTGGACAGGGAATTGAACTATATCCGCAACTACATTGCGATGCAAAAAAGCAGGATTGACGAACGGATCAAGGTCTCATTCTGCACCGGTGAAATAAACGGCAGCCTGAAGGTGGCCCCTTTATTACTGATCACCTTTATTGAAAATGCTTTTAAATATGTCGGTTTTAATGAATTTAAAGAGAACCGGATAGACCTTTCGCTGAATTATGAACAGGGTAACTTATTGTTCAGGATATTCAACACAAAGGATACCTATATTAACCATACAGATGGGTCTTCGGGATTAGGCATAGCCAATGCTCAAAGGCGTTTAGAACTATTATATCCCGGTAAGCATCAGCTAAAAATAAATGAACAGGATGACAGTTATGAGATCACTTTAATTTTGTTTGCCATATGACGTTGAACTGCATAATCATCGATGACGAGCCCATTGCCCGCAAGCTTTTGCAGGAATATATCGAAGAAACTGATTTTTTAGTTTTGGTGGGCGCAGCAGAAAATCCGTTGAAGGCCACCGGGCTGATCAACAGGCTTGATGTTGACCTCATCTACCTGGATATCAATATGCCCAAAATGAACGGGCTTGATTTTTTAAGATCGGCCCATAAACTGCCTATGGTGATCATGACAACGGCCTATGGCCAGTATGCATTGGATGGTTTCGAAATGGCGGTGGTTGATTACCTGGTAAAGCCTTTTTCGCTCGATCGTTTCCTGAAGGCATCACAAAAAGCGCTTGAATTAAAAACATTAAAGGAAAAAAGTTCGGTGCCCGGCAAAGCAGAACCCGGCTACTTTTATATTAAGTGCAATGGCAAAATAGAAAAGGTGATCTATGATGAATTGCTTTATATCGAAGCGATGTCAAACTATGTAACGCTTTATACCCTGGGTGGAAAGCTGATTGTGTACCTGACCATTAAAGGCATCCTTGAAAAATTGCCTGCTGAAATATTTCTGCAGGTTCACAAAAGCTATATTATCAACCTCCACCGTATCAATACCATCGAAGGCAATATGCTGCACCTTGGCAATACGAAGATCACTATCGGGCTAAGTTTTTATGACGAGGTGATGGACAGGATCTTAAAAGGCCGCTTTCTTAAAAGGTAAAGGCCTTAATATTATCGGGTAAAAAAGTTCAACACAAATAAAATATCCTAAATTTATCGGACGTGCTTTTTAAGGCCCGGATTATTGTAAACCATCCAAATCTAAATTATGCAGGTAATATTTGGTATCATTTACCACTTTATCGGCGGCTTTGCCTCCGGTAGTTTTTATATCCCCTATAAAAAAGTAAAAGGATGGGCCTGGGAAAGTTTCTGGATAGTGGGCGGGATATTTTCGTGGCTCATTGTACCTCCTTTAGCAGCCTGGCTCACTATACCACATTTTACAGAAATCATACGTCAGACTAATGGCCAGATATTACTTCTCACCTACTTTTTCGGGCTGTTGTGGGGCATTGGCGGCTTGACTTATGGCCTGGGCGTCCGTTATCTTGGGGTATCATTGGGCAGTACTATTATTTTGGGGCTATGCGCTGTATTTGGGTCGATCATTCCATCTGTATATTATAACTTTTTCCCTAAGACCGGCAAGGATACTTTTAGTATGTTACTGCATAGTCATTGGGGCCAAATGGTGTTGCTGGGCATCTTTATTTGCGTCATTGGGATCATTATCTGCGGCATGGCAGGAACAATGAAAGAACGGGAACTGGTTGCTGGTAAGGCCGATGTGGAGGATAACAAAGAATACCGTTTCGGACTCGGGATTTTCGTTGCTATCGTTTCTGGCGTATTAAGCGCTTGTTTTAATTTCGGTATTGAGGCCGGGAAGACTATGGCTGATACCGCTAACGAAGTTTGGAAAATTGCACATCCGGGGCAGGGAAATTTTCTTTTTCAGAATAATGTTACTTATGTGGTTATCCTTTGGGGTGGATTAACCACTAACTTTGTGTGGTGTATGATACTAAATGCCCGCAACAAAACCTTTGGCAATTATACCGATGCGCAAAAGCCGCTGCTTAAAAATTACCTGTTCTCGGCATTAGCCGGAACTACATGGTTTTTGCAGTTCTTTTTCTATGGCATGGGCGAAAGCCGGCTGGGCAATGGCGCCAGCTCGTGGATATTGCATATGGCCTTTATCATCCTCATCGCCAACGTTTGGGGATTAGTGCTAAAAGAGTGGAAGGGCGTGAGCCAGAAAGCGATACTTACGGTAATAGCGGGTATTGCAACGATCATTATCTCAGTTATTGTTGTAGGATATGGTAATTCAATAAAATAAACAAACTTTGTGGCCTCACCTAAATCCTCTCCAAAGGAGAGGTTTAATATTCAAGTCAATTATATTCAACTTGATTGAAATTGACTTAAAGTATTGATTATCAATTATTTATGTTGTGCTGGGGCTGTCTTTGCTTGGGACGTATATCAAACAGCAACCGCCGAGTAATTAATATTATGGATAGAATGGAAAATAGAATAATTGAATGTAAGATAATTTATCCGCTATACTCGGCTATAACACAAGCTATTTTTATGATTATAGGGACTTTTTTAACAATAGATCTTGCGAAGATATTTAACAATATGATAGTTTTTTGTATCGGATTTTTAATATTTTTCATTATTCCAACGTTTTATAATAAGCCCATAAAAAACTATTTCACTAAACGTGCAATATTTCGTTTTGGGGAAAATGGTTTTATTATTGAAATATTAGATTTAAAAAATTCGACTTTGGAAAAAACTGTTAATTATCTTTATTGTGAAATAATAGGTTGTACATCCAGTACTAAACAGAGCAACTATTCGGCGATTACTTTATTGTTGAATGATAACAAAAAAACGAGCTATACCTTCATTGATAATGATGATCTTGATTCAGGAAAGGTTATTTATAATCAAATAATTTTTGAAAGTGAAAAAAATCCGACAAATCCAAAAATTAAATTAATACCACATTTTTATACCTCAAAATTGGGTACACGATTAATTATTGCACTTGTTGTTGCTTTAGTATTATTTATTACATACCAACTTTTTTATGATAAAAAAGGTCTGCCTATTTCAATAGCTTCTACCATTGCTTTAGTCATTTTAATTCTCCTGAAACGCAAAGCCAATACAACAAATCATTAAACTATGTCACCTAAACTGGCGCGAGTATGCAGCGTTGGCAGCCGGATGGCGTACTCGTGCCTATCTTGTAATACCAGCAATTTGCATTATGTTGAACCACAGCTTATTTAATTTGTATAAGTATTTATGAAAGGCTTAACCGGGATATGGCGGCCATTTATTCCGAGCGTACCAATGTGAGTACAGGCACCTTTTCAGTTACCCACGGCTGGGACGAGAACCGGATCACGTATGACGAGACGGCAATATCAAAACCCTGTTCCGCAACACTGCCAACCAGGGAGCGCTGGGGGGCATATGCCTATCGATAAAATGACCTATACTTTTTGTACAAGGTTTGCTATTCGGAACAACTGATTATAGAAAGTTTAGCGCTCGTTTTACCTAAACTTAGAGAATTTTTACAAATGGCAACTTTTTGCTGCCTTTAGTCTTTTGGTCATAAAAAAAATAAAGCAGGTTTTAAAGGTTAAAAAAAGCATATTAAATGTACAATGCCATTTCGATCTCAAATTTGCGACAGATTGGTATAGGATTTACTTTTATCGATGTTGAATAATAGTGGAAAGATGCGGTTAAAGGTTCGAGAAATGCATTTCTGATAGTGGGTAATTAAAACGCTTCATTTGATTTAATAGGTTCATATTATCCAATGCTCTGAAAGGAAGTATGAGTTTTATTGACCTTAAATTACATCAAAATAAAAGGAAATATATACCTAAATTTTGATTGAATTTTATTATTTTTTAGTTATCTTTATTGACAGTGGCATTGACAGTAAAAACACTAACACTTACATAAGCACCTCATTTTATGTGAGTTATTGTAAATCAAAATCTCTCCAAAGGAGAGGACTTTTAAAAAAAGCCCCAACCCCTCTCCTTTGGAGAGGGGTTGGGGTGAGGCGAAACTTAAAATATTATAGTATGTCTGCCAATACAAAACAATTTAAACACGTAAGCTACCTGTGGGATGATGCCAAAGCGGCCGAATTGGCTGGCGATGAAGTGGACCTATTAATCTACCGCTCCAATCTTTTAGGTGCCGATCTGCGCCTGACTAATTACGGAGGAGGCAATACATCCTGCAAAGTGATGGATAAAGACCCGCTGACCGGCCAGGACGTAGAAGTAATGTGGATCAAAGGCTCAGGTGGCGACATCGGCACGTTGAAAAAGAGCGGACTGGCCGCGCTTTATGTAGATAGGTTAAGGAGCCTGACCAATGTTTATCGTGGCTTGGAATACGAAGATGAAATGGTGGAGCTATTTAACCATTGCATTTTCGATCTGAGTTCAAAAGCGCCATCTATCGATACACCTCTTCATGGCTTTTTACCTTTTAAGCATATCGACCACCTGCACCCCGATGCCGCTATTGCCATCGCGGCAGCAAAAGACGGCAAGAAGATAACTGAAGACCTTTTCGGCGGCACCATAGGCTGGATCGACTGGCAGCGGCCGGGCTTTGATTTAGGGTTGAAGCTGAAGGCGTGTTTGGATGCCAGTCCGGGTATACGGGGTATTATGCTGGGTTCGCATGGGTTGTTCACCTGGGGCGATACGGCTTATGAGAGTTATATTAATACACTTGAGGTAATAGAGCAATGCGCCGAATATTTAGAAAATAACTATGGTAAAAAGGCCCCCATTTTTGGCGGGCAGAAAATACAGAGTTTAGATCCGGCCGACCGTAAAAAACAAGCGGTTGCTTTGGCACCGATATTACGTGGTTTCTGCTCATCCCAAACCCGGATGATCGGGAGTTTTACGGATGATGCACGGGTACTGGAATTTATTAACTCCAATGATCTGGACCGCTTAGCCCCGATGGGCACCAGTTGCCCGGATCATTTTTTGCGGACAAAGATCAGTCCGCTGGTTCTGGAACTGGAAGCCGGCGCTAACCTAAGTGATGCCCCGGGGATCAAAGAAAAACTTGCCCCGGCATTTGAGGCCTATCGCAAAATGTATGCGGATTATTATAATACCTGCAAACATCCGAACAGCCCGGCTATACGGGATGCCAACCCGGTGGTGATCTTATATCCGGGCGTAGGCATGTTCACCTTTGCTAAGGACAAGCAAACCTCGCGGGTAGCAGCCGAGTTTTACATCAATGCCATCAACGTGATGAAGGGCGCAGAAGCCATTTCTGAATATACCTCCCTCCCACGCCAGGAAGCTTTTGATATCGAATACTGGTTATTGGAAGAGGCTAAATTACAACGCATGCCGAAGCCAAAAGCTTTATCGGGACGTATCGCTCTGATAACCGGCAGCGCAGGAGGAATTGGCAAAGCCATCGCCAAAAAGTTTGTGGAGGAAGGCGCCGTAGTGATCCTGAATGATATGCACGCCGTACGATTAGAAAGCGCGGGCGAGGAATTTAAAAAGCTGTACGGCAAGGATGCTTATACCACAGCCTTATTGGATGTAACCAAAGCCGATGAAATACATGGTGCCATGGCAACGGCTGTATTGGCTTTTGGCGGGGTCGACCTGATCGTAAATAACGCGGGCTTGTCTATCTCCAAAACTATAGGCGACCATACCGAAAAGGATTGGGACATCTTATATGACGTATTGGTTAAGGGCCAGTTTTTGGTGACACAGGCTGCTGTTGATGTGATGAAAAAGCAGGCTATAGGCGGCGATATTATCAACATCGTGAGCAAAAACGCTTTGGTAAGTGGACCCAATAATGCCGGGTATGGCAGCGCGAAAGCAGCCCAATTACATTTAAGCCGTTTGAACGCAGCTGAATTAGGTGCAGATAAAATAAGGGTGAATGTGGTAAACCCGGATGCCGTGATCAGCGACAGTAATATCTGGGCAGGTGGTTGGGCCGAAGGCCGCGCTAAAGCCTATGGCGTTACCGTAGAAGAACTGCCGGCCTACTATGCCAAACGTACTTTACTGAACGAGGTGATATTGCCCGTAGATGTAGCCAATGCCTGCTTTGCTTTGGTGGGCGGATTATTAAACAAATCAACCGGCAATATGCTGAACGTGGATGGTGGGGTGGCAACGGCGTTTGCGAGGTAGCGGCCCCACCCAACCCTCCCCGGAAGGGAGGGCTTTAAGAAAATATTAAATTTTTAAGTCTCCCCTACCGGGGGAGATTTAGAGGGGGCATTACTATGAAAATAGAAAAGTATAAAATCGAAGAATTCAACCAGCAAGGTTTAAAAGAACATCAACGCAAATTTGATTTTGTAGCGGCTGACGTTGCTAATCTTGATGAGGTAATGCGCAAGCTTGGCGCTTTTAATATCGCTATCCCGAGTTGGGCATTGGGTACGGGTGGCACGCGTTTCGGACGGTTTTCAGGTGGCGGGGAGCCGAGGAGTTTGGAGGAGAAAATTGAAGATGTTGGCGTGATCCACGCGCTTAACCGCTCCAGCAATTCTATTTCACTGCATATTCCCTGGGATATTCCGGAGAATGCCTCATCCATTAAAGCTTTGGCAGCGCAATATGGCCTGCATTTCGATGCAGTAAATTCTAATACCTTCCAGGATCAGCGGGATCAAAAGTTGAGTTACAAATTCGGCTCGCTGCATCATGTGGATAAAGCGGTGCGCAAACAAGCTATCGAGCATAATATCGAGGTAATCAAATATGGCGTTCAGCTGGATTCTAAAGCGCTTTCGGTTTGGTTGTCGGATGGGTCTAATTTTCCTGGGCAACTCAATTTCCGCAAAGCATTTCAAAACACGCTGGAAAGTTTACAGGAGATTTATGCCGCTCTGCCGGATGACTGGAAGGTTTGGATAGAATACAAACCTTTCGAGCCTAATTTTTATTCGACCACTATTGGCGATTGGGGGCAATCGTATCTATTGGCTTCTAAACTGGGCAAAAAGGCAAGTACGCTGGTCGATCTGGGGCATCATTTACAGGGCTGTAATATCGAACAGATCGTTTCCTTATTATTGATGGAAGGGAAGTTGGCCGGTTTCCATTTCAATGATTCCAAATATGGCGATGATGATCTGACCGTAGGCAGCATTAACCCCTATCAACTATTCCTGATATTTAATGAGCTGGTGGAAGGTATGGATGCCCGCGGCATGAACCACGCCACGGATATCGGTTGGATGATTGATGCCTCGCATAATGTAAAAGATCCCATAGAGGACCTGCTGCAATCCGTTCAGGCTATCAAAATAGCTTATGCACAGGCTTTAATTGTAGATAAAAAAGCTTTGACAGATGCACAGAATAATAACGATGTTACCCGGGCGCAGGAGATATTACAGCAAGCCTACCGTACTGATGTACGGCCATTGATCGCGGAGGCAAGTTTGCGGACTGGTGGTGCTTTGGACCCTGTTAGTGTTTATCGTAAGCTGGATGTGAGGGGGAATTTGATCAGGGAAAGAGGATTGAAGACAGTGGCGACAGGGCTGTAGTTGAAGATACGTAAATGGGTGTCATGCTGAGGCACTCGAAGCATGCGGGCAAAGGCCTATACGCCGATCCTTCGAGTGCCTCAGGTTGAAAACTATTTTTAATTAGAGATCTATGAACCAATATTTTGTCTACATATTACTCTGCAGCGATAATTCTTATTACACAGGCGTTACTAATGATCTGGAAAGGCGTTTATATGAGCACGAAAATGGCATTGATACCAAATCTTATACCTTTAAAAAAAGGCCTGTGAAATTGGTTTTTCATGAAATGTTTACTGAAATCACACAAGCAATCGCATTTGAAAAACAAATTAAAGGTTGGAACAGAGCAAAAAAAGAAGCAATAATAAATGGCCAATGGGATTTATTGCCAGAATTATCCATGAGAAAAAAGCCTGTTTAGCATGGCGTACAAGCCACCGCTCATGCTTCGAGTGCCTCAGCATGACACCCCATTATTCTAAATAGTCAATCACCAATGAACGTCATAGCCATATTCGATGTAGGGAAAACCAACAAGAAACTCTTCTTATTCGACGAGAGCTATAACATCGTTTTTGAAAAATCGGCGCGGTTTACGGAGACAGTTGATGAGGATGGTTTTCCCTGCGAGAATCTGGAGAGTTTGAGGTTATCTGTTTTTGAGTCCTTAAATGAGGTTTCCAAGCTGAAGAAATTTGATATTAAGGCAGTAAATTTTTCAGCTTATGGAGCGAGTTTGGTTTATTTGGATAAGGATGGCAAACCTTTAGCTCCATTATACAATTACCTGAAACCTTACCCCGAAGACTTAAGCAGCTCACTCTATAAAAAATATGGCGGCGAAGAACAATTTAGCATCGAAACCGCTTCCCCGGTTTTGGGTAGTTTGAATTCGGGGTTACAACTATACCGGTTAAAGCAGGAACAGCCGGCAATATTTAAACGGTTGAAATATGCACTGCACCTGCCCCAGTATCTCAGCTTTTTACTTACCGGGCAGCCTTGTTCTGATATTACCAGCATTGGCTGCCATACCGCTTTGTGGGATTTTGAGAAGGATCAATATCATGATTGGGTAAATGAGGAAGACTTAACTTCAAAACTGGCGCCTGTTCAGCCTTCAGATACGATTTTTAAATCAAATACTCCCGAAGCGGATTATAAAATTGGTATTGGTTTGCACGATAGTTCGGCTGCCCTTATCCCCTACCTGGTGAATTTTAAAGAGCCATTTATCCTGATCTCCACGGGGACATGGAACATCAGTCTGAACCCTTTTAATCAATCAAATCTAACTGCCGACGAACTTAAACAAGATTGCTTATGCTACCTGCAATACAAGGGGAAGCCGGTTAAAGCATCCCGCTTATTTTCTGGCTTTGAGCATGAGCAGCAGGTGAAAAGGATAGCGGAGCATTTTAATGTGGATGTGATCAGGTTCAGAAATGTTGTTTTTGAGCAAGCTATTGTTAATCAACTTAAAGCCAATATTACACAGGATCAGGGTTTTGGAGAGAGAGAACTGTCGGATTTTAAATCGGATACCGAAGCTTATCATCAGCTGATACTTGATTTGGTACGTATGCAGGCTGCATCAACTCAATTGGTGCTACACGGTACTTCTGTAAAGCGGATTTTTGTGGATGGCGGGTTTAGCAGGAACAGCGTTTTTATGCATTTGCTGGCAGCTGCTTTTCCGCAGGTGGAGGTGTATGCTGCTTCTATGGCGCAGGCTACGGCTGTTGGAGCGGCATTGGCTATACATGAGGAGTGGAATAGTAGAGCTGTACCGAGTGATATTATAGAGTTGAAGTATTATTCGATGAGTAAGGCGATTTCTTAGTTGAGATATTATGTGTTAAATGAAATAATCGTTCCGCTCATAGCCGCGGAGGCTTAGTTACTTTTGTCGCCACAAAAGTAACCAAAAAGGCTTTCAGCAGAAAGGCTTCTTTGCCGCACTAGGGCCTTTGCCCTGCAAAATCAGGCAAAACCTGGTACGCAAAAGTTTCGCGCATTCGCTTTGCTCCCACATTCCCACGCTTCAGCAAAACTTGCTTTCCCCCTGCAGCCGCACAGGCCACCATTGTTTTGCCTGATTTCGGCCGAAGCTCTTCTGCTGACGGGAAGAAATAGAAAATGAATAAATGAAAAGCACTAACCGTAAATACCTCTAAAAAATCCGGCATCAGCGTTGTTCGGCTGGCACAGGCGAAGCCCAATTACTGACTTTCACAGAACATAAGCGTAGCCGGGAGTTTCTTTTGGTTACTTTTCTTTGACGGCCAAAGAAAAGTAACATTCACTGCCGCTCATAAACCACTTTACTCAATATAACTACAAACACATTACCTTTACCCCTTCACATGACAATAAGCATTTTAGGTTGTGGATGGTACGGAATGGCCTTAGCCAAAGCGTTAGTAGAGCAGGGTATCACGGTTAAAGGCTCTACTACATCTCCGGAGAAATTTGACTTGCTATCAACTAATGGTATTCAGCCTTATTTGGTACTGATCGATGCAGATAGCGAAAGTTTCGATCCTGAATTTTTTAGGTGTGATGTACTGGTGATCAGTATTCCGCCTAAGTTTCGTAAGGGCGAAACAGAAGGGTATCTGCCTAAATTGAAGCGTATTATCCATGCCGTTCAGCAACATCAAATAACAAAGGTCATTTATACCTGTTCGACCGGTGTATATGGGGATCATAACAGCGAGATTAATGAACTGACCGATCCTGCTCCGGATACCGAGGCAAGCAGGATATTACTGGAAGCGGAAAAGCTTTTAGCATCGCAACCATTCTTTAAAACAGCCATTCTTCGCTTTGGCGGCTTAGTTGGGCCCGGACGTCATCCCGGTAGATTCTTTGCAGGTAAAAAGGATGTTCCGAATGGTTTAGCCCCTGTTAATTTAATACACCTTGATGATTGTGTTGGGATAAGCATGGCTATTATACAACAGGATGCTTTTAGTTATGTATTCAATGCCTGCTCACCGCATCACCCCCAAAAAGCTGACTTTTACAGGCAGGCGGCATTACAGGGTGGGTTTGCTGTTCCTGAATTTACAGATGAGCTTAGGCAATGGAAGGTGGTCAACAGCGTTAATCTATCAGCTGCTTTGGGTTATACGTTTGTGATCGACAATTGGGAAAGAAGCACTTTTTACCATCCACTTTAAATGCAAAAAGGGGATCGCTCCCCTTTTCTTAATCTTCTTAACGCATATTTTTTGCTGATCTTCTAATGTATTACAAATAAGACTGCAACAAATTTGCTCTTGAGTTATGCCTTAAACGCATCAGCGCTTTATCTTTTATCTGGCGCACACGTTCGCGGGTAAGGCTGAATTTTTCGCCTATTTCTTCCAGTGAATGTGCGGCATTGCTGCCCAAACCAAAAAACAGTACGATCACCTGCCTGTCACGTTCGGCCAGAACACTCAGTGAGCGTTTGATCTCTTGCGACAACGAATCGATCATCAGGTCGTTATCAGTACCGGCATCAGTGCTTTGCAACACATCAAGCAGGGTATTTTCTTCGCCTGTAATAAACGGTGCGTCAACAGATACCTGGCGACCTGAGTTAGATAATGAATCGGATATTTTTTCTACTGTAGTTTCCAGGTCATCAGCCAGTTCTTCTGGTGTAGGCTGGCGCTCCAGGTGTTGCTCCAGTTTAGAAGCGGATTTGTGTATTTTACTTAACGACCCGATCTGGTTCAAAGGTAAACGTACGATCCTTGATTGCTCGGCAACCGCGGATAGAATTGATTGACGTATCCACCATACAGCATAAGAGATAAACTTAAAGCCCTTGGTTTCATCAAAACGTTTGGCAGCTTTTATCAAACCCAGGTTACCCTCATTGATCAGATCGCCTAAAGTAAGACCCTGGCTCTGGTATTGTTTAGCTACCGAAACCACGAAACGAAGATTGGTTTTGGTTAAACGTTCTAACGCTGCCTGGTCGCCTTCACGTATCTTTTGGGCCAGGATAACTTCTTCCTGGGCTGTGATCAGATCTACCTTACCAATTTCATGCAAATACTTTTCAAGCGATTGTGATTCGCGATTGGTAATAGATTGGGTTATTTTTAGTTGTCTCATGCTAATGAATATTCAACCCCGATCATATCAATTTAAATAACAAATTGCTATTACCGGGAAGGGGATAAATAAATTATTAAATTATTGCTTCATCGTATTGCTGATCAGTGGAGCCGAAATACGTAAAGTTGTGTGTGCAGCAAAAAGTTCTGTTTGTATGCAGCACGTAAAAAGGGAAGTGATTAATCTGTATAGCTTTAATGATCTGCAAAGATAATCAAAGAATTGTTATTAGAATGTAAAAGATATGGTACCAAAGGAGTTATTATAGCATTGGTATATGCTACCTGGTTTTTTAATTTCCATTAAAGGGAATGGAGAAATAAAACTCAGAACCTTTGCCTGATTCACTTTTTACCCCGATCTCGCCTTTGTGCCGGTCTATAATTTCCTTAGAGATATACAATCCCAAACCCAATCCCGACATGTAAGGTGCCAGACCATCGGCCCTGAAAAATCTCGAAAATATTTTTTCCTGCTGCTCTTCCGGAATACCAATGCCAAAATCTTTAATTTTTACCGAGATATATTTATCAGACCTGGTCACATCAATATGCACTTGTTTTGCCCCGGGGGAATATTTAATGGCATTGGTTAACAAATTAATAATTACCTGTTCCAACCTTTGCCTGTCGGCCAGTACGGGTAACTGTTCAGAATCACTGTTCAATATCAGCTCATGAGAAACATTTAAAAGCTGAACGATCTCCATGGCTTCGGTTAACAGATTATGAAAGTTAAATGCTTCCAGCACCAGGTCCAGTTTCCCGGCTTGTATTTTTGAAACATCCAGCAGATCAGAAACCAGCACCAAAAGCTTATTCAATTGTGTTTTTGTCTTTTTCACAAAGCCAGCATTGGGATCATTTGCCAGGTTTCGCTCCAGTATCTGCAAATAACCATTAATACTGGTCAATGGCGTCTTTAATTCATGACTCGCTATACCAATAAATTCATCCTTGCGGGCATTCAATATTTTTATTTCTTCATATAACTTGGCATTGTCCAACGCGACTGCTGCCTGCGATGCTATGCTTACCACAATAGTTTCGTGATCCTTTTTAAAGATACCGGCTTTGGGGTGGCCAAAAAACAAGCCGCCGATCACTACACCGGTTTTGGAAATAACAGGTACCGCCAGGTAGCTCACTACCGGTAAATGGCCTTCGGGCATCCCATGGTTTGGTGCATTTTTACCATACCGGGGATCTTTGGTAATATCATCTACCCTCAGTACACCTTCGCCGCTGAATGTAGCGTTGAAAACAGCAGTATTGCGGGGCATTCCAAATTTTTCAAAAGCTTCTTTTGGCGCCCCTGATAGGGTATACAGCATATAGGATTCGCCCCTGTTATCGATGGTATTATAGAAAAAGGCCCCGAACTGGGCTCCTGTTAGTTTGGTGGTTTCATCCGTTACCTTTTGCAATATCCGCTGGATATCCAGGTCTTCGGATATTAACTCCCCTATCGAATAAAGGGTTTCAAGATTTTGAGTATACTGCTGTAATGCCTTTTCAGCGGATTTCTGGATAGAAATATTCCTGGCGATCTTGGATGCGCCGATAACACGCCCGTTAGCGTCTTTTATGGGCGAAACGGTTAAGGATATGGGCAATAATTCACCATTTTTGGCAAGCCGGAATGTTTCAAAATGATCTAACTTTTCACTATTTCTGATCTTGCTGATGATGACATTTTCCTCCGACAATCTTTCAGGTGGGATGATCAGGGTGATGTGCCTGCCAATGGCTTCATCGGGTGTATAGCCAAACATTTTTTCAGCAGCTTCATTCCAGCTGGTAATTATACCGTCCAATGTTTTACTAATAATAGCATCATCCGATGATTCAATGATAGCGGCTAACATGGATTGCCGGGCATCATCCATCCGCTGATCAGTAATATCAACCAGGGTATTGATAGCCCCTGTCAATGCGCCCGAGCTGTCAAATGTTGGCACCGGGTACGGCAGAACATTCCTTTTGCTACCATCAGGGCGTTGTACTATAATCTCTTCGCCCTCAACAGCTTTTTTTTCTCTTAAGGTCCTCGCCATGGGGCACGAATCCAGTTGCATTGGTTCGCCATTGGGCTCAAATATTTTCCATGATCCGCACCACAGGTCTTTGCCTATTACAGGTTCCCGGCCCCAAAGCTTTGCAGCAGCTTTATTATAGGATTGAATGTAACCCAAATGATCACATGTATAAACAGCCACCGGTAAATTATCAAAAACGTTGACAGCAAAGTGCCCGTTTATTCCCGATTGAGGGATAACGTCATTCAATGTACCAGAATTTGGCGAGGGTGCAAATCTATCCATACTACGTTAACAACGCTAAAGAATATTTGTTGTAAATTACTACCATTACGGAAACTAAGCTCGGGGGAATTCAAATATAGCGCTAAACCCCATGTTTCACCACATTATTCCGGCAATTTTATTTAATTTTTAGAATATTTAGCTGATCCGATCTAAATAGTGTGGAATGGAAAGATGATGGGGTTTGTGATGGATGGGGAATGTACGGTTCTACTGTTGTATAGCCCTACAAACTGCCAACTCATCCCGATAGCTATCGGGACTGCCAACTGAATATGGGCGTTTCCCCGATATTCATCGGGGCCGGGCTGTTCACTCATACTGCACAGGCCTTAGCCGCAATGCCGGTATCCGTTCCCATCCCTAACGCGAAAAAAGAAAAGGGCTGTCATCCTGAGCCTGTCGAAGGACGTGCGTAAAGGCCTTTGCCCGCCAATGCTTCGAGAGCCTCAGCATGACAACGCTCTTTGTACTGTTTCACTTTCTAAGCCGGTGTTGTTTGAAACAAAGTGAAACAGCTCTCTGCTTAAACCAATCTCCAAGCATCATGCCGTCCGCTGGTTAGCGGATCGGCACCCCACATGCTAAGTAAACGCTATGCAGGTAGGTGACCTGTCCTGTGGGTTCCCGAAACAAGTTCGGGATGACATGATGAAGAGTTTGTACTGTTTCGTTTTTTAAGCCGGTGTTGTTTGAAACAGCGCAATCTCCCCGCGCGTAATTGCGAGCGGTAGCGAAGCAACCTCTGCACATGCAAATCGATAGTGCTGTCTGAATGTCCTGCGTAGAGGTGGCTTCGTTCCTCGCCATGACGTTCTGGTGGGGTTTGTCCGTCCGGTTTTTAGTATAGTGGACGTGGCGGACAGGAATGAGTTTGACAGACCCTCCGTTAACCTCAAATCCGGCATTGGCTGGTTCGGGTAGCACTGGCCAGGCGAAAGCAGAAACTTTAATAGAGCCAGGCGCAGCCGGGAGTTTATTCACGGGTGTTTGTTTTTTTAAAGGTGTTCATGAGATCGCTACGCTAAGTTTCTTTGGTTACTTTCTTTTGCGGAAAAAGAACGGCGCAGCCCTCTTGAGCGCCTTAAAAAAACAAACAACTGCGAAAAACGTGACATTCACTGCCGCACATAAACCACACAACCAATCCGAATAAGCACCCAAAACACCTGCCCCCTACTTCTCCCTCAAAGCAATTTTCTTCACCACCACTTTCAACTGATCACTCGCTTTCATTTTTTCGGGTGATGTCATGGAGAGAATGATCGAGCCCCCGCTGGTCACTTTGCCTTGTGTGGCTACAATAAATTTGCCGGGGTTATCGGCGGGGTACAGGCTGAAAGTGCCCAGCAATATTTTCTCTTTATTGAGGGGTTGATAATACACGTTAAATATCAGCGGGTGCTTTTGGGGATTGGTCACCTTTGCTACTTCAATCTGCACAAAGCGGTATTTATGCCCGGCAAGCATAGCCGGACCAACGGCCTGCGCCACCTCCATTTTATGCTGATCCAGGGTATACAGGGTATCCATAGCTTTTATGGCCGTATCAACCGGATGCTGCTTCGGTGTTTCGCCGCTGCAACATCCGGGTAAAGCTAAATAAGCCGCAAAGGTTATACCGATGCTTATTTTCGACCATTTCATCTTATATCCTTATACGCTCAAAAGCCCGGGATATTATTCTTCTTTAGCATTAACAATTACCGGGGTAACTATCAATTCAACATTATCCAGCAGCAACTGGGTGTCCGGGTGTTCAAACTTACCCATAAAAGGCACTGCTACCAACTGCACGGATATCTGGCTCTTATCGTTCAACTCCTGGGTCTTTTTCAATCTTTGCAGGGTAGGCGTAATGTTAACCAAAAATTTAGGCACATGATGGTGCGCCGCCGGCATATTACTCATCGCCATACCACGCTCGGGCATGGTGGAGCCGAAGAAGGCAAAGCTGCCTGCATAATGCGGGTCCTCGGCAGGGGTACTGGTATTGGCATCGGGCAGGTTGATAAATACCCGCACAAAGAAATCACTTTCTGCAGGCAATTGCACATAGTTGATGCTCACAAATACCTTATCCTTTGCCTCGTCGTTATCAATAATGGCGGTAAAATTACCGGCAGTAACCCGGGGCGTGGCATTAAACGGCCTTGCAATACTCAGTGCCGTACGGGTGGCAATGGGTACGCGGCTCTTGATATCGAACTTAACGTTGGCACCGGCTTTAACCCTGTCCTGCAGTTTGGTGAACTCGGCTTTGGTAGTGGCTACCACCTGCTTGATGTTAAGGCCGATATTACTATGCTCATATTGGTAGCTCAGCAATGGCATAATGGTGGTAATGCCTGCCGTCATGTGGGCGGTGTTTCCATCTCCGTCAACAAAATAATCCCAGGCGGTGCCGTTCCAGCCGGGGTCGTTGGGGTTGTTGTTATGCTGATCAACGTTCCATTTGTACCAGCAATAATCAACCATGCAATGGTGTGTCCAAAATATCGGGTCCATAGCCGAGCCGCCGCCACCCATAGTAGCGCCTATGTAACTGTGAACGGAGTTATGCGGTGTACCTTCTATCTGCGGCCAGAAGGTGAAGAAATTGGTGTCGGTAAATATAGGGGCCAGTTCGGCGGTGGTGATGGGGCCAAACCCTGCTACCGTAGTGTTATTGCGGGGCAGATACATCACGCTGGTGGTATCCAGGAAAGCGGGGTTAAGCGCGGGGTTCTGGTTCCAGTTCCAGTAGGGCAAACCAAAGTGGGGGTTGCCTGTCAGTTTCTGGCAAATTTTTTCGAAATAGAATAAATAGGCCCTGTGCCAGGAGAAGAAATGCTCGGTACCATGTTGACAAAGGTTGAAGCCCGCTGCTGCCGTGCCATGTATGGCGGCCTGTTTGGCCCAGTTGCGCGGATCATTGGCCGGCAATGCTTTCATCAGGGTAACTGCCTGCCTGTAAGTGGCAATATCCGCATCTACCTCGGGCGAGCCGGTGCGCAGGCGGCGACGCATGGGCCTGTTTTTTATCGCTTCGGCTATTTGCTCGCAACCGCCCATTGTGCCCAGCAGCAGCGCCGCGCTGACCAAGCCTACGCCTTTTACAAAGACACGCCGGCTCAAGTTTGTTGGTGTTAGGTATTCTTCCATGTTATCAGGTTTTAAAAGGTGAATAAACAATGTACTTAACCAAAACAGGTAACTTGCAGGGTCTAAACACCAAATCTACAGGCAATTGACAATATTATAATACGTAGAAATACGTATTATGCCCCGTGTAAACACCTGATTTGAGGGGGGATAGGGAAGGGATCAGCCTGTACTGTTTCACTTTTTAAGCCGAAACAAATGAATCACTTTGAAACAGTGCCCGCGTTAGGGATTGCAGCGGATACCGGCCCGGTGGTTAAGGCCTGTGCAGTATGAGCGTAAAGCCCGGCCCCGGCCGCTGGCTAGCGGACGGGGAAACGCCCAGAAATAAC
>DATHKT010000052.1:0-39838 GCA_035489035.1 Mucilaginibacter sp.
GGAGGGATGCGGTTGGATTTGTGGTGGCAGGGAGGGGTTTCTGCGCCAAAAGAGTTACCTAAAAACCCCTACCTCCCCTTCCCCGAGGAAGGAATCGCACACGCCTTTGCTCATTTTTATTTCTTCCGAACACCTATGGTGATAACACCGACCATAGGCTAAATGGTTTTTAGGGGGATTATTTTCTTCCGTAGTTTCCGGAAGAATGGCGGAAGGAATAAAGCCCGCTTGTCATCCCGAACTTGTTTCGGGAACCCACAGGACAGGTGAACACCATGCCGGCTACTCAGCAAGTGAGGTGCCGAAATAAATTCGGCATGACGCATGGGGTAGCCATTCCCTACCTAAACCCGATAATAGCGGATACCGGCCTGTGCCTAATGCCTGCGGGTGTATAAGCGGTTAGCGGGGCTACCGGGAGATAGTAGCACTGCCATTGCTTTTCAAAAACCACTTGTCATTCTGAGTGAAACGAAGAATCTATGGGCGATTAGATTCTTCACTACGTTCAGAATGACAAGGGGGCACAGGGAATAAAAACAAAAAACTATTCACCACTCACTATTCAACATTCACTAATTTATTATCTTCGCTGTATGTCAGCCGAAGAAGCAAAAAAACGCATTGAATCGATATCAGCCGAGTTGAGGCAGCACAATTACAACTATTATGTGCTGGCTATGCCTACCATTACCGACTTTGATTTTGACAAGAAACTGGAGGAACTGGTAGCCCTGGAAAAGCGATACCCGGAGCTGATAGACCCGGATTCGCCATCGCAGAATGTAGGAGGGTTTATTACCAAAGAGTTTCAGACGGTGAAGCATAAGTGGCCGATGCTATCGCTGGGCAATACCTATAATGAGCAGGAACTGCTTGATTTTGACCTGCGTATACGCAAAGCCATCGGCGACAATTTTGAATACGTGGTGGAGCTTAAGTTTGACGGCCTGAGCATGAGCCTCACCTATGAGAACGGGGTACTGCTGCGTGCCGTTACCCGCGGCGATGGTACCGAGGGCGAGGATGTGACCACCAACGTAAAAACTATACACAAGATACCCAAACGCCTGCATGGCGGCAATTACCCGGATAACTTCGAGATACGCGGCGAGGTATTTATGCACCTGAAAGCTTTTGAAAGGCTGAACGATGAGCGCATTGAGAACGGCGAACCACCTTATGCCAACCCGCGCAACTTTGCGTCGGGCACTATGAAGTTGCAGGATTCGGGCGAGGTGGCCAAGCGGCCGCTGGATAGCTTTATGTACTTTTTGTATACGGATAAGCAATTGTTCAAAACCCATTGGGAAAGTTTGCAGGCGGTAAAAAGCTGGGGCTTCCCGGTGAATGAGGAGAGCAAACTTTGTAGCAACATAAGCGATGTGCTGAAATTTATCAGCGATTGGGAAAGCAAACGCTTCGACCTGAGCTATGATATTGATGGCATTGTGATCAAGGTGAATAACTACTCGCAGCAGCAGGAGTTGGGTTTCACGGCCAAGTCGCCCCGTTGGGCCATAGCCTATAAATACAAAGCCGAAAGGGTAGAAACCGAACTGATGAGCGTGAGCTACCAGGTAGGTCGCACAGGTGCGGTTACCCCCGTGGCTAATTTGAAGCCGATACTGCTGGCAGGTACTACCGTAAAGCGTGCTACCCTGCACAATGCCAATGAAATTATAAGGCTTGATCTGCACGAAGGGGATTCGGTGTATGTGGAAAAGGGTGGCGAGATCATCCCGAAGATCATCAGCGTAAATTTAGATAAACGCAAGCCGGATGCTAAGCCGATACTATACCGCACCACCTGTCCGGATTGTAACACCCCGTTGGAACGCAAGGAAGGCGAAGCGGCCTTTTACTGCCCCAATGACGAGGGCTGCCCTACCCAGATCGTAGGTAAGATGCAGCACTTTACCGGCCGCAAGGTGATGGATATTGACGGGCTTGGTGATGAAACGATTGAGACCTTATATCAGAAAGGCTTTATACGCCACATCAGCGATATTTACGATCTGCATGATAAAGCCGACCAGCTGAAAACGATGGAACGCTTTGGCGAGAAATCGATCACCAACATGCTGGAGGGGATAGAAAAATCCAAGCAAATGCCTTTTGACCGGGTACTGTTTGGCTTGGGGATACGCTATGTAGGCGCAACGGTAGCCAAAAAACTCACCGCGCATTTTAAAACGATAGATGCCCTGATGGCAGCCTCGTTTGAGGAGCTAAATGCCGTGGAAGAAATAGGCGAACGCATAGCCCGCAGCATTATTGAATATTTTGAGGACGAAAAGCACCGCGAGGAAATTGAAAAACTAAGAGCCCGCGGTCTGCAATTCACCGCCGAAGAAAAAGAGGTGGTACTGGCCAGCGAGAAATTGTCGGGCATGAGCTTTATTATATCAGGTGTGTTTGAAAAGTATTCGAGGGATGAATTGAAGGACATTATCGAGGCCAATGGAGGCAAGATACTCAGCTCGATATCAGCCAAGTTGAGTTACCTGGTGGCAGGTGATAACATGGGGCCTGCGAAGCTGGAGAAAGCCAATAAATTGAATATACCTATTATTAGTGATGAGGAGTTGATGGGGATGCTGTAAGCCCCTCCTAACCCTCCCCGGAAGGGAGGGCTTTTTTAAAGTCTCCCCTACCGGGGGAGATTATTCACAAGGTGTTTGATTTCAATGGTGTTCATGAGGGCTGCGCCGTTTAGAGGGGGTGAACCTTTAACAATTATTAACATTCCCACTCTAACATCTTTGTGAAATAAAGCACAACTTAGCACAAAGCCTTTATCTATGAAGTTTACCCTACTGTTTTTATTGTCTTTTACCACTATTACTACAGCTTTCGCCCAGCAGGTTACCATCAGCGGCAGGATCAAGGATGAAACAGGGAAACCTGTTCCATTTGCCAGCATCTACATAAAAAATACCACCAAAGGTGCATCGGCTAACATTGAAGGTGATTACTCCCTGCAACTGAAACCGGGCCAGTACGAACTATTATTTAAAGCGGTTGGCTATAAACAAACCAGTCGGATTGTAGATATGGCTTCCAGCCAGGAGGTGGATGTTACCCTGGCTTCTGAAGTATATGAATTGAACGCTGTCACCATCCACGCCAAGGGCGAAGACCCAGCTTATGCCATTATACGTAAAGCGATCAAAAAGCGGAAGGAACATTTGAGCGAAGTAAAGGCTTATACCGCAGATGTGTATATCAAAGGTTTACAGAAACTGTTGGCAGCACCAAAGAAATTTATGGGTGCGGATATCGACAAGTTGGGCAGGGAAATAGGTTTGGATTCGAACCGAAGGGGAATCGTTTACCTATCGGAATCGGAATCAAAGGTGAGTTACCAATACCCGGGGCAGTTGCGTGAGGAGATGATCTCGTCTAAATTCTCGGGCAGTAACCGCATGTTCAGCTTTAACCGGGCCAGCGACTCGAAGGTGAATTTTTATGATAATTTTCAGAACTGGGATGGGTTGAGCAACCGGCCTTTAATGTCGCCGGTGGGTGATAATGCCTTGTTTTATTATCGCTATAAATTGATGGGCACCTCTACAGAAAATGGGGTGGTGATCAATAAGATACGTGTCACTCCAAGGCGCGGGCATGACCCCTGCTTTGAAGGTTATATTTATATCGTGGATGGCAGCTGGCATATCTATGCGGTCGACCTGTTTATTACCAGCAAGGCCAATATCAACTTTGTGGATACGGTGAAGATAAATCAGCAGTTTTTGCCGGTGGATAAGGTATGGATGCAATCGTCCAACAAGTTTGAGTTTAGCGGCGGGCTATTAGGCTTTAAGCTGAAAGGCTATTTTATATCGGTGTATAAAGATTACGACCTGAACCCGACCTTTAAAAAAGGTGAGTTTAACGAGGTGCTGCACATCCCCCAAAAGGTAAATAAGAGTGATACTGCCTTTTGGAACAAGGAACGACCGCTGCCCCTAACCGAAGAAGAGAAAACGGATTATAAGAAAAAGGAAATACTGGCCGCAAAACGGGAGTCGAAACCCTATCTCGATTCGTTGGATAAAGCTAATAATACGATAACACCTACCGGTATTTTGCTGACAGGCACCAATATCATTAACCGCTATCAACGATCATTTACCCATTTTGACCCGATATTAGGTTCGCTGTTGTTTAATACTGTGGAGGGCGTCACCATTAATTACAGTGCTTATTACAGGAAGCGATATGATTCGGTGACCAATAAATCTATAGGGTTTGGCGCCAATGTGCGTTATGGCTTTTCAGATCATTTGTTCAATGGCAGTGTGAATGCATCCTTACCAGTCAATAATTTTAATCTTTACTTACAAGGAGGCTCAGATGTAGTCGACCTGAACAATCATGCGCCGATGTCGCCATTGGTTAATTCGGTATACACCTTGTTTGAAAGGCAGAATTTTGAAAAGCTTTACCAAAAACACTTTGCACTGGCAACTTTATCAGGCAGGATAACCGGCGGCTGGCAGGCCAGTGGGTCATTGGAATGGGCAGACCGCAAATGGCTGGCCAATACTACCGATTACAGTTTTTTTCATCCAAAAGGTCACGACTTTACTTCCAACAACCCGCTTGACCCAAATGGGAATGCGCCGTTGTTCCCGAATAATCAGTCGTTCAAGCTGACACTGCGTACCACCTATGATTTCAGCAATAAGTATGAGACTTACCCCTTTGGTAAAAGGTATTTACCATCGCCTTACCCAACCATTGGATTGACTTTTGTCAAGGGGATCAAAAACATCTTCGGTTCAGATGTAGATTACGACCTGTTGACCGCTGATATCAGTAAAACGGACATTAGTATGGGTGTTTACGGACGGACATCATTCTATATAGGCGCAGGTAAATACCTGAACGCCAATAGCCTGTTCTTCCCGGATTACAAACAGTTCAATGGTAACCAGGTGTTGCTTTACAAATCGCAGATCAACAGCTTTTTACTACTGGATTACTACCGTTTCAGCACCTTTAAAGAATACCTCGAAGTCCACGTGGAGCACAACTTCTCGGGTTTTATTACCAACAAGATACCGCTCATCCGTAAGCTGAAACTGCAGGAGATCGTTGATTTCAACTACCTCAGCACTCCTGAACTCAAGAACTATTACGAGCTTGGGGTCGGCTTGCAATATCTCGGGTTCAGGTTGATGTATGGCAGATCATTCAATAGTGGTACTAATATTAAATCTGCGGTGAGGCTGGGAGTGAGCTTTTAAATACCCCTAACCTATCAGTCCGTGGATATAAGTGGCGCTGTCTTTGTAATTTTCTAAATCCATTTCTACAAAGAAATTTTTGACGCCCCCTTTTTTAGCGGCTGCAAAAAACTCTCTCCAGTCGATAATACCCTTACCGATAGGCGCCTGCTTTTTGTCGGCCGTCCAGTCTGATAAATGGGCCGAAATAAATCTGCCGGGATATTTTTCAAAATAGGTGGAAGCTTTATAGCCTAATTTGATCACCTCCGTCTGGAACTGCATTTTAACCAGGCTACCATCCAGCGCGCCCATAATGGCATCATAGATGAGTTCACCATCAAGCATTTTAAACTCTCCCTCATGGTTATGAAGCCCGGTTTGAATGCCTTCAGCTTTAAGCTTTGCAGCAATCTTGTTGAATTCACCTGCGGATTCTTTAAAGTCAGCTATTGTTTTACCGGGAGTGTCTAAACCGGGAGCAACTATTTGTGAAAGGCCCAGTGCATGGGCAAATTCCATGCACTCAGCAAAGTTGTTCTTCAGATCGCCCATGCCGATATGGCAACTTGGGCAATACAAGCCGGCATCCCTGATCATGTTGCGCAGATCTGTTGGCTTTACCCCTACCAATGGACCGAACCCAGCATTCGCGTAACCTTTGGGATAACACATCTCTACCAGCTGGTATCCCATCGTTGCCATCATTTTCAATGTACCCCCAAAATCCTTTGCGAGCATATCTCTGATAGGAAATGTCTGGAAGCCGACAGGGTACTTATATCCTGCCATATCATTTGCCTTCAACAACTGCGGAAATGCCAGCATGGCCCCCACCATTGCACTTTGGCCGATAAATTCTCTTCTGTCTAACTTTTTCATAATTGGTTATGTATGTATTATAAAACCGTTCATTTAGATGGATGCAGGGTCCCAGCCGGTGCGGTATTGACGTGCCAGGTATTTATTTGCATCAGCAACATTGGTGATCTGCCTGCTTGTCGCATCGTATTTCAACAAATGAGCGGAGCGTAAAGAAGCAGCGTAGAAGTTAACAGCTTCAGTAAGGCCCTCAGCTTCCGAAAAGCTCCCGGGGTATTGTGTGCCGCTCTTACAATTGGTAGCAAACAGTGCCAAAGCATCCACCATCTTGCTATCGGCGTAAGAATTTATCGCCTGTGTAGGAGCGGATATTGGTTTCTTCTTTTTCGAAAACAGGCGTGGATTCTGTACATTAAAGCCAGCCAGTATCTTACCTTTTTCACCTACAAACATCATCCCTTCGGCAGGCAACTCTTCGTTATTCGCTATCAGTTCATCGGGGAGTGCAGGTTTTATACCGCCATCGTACCATATCAAATCCACAGCCGGCCTGTCGCCATTTTTCGGGTACTTAAACCGTACCGAACTACCCATCGGGAACGAGAAGGTGTTGCGCACCTGGCGTGGGACCACCCCGTTCATCGTCACAAAATGGGTCAGGTTAGGTTCAATAACTTCCGGCGAGGTGAGTTGCAAGGCATTGAAAACTGTCCATAAGCTATAGTGCCCCATATCAGCCATAGAGCCTCCCCCGAAATCATACCATCCCCTGAAAAACATATTGGTGTATTCAGGTGAGTATGGGCGGTCTGCTTCGGGCCCTAACCACAGATCCCAGTTCAAGCCGTCGGGAACAGGTACCGTTTCTGAAGGAAGAACTGAAAACTGAGGCCATACCGGGCGATTGGTCCAGTTATGCACTTCTTTCAACTTCCCGATCTTATTTGAGTTGATCCACTCCATCACCTGGTCCATAGAACCGTTAGAATCCCAGGGGACAAGATGCGTTACGATATTACTCTTCGAACGGGCCAGTTCTATTACCGCCTTACCTTCCAGCAGCCTGTTGGATACCGGCTTATGCATCAGCACATGTTTATTTCTTTTCAAGGCAGCAATGGCGAACAATCCGTGAAGATGATCAGGGGTCATGATCTTTACCGCATCGAGGTCTTTTTCTTTTTCAAGCAGTTCGCGGTAATCCGCATAGGCGGTACATGCTTTAAAGCTATCCCCACCACGTTTATTACTATAATAGGTATCTACAATGTCTCTTCCATTTTCCCTTCCTCCGGGAATAGTATTATCACCGCCAGAAGTCCAGTCAGGTTTGCCGGTAGTCTTCCTGATCTCATCTCTGAGCCCGTTCGGCGACCAGTCCCTGTATCCCACCGCATCTTTGTTTGGGTCGCAAACTGAAATTACCTGGATATTGGGAACAGCCAGCATGGGCAATAATTCCCGCAATCCCTGCGTGCCGCAGCCAACATAGGCCAGCGTAAGTTTATCGCTCGGAGCGATAAAGCCTGTTCCGCCAAGCACGTGCCTCGGCACAATACTGAAAGCTAAAGCGCCGGTCGCTGTCATTTTGATAAATTTCCGGCGATCAATTGGTGAAGTTTGGCCTTGAGGGGTTGCCAGTTTTGCATCTTCGGTGCGTGGTAGATCATTACCATTCTGAGGAGTTTCTTTTTTCATTTCGGATGGATTTATAATTTGGTACTCCAAATTAGTCATATTAAAATTGATAAAAAACAATCTGTGGATTTAATTTATCGGCTTAACAATCTTGTTACCTCAGGCCCCGGGATAATAACTGGCATTTTTATAATCCGCACTAAAAAAACTAATTATTATCTTAGCACCTTTAATAATAGTAATGAATAGATTTTACGGCACAGGGGTGGCCATGGTAACCCCTTTTGATGCGGACGGACAAGTGGATTATGCAGGATTAAAAAACCTGGTAAACCATTTAATTGATGGCGGGGTAGAATACCTGGTATCATTAGGTACAACCGGCGAGAGCGCCACATTGAATAAAGAAGAACGAAAACAGGTTTGGGCTTACACAGCCGAAGTTGTTAATGGCCGTGTTGGTTTAGTTGTCGGCATAGCCGGTAACAATACGCGCGAGGTAGTTGAGGATATCAAACAATTTGATACCACGGGCTATGATGCCATACTTTCGGCAAGCCCGAATTATAATAAACCTCCCCAGGAAGGTATATATCAGCACTATAAAGCTATCGCTGAAGCATCGCCTTTGCCTATTATTTTATATAATGTACCGAGCCGCACAGGCAGCAATATGAGCGCCGAAACCACGGTAAGGCTTGCCCATGATTTCAAAAACATCATCGGCATGAAGGAAGCATCGGGCAATTTCGATCAGCTTAACCAGATCATGCGCGATAAGCCGGAGGATTTTTTGCTGATATCTGGTGATGATCCTATCTCATTACCCATGATCGCTTTGGGTGGCGCCGGTGTGATATCTGTGGTAGGCAACGCTTTGCCGCGCCAGTTTTCGGATATGATCAGGCTATGTTTGGAGGGTGAATTCAAATCAGCCCAAAAAATACATTCCAGTTTGATTGATTTTACCAGGATGATGTTTGCTGAAGGCAGCCCGGCAGGTGTAAAGACTGCATTGAAATCTCTTGGTGTTTGCGGCGATACTGTGCGACTTCCATTAGTGGGGGTAAGTGATACACTTGCCGGTAAGATTATCAGCGAGACAGAAAAACTGGCTTTACAGAAACACTAATACTTAATATAGCCATTAAAATAAAAAACCCGCCTGCTTTTCAGCCGCGGGTTTTTTAGTGATAAAGCAAAGAATAATACTTTATGCTTTGTTTTTTGACTCCTGAATTTCCAGACGAATAGCTTGGGCTAAGTTTTTAAGATCTTGCATGCCTTTGCGTACACGGGTACCCGCTGCGCTGTTGCCTTTGTTGTAGAATTTGTCGGCATCAGCTTCCAACGATGCAACAAGGTTTTTTACATCAGTAAATTTTTTCATGTGAGTTACTCCTTTTAAATATTGAGGTTTATTGTTTTAATTTAAGCTAATCTAAAGTGTTTTTATTAAAAAAAAAACTTTTCAGCATAAAAAATACTGCCTTTAAAGTGGTTTTTTTCCACATTTTAAATATCTCAGTACTTTAATTAAATATTAAATACCATCAATAATAATTAATACGTCATACGTAAAAAACATATGTATTTTATATTTACACAATTTAATAATTATTTACGTTGAAGTTAAAGTATATATTAGTTTTACATTAAGTAAACCTAAAACAGCAAAACTAAATCATATTTTATATCCAGGCCTTTAAATAATATTATATAATTCTTTTTAATATTTGCGGGTGATATTGATGCGTTTTTATCACCAATTCGCCGAAAAGTGTATTGGCCCAGGCAAACCATTTGCGTGTAAAGTCAGCCGGATTGTTTTTGTTGAAGGATTCGTGCATAAAACCGGTGCCTGCGTGGGTTGTTTTCAGCCATTTTAAACAGGCTATGATCTCCTTTTCATTAGTAGATGTAAGCGCCCGGATAATAATACTCATCGGCCATATATAATTAGGCCCCACATGCGGTCCCCCTATTCCCTCGGCTGCCTTCCCCCTGTAAAAATAAGGGTTAGCCGGGCTCAGTATCATCCGGCGGGTACTTTGATAAAGAGGATCACTTGCTTTAATAGCTCCTAAATACGGTAAGCCAAGCAGGCTTGGCACGTTTGCATCGTCCATAAACAATTGGTTTCCAAAGCCATCCACTTCGTAAGCCAGCACCTTTCCATAAATAGGGTGATTGCCAATAGCATACTTTTGCAAAGCGGCATACACCTCGTTTGCCAGCGTACGGCATTGGGTAGCGGCTGTGCGGTCGTGTCCTATCTGCTCAAACATCTCAGCCAACTGGTTTAAGCTAATCACTGCAAAATAGTTGGATGGCACCAGGAAAGGATAGATCGTAGCATCGTCAGATGGCCTGAAGATGGAACAGATCAGTCCGACAGATTTTATGGGATTGCCATAGCCGCTAATGGGGGCCGTATCGGTAGAAACTTCCGTCTTCCGCTGAAAATGATAGGGGCCTCGGCCATTCTTACGCTGCTGCACTTTGAAAGTATCCAGTATCAGTTTACCGGCCTTTTGCCATTTCTTATCGAAAAAGCTTGTATCGCCGCTGATCTTCCAGTAATTATAAGCCAGCCTGATGGGGTAGCATAATGAATCTACCTCCCACTTGCGCTCATGCAGTTCGGGTTTCATATCCGTGCGGTCGGTGTCCCACTCGCTGCCGGTAGCTTTCTCATTAAATGCGTTGGCATAAGAGTCTATCAGCACGCACTTAGCCTGGCGGTTAATAACACCTAAGATCAATTTTTGTAAATCGGGGTCTTTCTTAACCAAAAACAAATAGGGCCAAACCTGGGCTGATGAATCACGCAGCCACATGGCATCAATGTCGCCGGTAATTACAAAAGTATCGGGCTTGTCATCCTTACCATTGTATTTAACGGTGGTATCTAATGTATTGGGATAGCAGTTCTCAAATAACCAAGCCAGTTCGGGGTCTTTAATATCAGTCTTTACGCTGGCTATGGTATCTTCAACAGCCTGGCTATTAAACCTGCGAACCGACGGGCTCACCCGTTTGCTCTCAAACCTGGAGCTATCCGTAAACCAGGAGGGCCTTAAACCCACTCCTAAACCGGCAGTTGTAATGCCATTCAGTTTAATAAAATCGCGGCGTGTAATCATATCAGGGTAGATGTTGGTTGACGTAAAAGTAAAAAAGCCTTTCGTATAACCGAAAGGCTTTGTAAAATGTTTGAGAAACTGTGCTTAAGCTACAGCCATTTTATTTTCTTTATAAAAACCGGACTTTAATTTTTCGCCCATTTCGCTGTAGGCATCCAGGGTGCGTTGTACGTCTTCCAGGCTATGCGCAGCTGTAGGAATTAAGCGCAGCAGGATCAGCCCTTTAGGGATAACCGGGTAGATCACAATAGAGCAGAATATACCGTAATTCTCACGCAGGTCGCGGGTTAACGCGGTGGCCTCATACAGGTCGCCCTCTAAAAATACAGGCGTAACCATAGTATTGGTAACCCCTAAATTAAAGCCGCGCTCCCTTAAGCCACTTTGCAGTGCATTGGATATCTGCCACAATTTTTCGCGCAATTGGGGCTGTGATCTCAGCAGCTCGAAACGCTTTTTAAGACCCAATACCATCGGCATTGGCAAAGCCTTTGCAAATATCTGTGAGCGCATATTATAACGCAGGAAATCAATAACTTCTTTGTCGCCTGCAACGAAAGCGCCTATACCGGCCATTGATTTGGCAAATGTGCCGAAGTAAACATCTATCCCATCTACACAATCCTGCTCCTCGTGCGTACCGGCACCGGTTTTTCCCATCGTACCAAACCCGTGGGCATCATCAACCAATATGCGGAAATCAAATTTCTTTTTCAGCTCAACAACTTCTTTCAACTTACCCTGTGCACCTGACATGCCGAAAACACCTTCGGTGATCAGCAATATACCGCCGCCGGTTTGTTCAGCTAATTTGGTAGCGCGCTCCAGTTGCTTCTCGCAGCTCACCATATCATTATGCTGGTATACAAAACGTTTACCCATGTGTAAACGCAGCCCATCAATAATACAGGCATGTGATTCGGCATCGTAAACGATCACGTCATTACGGTCGACCAATGAATCGATGATCGATACCATGCCCTGGTAACCATAGTTAAGCAGGTAAGCATCCTGTTTGCCCACAAATGCGCCCAGGCTATTTTCCAGTTCTTCGTGATGTATAGAGTTGCCCGACATCATACGCGCGCCCATCGGATAGGCCATTCCGTAATCAGCTGCCGCTTTGGCATCAGCTTCCCTCACTTCGGGATGATTAGCCAGCCCCAGGTAATTATTCAGGCTCCAAACCAAATGTTCTTTGCCATTAAATTGCATGTGAGGGCCAATTTCACCTTCCAGTTTAGGATATGAAAAATAACCATGCGACCATTTCTGATGCTGACCCAAAGGCCCGCCCATAGTTTTTGCTATCTTATTAAATAGATCCAAAGCGGTAAACTTAAAATGAGATTAAAGTGCAAATATAACTGTTAAACAGGCTTTACCCAAACTCTATAACTTTTTATAATAGCTTATAACCCGTGTGATTCAAGAACCAAGAATCAAGAGACAAGATTTTGATATGAAAAAATATGGTAAAAAGGACTTGATTAAGAAGTTAGAATCAAATGCAAATTTACTGTTTCTTGCGTCTTGACTCTAACTTCTTGATTCTATTTTAGTCTACATTATCATGCAGAAAAGAATTGTTATTCCTGATCTCGGTATTGCCCTCATCATCAGATAACAGAGAGAACCTGGATATCTGGCTTTCGTCAGATGGTGTGGTTTCTTTTAGAGCCACTTCTTTACGTTTATAGGCCGGTACGTTCTCCATTTCCTGGATATTGCCGGTACGCAGTTTCATGCTCAGATCTTTTAAGCGCATGATACGTTCGCGGGATTTGCGCAGTTGCTCCTCTATTGTTTCATCAGTTTTATGATCATCAGCGCCAACTACAGGTTCTGGTTCCGGCTCTGGTTCAGGAATTACTTCTTCTTTTACCGGCTCAAAATTCATTACCGATTCCGCTATCTTAAAGGTAAATTCTTCCCTTGTTTCGGTTTCTTCGCTAACCACTTCATCTGATACCCAATTGTGTTTGATAGTAGTTTCGTCAGACTTGGCAAACAGGTCGAAAAGGCCGGTTTGTTTTTGCTCATCCTTGGCCTTCATGTAAGGCTCAGCAATTGTCTCAGGTTTAACGTGATTGATGAACTCATTCACCACTGGTTTTACCAATTCGGTTTCAGGCACCAGCATGGATATCACTTTCTTGCTGCTTTGTTCTCTTTCGCGCTCGTCCTTGGTTTGGAAACCGGTAGCGATGATCGTCACCGATAATTTATCTCCCAAGGCTTCATCTTTGCAATTACCCCAAATCAGGTCGGCGGCTAAACCGGCTTCTTCCTGGATAAAGTCGGTGATCACACTTACTTCATCCATGGTCACTTCCTTATCACCCGAGCTGATATTTAACAGGATATATCTTGCCCCTTCAATTTCGTTATCTTTTAATAGTGGCGACAATAATGCGCCTTCCACAGCTTTCAAAGCGCGGTTTTCGCCTTCGGCAGATGAACTGCCCATGATAGAAACACCGCTATCCTTCATTACTGTACGTACATCCTTAAAGTCAACGTTGATATAACCCGGCAGGGTGATGATCTCAGCGATGCCTTTAGCAGCCGTGGTCAGAATATTATCCGCCTGCGCAAATGCCGAACCTAAAGTGAGGTTACCGAAGATCTGGCGAAGCCTGTCGTTAGATATCACCAAAAATGAATCCACATATTTTTTCAGTTCTTCCAAACCTTCTTCGGCCTGCATTTTACGGCGCTTTCCTTCAAAGGAGAAAGGCGTGGTAATAATGCCTACCGTTAAGATATCCAATTCGCGGGCCGCTTTGGCTATGATGGGGCTTGCGCCTGTACCGGTGCCGCCACCCATACCTGCCGTGATGAACAGCATTTTGGTATTGGAACCCAGCATCTGTTTAATATCGTCAATATTCTCAATAGCCGAGTTTTTACCCACTTCGGGTATCGAACCGGCACCCATACCTTCGGTCAAGCTGGCACCTAATTGTACCTTGTTAGGTATAGGGCTAAGCTCCAACGCCTGGGCATCGGTATTGCAAATTATGAAATCAACACCGGTAATACCTTGCTTGTACATATGGTTTACCGCATTGCCACCGCCGCCGCCAACACCAATAACTTTGATGATAGACGATTTTTCTTTTAACATCTCGAACTGCATAATCCTTATTTTCAGCTAAATGTGAATGACGAATAATTATATTTCCCTATTGTAATATTAAAGCTTTTTCAACAATACTTATCCACAAGTGTCAATAATGTGGAAAAGTCATCATTTGTGAATAATTATTATAAACATTCCCTATTTCAGGAAATCCTCATCCTTAATATCATCCTTAATAAATTTCTTTCCTGTTTCCAGCAGTTTACCTAATAAGCCAAATTTTCCGTTCTCGGTATATTTGGCTTTATCCACCTTTACTTCGGCTGCTGGCGCGGGTACCGCGTTATATTCCATTTTCAGAATACCTTTTATCAGCAGGCCTATGCCTGTTGCAAAAGTCGGGCTTTGCAACTCCTCATAAATGTTTTTAGGCAGGACTTCGTTTTTGGCCAGGTGCTCGTTAGGATAGCCTACGCGGCAATCTAACCCGGTAACATACTCTACCAACTGTGGTAAATGTTTTAACTGCGCACCACCGCCTGTTATTACTATACCGGCTATCAGTTTTTTCTCGTAACCGGATGATTTGATCTCGTAGTAAACATGCTCTACGATCTCTTCCATACGGGCCTGTATTACGTAAGCCAGGTTCTTAACCGATATTTCCTTTGGTTCGCGGCCACGTAAACCGGGTACACAAACGATCTCGTTTTCTTTGTTCTCTTCTGCCAGTGCCGAGCCAAACCTTACCTTTAATTGCTCCGCGATGTTGCGCATTACCGAGCAGCCTTCGCGGATATCCTCCGTTACGCTGTTACCCCCAAAAGGAATAACGGCTGTATGACGGATAATACCCTCATGAAATATGGCCACATCCGTAGTACCACCACCTACATCCACCAACACTACGCCGGCTTCTTTTTCTTCATCGCTCAATACCGACTCGGACGAAGCTAAAGGCTCCAGTATCAGTTCCTGGCTTTCCAGGCTGGCTTTGTTCACACATTTTACAATATTTTTGATGGCAGTAACCTGGCCCGAAATGATATGAAAATTGGCCTCCAGGCGCACACCTGCCATTCCGATAGGGTCTTTGATGCCCGGCTCATTATCAACTGTGAACTCCTGTGGCAATACGTGGATGATCTCCTCTCCCGGAGGCATCACCAGGTTGTACATATCTTCAATCAACTTATCGATATCCTTGCGGGATATCTCTGTGTTGAGGTCGCGCCGGGTGATAAGGCCACGGTGCTGCAAGCTTTTGATATGCTGACCCGCGATACCCACGTTTACCACCCTGATCTCTACATTTGACTGAGTGCCGGCCACTTCAACGGCTTGGGTAATGCCCTGAACTGTTTTATCTATATTCGATACCACACCACGGGTTACGCCCGCCGACTCAGCTTTACCAATACCTAATACCTCTATTTTACCGTTCTTGCTCCGGCGGCCAACAATAGCACATATTTTGGTGGTGCCGATGTCCAATCCTACTACGATTGGCGAACTTTTTTCGTGTGTCGAACTCTTGTCCATAATTAATTAATTTGTGATGTGTCTTTACTGGCTTTTTTTATTGAATCTTCTTTGGCTACCGCCTTCAGCGAATCTTTCTTGAAATTGTCACTCTTAACACCAACCACCTGGTTGGCATATTTTATATTGATGATCTTATACCTATCCCACCCTACCTGCGGAATAGCTTGTTTGTAAAACACCATCAGGTTATGAAACTTAGCTTCCAGGTCGTCGGCATTGCCTAATAATATCCGGTTGTTGCCTACCCGGGGAATCAGCTCTATCTCGTGATCCTGGTTTACATATACCTGCGCTACCTGTGCGCTCCATAAGGAATCCCTCCTGATAAAATCGACCGCCTTAAACAGTTGCCTGGCGATATCTGTATGCAGGGTATCTATCTTATTGGAAAAAACCTCATCAATGTATCCATTAGCCGCCAATACCTGTGCGGTATAGTTAGCTGATAATGGTATTTTCATCCCGTGCTGATCGATATAAAAATCCTGGCCAAACTGGTTCATGATCCTGATCACCGGCTGCCGCTGGCTTATCTCAACTTCAATAACTCCATCCATATCAGCATATACCTTGGCCGACTCGATAAACGGATTGCTCTTTAGTTTGCGTTCCAGATCCTGGATATTGATGCTCTCCATATTACGGCCAACCAACTGATGGCGGTGAACCTTTAAAATATTATCCACTTCCTGCCTGTCGATAAAATACTGGCTGCCGGGGATGTACACTTTTACTTCTTTACAATAGACATTGGCCTTTTTAAACTCGATGAAACCCATCAGCAGCACCAATCCACCCAGGCTAACTACCCAGATAAATCCAAACAAAATGTGCTTCCAGATGCGTTTTTTAAACATGTTCCAAAGCGTTTTTTAAAGGCCCAACCAATTGGTCAATATCACCTGCACCTACCGTTAAAAGTAACTCAGGTTTTTCAATTCTCACCAGGTCAATGGCTTCTTGTTTTCCACATTTCCGTTTATTCAACAATTTCATCCTGCTCAATATCATATCGGCATCCACACCTTCAATAGGCAGTTCGCGGGCCGGGTAAATATCCAGCATGATCAGTTCGTCCGTCATATCCAGCACCTCGGCAAACCCGTCCGCAAAATCACGGGTACGGGTGTATAAATGAGGTTGAAAAATTGTTGTGAGTTTTTTTCCGGGATATAACTTTTTGACTGATGTAATAGCCGCCCTCAACTCTTCAGGGTGATGGGCGTAATCATCGATATAAATATGCTCGTCGTTCTTTACAATGTATTCAAAGCGGCGTTTTACTCCTTTAAATGAGCCCAGCGCGCTGCGAATCAGGTCGGGCTCGACACCAACTTTTAAAGCGGCCTCTATTGCAGCCGTGGCATTCTCTACATTATGCAAACCGGCTATGCCCAGTTTAATATCTTTTATACTGACGCTGTCATTTTTAAAATCGAACCAAAAATCACCATCCTCAATACGCACATTGACCGCTTTTGCATCCGCATGCCCATGAGCGCTGTAGGTGATCCCTGACGTGAGCGGTAAGTCTTCATGAAATATCAGCGTGCCGTTATCCTTTATCTGCGAGGCAAATTTTTTGAATGACTCTGCCAGGTTTTCATGATCCCCGTAAATGTCCAAATGATCGGCATCCATCGAAGTGATGATAGCGATATCCGGATAGAGCGTCAAAAATGAGCGGTCATATTCGTCGGCCTCAACCACCACGATATTGTTTTTACCATACAGCACATTGCTGTTATAATTGGTTGATATGCCTCCCAAAAAAGCCGAGCAATCTGTACCCGAATCCTTCAAGATGTGCGCCACCAAACACGAGGTAGTTGTTTTGCCATGTGTACCAGCCACAGCAATGGTATACATGCTCTTGCTGATCATACCCAATACCTGCGAGCGTTTATACATCTCGAAACCCTTCCGGCGGAAAAAATTCAGGATAACCGAATCCTTAGGGATTGCCGGGGTATAAATAACCAAAGTGCAGCAATCCGGTGTTTGGAAACTGAGCGGAATCCAATCTTCCCGGTCATCAAATATCACGCGAATGCCTTCGTTATGGAGGTCGTTGGTGAGATCAGTAGCCGTTTTATCATAACCACAGACAATGCAGCCCAAATGAGCAAAGTACCGCGCAAGGCCGCTCATGCCTATGCCCCCGATACCAACCAGGTAAACCCGTTTTACGTCTTGCAGTTCCATTTTATTTTTTTGATTTCACCGATGATTTTGTGATTACACCGATGGCCTTTTACTTATTCAACCAGTCTCTAATTACTAATACCAATAACCTCTTTCGCGATCACTTCATCCGCGTGCGGCAAAGCCAATTTGCTGATGTTATCGCTTAATATTTTTTGTTTTTTTTCGTCATTTAACAATTCGATTGCCGCATCCATCAGCTTTTCTACAGCTTTTTTATCAGCAATAAATTCACACGCGTTTTCTTTCACCAATGATTGCGCGTTTTTGGTCTGGTGATCTTCGGCGACATTTGGTGAAGGCACCAATATCACCGGTTTACCTACTATGCACAGTTCAGCAATAGTTCCGGCACCTGCCCGGCTGATGATCACATCCGCAGCGGCATAGGCCAAATCCATGCGATTCAAAAACTCCAGCACCCGGATACTCTCATGTGGTTTATGACCAAGGGTATCCTTTATACCTTCGTAGTAATGCTTGCCTGTTTGCCAGATGATCTGTACATCGGCAGCAATTGCTTTATCCAAACCTGCTAATACGCTTTCATTCAAAGTACGTGCGCCCAAACTTCCCCCGGTTACCAGGATGGTTTTTTTATTCGCGGATAGCTTAAATTCTTTAAAAGCCTCTTCACGTTTTCCCTTAATATCCACCGACTCCCTGCGAACCGGGTTACCTGTTTTAATGATCGTCGCTCCGGGAAAGAACTGCTCCATCCCATCAAAAGCCACGCACACTTTCCTGGCCTTTTTGCCTAATCTTTTATTGGTGATACCTGCATAAGAGTTTTGCTCCTGTATCAGGTAAGGTATTTTTTTCAGCGATGCTGCGTATAGCAGTGGTCCCGAAGCGTATCCGCCTACACCTACCGCCGCATCCGGTTTAAAATCTTTAATGATCTTCATCGACTTCATCACACTGCCTAATAATCTGAACGGGAACAACAGGTTTTTCATGATCGACTTACGCTGTATGCCTTGTATATCCAGTCCGATAATTTTATAGCCTGCTGCCGGTACACGTTCCATTTCCATACGGCCTTTGGCGCCTACAAATAATATCTCGGTACCGGGATCAAGCTTTTTCAAAGCATTAGCAATAGCAATAGCCGGGAAGATATGTCCTCCTGTTCCGCCGCCACTGATAATGATTCTTTTACTTGATTTCACCGATTTATTGTTTTTTAATTACACTGATTTTAATACTTCCTAATCATTTGCACATCTGCACATTTATAATCTGCACATCAGGCCACCGCCACTTCTCTTATCTCACCTACCACCACTTTCTTAGGTTCATCAATATCCCGGCTTACCGACAGGATGATGCCAAAAGCTACACTGGTAAACAATATTGATGTACCCCCCATGCTGACTAACGGCAACGGCACCCCTGTTACCGGGCCCAAACCAACCGCAACCGCCATATTGGCAAATGCCTGTATGGTGAGGCTAAAACTTAAACCCGCAGCCAGTAGGGCGCCAAAGGCCTTGGGCGCTTTGGTTACTATTTTGATACATCGATAAAGCAAAAACAGGTAAATACCTATTAATACAAAGCCACCAAACAAACCATATTCTTCTACAATAATGGCATAGATCTCATCCGAAAATGCTTCGGGAAGATAGTTGCGCTCCGTGCTGTTACCCGGCCCTTTGCCCAATACGCCGCCTGACGCGATAGCTATTTTAGCGTGATCTGCCTGGAATGATTTATCGCTGCTGGCCTTATCCGGATGCATGAAGGTGTGCATACGTGAAATGTAAGTATGGCGCCTCGGACCCAAAAAGATAACTCCTGCCAGTAAAATCCCACCGGCCAAACAGGTAATAGCTATCTGCTTGATACTGATACGGCCGATAATGAGCAATAAAATACTTACGCCAAACAGCATTAACGCCGTTGAAAGATTAGCCAACGCGATCAATATAAACACCAAACAAACCGCACCCATAATAGGGATGAAAGATTGCTTTACATCCTTAATGTTTTCCTGCTTGCGCGATAAGGTGCGGGCCAGGTAAGTGATCAGGGCCAGCTTAGCTAAATCTGATGTTTGAAAACTAAAACCTGTGCCGGGGATAGATATCCACCTGCTGGCATTGTTGATATGGGCACCGAAAATCAAAGTATATAATAACAGTGGAATAGTTACGATCATCAACAATTTGGATATCCCCGCGTAATATCTGTAATCCAGCTTGTGCGAAATGTACATCAGGAAAATACCACCCAATACCATAGCCAGGTGCTTCATCAGGATAGATTCCACACCCACACCACGCTTAAAAGCAAGTGTCCCGGTAGAGCTGTATACAGCCAGCAGGGAAATAGCCGAAAGCAATATGACGATAAGCCATATCCAGCGGTCTCCTTTTGTGTTATTTAGTATTCTATTCATTTCGTTTGATTACACCGATTACTTTGTGATTTCACCGATTATTCTTTGGTGATTTCACTGATTACTTTGTAATTTCACCGATTGTATTAAAAACCTTACAACTTTTCAACTTTTAAACTCTTAAAGCTCCTTCACCGCTTGTTTAAATTGCCTGCCGCGGTCTTCGTAATTTTTAAACAGGTCGAAACTTGCACAGGCCGGTGATAGTAATACCGTATCTCCTTTTTTAGCCAGGTGATAGGCTACCTGCGCGGCTTCCTGTGCCGAAAAGGTGTTCACTATAATTTCCACATCATCATCAAACGCGTCGTGTATCCTGCGGTTATCTTTACCCAAACACACTATAGCTTTTACCTTTTGCTTTACCAGGTCTTTCAGCATATTATAATCATTGCCTTTGTCAACCCCGCCTAATATCAATACCACATTGCTGGTCATGCTTTCTAAAGCATACCAGGTTGAATTGATGTTGGTAGCCTTTGAGTCATTAATGAAACTGATGCCGGATATCTTGGCAACAAACTCCAAGCGGTGCTCAATATTGCGGAAACTGCCCATACTCTCCCGTATGGTCTCGTTCCGTAGTTCGAGCACTTTGGCTACGATACCCGAAGCCATTGAGTTGTAAAGATTGTGCTTACCCTGCAGGGCCAGATCGTTGATCGACATTTGAAAATGCTCTTTTAGAATGTTTATGACAATATTGTCCTTATCGAGATACGCTCCCGGTTCAGTTTTTTTTTTAATGCTAAATGGTAATTGCTGTGCTTCAAACTTTCGTGCCTCCATCCCCTTTATTGTTTCGGGGTCATCGGCACAGTAAATAAAATAATCCTTCGCCGTCTGGTTCTGCGTAATGCGAAATTTCGATGCCGCGTAATTCTCCAGCTTATATTCGTACCTGTCCAGGTGATCCGGTGTGATGTTTAACAACACGCCTATATCTACCTTGAACTGGTACATATCATCCAGCATAAAACTGCTGAGCTCTAATACATAGTGATCAAACTTTTCTGTCGCCACCTGGTAGGCGAAGCTTTTGCCTATGTTCCCTGCCAAACCCACATTCAATCCTGCATTTTTCAGGATATGATAAGTTAAACTGCTAGTAGTTGTTTTACCGTTCGACCCGGTGATGCCTATTATTTTGGCATCGGTATATCTCCCGGCAAACTCGATCTCGGATATCACCGGGACATTTTTTTCTTTCAGCTTTTTAACTATCGGCGCCTTATCCGGGATGCCGGGGCTCTTAACCACTTCCGCCGCTTTCAGTATCTCTTCTTCGGTATGTTGATTCTCTTCAAAGCGGATATTCCAGTCCTCCAATTGCTTTTTATAATGACCATCTATCCTCCCAAAATCCGACACAAAAACCTCATAGCCCTGCTGCTGAGCAAGGTATGCCGCACCCACGCCGCTTTCGGCAGCGCCAAGTACAACAAGCAACCCCTCCCGGCCCCCCCAAAGGGGAGGAGTTAGATTTTGCGCTATGTTTTTGTTTGCGTTCATTATTATATTTCGTTCTTTATTACTCCTTTAACTCCTCCCCTTTGGGGAGGCCGGGAGGGGTCATCTCAACTTCAAAGTCACCACCGTCAAGATCGCCAGCGCAATGCCGATGATCCAGAAACGGGTTACGATCTTTGATTCATGAAAACCCTTTTTTTGGTAATGGTGATGCAGCGGCGCCATTAAGAACACCCGCTTACCCTCGCCAAACCGTTTCTTGGTATACTTAAACCATGATACCTGCAGAATGACCGAGACATTCTCGACCACAAATATTCCGCACAATAAAGGCAGCAATAGTTCCTTGCGGATCATGATGGCGAATACCGCGATGATACCACCTATTGCCAAACTACCTGTATCGCCCATAAAAACCTGGGCCGGGTACGAATTGTACCATAAAAAGCCCACGCAGGCCCCAACAAACGCCCCGGCAAAAACCACCAGCTCGCCCGAATTGGGGATGTACATAATATTCAGGTAATAGGCGATCACCGTGTTACTTGATACATAGGCCAATATGGCCAGCGTAATACCGATGATGGCTGAAGTACCTGTAGCCAGCCCGTCAATGCCGTCAGTGATGTTGGCACCGTTGGATATGAAAGTGATAATAATGATGGTGAAGAACATAAATACCAGCAGATCATACCGCTCATAGCCTTTGCCTAAAAACTTCAGTACCTTTCCGTAATCAAACTCGTTATCCTTATAAAAAGGCATCGTGGTTTTTGTCGACCTGATATCCTGGGTTAGTATCTGTTTGTTGCCTTTCATATGGAACTCAACCGGCACATCATATTTTACCGGGGGTTTTACTTCCTGGCGGATGATGATATTCGGGTTATTATACATCATCAGGCCAATAATAACCGCGAGGCCAACCTGCCCGGTGATCTTAAACCTGCCGGCAAGACCTTCCTTGTTTTTGCGGAACACTTTGATATAATCATCCAAAAAACCGATAGCACCAAGCCATACGGTTGTGATCAGCATCATAATCACGTAGATATTGTCCAGCTTGGCAAACAAAAGCGTTGGGATCAGAATACCTGATAAGATGATGAGCCCGCCCATAGTTGGCGTTCCTGCCTTTTGCATCTGGCCTTCCAGACCCAGGTTTCTTACCGTTTCACCAACCTGTTTAAAGCGCAGATAATCGATCAGCCTGCGGCCATAAACCGTGGTGATGATCAATGAGGTAATAACCGCCATAGCCATACGGAACGTGATGTACTGAAACACTCCCGCGCCAGGGATACTGTAGTTTTTTTCAAGAAAGCTAAACAGGTAATATAGCATCTACTCCATTTGTTTAAAAATCTCCATTAACTCTTCCTTATCGTCAAAGTGATTTCTCACTCCTTTTATTTCCTGGTATTTCTCGTGTCCTTTGCCGGCTATCACTACAATATCTCCGGGCTGTGCCAGGTTACAGGCGGTTTTGATAGCCTGCTTCCTGTCGACAATACTCATCGTATGCCTTTTGAATGCCGGATCAACACCTTCCTCCATATCTTTGATGATCTGTTCAGGATCTTCTGAACGGGGATTATCTGAGGTGAAGATCACCTTGTCGCTCCACTCGCAGGCCACTTTAGCCATAATGGGGCGCTTGGTTTTATCCCTGTCGCCGCCGCAGCCTAAAACAGTGATCACCTTTTCCTTACCCTTGCGTACATCATGTACGGTGCTTAATATATTCTGCACCGCATCGGGTGAGTGCGCGTAATCCACTATACCGATAATGCCATTTGGCGCTATCACATAGTCAAACCGGCCACGGGCGCCTGTTAACTTGCTCAGGCTCGTTAATACTTTAGCCTTATCCTGCTCCAATAGCATGGCTGTGGCAAATACCGCCATCAGGTTATAGGCATTGAATGTGCCCACCAGCTTGAACCATACTTCTTCGTTATCAATATTCAGCAGTAAGCCGCTGAATTGGTTCTCTACAATTTTGGCCTTGTAATCGGCCATGTTTTTTAGGCCATAAGTTTTTTTATGGGCCGGGGTATTCTGCAGCATCACCATACCATTTTTATCATCGATATTGGTTAATGCGAAAGCGTTTTTTGGCAGGCCATCGAAGAATGCTTTTTTAGCTTTTAAGTAGCTATCAAAAGTTTTGTGATAATCCAGGTGATCGTGTGTCAGGTTGGAGAATATACCGCCGGTAAAATTCAGGTCGCCAATACGGTGCTGCACAATGGCGTGCGAGCTTACTTCCATAAAGCAATAGTCGCATCCTTTTGATACCATCTCGTCCAGCAGCATATTTAATACTACCGGGTCGGGCGTGGTATGCGTGGCAGTCACTATTTCACCATTGATCTGATTTTCTACGGTTGAAAGCAGTCCGCATTTATAACCCAGGTCGCGGAATAACTTGTATAATAAGGTGGCTATGGTAGTTTTACCGTTGGTTCCGGTTACGCCAACCAGCTTTAGTTTGGCTGAAGGATTATCGTAAAAATTAGCGGCAACAGTTCCTAAAGCGATGGAAGTATTAGCCACCATCAGGAAATCGACCTCACCGGTAACGTGCGCAGGCAGATCTTCGCAGATCACAGCAACTGCACCGGCCGCAACAGCCTGGTCGATATAATCATGACCATCTACCTGTGTGCCCCTTACCGCTACAAACAATGATCCCTGCACAACCTTGCGCGAATCAAAAACAATGGCGCTGATCTCTATATCCGCACTACCCTGTAGCTCGGTAAATGCCAGTCCATCTAATATGTCGCTCAAATACTTCATTGGAGTTCTATTGTTATTTTTGATCCTTTTGGAATTACACTACCACCTGTTACCGATTGTTTTACTACCGTTCCGCTGCCATGCACCCCAACTTTATAACCCGCATTGCCCAGCACATATAATGCATCGCTTAAACCCATACCTGTTACTTCGGGTACCGAGCCTTTGGCATATTTAACTTCCTGGTAAGGTAAACCATTACTGGTATCAACCCCACTTGTGGCAGCATTATTAGATGCATACAATGGCTTAATATTTAACTTGCTGTACACCTGCTGTATCGCTTTACGGTTGCCTGATTTTGCTTTTGGCAGCTGTGTGTTGCCCACAAAATGCATCGGCGCAGTTTGATTCATCTCCAGGTCGTTAGAGTACACCCTGTCGGCTACTTCCCTGAAAACCGGGCCAGCAACCCAAGCCGCCAGGTGCGAACCAATTGTTGGATCATGTATTACCACGATCATGGAATATTTTGGTTTATCAGCCGGAAAATATCCGCAGAAACTGGCCTGGTGTGAGTTCTTTGCCCCGTAGCCCAACTTACCGTTGGCTATCTGCGCGGTACCGGTTTTACCCGCTACACTGTACATTTTATTTTTGATAACCAAATGCCCGGTTCCTTCCAAAACCACACCTTCCAACAAACCCCTTACTTTAGCCAGTGTTTCATCCGAACATACCTTAGGATTGATCACCCTGGCCTGGAAACGTTCGATGGTATTATTTAAACGGCGTATTTCACTAACAAATATTGGCGCTATCAATTTGCCGTTGTTAGCCACTGAGTTATAAAAAGTAAGCATCTGCAACGGGGTCAGCTTCGACTCGTAACCATAGGCTATTTGATAAAGCGATTGTATCTTATTCCAATCCTTTGACTTGGTTGTTTTGATACGCGGTGCGCCTTCGCCCGGTATCTGCAGCTCATTCTTTTCGTTCAGGTGATAGCTGTAAAGCTTATCGATAAAATCCTGCGGATCGTTATGATAGTGCGCATACACAAATTTGGCAGCTGCAACATTTGATGATTCTTCAAAAGCCCTTTTTGCGCTTATTGTTGTACCAGGATCTTCAGCATCATGTATCTTTAATGCTATTTTACCATTGCGCGGATTGATCACATTGTAGGCGCCATTTTCAGCATTGACCAACGAGCTGGTATCGATCTTATGATCATCAAGCAAGCTCATGTAGGAGGCCAGTTTGAAAGTAGAACCCGGCTCGGCTGATTCGCTGATGGCATAATTCATCCGTTCTTCATAAGTGCCATCTTTGGTAAGCCCGTAATTGGCAATAGCTTTTATTTTACCTGTCGCCACTTCCATCAGCACCACGCAGCCATGCTGAGCACCGCTTTTTATCAATTGCTTTTTTAAAGCATCCTGCGCCACATCCTGTAAATTCACATCAATGGTGGATATAATATCGGCGCCTTCTTTTGGTGTGATATCATCTTCGTCACCGTTATTTACAGGCACCCATGTACCGCCTGCGATGCGCTGCATTAAGCGCCGGCCATTTTCGCCATTGATATAATCGGCATAAGCCCCTTCTAAACCAACCAAAACAGGCTTGCCGGCAGCGTTTTTCGCATTATCATTTTTGTACCCGATAGTACGTGCTGCTAATGAACGGAAAGGCAGGATACGCTTGTTTTGCGGGATAACCACCAACCCGCCTTTGTATTTACCCAAATTGAAAATAGGAAACTTGCGGATCTGCTTTAGTTCCTGGAAACCCACTTTACGCCTGATCAGCTGGTAACGCTCGCCATCTTTACGGGCATCCTTCAGCATTATTGAATAATCCTTTGCCGATTTGTCGCCAAAGAAATTTGAAAGGGCCGCGGATAATGAGTCTACCTTTTCATAAAAAACTTTATTATCTTCTATCCCCCCGGCCAGCATATCCATGCGTAATTCGTATTCTGGCACCGAGGTAGCCAGCAAGCTGCCGTCATCCGAGAAGATGTTACCGCGCGCGGCTTCCACAGTTTTATATTGGGTAGACATGTTGATTGCCATTGCTTTCCACTTCTCTCCCTGGATAAACTGCACACGACAAAGCTGCACTATCACCGCACCGGCAAAAAGCAGAATGAGCCCAAATGCGAGATAAACCCGCAGTAATATATTGGTCCTAATTCCCATCTTTCACCTCCTGTGCCGTTAATCTTTGTGGTGGCTCGATAGATTCTTTAATACCTAAGGTATCTACCCGCTTGGCTACTTCGGTCAATGTGCTTTTGTAGGCCAGTTCGGCTTTGGCGGTTTTATAATCCCAGCTTAATTCCCTTACCTCTTTGCTGATCTTTTCGATATCACGGATATTTTTTTCGGCCAAATGCATATTGCCGATATAGATCATTCCCAAAAAAGCGATGAACAATACAAATGGCAAAGCGCCGGTTGCCTTTTCCGCGTTAAAATTTTTGGTAAAAAGCTGCCACAGCGCGCCCTCAGAAATTTCCTTTGCAGGCTTTTCCTCAACGATTAGCTCTTTTTCAGCTTCTTCTTCCTGAACTTCTGTACGTAAACGATTGGTCATTTTTTTACAGCTATTCTTAATTTAGCGCTCCGTGCCCTGTTGTTATTTTTTATCTCGTCTTCTAATGCCGTTATCGCCCCGCGGCTTACCTGCTCAAAAGGTTTTTGGTCGTTACCATAAAAATCCTTCTCCACCTCTCCGCTGAATTTCCCTTTGGCGATGAAATTTTTAACCAGCCTGTCTTCCAATGAATGATAAGACATCACTACCAAACGACCACCTGAAACCAATACCTCTGCCGACTGGATCAAAAAATCCTTTAGTGCCTCCAGTTCCTGGTTCACTTCGATGCGCAGGGCCTGAAACACCTGTGCCAGGTATTTATTTTCCTTGCCACGGGGTATCAGGCCTGCTATCACGTTTTTCAGGTCGGCAACTGTATTGATAGGGGTATTTAATCGTGCGGTAACTATGGTTCTTGCTAATGATTTGGCATTTTGTATTTCACCGTAAATACCGAAAATGCGGTGCAGGTCGGCCTCGCTATAAGTGCTTACCACTTCTTTGGCCGTCAGTGTTCCCGATTGGTTCATCCGCATATCCAGCTCAGCATCAAAGCGAATGGAAAAACCGCGTTCGGCCTGGTCAAACTGGTAAGACGAAACTCCCAGGTCGGCCAGGATACCATCAGCCGGAATGGCGTGATGCAAACGACAAAAGTTTTTCAGGTACCTGAAATTCTGATCGATGAATTCAAAGCGATCATCCTCTATCACATTTTGCTGTGCATCGGCATCCTGGTCAAAAGCCAGCAAACGGCCATTTTTACCCAGATGTTTGATGATCTCGCGGGAGTGACCACCACCACCAAAAGTCACATCTACATAAGTGCCTTCCGGGCGGATGTTGAGCCCATCGATACATTCCTGCAACATCACCGGGGTATGATAATTACTCATGCGTAGGCCCTCCCTCTATTCTGTCCATCAGGTCCTGCGCCATGTCTGAGAAATCTTCCGGCATCTCATTCATCATATTATTGTACGTAGTGGTATCCCATGCCTCTATCCGGGTAAGCAGGCAGGTCAATGTCATTTCGTTGGTAATGCCGGCATAATCAAGCAACTGTTTTGGAAAAAGCACTCTTCCCGTTCCGTCAACTTTAAGCGGGATAGCCCCACGTGTTAGGTAACGCAAAAAATGGCGGCTCTTTTTGTCGTATTCACTCAATTTGCTCAGTTTATCAACCTTACTTTTCCACTCAGATTTGGGATAAAGCGTCAATTGTTTTTCGAAACCGCGCAGCACAATAAGCCCCTCATCCTCCACATTTGGAAGCTGTTGCCTTAGATCAGAGGGTATCATCAGACGCCCTTTGTTATCTATTTTACATACATATTCTCCTATCAACTCGGACATGGTCGGGACTTATGGCAATATTGTAGTGTAAAAGTAAATTTCTTTTACCACATTTTACCATTTTTTACCACCAAAAAGTTATCAACAATTATTTTGGATATTTTGCCCCCAAATCAGTGATTACCGAGTACAGGAAATTGGGATGATTTTCGTGCAAGTTAAGCATTGTAACTGGCAGTTTGCAAGGAATATTTTTATTTATACTTAGCCATCAGTGCGTTAAAGCAGGTATTTGAACTTATCAAAAGAAATACTTTACTAAGCTTTTAAACTTCATAAGTCTCCTATCAAATCATATATTTAGGGATGAAATTAAGATCACTATCACTCCTTTCGGCAGCGCTCATTTTGTGCTGTTTTACTCCGCAAAAAAGCAAGGTTATACAAATAGATATATCCGCTTTATTGAACGCCCGACCTGTTACTACCTTGACCAATGGTAAACTGATCAGCTGGACAAAAGGCATCGATGGGAATGGTGATGGAGACGGCTACCTGACCCACTCGGCAGCCGAATTTAACGGGGATAAGGACGCCCATGCCTTACCGGACAAGCCTGTTTTCCTGGCAAATGCGCATCATCCCGAAATCGCGTTGTATTACAACAATACCGATAGCACACATTACCAGGCAAGGTTTGTATCGGGCGAGGGTGAGTTTGAGATCAAAATTCCCAAACATCATTATTCGGCGATCTATCTCGGCTTAACAAGTTCCGAAGGGCCGGCAGCGCTTCAGTTTGAACTGAGTTATGCAGATGGCAAGGGGACTAAGAGTTACTTGTTGCCTGATTATTACGATAATGTATCTGACAAATATCCTGACCTGAGTTACGTGGCTACCGATTTAGCCAAGTGGGGTAAAAAGGATAAGATGACGGAGAAGGATCATCATAGTATTCATCTGCTGAAACTGAATATTGACGCTAAGAAGGCGCTTACGGCTATTAAGGTGAAGAAAGCTAAGGGCGGTTATTTGATGTTTTGGAGTGCGACGGGGGTAGTTGATTAGCACGCATGGACTCACCCGGTCTTAGCTTCGCTCGACTACCCTCTCTACCGCAAGCGGTAAAGAGGGTTATTTTTTTATCCCCTCTCTACTTTGTAGAGAGGGGTGACAAGCACAGCGAAGTCGAGGTGAGTTAACTATGCAAGCGATAAGAGAGAACCTATTGATCAAAAGTAACCTGCTCCGGCCCGGATACTTTATCGATATGGCAATTACAGCTGCCGCCGGAAATTTTATATAGAGTAATTTTAGTTTGGCCAGTAGCGGGGTTGGTAGCCGTTACCTTTATATCATCACCATCCGTAGAAAACTCATTCCGGTTGCCATCATCGGCAATAATAAAATAGCCCGGTACAAAATTAGCGCCGGGGGTGAGTGTGGCGTAGATCTGTTTATTGGTGCGCTGGTTTATTACTGTGAAATTATTAACGCTTGTCGGGTTGTTGTTTTTATCTTTATAATTAACGCCTATGGTAGCAAATATGGCGGTGCACACTTGTGTGCCGCAAGCTGATTTTTGAGCGCCTTTTTTGCAGGATGAAAAGCTGATGATGGCGGCCAGTAATAACAGGGATAGTTTCTTATACATAACGTGTTTGTTTTATATCATTACGTTGGCCCGGTAGCTATTGCTACATTCCCGCCATTAAATTATAAAGAATTAACCTATAATAGTTAAAATCAGAATGTTATTATTGCTGCCTGAATATCAATTATGGTTATTGTTATACAATGTACGGACCAGGTTGGCCTGGTAGCGAAGATATCCGGGCTGCTGGCTGAAGAGAATTTCAATATCCTATCCATGCATGAGCATGTGGACAAGACGGAAAATTTGTTCTTTATGCGATTGGAGGTCGACAAGCAAAGCAATGGTGTTTTAGAGCAAAAACTAAGGGTACTGTTACCCGCAGATGCCTTGATCAAAGTCAATCCTAATCCCGAAAAAAAGATTGTAGTGCTGGTAACCAGGGAATATCATTGCCTGGCTGATATACTGATCCGGAATTATTTTAAAACATTGGGCGCCGCGGTACAATGCGTGATAGGCAACCACGCCAACCTTGAAGATATTTGCAAGCGGTTTGATATTCCTTTTCATCATGTGATATTTGAAAATGCGTCGCCAGTATCTGAAAAACAGGTTTTGGATATTATAGCCGGCTACGAGCATGATTACCTGGTTTTGGCTAAATTCATGCGTATCCTATCCTCAGATTTTGTAAGTCGCTTTCCGCGGAAGATCATCAATATACATCACTCCTTTTTACCAGCCTTTGCCGGGGCTAATCCGTACAAACAGGCTTACGAACGCGGTGTGAAACTGATAGGCGCAACCGCGCATTTTGTGACAGATGAACTGGACGAGGGGCCCATCATCGCGCAGCAAATTATATCCGCCGATCACTCGCTCACTGCCAATGATATGATGAAGGCCGGCAAGGAAATCGAAACGGCTGTGTTAGCCAAAGCCCTGCGGGTAGTTTTTGACGACCGGGTGTTTGTTTACAAGAATAAAACGGTGGTACTGGAATAATCAGTTGTAAAAGCTGAGCGCGATCTTCAAAATCTCATCAATGGTTTCCATCGGTAAATCGCTGGTGGGGTCGAGCAGTAATATTTTCATCCTCGCCCGTTCTTCAATGATCAATTGAGGATGATCTATTTTCCGCCCTTCAACTATACCGATATAAGGCAGGCCGTTCTTTTTATGCACCCACAGGTAGCAAAACATCTTGCCTTTGTAGCAGAAAAATGGCATGCGGTATTTCCAGGCCTCGGTAATGTTTTTATCACTCTCCAGGATGTGGTTCCGCAAAAAAAGCAGGCAGCTTTTTATTGGCTCTTCTTTTTGGAGGTAATAATTATCGATCTCTCTCAAAGCTTATTGGGTTTGATAAGCAATAATTATAGTTAGGTCGCCGCTACCTGCTTGCTTCAACCCATGCGAACTGCCGGGCCGGGTCAATATGGCATCCCCGGTTTTTACGGGGAATATTTTCCCGTTCATCTGCATTTCGCCGGTGCCACTGATGATGTAATAAACCTCATCCTCCTTTTGCAAGTGATAACCTATCGCCGAACCCGGATGCAATACTCGTTTGCGGAACGCCATCTTTAAGCCGTCAGCATTAGCGAAAAAACTGTAGCCGGTGGTATTACCGCCACCGTTGTGGGTGCCGGGTTCTGTTTTAGCTATATCAGTTTCATGTTCAAGGACGTAGGGTTGCTTGATTTGGGAGAAGGCAGGGATGGAAAACAGGCAGGTGGTTATTAAAATGATTAATGATTTCATAAGCGACAGGATTATAAGCAAATATAGCGATGAGTTTGAAACCCATCGCTATAAATAAAAGACATTTACACTGCCTTATCGATTCCTTTAGCGTAGTTTTTTAATTGAATCTGCTTTTAACTTATCCTGCAAATACTTTGCAGAAAATTCACCAATAGTTTTACCGGTAAGTCTATTCAATACAGACCAATCTTCAATTTCATCTTTGCTGATAGCGACACTGTCCCCGGTTTTTATATTATGCACTTTAAATCCGGAATCGGCAAATACGCCTTTTAAAACTCCGTTGTTGCGGCTGTATATTTCCGACCACATGTGTTCATGCTCATCGTTCTGAACAAATTCCGATTTTACATGAAAGATATACTTCTTACTGTCCTTTCCGTGCTTGTCCAAACTATCGATAAATGTTTGCAAATGCCTTTGCGCTGTATCCTTTAAAGCCATAAATGTAGAATCATCCGCCGGTAGGTCGACTGATTCATAAGTTTTTGATTTATTGGGGTGCTTGCAACCGGCTGCGAGCATTAAAAACAGGATCAATAATATTGGGACTCGTTTCATTTTATAGAATCTAACCTTAAAATAATTTAAAAGAAGTCGACATGGTTTTCATGGATACAATATTTGAAACATCTTTCCACGAAGGTATCATTCTCAAAAATACGTATTACCATTGCGTCAAACTTTTCCTGGTTTTCGTGCACAAAAATGTCATAAGCCAAAGCCCCTACAATACATTCACCTGTATTTATGCGTGTTCGGATTCCCCTCTCAAGCATATCAATTAGGGATTGAGATTGAGGACGGTCATTGTCGTCTTCGATGTAGACTCCATATGGAACAACCTCATTTTTCTTATTAATGTAAGTCCCAAATGGAAAAAACTCACCCGCATCAAGCAAAAAAATCTCTGCCTGCTCTTTTATGACTTTTATTAACAGATCGATTTCTTCCATTGATGGTTTTAGATAGCGATAAAAAACAAGCTGTCATTTCGAACGATAGTGAGAAATCTTATACAGCACGCATGTCTGCAATGCACTTGTATAAGATTTCTCTTCGTTCCTCATCGAAATGACATCAATTTGAGAAAAATTACATCACTCTCACCTTCAAATAGCTTGGATGATCTTTGGACGTATAAACCCTATGGGTAGCCTTTTTGAAATCGGTATCCTTCGCCTTCATAATATCCTGGAACTGCTGCGTATTGCGGTCGATCAGCGGAAACCAGGTGCTTTGGATCTGTACCATCAGCCGGTGACCTTTTTTAAAGGTGTGCAGCACATCCTGTAATTCAAAGTTAACCGGGGTTACCTGTCCGGGTACAAATGGCTCGGGCTTATCAAAACCATTGCGGAACTTGCCGCGCATGGCCTCGCTGCGCACCATCTGCTGGTAGTTGGACATATAAACCTCCTTGCCGGTAAATTGATTGTTCTTAGCCGAGTCAGGATACACATCGATCACCTTTACGATCCAGTCGGCATCGGTGCCGGTGGTGGATACTTTCAGGTTGGCCCAAATATTACCTGCCAGGGTTACGTCCTTATCCAGCACATCGGTTTGATAGGTGAGCACATCCGGCCTGCGGGCGGCGAAGCGTTGATCGCCGGTCATGTATTCGCGTTTCATATCCAGGTCGATGGTATTGATGAAAGGCACCGGTTTCATCGGGTCTGAAATAAACTCATCAAAATTATTGGCCTCTGCAGGCGCATCGAATGATAATTTACCATTCGGCAAAAAGTACAGGTTTTTATCCTCGGCTTCCTTTGGTGGCCATGTATCGTAGGTTTTCCATTGGTTAACACCTGTCTCGAAAGTTGATACAGGAGGCAGAGATAAATCAGTCCCTTTCAGGTAATGACTGAAAAATGCAAACTCGATCTTCTCCCGATAGAACGGCCCGGTTGGCCCGCCGAAATCCACATCGCCTAAATGGTCGCCGTTACCGCGCGCCCAGCCGCCATGTACCCAGGGGCCCATGGTAAAGTAGACAGGTGTTTTTGGATTTTCTTTTACCAATGTTTTATAGGTGTTGATAGCGCCATACAAATCTTCCGCATCGTACCAGCCACCTGTCACCAGTACCGCAGTTTTAATATCGTGCAAGTGATACAGTACATTCCTGTCCTTCCAATGCTGGTCGTAATTGGGGTGATCCATCATTTCGTTCCACAGGCGGATGGTGTCCTTGTAATATTTGGCATTCGAGTTCCGCATCGAACCCATATTCATATAAAACTCGTAGCCATCCTGCGTGCCATAGGTTAACCGGCTGCCCCGGCGCTGCGTAGGCTTATCGTCCTGGCGATTAGTGAAGCCGGGATAGAAACCGAAATTGGCAGCCAGCATAAATGCGCCATTATGGAAAGCATCATCGCGGTATAGGTCAGCCATTGGGGCTTGCGGCGAAGCAGCCACCAAAGCCGGGTGACGGCTCAACAAGGAGGCTGTTGTAAAGAAACCGGGATAAGATATACCCCACACCCCTACCTTGCCATTATTAGTTTTCAGGTTTTTAAGCAACCAGTCGATAGTGTCATAGGTATCCGTGCCTTCATCTACATCATTCTTGGTTTTGTGCACCTCCTTTTCGGGCGTCATTTCTTCAAAGATGCCTTCGCTCATGAAACGACCACGCACATCCTGGTACACAAAAATGTACCCATCATGCAGAAACAGGGAAGATGGCCCCAAAGAACCTTTATAAGCATCCGCCCCGTACGGCCCAACGCTGTAAGGCGTGCGGTCCATCAAGATGGGGTATTTTTTGGTTTGGTCCTTGGGAACATACACCGAAGTGAACAGCTTTTTGCCGTCACGCATCGGTATCTGGAACTCGTATTTCTGGTAATTTTCCTTTACGTAGGCAGCATCTGATGTGTTGGCATTCGGCTGACCATTGGAACAGGAAATAAATAGAATAAAGCTAAAAGCTAGGAGGAAAAATTTCTTCATATCAAACAATATTAGAATCTAAAAGTACAGAAAAAACAAAAAGCCCCTCGATTTACAAGGGGCTTTAACAAAATCGTTACCAAAGGTATTAATCATTTATGGCTTTTACACCAGGCAATTCTTTACCTTCCATATATTCCAGCAAAGCGCCGCCGCCGGTGGATACATAGCTTACATCGTTAGTGAAATTAAACTTAGCCACCGCAGCAGCTGAATCGCCCCCACCAATCAGGGAGAATGCGCCATTCTCAGTTGCCTTAACTACCGCTTCGGCTATGGCTTTGGTGCCCTGCTCAAACTTCTCCATTTCGAACACGCCCATCGGGCCGTTCCACAAAATGGTTTTTGATTCTTCAACTACCTTGCTAAAAGCTTTGATCGAATCCGGGCCGATATCTAATCCCATCCAGCCGTCTTTTATATTATCATTCTGAGCAGTATCCGTATTGGCATCATTGGAGAAATTATCTGCGATGATGGAGTCAGTCGGCAGCAACAGGTTCACACCTTTCTCTTTTGCCTTTTTGATCAGGCTATTAGCCAAATCCAATTTATCTTCTTCCACCAATGATTTACCGATCTTACCACCCTGAGCTTTCGCAAAGGTATAAGCCATACCACCGCCAATGATCAGGTTATCCACCTTATCCAGTAAACGCTCTATCAATTCAATTTTATCAGATACCTTGGCGCCGCCCATGATAGCGGTAAATGGTTTAACAGCATTGTTTAATACTTTTTCGGCATTGGCCAGTTCGCTGGCCATCAGGTAGCCGAAACATTTGGCCTCCGGGAAAAACTGCGCGATAACCGCAGTTGAAGCGTGTGCGCGGTGAGCCGTTCCAAAAGCGTCATTCACGTATACATCACCCAAAGCAGCCAGCTTTTCGGCAAAATCCTTATCTCCTTTTTCTTCTTCCTTATAAAAACGAAGGTTCTCTAATAATAACACCTCCCCTTTTTCCAAATCTTTGGCTTTTTCAACAGCTTCCGGACCAATACAATCATCGGCAAACTCCACCTGCTGCCCCAATAGGTCTGACAAGTGAGGGATCAAATTTTTTAAGGAAAACTTCTCTTCAGGACCGCCTTTTGGCCTGCCGAGATGTGACATCAGGATCACTTCGCCTCCATCATTTAATATTTTTTTGATAGTTGGCAAGGCGGCCGTCATCCGGTTATCATCGGTTATATTATAGTCCTTATCAAGGGGGACATTAAAATCAACCCTGACAAGGGCCTTTTTTCCTAAAAAATTTATTTGATCTACTGTTTTCATAGTATTTAAAGAATCGGAATTGTATGGGCAGCCAAATTCAGCAATTAATTCTAAATTCTGAACGTAAAAATGAAAAAGGTGTTTGAGGTTACTGCACTTTTAAATAAAGCACATGATGAGGCCCGGTAATGGGTATTTCAAATTGACCGGATATCACCTCAAAACCAATGTTTTGGTAAAAAGGCACTGCCTTTACCCGCGCATTGCACCAGAGATAATTTGCTTTCTGCCTGCGCAAATAAACAATGGCAGAATTGACCAATTGATTGCCTATACCCTTCCCGCGGTATTCTTCAATAGTAGCCATGCCGCGCAACTGGTAGCCAGCGCCATTATATTCTCCGTATGGTTGCGGATGAAAGGAGGCGATGCAAACCAACTGATCATTATGAAAATATCCCAGGTGAAATGCGCCTTCAAGTTTATCGGTGGGGAAACGGCATTCGTCTAATGTAAATTTGCCTTCGCGCAATACCTCGTTACGGATGGCTAAGGTATCTTCAACCGGAATAAACCTGATCATGCTTTAACACGTTTATTTTTGCTACAAGATCAGCCAGTCGGCTTGAGTATCCCATTTCGTTATCGTACCAGCCTACTATTTTCACCAGGCCACCAACAATAGAGGTCAGCTTTGAATCGAAAATGCAGCTGTGCGGGTTACCCAGTATGTCGGTTGATACGATGGGATCTTCGGTATACTCCAACACGTTTTTCATTGCCCCTTCGGAGGCTTCTTTAAATGCAAGGTTAATACCTTCAACCGTTGCCGGATTTTTTAAGCTGCAGGTAAAATCAGTAAGCGATCCGTTCAGTACAGGCACCCGGATACCCGCGCCGCCTAAACGCCCGTTAAGATGAGGGAAAATACTGGTTACTGCTTTAGCTGCGCCGGTTGTGGTAGGAATAATAGAAGCTGATGCTGCCCTTGCCCTTCGCAGGTCTTTATGAGGCGCATCGTGCAGGCTTTGATCGCCCGTCATGGAGTGCACGGTAGTGATATAGCCATCAATAATACCCCAGTTATCATCCAGTATCTTCACCATGGTTGCCACATTATTTGTAGTACAAGATGCGTTGGATAGTATAGGCGACAGCAGATCAACGGTGTCATCATTCACGCCGATCACAACTGTAGGTACATCTTTATCTGTTGATGGAGCCGAAATAATTACCTGCTTTGCTCCCGCGGTTAGATGCTGCTCAGCGCCTTTACGCGAGGTAAACTTCCCGGTTGATTCAATTACCAGGTCGATGTCTAATTCTTTCCAGGGTAATTTTAAAGGGTCTTTTTCGGCTAATACTTTGATCTGTTTTTTGTTGATATATAAATGCCCTGCATCAGATGTAACAGACCCGTTAAATGTACGGTGAACCGAATCGTATCTAAATAAATGGGCAAGCGTGGTGGTATCCGACAGATCGTTGATGGCTACAACCTCTACTTCGGGGTTTACAATTATGCTCCTTAAAAATATTCTCCCTATGCGCCCAAATCCGTTGATAGCTATTCTCATCACACCAAATAATTTTAGTGCAAAGTTACGGAAAATAAGAGACAGGGTTACGACACCAATCTTAATCGGCAAGTAAAGAAAAGGAATAATGAATTGAATTACACGAACAGATTACGCAGTGCCAAACCTTCGCGCTCTTTTGAACGGATAAAGAAAGTGATAGACCAGTTAAACAGCAGGCAAACCCCCAGGATGACGCCAAGTAATATGGAATTGCCATACTCCCGGAAAACCAATACTGTACCAATGCAAAGCACGTTTAAACCAGCCAATATTAAAGTGGTTTGCAAGTGGGTAAACCCAAGCTTTAACATGCGGTGATGGATATGGTTACGGTCTGCAGCAAAAGGAGATGAACCGCTTGATATGCGCAGGATGAAAACCCTTACGGTATCAAATATAGGGCCTATCAAAATGGCTACAGCTAATGCAGGGGCCGAGAAAATTTCGGGCGTTTTAACGTTTGTAAATTTATTCAGTTCGATAAACTTTATAGCCATTACTACCGATATGAGCCCGATGAGGAGGGAGCCGGTATCGCCCATAAATATTTTGGCAGGCGTAAGGTTAAACTTCAAAAAGCCAAATATGGCGCCTACCATAGCTAATGAAACAGCAGCCAGCTCGTATTGATGCATGTAGATAAACATAGCCGCAAAAGAGCCGTTTACTACTATGCCGGTAGTAGCTGCCAAACCATCGATACCATCGATCAGGTTAAAGGCGTTGATGATCAGTATAACCGTAAGAACTGATAATGCCACACTTGGCCAGTAAGGCAGGTCATAAATAGCAAACACGCCATACATACTGGTAAGCCTGATATTACCTGCTACCACTAAAATGGATGCTACTATAAATTGAATAAAAAACTTGGTACGCGAATTTACTCCCGACAGATCGTCTTTTAACCCCATTGCAAACAGGATGATACAAGCGGTGAGCATATAATTGATCGGCAGCGACTTTTCAGTCATACTAAACAATAAAGAGGTAATGGTAAAGCTAACAAAGATGGCTACGCCGCCCAAACGTGGTATTCCGTGATCATGTTGTTTCCTGAAATGACCCAGGTCATCGTATAAGTGTCTTGCCCTGGCCACATGAAGGATAGAAGGGATAGCGAGGAGTGTTATAAGAACCGAAACGGCTACGATAACGATGTAGTACACTAAGTGATAAGAATGTAAAAGTTCTGTCATGGAATATAATTATTAGGGCAAATCGTTATTCCTATAATCAGGTGACCAAATTAGTAAAATTTTCATAATTGTTAAAAAAATTGCATTATTTTACGGATAGGCTTAAATAACACGGTTAAATACGGCAACAAAATATGATTATTACGCATGGCTTTCAGATCAAAACGTGTTGCTTGTACGCGATTACTTAAACTTTTGTTACTTACCCCACCGATAACCATTTTCACCATCACCTTGCTAATATAAATTGCGTCCTGCCTGTTGGCATGCATAAATCTTAACATTAGTTCATAATCAGCAGCACTTCCGTAGTCAAGCCGGTAGTTTCCGTAACTTGTAAACAACCCGCGCCGGCAATAAAATGTAGGGTGAGGGGGCATCCAACCAAAATTAAACATCCCGCTTTTATACTCCCCCGAACGCCATTTACGTAAGACTTTACCGCTCAGATCTACATAGTCCAAATCGCCGTATACTATATTAATATTGGTTTTTGGGCCTGTAAAGGCCTTTACTACCTCAGTTAATACATTATCATCTGCTAAATAGTCATCTGCATTAAGTGGGGGTTTTTAACCCTGAGGTTGAGCGAGATCGATATGTTCACCTCATTTGCCAACTCTACCCCTGATAAGGTTAATTTCTATGGCTTCGACCTGGCCAAACAATCGGCAGTAGCCATCATTCCCCGGATATTCTGGCCTTCAAAACCCATTACCGAATCTATTGTTATGGAGCGTGTATATAATGCCAATGTGATCAACAGGGGGTCATCGGTTTCGGCCAAGCCGGCTTTCATTGTTGATGCCTACCTATCAGGTGGGACTATTGGCGTATTTATTTCCCTTTTCATCTATGGCGCGGTCGCGCAGCTTATTTCCCGCAAGGCTGAATATCTTTTCGGAGGCTATATTTTGGGGACTGCTCTTATTTTTAGTGGCCTCTTCCAGATCATGTGGAGGGGATTAAGCTTTGAATTTTTGATCAACTCGGTTTTTTGGAGTTATGTCAGTATGATCATCATTCAGAAAATATTTGTGGCCACACGTATCTTAAAAGAGATTTGAAAATATTACAGGTAAATGCTTCCTATAAACCGGCCTATGTATATGGCGGGCCTACCATGTCGGTTTCTAAATTGAGCGAGCAAATGGTAAAAGCAGGATGCATCGTTGAAGTTTTTACTACTACCGCGAACGGCCCTGTTGAATTGCCTGTTGTACCGGATAAACAAACCAATATAGACGGTGTGCCGGTTACTTATTTTAAACGGCTTACTAAGGATCATAGCCATTTTTCGCCTGCATTG
>DATHKT010000053.1:0-93192 GCA_035489035.1 Mucilaginibacter sp.
GTTAAGGTGCAGAACCTGCTGACCAAAGGCTCGTTAAATCACCTGACCCATCAGCTCAAAAAAACGCCCGAACAGCATTTTGCCGAAATAAAGCAATCGATCGACCTGGCTACTGCCAATGGCATCGCTACCAATGTTTATTTGGAGGACTGGAGCAATGGCATGCGCAATTCGCCGGAGTATGTTTTCCAATACCTGGATTTCCTGACCAAACAACCGGTAAAAAGGATCTTGCTGCCGGATACGCTGGGAATATTAACCCCTTGCGAAACCGCTAAATTCCTGAACGCTATCTTGTCAAAATATCCAGATACGCATTTTGATTTCCACGCACATAACGATTACGATCTCGGCACAGCCAATGTTTTAGAGGCAGTAAAAGCAGGTATACACGGTCTGCACCTTACCGTAAACGGCATGGGTGAACGTGCCGGGAATGCAGCTTTAGCCAGTGCCATAGCTGTTATCAATGACTTTGCACCTGAGGTGGAAATAGCTTTAAAAGAGTCGTCCATCTATTCGGTGAGTAAACTGGTAGAGACCTTTTCGGGTGTCAGAATACCATCTAATAAGCCCATCGTGGGAGACAATGTATTTACGCAAACCGCCGGGATACATGCCGATGGTGACAACAAAAATAACCTCTATTTTAACGATCTGCTCCCCGAGCGTTTTGGCCGCAAGCGGGAATATGCCCTGGGTAAAACCTCCGGCAAAGCCAACATCGAAAAGAACCTCCAGGAGTTAGGTTTAAAACTGAACGATGCCGACCTGAAAAAAGTAACCCAGCGCGTTATCGAATTGGGTGATAAAAAGGAAACAGTAACCAAGGAAGACCTCCCTTATATCATTTCGGATGTTTTAGACAGCAGCCTGTACGATGAGAAAGTCATAGTGGATTCTTATGTGCTGATGCATGCCATGGGCCTGCGCCCTTCGGCAACTATTTCGATGACCATAGATGGTGAAAAATTTGAAGAGAATGCCCAGGGCGACGGCCAGTTTGATGCCTTTATGAACGCGTTGGCAAAGGTGTACGTTAAAAAACAAAGGCGTTTACCAAAGCTGATTGATTATGCGGTACGCATAGCCCCCGGCAGTAGTTCGGACGCATTGTGCGAAACCATCATTACCTGGAAAACAGACAACAAAAAATTTATCACCCGCGGCCTGGACTCAGATCAAACTGTGTGCGCTATCAAGGCCACGCAGAAAATGTTGAATATAATATAGAAGAGAGAACCAAGAGGCAAGAGTCAGGAACCAAGATAATAAAGCGGCAATTTTCTGTCTTGATTCTTAGCTCTTGATTCTTGACTCTAAATAAAAAAACACATGAAACTAAATATCGCACTTTTAGCCGGAGACGGAATAGGGCCCGAGGTTATTGACCAGGCTGTTAAAGTATCTGACGCCATTGCAAAAAAATTTAATCACGAGATCGTTTGGACCGCAGCCTTAACCGGTGCTGCCGCCATTGATGCCGTTGGCGAACCCTACCCCGATTCGACCCACGAGATCTGCATGAAAGCCGATGCCGTTCTGTTCGGCGCAATCGGTCACCCGCGTTTTGATAATGACCCCAAAGCCAAAGTTCGCCCGGAGCAGGGCTTGCTGAAAATGCGCCAGAAACTGGGGCTGTTCGCTAATGTCCGTCCTACGTTTACGTTTCCATCTTTAATTGATAATTCGCCCTTAAAAAGAGAGCGGATCGAGGGCACCGACCTGATCATCCTGCGCGAACTGACCGGCGGCATCTACTTTGGCGAAAGGGGTCGGAAAGATGATGGCAACACCGCTTTTGATACCTGTACCTATACCCGGATGGAAGTGCAGCGCCTGGCCAAATTAGGTTTCGAAATGGCGATGACCCGCAGTAAAAAATTATGCTGTGTAGATAAAGCCAACGTACTCGAAACTTCCCGCCTGTGGCGCGAAACTGTACAGGATATGGAAAAGGATTATCCGGAAGTAACCGTAAGCTACGAGTTTGTTGATGCCGTGGCGATGCGCCTGGTGCAATGGCCAAACAGCTATGACGTGCTGATCACCGAAAACCTTTTTGGTGATATTTTAACTGACGAAGCATCCGTAATTTCCGGCTCTATGGGCCTAATGCCATCCGCTTCTATCGGCGTACATACTTCGTTATTTGAGCCTATCCACGGTTCGTACCCGCAGGCTGCCGGTAAGGATATAGCAAACCCTTTGGCAACTGTATTGTCTGCCGCTATGATGTTTGAAGATGCATTCGGTTTAAAAGAAGAAGCGGAAACGATCAGGGCGGTTGTAAACAAATCTTTAGACGAAGGCATTGTAACCGAGGACCTCGCCGGCAAGAATAAAGCCTACAAAACAAGTGAAGTGGGCGACTGGCTGGTAAAACACATAGCTTAGATCTCATATCGAATTACATCATACAAAAGCCGTTATTTATCGATAAGTAACGGCTTTTATTGTTTTGCCATGGCTAACCCTCGTTTTACCACAGGTGAGCCCATGGTGCCCGAGCAGATTCTACACCTTTCTATTTTGACGTTTAGCATCATTTAGATAGATTTAAAGGATTAAATAAACAGTAAAAAAAATCTATTATCATCACTTATGTCCAAAACAATAACGGTAGATGCTGCAATAAAACGAGGACAATTTATAATCAATGCCCCTGTATTTGCGATCCTGTTTGTTCCTGCAATAATTTGCTACTATTTATCAAAAAAGCTTTTTTTTCCTGAATGGTCGATAGGAGTGGCTATGGGGATAGATTTTATACTCGCATGGTTGTATTGGAGCATTATGATAACCAAATGGAGGCTTTGGGCTTTTGAGAACGTTAATAATATTACTGAATTAAAAATACGTGCGATCAACGAAAAACTGATTTGGCCGGATGGAAGCATTTTTGAAAAAACAGAAATAAGAACACGTGCAGATAAGGAACGATTAAAATTAATTCAACTAAAGTTTGATCAAACAGATATTAGGCCTTAGGCGGCTTTGAGGAAAAGGTTATGGAAATAGTTAACTTCACCCCGGAAGTAAACAAACATGCAGGATACTCATTTCGAAATATTGCCAACCGGTTTGCTCAAGGAATACTCCCTGCAACTAAACAGGAATCTTTCTGAAAACTTTTCCAATTTAAAAGACAGCGAATTATCTACCGATGCATTCAGTTTTTACACTTCGGTATCGGCTGTTTTTTCATCCAAAATAGAGGGCGAGGATATTGAGCTGGATTCCTTTATCAAACATAAAAAATGGGGAATAAAATTTCTTCCGGATCATACCCGTAAAATTGACGACCTGTACGAAGCTTACCAGTTTGCAAAAGAAAATCTATTGAATGCTTCCAATATTAAACAGGCACATATCTTATTAACCAAACATATTTTACAAAAAGCACAACGCGGCAAATTACGCAGCGGCAATATGTTTGTAACCACCCAGGATGGCAAAATTGAATATGTCGCCTGCCAGCCCGGTGAGGTTAAAAGGGAGATCGATAAATTATATCGTGATATCGTCGTGCTGATCAATACTGAGCTAACATTTGAAGAAGTCTTGTTTTTTGCCGCATTGATACATTTGGTTTTTGTAAAGATCCACCCTTTTAATGATGGCAACGGACGCACTGCCCGCTTACTGGAAAAATGGTTCCTGGCACAAAAAACAGGTGCAAAAGCATGGTTTGTACAATCAGAAAAACATTATTACACCCATCACCAAACCTATTATCAAAACATCAGGAAATTAGGGCTCGAATATGAGTTATTAGATTATTCGCAGGCAATGCCTTTTTTATTGATGATTTCGGAAGCGCTGTGATGATCAGTAAATTTTAAGGTACTTTCTCCCTTTTCAAAAACGCCCTTGCTGCCACAAGTTCTGGCCTGTTAGAGTCAGGTGCATTTGAAATAGCTACCAGCTGATGATAATAAGAATTTGTCTTTTCAATATTCCGCAATTTTTCAGCAGCTGACCCTGCTCCATAAAGGCCGTTAAACCGGTTAGGGTGCCTTTTCAGGTCGGCTTCATAGGCTTGCAAGGCTTTGGCGGGTTGGTTCATTTCGAGCAGCATATCGCCCAATAACTCCCTTGCCGGTATTACTTCGCCTGGGGTAACGGGATGTTTTGGCGTCTTATCTTCCATATCGGCAGCGGCAGTCATGGTTTTTAGTGCTTCGTCATTCTTCCCTTCCTTAAATAGTATCCAGGCCTCCGCTGCCGTGATCTGGATCTTTACCTGGTTGGCTTTATAAGCATCCTTTTCTCGCGTCAGCGTATCGTAGATCACATTCATATCTTTTAACTCCGCTTTTGCGTCGTCAAGTTTTCCCACATGAACCAAACCAAGTACCCGGGTAAAATGAGTAATTGCTTTTTCCCAGGGAAATTTTTGCCAGGGAAAATCAGCCGGGTGTATTTTGAGACCGGCCGCATCTTTCCATAGTTTATTTTCAAGCACGTAACGGGCGGGTATAGCTGCAAAAGCATAGGCTTCTTTAGAGTCAATGGGGTGAACCGTGTCGATAGCTTTAAGATAATCGCATTGTTCTTTGGCACGTTTATTTTCACCTTTTTGCAGATAGGCATAAACCAGATAGTCCAACCCGTGAAGCTCCTCGTCCCAATGCCCCTTGATACCTGTATTGCCGGCATAGCATCTTGCAGACGAAGTAGAAGCCAGGTTTGAAGTGATGCAATCGTCCCAAAGGCCAAGCCTGGTAAAAATATGTGAAGGCATGTGTAGGGCATGCGCCGAAGCGGGTGCTATGGAAGCGTATTTTCGCGCTGCCGGCAGGGCCAGTATGGCCAGTTCGGGGTAATCGTAAGTATGGATAATATAATGTACTATCCCCGGGTGATCGGGCTCGCCGGGATACAGGGAGGTCAAAATGGCCCCGGCCTTTTTTTGATTGCTGAATGATCTGTCTTTGGGGTCGGCTGCCGCATCAAGCGCCAGCGCGTAAAATATGGCCACTTCCTTATCACCGGGATTTTCCCGGTACGTTTTTTCCATCGCTTGCTCGTAGCGGACGCTGCGCGTATGGTGATCCGCTTGAGCCCAATCCCCATAAAACAGGGCCATGGCATCAATATAACCAGATTCTGTTTTTGATTTTGATGTGATCGACTGCGCAATAGCAATGGCTTTGGCCCCTTTCTTTAGCTCCCCACCTGTGGGTGGCGACCATAGCGGATGATTATTGCACATAGCCACGCCCCAATAGGCCATGGCGCAATCCGGCTCTTCATCAATCACTTTTGCAAAAACCTTTTCCGCTTCGTCATATTCAAATGAATGGAGCAGCGCTACAGCCAGGTTAAAGTCTTCCTTTACTTTTCCTGTACAGGAGGTTTCAAAGTCGACTACGCCAAATTGCTTGTCCGCCGGGCCGCATAAGGTTATTTTGCCACGTTTTAGGTTGATCGCGTTTATTTCGTTGCCGGATGGGGTATTGTGTTTTCTGTTGCACGATGAGAGTATAAATAAGGATAGACTGAAAAACACCAGGTGTATTGCCTGTAATGATCTTTTCATACTTGTGCCTGATTATAATTTTTCAAGATCGGCATTAGGGTTGCCGCCAACAATTGTGCTTTTGGTTAATATACCAAAGGTCTGCCATATCAAATCTACAAATTTTGATAGCGATATATGCCTAATTTATTTTTTGATATTGTAAAGGGGTTCGGCCCGCTCTCCTGGATCACAGATCCGCCCATTTTAAGGACGGGATGGTATTCCAGACCAACATGGATGAGGGTAATTCAAGAAAAAGTTTGAGCAGCATGATGTTAGCAATTAATCAGCCTGCACCGTTGCATTTGCCTTGCCCTCTCCTGCAAAAGAAGATAAATAAAGCATAATTACTAAGCATAAAGGCACTTTGAAACCTTTAATGGCGAGAAATATATCAGAGGTGAACCCCGAATTAACATCTTTCCAGAAGTGAATAGTATAATCTAATCCAATGATAAATGCTATAAATATTAATTTGAGTATAACTTTAGCAACCCAATATACATTCTCAACACGCCGGTAAAAGTGGTAAAACACTAAGCATAATACCGTTATAATGGTCAGGGTAATACTTAATAAATTTCCATTTGAGTTTGTCAATAAAAGGTAATCGAAAAAGCCATCAGGATTTACTTTAATGGTAACCTCTTCGGTATGCGCTTTTACATCGTAATACTTATTTTCTAATTTTAATTGCGCTTTGGGTAGTTCCCTGCGAAGCTCAATCAACCTTGTTTGGGAAAATTGATCGAATATTATCCAGGATTGAAAACCTAAGAATATGATTATACCTGCTAATGAGAAAAATTTATTGAGTGAAGACATTTATAAATGATAAAGTAGGATTGACTAAAAATAGGAATTATTTAATTGGCATCAAACATTAGCTAACAACAGAGACATACTTGTTTATTTGTTCTTAACAGTTTAGAGATTGCTTCGTGCCTCGCAAAGACTTGGTGGTGTAAGGCGCATTGCCCAAAGTAAACTAAACCCGATAGCATAGCGGGGCTATCAGAACATAGCAGCACCTGCATTGCTTTTCAAAATGCCCAATAGCTTATAATGGTCACACTTGCAACCTTTCGCCTTTTACCTTTCTCCTTTCCCTCCCTTTAGTCAGCCCACTCTCATATCCACAATTAATCCTCCAATCATTCCTTTAAAAAGTTAAATTTGCCCTGCAAATAACGATCACTTGGACAGAACACTGATTATTGGAACACGCGGCAGCGAATTGGCGCTGTGGCAGGCTAATTTTGTAAAAGATAAGCTGGCAGAAAACAACATTGCCGCCGAACTGAAGATCATTAAAACCCAGGGCGACCGTATCCTAAATTTGAGCTTTGATAAGCTGGAGGGTAAAGGCTTCTTTACCAAAGAGCTTGAAGAAGAACTAATGGCAGGCACGATTGATATCGCTGTGCACTCGCACAAGGACCTGCCGACTGAAAACCCTCCGGGACTCATCATCGCAGCAGTTTCAGAAAGGGAAGATCCTTCTGAACTGTTGCTGATTTTGAAAGACTGTGTGGATGTAAAACAAAAGCTTTCTGTTAAATACGGTGGTATCGTAGGCACCTCGTCCAACAGGCGTAAAGCACAATTGCTTGCCTTCCGGCCCGATTTGGAGATCGAAGATCTGCGTGGTAACGTACCAACACGTATCGATAAGCTGCGTGATGAAAAGTACGACGCCATCATGATAGCCAAAGCAGGCGTAAGCAGGCTGGGTATTGATTTAAGCGAATTCCATGTTGACGAATTAACGCCTACCGAACTGGTACCCGCACCGGCACAGGGCGCTTTGGCCATACAATCGAGAGAGAACGACAGGGAATTGTTTGACCTGCTGCAAGTATTAAACCACCCGGATGTGGTTGAGGAACTGGCGGTGGAGCGTACGGTGCTGAAATTATTCGGCGGCGGCTGTCATTTGCCTTTAGGCTGTTATTGCCGTAAGGATGAAGGAGTGTTTCAGGTGTTTACTTCCAAAGCTGAAACAGGGGAAGGCTTTCCTGACAGGTTATTTCTGGAGTCAGATACTACTGATGGCCTTGCCGAAAAAGTGGTTTCTTTTTTTGACCCTAACCGTAAATTGGCTAAAAACGTATTCATTACCCGTGATCTTTCTGAACAAAGCTATTTCAGGAAGGCATTGGAAAAGCATGGCATCGAAATAGAGGCACGTTCATTGATCCGCACGGTACCGGTAATTAACAAGCTTGATCCCTATATTTTAAGAGATATCGACTGGATATTTTTTAGCAGCAAAAATGCTGTGGAATACTTTTTCGCCTTAAAGCCACAACTTCCCGCAAATGTTCAATTTGGCGTTATGGGCAGCGGGTCGGAAGATATATTACGCCGCAACGGTCATTTTGCAGCCTATGTAGGCGAAAGTGGGGACACCACCGAAGTAGCAGCTGATTTTGCTGCATTGGCCAATGGTTCGAAAGTATTATTCCCTGGAGCCGAAGGTTCATTAAGGAGTATTCAACAAGGTTTGTCGGCGGATACAAAGATCATCGACCTGCCTGTTTATGAAACCGTGCTGGAAGAAGACGTAGAATTGACCTCGGCAGATATACTGGTATTTACCAGTCCATCAAACGTAGAGGCTTATTTTGCTGAAAACTTATTGGAACCCAATCAGCAGGTAATAGCCATAGGTAAATCAACCGGCAAAAAATTTGATGAGATGGGGACTAAATACACCTTACCTTTCTCTCCCGATGAAGTAGGTTTAGCCGAAGCCGTTTTCGGGACAAATTGCTGGACGAACAGGTGTTAGAAAGTCGATAGTCCGTAGCCGATGGTCCATGGTCACTGTTGATTTTAGATGGCAAATCATTTAATTTATAAGCATCTATCTAAAATCATCCCTGCGCCATAAATTACCTTTAAGGCTTTTATACGATACATAATTGTAAGGGTTTGTATAACTTTGCGTTCCTCATGCCTAAAACGCAATTCTGAAGAGGAGCATAACAATAATGTTACAACGACCAAGAAGAAACCGCAAGAGTGAAGTGATCCGCCAGATGGTGCAGGAAACGCACGTTAGCGCGGCCAATTTGATATTCCCGCTGTTTATTGTGGATGGCGAGAACCAGAAAAGCGAAGTATCCTCCATGCCGGGCATTTACCGGTATTCCATAGATAATTTGCTGCGCGAAGTGGAAAGCTGCATGAAGCTGGGTTTGAAGTCATTCGACCTGTTCCCGAATGTCGATGAAGCATTAAAGGATAAATATGCTACCGAAAGTCATCGCGAAGAAAGCCTGTACCTGCGTGCCATCAGCCAGGTAAAAAAGAATTTTCCCGAAGCTTGCGTAATTACCGATGTGGCGATGGACCCCTACAGCAGCGATGGACATGATGGTATTGTAGAGAATGGTGAGATACTGAACGACGAAACTTTAGAAGTGTTAGGCAAAATGGCTTTGGCACATGCCCGGGCCGGTGCCGATATCATAGCGCCATCAGATATGATGGACGGGCGCGTGGGCTACATCCGCAATGTGCTGGATGATAATGGTTTTACGCAAGTATCTATCATGTCGTACACAGCTAAATATGCCAGTGCGTTTTACGGACCGTTCAGGGATGCTTTGAATTCAGCACCCAAGTTTGGTGACAAAAAGAGTTACCAGATGAACCCGGCCAATCAGCGTGAAGCCTTAATTGAAGCTGATCTGGATGAAGCCGAAGGCGCGGATTTTTTAATGGTAAAACCTGCTTTAGCTTACCTGGACGTGATCAAACTATTAAAAGATAATACGGAACTACCCATAGCGGCTTACAATGTGAGCGGCGAGTATGCCATGATCAAGGCCGCCATACAAAAAGGCTGGCTGAACGAACAGCGCGCCATCACCGAAGTGCTCACCAGCATCAGGCGGGCAGGCGCTACAGCGATACTGACGTATCATGCGAAGGAAGTCTTGGAGAATGGGTGGATATAAGCCCAGCCCTCCCCGGTAGGGAGGGCTTTGATAAAATTTAAAATATAAAGTCTCCCCTACCGGGGGAGATTTAGAGGGGGCTAAATGTTAGATTCAATAAAAAAGATGTTTTCTAATGAGGGTGATGAGCCGGTAAATAGTACAGGTAAGCCTGATATTAGCCGGGAGAAATCCGCTGAACTGTATGAAAAGGCCAAAACGTATTTTCCGGGTGGGGTAAATTCGCCGGTAAGGGCTTTTAAGTCGGTTTACGGAACGCCGCTTTTTATTGAGAAGGGTGATGGCTGCCATTTATGGGATGCCGATGGCAACCAATTTATTGATTTTTGCTGCTCATGGGGGCCATTGATCCTGGGGCATAACCCAGCTAAGGTGCGCGAAAAGGTGATCGAAGTAATGCAAAACGGCATGTCGTTCGGCGCACCAACCGCTTTGGAAAATGAGTTGGCTGAGCTGATCCTGAAGAATAATAAATACATCAAAAAGCTGCGTTTTGTAAGCTCGGGAACGGAAGCCGTGATGTCGGCCATTAGGTTAGCCCGCGGTTATACCAAACGCGACAAGATATTAAAGTTCGAAGGCTGTTATCATGGTCATACCGACTCATTGCTGGTTAAGGCAGGTTCGGGTTTGGTTACTTTTGGGGAGACCTCATCCGCAGGTGTACCAAAATCTTTTGCTGATGAAACCATTGTAGTTGCCCTGAATGATAAAGAGGCATTACAAAAAGCTTTTGAAGAATTTAAAGATCAGATAGCCGCTATCATTATTGAACCTATCCCGGCAAATAATGGATTGCTGCTGCAGGACAAGGAATATTTACAATACCTGCGCGATATTTGCACCCAAAATGGAACTTTATTGATATTTGATGAAGTGATATCCGGTTTCCGGGTAGGATTTGAGGGCGCGGCAGGCCATTACGGTATCCAGCCAGATATTATCACCTATGGTAAAATAATTGGCGGCGGTTTGCCGGTAGGCTGTTACGGCTCATCTGCTGAGATCATGAGCAATATTTCGCCTGAAGGGGCCGTTTACCAGGCAGGTACCTTATCAGGTAACCCGGTGGCTATGGCGGCAGGTATCGCGCAATTAACCGAGTTATTGCGCATGGGTTTTTACCGCGACCTGAATAATAAAACAGAAGAATTCACCGAATCAATACAGCGTTTTGCTTCGGCACGTAACTATAAATTTAAGGTATTTAGCATGGGGTCGATATTCTGGTTCGCGTTTACCGACCAGGAAAAGATCAGCCGGGCAGATGAAATTGATGCTGCCAGCATGGAAAAATTTAAAAAGATGCACCGCGAATTGCTGAACCGGGGCGTTTACTTAGGGCCATCAGGCTACGAGGTTGGCTTCATTTCATCGGCACATAATAAAGTTGAACTGGAAAAGGCAAAACGGGCTATATTTGATAGTTTGGATGTGGTGTTCAGAGATAAATAGGCCCCACCCAACCCTCCCCGGTAGGGAGGGCTTTAAGTAGATTATGATAATAAATATTAACAAAATAATTAAGTCTCCCCTGCCGGGGGAGATTTAGAGGGGGCTAAATGAAAAGACCATTTATAATTTTTTACGCACTCATTATTTATGCAGTAGCCGAACTGATATGGTGGGGCTATATGCTGGTGAAATTGCAGCCTGAACGCACAGCTATGATACTGGGCGAGGGCTGTATGTTCGTGATCGTATTTTTAGTTGGCGCGCTCAGTTTGCATAAATCAATAAAAAAAGAGCGCAAGTTACAGGATCAGAAAAAGAATTTCCTGCTTTCAGTAACGCACGAATTGAAATCGCCGCTGGCTTCTATAAAATTATTGCTGCAAACCATTCAAAAACGTGACCTCACCAAACAGCAGATACAGGACTTTATCGGTAAATCATTACTGGATATAGAGCGCCTGGACGATATGGTGGAGAATATGCTGCTGGCCTCAAAAATTGATAACCGCTCCTACACTTTTCCGAAGGCCGAATTTAACCTGTCGGTATTGGTGGATAACATTGTCAACAGGCTGCAGCTTAATAAGTGCGATATTAACGAGCAATTGATCAATGCCGAGATCGAACCAAAAATTGAGATCACGGGTGATAAATTTGCCTTAACCTCGGTGGTTACTAACCTGATCGAGAATGCTATCAAATACTCCGGCCCCTGCGAAGTGGTGGATGTGAGGCTATACTCGAGAGATAATAGGATCTACCTGGAAGTAGCCGATCATGGTATCGGTATAGCCGATGCGGAAAAAAGCCGTATTTTCGACAAGTTTTACCGCGTGGGCAGCGAGGATACACGCAATACAAAAGGGACGGGCCTTGGCTTATTCATCGTGAAGCAGGTGCTGGATAAGCACGAAGCCAGTATTAAAGTGAGGGATAATGACCCTACAGGAAGTATATTTGAAGTTGTTTTTGCATAAAGCGGTCACAAGTTACAGGCGGATTTTCACAGGTCTGTCATATATGAAATGTGATAGTGGCGGTATCAGATAAATTTGTGTAATTCGCCCTAAATAAGTGAATATTAGTGTTTTAAATAAATCAATCAAATGCCAAATAAAAAAAGAATTTTACTGGCCGAAGACGAAGATCATCTGCTGGAAGCTATAAAACTTAACCTTGAATTGGAAGGTTACAAAGTATCAACTGCCACCAATGGCAAAAAAGCGCTGCAAATATTTAAAGAAGAACGCTTTAACCTGGTGATACTGGATGTTATGATGCCCGAAGTGGATGGCTTTGTGGTTGCTGAAACCATCAGGTTGGAGAACTCTGAGGTGCCTATCATGTTCCTGACCGCCAAAAATACCAATGAGGATAAAATCGCCGGCCTAAAGAAAGGTGCGGATGACTACCTGACCAAGCCATTCAACCTGGAAGAATTGATCCTGAGGGTGAATAATCTTGTAAAAAGAGGCCTGAAGGGTGATGAACTGAAAGAGTTTAACAGCTATATGATCGGCGATAAAACAATTCATTTCAACTCGTTCGAACTGGTAAACGGCGATGGTTCCATCACCCCATTAACCAAAAAAGAAACCATGCTGCTGAAACTGCTGATTGAGCGCCGTAATGATGCGGTATCGCGCGAGCAAATACTGGAAACCGTGTGGAACTATGATGTATACCCATCCACCCGTACCATTGATAACTTTATACTGACGTTCCGTAAATATTTTGAACCCGATCCTAAAAACCCGGTTTATTTTCATTCCATTCGCGGCGTAGGGTATAAGTTCACGGATAACCAGCACTAATTAATGTTCAGTAATAAGGCAAGGCTATTAGTCATCAGTATTTTTATTGCCATGCTGGTATTTTTTACTTACCAGCATGTTTACCAACTGGCGGCGTTTTGCCTGATGATGGTCGTGCTGATCATTATAGAATACTTCAGGCAGGGTACACTGGTATTGGCGGCGAAATATTACCATATCAAGGATTACACAAAAACCGAAGAATTATTGAATCAAATAAAAAAACCGGAATGGCTGGGTAAAAAACGTCGTGGTTTTTATGAGTATATGATGGGCGCTATCTGCCTGCAAAAACACGAGTTTAATGCAGCCGAACAGCATTACGAACTGGCGGCACAATATCCCCTGCGCACGCTGAATGACCACGTAGCCGCTTTGGTGCATGTGGCAAATATCAGTATCAGGTTGGGAAACTATGATAAGGCTGAAGCCTATTTGCAGCTCGCGTTAAAGGACAGGGAGAAGATCACTGCCAAAATGTTAGCAGTGATAGACCGGTTGAGTCAGGAAATAAAGAAACACTAAATAAGAGCCAAGAATCAAGAGTCAAGAATCAAGAAAAGGTATAAATCTTGATTCTGATTATTGCCCTTTGATCTATAAAGAATAAAGCCAAGTTTCAGAACCAGGGAGGAAAAATCTTGACTCTTGGTTCTTGCATCTTGGCTCTAATAACAAATATGAGAGATTCGTTACTAATAAAAGCAGCATTTTCGGAGAAGACAGAACGGCCACCGGTGTGGATGATGAGGCAGGCGGGCCGCTTTATGAAGGAATATTGGGATATCAAGAATAAATATTCTTTCCTGGAGATGTGTAAAACCCCTGAATTAGCTGCCGATGTAACCATGCTGCCTGTTGATCTTTTGGGTATAGATGCAGCCATATTATTCTCGGATATACTGGTTACCGGGGAAGCCATGGGCGGCGATCTGAGTTTTACACAAAATATAGGGCCTAAGTTTGCCAACCCTGTACGTACCAAGGCGGATATTGATGCTTTGCAAACCGATGTAGGCGACAAATTACAATATGTGGCGGACGCGATTAAAGTGATACAGCAACGCCTGAATGGGAGTATTCCTTTGATTGGTTTTGCAGGTGCTCCGTTTACGGTGATGAGTTATTTGGTAGAGGGCGGATCGTCAAAAGATTTTAAGCTGACCAAATTGATGCTGCACAATGAGCCCGAAATGGCGCATCAGCTGTTATCAAAGATCGCGACTGTTACGGCTGATTACCTGAACTTGCAGATAGCCGCCGGTGTAAACGCCGTGCAGATATTTGACAGTTGGGCGCAGGCTTTGGCATGGGATGATTATAAGGAATTTTCGCATCGCTATATCGTGGAGATCATTAGCAAGCTGAACCGTAAGGATATCCCGGTGATCTCGTTTTGCAAAGGCAGCTCCGTTCTCGCGCCATTGATGGCCGAGGCCAAGCCGGATGTGATCTCTATCGATTGGAATGTTGACCTGCTGGATATGAAAAAGCGTTTGCCGCAAGGTATTGCTGTGCAGGGTAATCTTGATCCGCATATTTTGTATGCTGATAAAAAAGTGATCAAAGAAAGAATATATCGCCTTTTTGATCGTATGAAAGATGAGAGCGGTTTCATATTTAACCTGGGGCATGGCATTATGCCGGATATACCGTTCGACAATGTGAAGTATGCGGTAGAGATAATTAAAGAATATAAAAACTAATAAAAAAGGGTGTCACCCTGAGGCACTCGAAGAGTGTGCGTAAAGGCCTTTGCCCGCATGCTTCGAGTGCCTCAGCATGGCACCCAACCAGGATCAGGGAATGTATCAATACGTTTTAGCTATACACATCATTTTTGTAGTCTGCTGGATGGCGGGGCTGTTTTATATTGTGCGCCTGTTTATCTACCATACCGAAGCGCAGGAGAAGCCTGAACCAGATCGTAAGATACTATCTGACCAATTTGAAATTATGGAGCGCAGGTTGTGGAACGTGATCTCTGTTCCTTCCATGTGGCTGGTTATGGCTGCCGGGGTTACTATGGTCAGCCTTAATTTTACCTATCTCATACATCAACCCTGGCTGCAGATCAAGCTTTGTTTTGTGGTTGGGCTGATATTTTACCATCATATCTGCGAAAGCCGGATGAAGGAGATGCGCAAAGGCATTTTTAAATGGACATCAACCCAACTGCGTATCTGGAATGAGGTGGCTACGATATTCCTGTTTGCCATCGTTTTCCTGGCAGTATTAAAGAATGGTATCAGTTGGATCTACGGCCTGATCGGGCTGGTTGTTTTCGCCATAATCATTATGTCGGCAGTGAAGATCTATAAGTATTATAGGGTGAAGAAATAATTATTTAAAAGCCTCTTCGTCTAATTCTATTTTCCCCCACAAATACTTTAGCTTTTTTTGATTTCCAATCGTGACAAATAATTGTAAAGCTTTTCCGACTAAGGTGCTTTCATCCTGAATACCACTAAGTTTTTTTGCCTTTGCCATTAAAGCACTATCTATTTCAATACTAATTTTCATGAATATTATCCGAATGGAATTAATTAATTATTCCTTCATGTAGATCATGAATAGGAAATATCAGGTCATAATTGTTCCAATTCAAATTACCATCTATTATTTCGAAATTTTGAAACAGGTTTTCATCCAGGTATTTTGAAATAGAAGGATGAAGTGATTTAAGCAAAAAAGGTTTAAAATCCACTAACTTTTCAGTTCCATCATTAAATGAAATTCTGATTGCATAATCACCAATATAATTGGCAGTTATGATTTCAATTATATCAGTTGACTTGCTATCATCGTAATCCTGAACTATTTTCATTTTAGCTTATTAGTAATTCTTTCAAACTCAACCTCTTTGTGGTAAACAAAATAGTCCACCCATTTTTGTACTATTTTGTCGGCATAAACTTCAAGGAATTTTTCAAAGTCCTTTAGTTTAGACCCTTTCAAAGGTCTTCTATCTTTTACTAATTTAATTCTTATTTCTGAAATTTCACCATTTACAATAAAAAATTCAGCTTTGCTCTCAAAAGAGCCATAGCTTGCGTGAACATGAATTGGTTCATGCTCATTGGAATAAAAGAAGATAATGATTCCTAAGTATTCAAATATTTTTGGCATATTTTATTCTGATAATTCTTTTCTTCTATCATCTTGATTTTGAATTGATCCTTAACTTCATTATTTCTGTAGATAGATCATCCCATCCTTCATCACCAGTTTCACCTGTTTTACCAGTTTGATATCATCAGCCGGGTTGCCTGTTACCGCTACCAGGTCGGCAAGATAGCCGGGTTTGATGTTGCCGAGGCCCCTCAACTTGAAAACAAGCGCATTAACCGAGGTAGCCGATTTTAATACATCCAGCGGTGGCATGCCATACTCCGTCATCAGTATCATTTCGCGGGCATTATCACCATGCGGGAAAACACCTACATCGCCTCCCATACAAATAGTTACACCCGCTTTTAGGGCTTCTGTAAACGTGTAATGTTTTCTTTTAACAGCAGCCGGATCCGGATCAATACCTTTTTTCCACCCATAGTAGGATGTAATGGCTTCGGTGGCTGCAAGGGTTGGGCAAAGGGCAATGTCTTTTTCCTTCATCAGTTTAAAAAGCTCCGGGGTGCCCCCATCTCCGTGCTCAATAGTATTTACATCAGCCGCTATTGCCCTCCTCATACCTTCCTGTGTTCCGGAATGTACGGCAACTGTTCTTCCGCTGCTTTTGGCTACCTGTACGGCAGTTTTTAGTTCCTCTTCAGTAAAGGTTGGTTCAGCAGTTTCATTCAATCCCCAGCGGTAATCCACATAAATTTTCACCACATCGGCGCCATGTCCTATCTGCGAGCGTACCACGCGGGTTATTCCCTCTACACCATCTGCTTCCTCGCCGCCTTTAAGCACATCTGCTTCGGGTATTAAAGCCTTTGGGCCGTAGCTTCCGGTGGCTACAATGGCCCTTGTGGCTACCATCATCCTGGGGCCGGGTACAATGCCCTTTTCTATCGCGGTCTTTAATCCCGCATCATCATAACCTGCCCCTTCGGTACCCAGGTCGCGCACTGTAGTAAAGCCTGCCAGTAAAGTTGCTTTAGCATGCACCACAGCCCTTGCGGTTCGCTCAGCGCGACTTTCGGTCAGCACCTGGTCATTCCAGCTTGTTTCATTATAGGGATGCAGGAACAGGTGCGAATGCCCTTCTATCAACCCCGGCATTAAGGTCATTCCTTTTAGTTCGATCACTTTGGCTGATGCAGGCGCTTTAATAGAGGCAGGTTCGCCGGCACTTTCAATATGATTTCCTTTGATCAAAACCCACCAGCCGGTATGCATTTGCTGGCCATCAAAAACACGGTCGGGTTTTAAAAGGGTGTAGGTATCTGGGATTTTATCCTGGGCTAAAACGTAACCGGATATAGCAAAAACAAGAATGAACAGTAGTTTGATGATTTTCATAAGGTGTGAATTAGGTTTGGTAAATATAAACTAAAACGATTCAATATTGCAAAGCGGGTGGACTCACCCCGACATCTCCGCTAGCTAGCGGATTGTCGCCCCCCTCTACAAAGTAGAGAGGGGGTAAGAAAAAACTTCTAACAAAACCCTCTTTGCCGCTTGCGGGAGAGAGGGTGGTCGGCCGGAGCCACGACCGGATGAGTCGAATAGGCGACTTGCCAGCGCGAATCAACCTAAAAAATATTTTATCACCCATGCAACCATTTGCCCTCAATAATCATCTTACCTTTAAATGATGTTTTTGGAGCACAAGTACACAATAGAAGAACTGGTAAAACGCTGTAAGGCCGGTGAACGTAAAGCACAGGAATTGCTGTACAAGCAGTTCGCCTCGAAAATGCTGGGGGTGTGCACGCGTTACGCAACCGACAAGATGGAAGCCGAGGATATGCTGCAGAACGGTTTTATCAAGGTTTTTAAAAAACTGGACGATTTCCGTGGGGAAGGTTCCTTTGAGGGCTGGGTGAGGCGGATCATGGTACATTGCTCTATAGAATATTACCGCAAACATCATAAGATGATGCAGGTGGTAGATTTGGAGGAATCTGGACATGAGCCTTCGGTAAACGCGGTGGCGGCATCCAATCTTGATGCAAAGGACCTGATGGCGCTGATACAGCGGCTTTCGCCGGGATACCGGATGGTGTTTAACCTGTATGCCATTGAGGGTTATTCGCACAAAGAAATAGGGGAGATCATGGGAATGACAGAAGGCGCTTCTAAATCGCAGTTATCAAGGGCACGCGGTATATTAAAAGAACAAATTACTCAATCAGGAGGAAAAAGATATGAATATGCAGGATAAAGAGTTTGATGATCTGTTCCATTCAAAACTGGATAATTTTGAAATGGAACCATCGGCACAGGTATGGGAAAATATCGATGCTGAATTGAAGGGCAGGAAGAAAAAAGCCCTTTTGCCATGGTTAAGCATAGCAGCCAGTATTATTGTACTAGTGATTGCCGGGATATTGTTTATCCCAAAAAAGGCAAAGGACGATACTACCAAACCCGGCAAAAACAATTTAGCTATTAATCACCCTGCTTCGCCTGTGGTGAAACAACACCAGGATGCACCGGTAAAAAGTGGTCCTGAAATAAAAACTATTCAGCCTGAAAGCACTGTACCGGTAAATACGATAGCCGCGGTGCGTCATACTAAAAAAATGATAATGCCCGCTAAATCAACAGAGCAAGCAGCGCCGGTTATTAAAACAGAGCCTGTAAAGGTGGAAGAGCAACAAATGATAGCGGCGGTTACTGACCCGAAGACAAATGAAGCGGTACAACATTCAGTGCCTGGTATTGAAACGCCGCTGACTATACAACAACCTCCCATTGATGCAACGCCGGTAACACATGACGCACCGGAGGTGACAACTAAGCCGGTATTGGCTTCGGCACAGCTACCCGCGGCTAAACCAAACAAGGTTAAAAAACATGGCATCCGCAACTTCGGCGACCTGGTGAACCTGGTAGTGGCCAAAGTGGATAAACGTAAGGATAAGGTAATACAGTTTACCGATACCGACGACGATGGATCAACCCTTACCGGTGTGCATGTGGGCGCTATCAATATTAAAAAAGACAACAAATAATTCAATCTAACATACACATATATGAAACGTTTACTAATTACCGCCTTAATTTGCGCGGCAGCAACCACTGTGTTCGCACAGGATAATAAAACCGACACCACCAACAATACCAGCGATAGTACTAAAACTTATCATTTCAGAACAGGGTTTGGTAAGGATTATATCGATGATGATGAGCGCGACACCACTAATTATCACCATAAAGCCCCCGGCTTTTCTATCGGCCTCACCTTTTCAAGATTCGATCTTGGTTTGGCAACTCTGGTAGATAATGGCAGCTTTACACTATCGCCTCAAAATGAATTCCTGCGTTACCGTTCATGGAAAACCAGCAATGTAGGTTTTGATGTGTTCCAGTTTGGCTACCGGTTCAACAGCTCGTTTAAGATCTATGTGTCAGGCGGGTTCGACTGGACGCTTATCCGTTTACGTGAGGATATCACCATACTGCCTAATCAACCGGTATTAACTTATCGCCCGGATAGTATCCATTACAGCAAAAACCGCTTTTCGTCTACTTATTTGCGCATACCACTGTCGTTTGATTTTCGCACCAAAGAAGACGACCGGGGCAACAGGGCGCATTTTGTGATTGGCCCGGATGTAGGTTTATTATTGGGTGGCCGGGTAAAACAGATCAGCCATGAAAATGGCAAGCAGAAGATAGATGATGATTATCACTTTGCCAAACTGCGCTACGGAGGCTTTATACGCGTGGGCTACTCGGGCTGGGGCATATTTGCCAAATACTATGTGAACGATATGTTCGAGAATAGTCCCGAACAAAAAGGCCTCAAGAACTTCTCTTTCGGATTTACGTTCGGATTCTGACAGGACAATTTTTCGTGAGGTATTTAATAATAAAGGCTGTGTTTACACGGCCTTTTGTCGTTTTATGTATATTTATGCCCAATGTCTGAAACCCCTTTCCTGCAAGCGATCTCCTTAAGTAAAATATTCCCCGGTGCCGATAGGCCGGGTGTGAAAAAAACCGACCTTATCATTGAGCCGGGAGTAGTTACCGCCATTATCGGATCGAGCGGGAGCGGGAAAAGTACCCTGCTGCGTTTATTGTATGGATTGGTTTCGCCCGATGAGGGGCAGGTGAGATTTAAGGGCGAAAAGGTTTGGGGGCCGGAAGTGAAGCTGATACCGGGCCATGATGCCATGAAAATGGTTACGCAGGATAATGGCGATCTGAATACCTTTGCCAAAGTTTGGGATAACGTGGCCAGCCTGATGCCAAATACCAATGTGAAAGAGAAGGAAGAGCGCACCGAAAAGGTATTAAAGCAACTCAACATCCTGAAGCTGGCCGACAAGCGCGTAGCCGACCTGAGCGGCGGCGAAAGACAACGTGTAGCTATTGCTCGCGCGTTGATCACCCACCCCGAGGTGCTTTTACTGGATGAGCCCTTTAACCAGGTGGATACCACTTTCAGGGATGGCTTGCAGGAAGATATCAGGCAGATAGTTAAAGATACCGGGCTGACCGTGGTGATGGTATCACATGACCCGGCAGAAGTATTGTCTATGGCCTATGTACTGATCGTGCTGCAGGATGGAGAAATTGTTGAGATGGGCAATCCCAAAAAAATATACAACGACCCGAAAACCCTTTACACCGCGCAGCTGCTCACCAACTGCAATATTTTTACCACTGAAGAAGCTTTACTTTGCGGTATCAGGGCGCATAAGCAACACGTAATGATCTACCCGGAATGGGTAACTATCGCCAGCAGGTGGGGCCGTAAAAATTGGACGGTAAAGCAAGTGCTTTTTAAAGGCTTTTACGAAGAACTTCTGCTCGAAAACGGGGGTATACCCATGCGCATCCTCAACGGGGAAGCAGGCAAATATATGGATGGAGACAGGGTGAATTTGAAGATCGGGCGGTATTTGGAGTATTAGTTCCGTGAATTTTAGCTATTGATCAGTATCTCCTTAGCCATGATCATCGGTACGCTGATGTACTTCTTTTCCATGTAATTGATCACTTTCTCCAATACCTCGCGCGATTGTTGGTCCATGCCCTGCACTTCATCAGCGAACACGGTATTCATGGCGGTGTTGCGTATTTCTTTGATCTTTTCGGGTACTTCACGCATCGCAACTTCAATACGGCGCTGTTTTATCAGCGGTAAAAATTCGGATATGTTTTGCTCGATGATTTTCTCGGCGTGCACCAGTTCCTCATAGCGTTCCTGTAAATTCTTCTTAGCAACCTCGTTCAGCGAGTGCACCTCGATAAAATTAATAGGGAACTGCTCTAAAACTTCAGGAGCCGTGTCATTCGGAATAGCAAGATCGACAATGGTCTTTTTTTCCGTATCACCATTCAACAAGGTTTTGTATATCTCTGGCGTAATGATAGGCTGTACGGAAGATGTGCAGGTAATAATGGCGTCAAATCCCTTATGGTACGTCTTTAGCGCTTCCAGATCAAACGCTTCGCCACCCAGATCAGTAGCCAGTTGCTGCGCTTTTGACAAGGTGCGGTTAAACACGGCGAAGTTAGAGAACTTATGCTTTTGAAGATATTTAGAAATATTACGGTTTGTTTCGCCTGCACCAATGATCAAAACACGGGCGTTTGTACACAATTTAAGTTCTTTGAGTTTGCGGTAGGCTAATGAAACAACGGAGATGGGATTGCGGGAGATATTGGTATGGGTATAAACTTCTTTGGCAGTTTTCACTACGGTGTTCATCACCATTCGCAAGTAATCGCCGGTAAGGCCTGCCTCTTTGCAGCTTTCGTAGGCCTTGCGCATCTGCGGCAAAATTTCCTTTTCGCCAACGATCAGGCTTTCGAGCGAGCACGACGTACGCAGTAAATGATTTAGTGCCTCGTTATCTTCGTATATCGAAGCGCCCTGCATAAACACACCCATGTGCTCCGGGCAAAGGCCCATATCCAGCGCGTCAATAAACTTTCCAGCAAAGGTTTTATCCACCACCTGGTTTAAGGCCATCACAAATTCTACCCGGTTACAGGTTGCCAGATAAAATATCTCAGGGATATTAAATTGAGCTTTTATGCGTTGAAGCTTATCAGTCAGGTTTTCCTGGCAAATCACCAACTTCCCCAATTCCTTCAATTCGATCTGCTTATGCGTAAATGCAATTACTTTTAGATACTTCAATGCAAATTTAAATTTAGCCCAACAAATGTAACAGGATTAACGTGCCCCAATGTCAACACTTTGTCAAACACATCTATTTAGAATGTTTATAAACAATGGCCTTAAATGCGTTTAAACCCAATTTATTAATACGGTTAATGGCTGATTAGAGTTATATTGAACCATGCGAATGTTTAAAAAGATCAGCCTGGTTATCCAGGTGATATTTTACCTGGTAGCCGGTGTTAACCATTTCCGTAACCCGGAATCTTATTATCGCATCATCCCTCATTATCTTCCATATCCAATACTGCTAAATATGCTGGCAGGTTGCTTCGAGCTGTTATTTTGCATTATGCTGATATTTCCAAAAACAAGATCCTTAGCCGCATGGGGTATTATTTTGATGCTGATCTCTTTTCTGCCGATACACATCAGCATGATCGGTGATGCGCCTTTAAAATTGGGCAATCTTACGGTAACTCCGCTCCTTGCATGGATACGGTTGGTAGTTTTGCAGCCGTTATTGATATTATGGGCATGGTGGTATGTGAAAAAGTTGTAAGTTGGTGAATTGAAAAAAGGGTGTCATGCTGAGGCCCTCGAAGCATGCGGGCAAAGGCCTCAGCGCTCTCCTTCGAGAGCCTCAGGATGACAGCGCACTTTTATAAAAGTATCAATGATCAAAAAAGAAATATATACCATCCCCGGCGCCAAAGGCAGAAACATGCTGATGGATTTGACCTATGACGACACTAACCCTAAAGCGCCACTGGTAATTTTTGCGCATGGTTTTAAAGGATTTAAAGACTGGGGTACGCACAACCTGGTCGCACGCCACTTTGCCGAAAACGGATTTCGTTATCTAAAGTTCAACTTCTCGCACAACGGTACCACACCCGATAAACCTGTAGATTTTGCCGACCTGATCGCTTTCAGCGATAACACATTTTCGATTGAACTGGAGGATTTGAACGCGGTAATTGATTTCGCCTGCAATGGCTCGTCAATGCCGGCTGCTAAAGGGGTTTATTTAATCGGCCATAGTATGGGTGGCGGTATCAGCATTATTAAAACTGCCGAGGATAAACGGATAATCAAACTGGTTACTATGGCTTCCATCTCCGGGTTCCGGAATCTCTGGCCCAAAGAAGCCGAAGAGCAATGGCGGATACAAGGCATCATGTATATCCATAATGCGCGCACCGGTCAGCAAATGCCATTAAAATCAGCCTTGCTGGATGATCTGGATGCGCATCCGCTTCGTTTAAACATTGCAGACAAGGCGGCTGCAATACAACAACCCTGGCTTATCATTCATGGTGATGCCGACACCTCCGTTCCTGTCAATCATGCCGAAGAACTGAAAGCGGCACAACCGGCTGCTGAACTATTGATCCTAAAAAAAGCGGATCACGTTTTTGGCAGTACCCATCCATACGATAAAGATACTTTACCTGCACCTTTGCAGGAGTTCTGCTCCCGAACTATTGAATTTTTCAGCTAAAAAATGACGAACCGGTCATATACAAGCAACCTTTTTTGGTTTCTAATGCGTAGATAATCAATAATAACGATACTTGTGTATGAGTTTGGAGAGTGCCAAAAAGAAGGGAAGCAAATTCCTTAATCCTATACCTACTAATGTGGCTGGTTTCAATAAAATGATCCCTATATTAATAGAATATGCCACAAATAAAGCCGAAACTATACCTGTACAACCTCTGGGCCCTTTCAAAACAGACACGTCCATCTACAAAAAACCTCCTGCCAGTGGTTTGCGGATCACTTGGATAGGACATTCAAGTTTGCTGATAGAGATCGATGGTAAACGCATCCTCGCCGACCCGGTATGGAGCGAGCGGGCATCTTTTGCGTCATGGATAGGCCCGAAACGTTTTTTTGAAGCCCCCTTGCCTTTAGATGAATTGCCGCCACTGGATGCCGTGCTGCTTTCACACGATCATTATGATCACCTCGATAAAAATACCATCAAACATTTCGCGGGCACAACCATCCCCTTTTTCTGTTCTTTAGGCGTGGGTCAATATTTGGAAAAATGGGGGATCAACCCAAATTATATAACTGAGGTAGACTGGGGCGATAGTGTAATGATAAGCCATGATATTGTTTTAACAGCAACACCTGCGCGGCATTTTTCGGGTCGCGGTATCTTCGGCCGCAACGAAACTTTGTGGTCATCCTTTGTGATCAAAGGGCCCAAACATAATATCTTTTTTGGAGCTGATTCGGGCTGGTTCCCGGGCTTTAAAGAAATTGGTGATACCTTCGGCCCTTTCGACCTCACCATGCTGGAAATAGGCGCTTACGGCAAAAACTGGCCCGATATCCACATGGGCCCCGATCATGCATCCAATGCGCACATCGCGTTGCGCGGTAAATTAATGATGCCTATTCACTGGGGCACTTTTAACTTGTCCACCCATGCCTGGAATGAGCCCATTGAAAGATTATTGCAATACGCCAAAGAGAAAAATATAGAACTATTTATACCCGAACCAGGTAAACCTACCGAGGTAATGGGGGCGCTTAATTCGGAATGGTGGGTTCGTTAATAGTAATTTCAGTATCTTAATTATACATTAGCACTAACTATAAATAATAGCTGGTGCCATAAATGATAAGTTCTAAGCATAAAATAATTTTTTTCTCAATTGCAGTAATTGTGATGATAATTTGGTTTATAAGTCCAGACAAAGGTGCTAATGATCAAAGAGAATATTTTCGCAATTTAGATCTTTCAATCACTGGCATTGTAAAACAAACTATTCCGACAAATACGCATGATCATGGAGTTATTTATTTGGAAAAAATTAAAAGCAATAAAACCAACTATTACGAGACTTTGTATAAGGAAACCTTTCTTTTTTGCAAAATATATGATGATAAGGCTATCATTGTGACATCTCAAGTTTCCCAGATCCAGCCTAATGACAGCATCAGTTTAAATACTAGTAAGAATCAATATTTTATTTATCGGAAGGGTCTAAAAGTCGACGAATTAGGCCCATGGCTATATCCTGAAGACAGCTTCTATTATGCTTTGACAGTAAACGGATACTTGGATTTTAGCTATTACGAAACGCATCATAACCGCGTACAATGATAAAGTTGAGCGTAAAAAGAATAGGTGTCAGAGTAGAACAGCTAGTTGGCTTCGTTATTCTAGTAACATTCTTAAATTGTGGTTGCAACACACCAGAAAAAACATACACAAAAACTATATATATAAAGGATTTAAAGCCTATTAATTTAGATAACAGGGAATTGATCAATATTACATTATTTAAATGCTACCCAATAAAAATTAAATATAACGGTGATAAAAGATACGTCAATCTATATGTATGCAGAGATAATGAGTTGAGGGATACCTTATTTGTTTTTGAATCATCCGCAACAGTTCCTGATTATGCGGACAACGGCTCTAAGTTTAAAAATGTTCTTTCGATCGCAGCAACTGAAATTAAAGATAACCACCCCGATTCTGTATTTGTTGACTTACCGCCACAAATTAATATATCGCCTGGTTCGAATTATGTTTTTGCCACCTTACGTGTGCTTGAGGAGTAATTTAACGCCTTGGATTAATTCTCCTGCGGCTCTATCCAATTTCCATCCTCGCGGATGATATTGATCAGCTCATCAAGTGCGTTTAGCGAAGTGATATTCTTCTTCACCGCTTCCTTACCGCGATAAAGGGTCACCTTATCCGTACCCGAACCCACATAACCATAATCAGCATCCGCCATTTCTCCCGGACCGTTTACGATGCAGCCCATAATACCGATCTTCAGGCCTTTCAGGTGACTTGTCCGGCTGCGGATCATCTGGGTGGTTATCATCAGATCGAACAAAGTACGTCCGCAACTTGGGCATGATATGTATTCCGTTTTTGATATCCGCGACCGTGTGGCCTGCAGAATACCAAAAGCGGTTGAGGTAATTACTTTAGTTTCAATTTGTGGAGCATCTATCCATATCCCATCGCCAAAACCATCTACCAGCAGAGCGCCAAGATCTGTAGCAGAGTAGAGTTGAAGATCAGTTGTGAGTAAATCACTTTCGGACTTCCCGACTTCCGGACTTCCCGACTCAAAAGAGTAACTCCTCTTAATAATCACCGGCACATCCAGTTCCAACTCTCCCATTTTGAAGAAGAAAGCGCGCTGATCAGCCATACCATGCGGTGCATCGGTTTCCAAAACAAAAACAAGGCTTTTATCCAGTGGCAGCAAGCCAAATTCTTCCGAATCAACATCGGCAGGTATTATCCGCACCAGGTTTAAGGCTGATGTACGGTCTTCCGCCTGTATATATTCCTGCAAAGTAAATACCGGGTGACACATGGTTTTGTCAGCCAGTTTTTGCCAGGTTGGATAATTATAAAGTTGTTTCAAATTGCCGGGAAAGTTGAACGATGGAAAACTATCCGCTAAATAAACAAAATCCACCGACTGCTCGGCCATGTTATATTTATCCAGCAACGGCGAGTACAAATACCCGGCAGCACCCAATATAGCAGGGTCCTTTAAATTAGCTTGTGATAAATCAACCACCACCCGCGGCACCATATGCCCGCCAATGAAGGCGTTGGCCTCGTAGGTGTGGCGGCGTTTGTATTCGTAAGGGTTGTGAGTTTGACCATGGACCATAGACGATGGACCATGTACTTTTTGAGTTTCAACTTCTTGATTCTTGACTCTTGACTCTTGGCTCCTCTTCACATACCTCTTCACCAAAGCGATAGCCACCGGGGCCTCCGCTTCTGGTTCTTCCGTTAAAGAAACTCGTACCGTATCGCCTAAACCATCTTCCAGCAAAGTGCCAATGCCTACAGCAGATTTGATACGGCCATCCTCGCCGTCACCGGCTTCAGTAACACCCAGGTGCAAAGGATAATTCATCCCTTCGGCTACCATGGTTTCCACCAATAAACGATAAGCCTGCACCATCACCTGCGGATTGCTCGATTTCATTGAGATCACCAAATTATAGTAATTCAGCATCTCGCACATCCGCATAAACTCCATCGCCGACTCCACCATGCCCTGCGGGGTGTCGCCATAGCGGCTCATGATCCTGTCGGACAGCGACCCATGATTGGTACCGATACGCATAGCGGTACCGTACTCCTTGCATATCTTAACCAATGGCGAAAACTTCTGGTAAATGCGTTCCAGCTCGCCCTTGTATTCCGCGTCGGTATAATCCAGCTGGTCGAATTTCTTTTTATCGGCATAATTGCCGGGGTTCACACGTACTTTTTCAACGATGCGGGCCGCAACTTCGGCAGCGTTCGGGGTAAAATGTATGTCAGCCACCAATGGAGCGGTATAACCCCGCTGGCGCAATTGTTTTTTTATTTCAGCAAGATTTTGGGCCTCTTTAATGCTCGGCGCGGTGACGCGCACATATTCGCAGCCGGCCTCGATCATGCGGATCGACTGCTCCACCGTGCCAATCGTATCCATGGTATCAGTGGTGGTCATGCTTTGGATGCGAATGGGGTTATTGCCACCCATAGGCACATCGCCGATAGCAACCTCGCGGGTCACAAAACGGGAATATTCGGTAAGCGAATTACAATAACGGCCTTGCAGCACTTTAACGGCATCAGCATTCATACTGCAAATTTACGAAATATGTTGAATTGAAATTGTTGGAAGGTTGCAAAGTTTGAGGGTATTCCTTAAATAATAGCTATTTTAGGGCTGCCTTAAACTGATTCACAATGAAGAATATTTTTTACTTTTTATTAATTACCACTCTATTCTTTTCCTGCAAAAGCAATACTAAACAAACGGTTAAAGATTCAACCAGAACAATCAAACCCATAGTTGATACAACTCTACGTTTGATACAGAGATTTAAGTCGAATATACAGGGTGTATGGGTATATAAAGATTATATTGATGCCGTTGCAAAATCCAAATCTCCATTTTTGGCTTTTAAAGATGTTGGAAATATTACAGCGATGGTTATTGATACTAAAGCGATCAAGGGTGATAGTTTACTTGTAGGCATTGGCTATGGCAATCACGAAGGCGGTGATCTTATGATTAAATTCCATTCAGGGTCCAACAACACAATAATAGCTTATAACCCCGGAACAAATCCTAATGATGGACATTATGAATTAGGTTACTCAATAAATAAATCAGATACAGCATTAATTCTTTATACTATCAACAAGGAAAAAAAGACTACTGAACAAGCAAAGTATTCTAAAGTGTTAACTATTGGCGCAACTAAAGAATTAGGGGATGGCACTGACTATATAATTAACAAAATACTAATTTCTGGTAGTTACATTTTAACAGATACTTTAAGTAATAAATCAAAGGTGAAGTTTACAAATGATGGAAAAGTGGTTGGTTTTTCCGATTTCAAAACATATTTAATAAATAATGACTTCACGACACCTCCCGGCAATAATATGGACCAAATAATTTTTGATCTGAAAAGTAAGAACAAAAAAATTTATGCTTTTAAAATAGACCGTGACACATTAAACCTGTACCAAACCTCTTATGGTAAAGATTCTATAGATTTGATTTTAGGCAAGCGGATATACAAACTTATAAAACAAAAATAGCCGATAATCCATGAGCGAAACCATCCAATACCCCTATAGCAAAACCTCGGGTTTCCTCGGCGTTATAGTTCCGCTTGTTTTCGTTGGCATCACTTTTAATAATCTGAGGCATTCCTACCTCGCAGGCTTTGCCTTGAGCTGGATACTCATTGCTATTGCCGACCTGATATTCCTATCGCTTCTCATTTATATCTTGTTGCAACGACTGATCCCCGCACTCAAAAACAAGATCGCGCTTAAATTAAATGAAGAGGGCATCACGGATCATATCCGCAATATTGTAATCAGTTGGAGCGATATCAAAGATATTAACATGGAATCCGGCCGCAATTCATCCAAAATGGTGATCGACCTGAAAGAAGAAACCGAGTACGGCAAACAGATCGCTATTTCGTTAAGATGGGTTGAAGGCAAAGATTTAGAGATTTGCGAAACGACTGTGGCTTATTTTGAGGAGATGACGAACCTATCGTAACTGCCACTCTTCTAATACCCCTCCTTCTCCATCAATTTGATAGCTTCACCATACTTAAATATCAGGCCTGGCGCACGGTCAAAGGCCCAGCCTTTATAATTATCACGCATCAGCACCAGGCTGGCGTGGATATTTTCCTGCCTGCGCGATTCATACTTTAGAAACACATCGGCTACCTTATCCTCCAATTTATCTATCCGGGCCTGGTCGGCATAGATACTGGTCAGCTTTGATACCAGGTCAAAATTGATCTTCGACGTAATGTTATGTCCTTTGGCAACATCCCATGCCACGGTGCTCAGGTCGCGGTATAGAATTCCATCCGGGGCCAGGTACTTCAAATGGAATTCATCGTTTGATATGATCTTTTGCTGAAACTCCTTTGATTTTAAAGCGGAGTCGATGTTTTTTAGCACCATTTTTTGGTAAGCATATTGCTCTTCCTCCGCTTTCTTATTCTTGATCAGTTCCTCTTTAATATTGGTCATGATTTCCCGGGTCTCTTTTTTGTCGCGCAGGTTGCTGATATATTCAGTTAAAAACAACGCCAGCAAAACACTGAACATGATCAGGACCGATTCGCCCAGGTATTCCTTCCAGTCGCGCAGCACGTAAACTTCCGGCTTTTCTTGATTGGCAGGCGCTTTTGGTGATTTATGAGGTTTGGATTTTTCTTCCATGGGGCATTGATTATACCCTAAAAATAAAAAAGAATTTTGGCAATTACCGGCTTACCCCAATCCATTTTTCTCAAAATACTTTCTCACCAGCAGGTTGATAAACCGTTTCAGATACCCCTCGTTCAAAAATGCATTCGACCAGTTATCAAATCTTTGACATTGGATACCCAGGTAAAAAAAGTACAGGCTTACGCCCAATATAGGTAACAGGCGCTTTTCTTCGTCGCTTATTGGGGTGATAGATTGATAACCTTTCAGAAAAGCATCTGTCTTTAACTTACATTCGTTTTCATCCTTTTCGGTGCTATGCAGTTGCAAAATGTAATAGGCAATATCATAACAAAGCCAGCCGTTTCCGCAAAAATCAAAATCGAAAATGGTGATGTCCTTCTTCTTATCGATACTTAAATTATCAAACCAAATATCCAAATGCACGGCACCATGCCTGATCAGTACGATATCCGCTTTTTCAATCTCACCCAGCAAATATTGCTGAGCCGATGCCATAAAAACCATTTCTTCAGTATCAACCGAAATGAATTTTTTAAGCTGTCCAAAGGAATCTTTTAAAACAACTTGCGGTGTGTAGGTAACCCTGTCCAACTTCATCCCAACAATAAGCTGGTGCATCCGGGCCATAATTTCGCCAGCTTTATAGTGCAGTTCTGCCGGGAAATTCAGCAGCTTTTCGCCTTTGGCAAATGAAAATAGAACACCGAACCTGCTGCCTTCAGGCGCATTTAATTGCTGGATATAGTTGTTATTAGCATCTGCTAAAGGATAGGAAACCGGGATACCATTTTCGCGCAATAAATTCAGCAGCCTGATCTCTTCCTGTATCTCCTTTTCAGTTCTCCAATTAAGACTATATACCCGGAATACATATTTATCAGTGCCATCAATAACCAGGTACGAATCATTGATACCCGTCTTTAATAAACCGCAAGTGGTATTCGAGCTTAACTGATACTTGTCCTGTAAAAACAGGCCGAGATGCGATGCTGAAAGGGTGGAGTTAATGACGGGAAAAGGTTCCATGCTTCAAAATTCAATATCCAGCAGTCGTGAACCATGAATAATGCGAAGAATACTAATTTTTGAACCCTCAGTTAACTGATAAACAATACGGTATTTGTTGATCAATAATTCTCTTATCGTTGTATCCATTATTTCAGGTACTGCTTTACCCGACTTGGGATATGTGTAGAGCTGATTTATTTTATCAAAAATTCGGCTAATAAACTTCCTGGCGATTGTGGGTGAATCCTGTGATATATAGTTTTCAATATCTTCAAGGTCCTCGTAAGCTGATTCGGTGATAACAATTATTACTTGTTCCACTTATCGGCAAACTTTTGTTTTACTTCTTTGAAGTCATGAACCTTTCCATCTTCCACGTCCTTTATACCTTTCTCCACTTTTTCTACAAACAAAAGCCTTTCTATCAGCTTTTCTGCATCAAATTCATCTCCAAATGAATCAAGTGTTTCAATAACGGTATGCTTTTTCATATCACTATATATTATGCTAATATACGAAAAATGATTTCTTCCTTAAAAATCCAAAAGAGACTTGCGAAGTTTATAAAACTTCGCAAGTCTCTTCAAAACATTACAACTTTCAAACTTTACAACCTTCCAACAAAATCAAACCGCGTCAGACAACGAGCTAAATGTAAACTCCTTGATCTTCATTGGCGGGATCAGATAACTGCGGTAGCTTTCTACGCTGATACTGCGTTCAGGTTTACCTAAGGCTTCCACATTGTTCAGCATGATCACCGGGCTTTCGTTGAAGCGGAAATTCTTAATCGGGAATTTGATCTGCCCGTTCTCGATATAAAACAATCCATCACGGGTTAAGCCGGTCAATAATAAAGTCTGTGGGTCAACCATGCGGATATACCAAAGCCGCGAAACGAGAATTCCCTTCTCCGTACTTTTTATCATCTCTTCAATGGTGGCTGTACCACCTTCCATAATAATATTCGATGGACCCGGCTGCGGTCTTACACCTTTCTTATCCGCCCAGTAGCGCGAATACGACAAGTTTTTAACAACACCTTTTTCTATCCAGGTAGTTTTTTCGCGCGGCAACCCATCTCCACCCCAGGTGTTTGCCGGTAGTTCCGGGTTAAAGGGATCTGAATAGATGGTTACTTTTTCATTCATCAACTGCTCACCCAAACGGGTACCGCCACCTTTTTTACTTAAAAAACTGCGGCCTTCTTCGGCACTACGGGCATCAAAACGGAACATATTTTCGAGCATGTAAGTGGCTGCCACAGGCTCCAGTATCACGGTATATTTTCCCGGTTCAATGGCCTTGGCGCCTACTGAACTATTTGCTTTTAACGCAGCGATCTTTGTAGCCGCCAGTGTATCCAGCTTGCTTACATCCGTAAAACCGCGCGCGGCGTATCCCGATGCGGTTCCGGCTTCGTTGCGTGTAGTAACCGAAAAGGTAACATCTGTTCCCTTGTTATAGGCAAACAGGCCCTTCGAATTCATCACCGCATTAAAGCTGGTTGAATTTTCCAAAAACCCCGCGGCTGTCAGCTTCGCTTCTTTGGTAACCGACAAGCTTTTTGCCACCATTTCGGCGCGACTGTCCGGCGTCATGTCTGCGGTATTTTTGTTATAAGTTATCGCTTCAGCAAAGGTTTGCGGACCAAGCATCGGCATATATTCCGGGTTGGGCGGGGCCAATTGGGCCAGTTCTTCCGCACGGCGAACCACGCGCTCCAAAGCCGCATCGTCAAATTCATTAATGGTAGCAGTCCCGGCCTTTTTTCCATAAACCGAAGTAACCACAAGCCCAAGCGTACTGATATCGCCAGCCGTTGAAACCGCGTTTAATGCATACCGTATGTTCCCCCCTTCGCTTCCTCCCAAACTCACTTCGCACTCTTCTGCTTTTGAATAGCTAAGCACTTTCTTTAATAAAGCCTGTGCTTCTTCTTTATTTAGTATAGGCATATTATCCGATCTTTCTTTTTGTATTGATTACATTCACTCCCTTAAACAGCGCGGTTGATGAACCGTGCGATACCGCACTTGATTGTGCCGGCTGCCCCTTACCATCGCTGAACGCGCCACCCAGCCGGTAATCTTTTTCATCGCACACCTGCGCACATGAATTCCAGAATTCCTGGGTATTGGCCTGGTAAGCCACATCATTTAGCATGCCGCCTATTTTCCCGTCTTTTATCTCGTAAAACAGTTGTCCGCCAAATTGGAAGTTATAACGCTGCTGGTCGATAGAGAATGAACCATCGCCAATGATGTAAATACCCTTTTCCACGTTTTTGATCATGCTATCCACGCTTAAAGGCGTTTTGCCCGGTTGCAGGGATACATTCGGCATACGCTGGAATTGCACATCCTGCCAGCTTTGTGAGTAGCAGCAGCCCTGCGATTCATTTAAGCCGATGATATGCGCCTGGTCGCGGGTAGCCTGGTAATTCACCAGGGTACCCTCTTTGATCAGATCCCATTTTTTGCATTTTACACCTTCATCATCATAGCCTACCGCACCCAGCGAACCAACCTGAGTTTTATCGGCCACAATATTTACCTGTTTGCTGCCAAAATTAAATTTGCCCGATTTCCATTTATCCAAAGTCAGGAAGCTCGTTCCGGCAAAATTGGCTTCATAACCCAATACACGATCCAGTTCAGTTGGATGCCCTACCGACTCGTGTATGGTCAGCCACAAGTGGCTTGGGTCAAGTACCAAATCATATTTACCCGGGTCGACTGATTTTGCCGTCATTTTGTTTTTAACCTGCTCCGTTGCCGATTTCATATCCTCCAGGATATCATAGCGGTTTTTATAACGGGTAGTGATGCCGGTTACCTTCTCGCTATCCAGTGGGGTTAAGTAATCATACCCCATCCCCACCGGAGAGCTTAGTGAGCGCCGTGTTTCGAAACTGCCCGCTGCCGAATCAATTTTAGTCACATTAAATCCCGGCGATATGCGGTGTATATCCTGGTCGATGTAGGAACCATCTGTTGAAGCGAAATACTTTTGCTCGTTCACAATAAATAAGTTGGAGTTAACAAAGTTAGCTCCTCCCGCCATAGCAATGCTGTTGGCATTGAGCAACAGGTCTACTTTTTCTTTGATCGGCACCTCAAAAGCGTTCTTCTCCATCGGGGTTTTCCAGCTTACTTCGCCATAGCCTTTTTGTGGCGCCAGTTGCACGGGCGCTCCGCCAATTTTGGCGTTTGCTTTGGCTACCGCCACGGCCCTTTCGGCTGTTTTGGCAATACCCTCTTTGGTTACCACATTGCTTGCGGCAAAGCCCCAGCAGCCGTTGGCAATTACCCTGATGCCCACACCAAAGGATTCGGTATTGGCTACATTCAGCACCTTATTTTCGCGGGTGATAACAAACTGGTTCAGGTAGCGGCCTATACGGACATCAGCATAAGTAGCACCTTTTGCTTTTGCAACGGTCAGGGCCACATCAGCCAATTGCTTTTTAACTTTTACATCGATGCCATCCAGCGCCTGCAAGGGATCGATGGTATTACCGAATGCCAAGTTGGGCAGCATCATGGCGCTGGCCCCTAATCCTGATAAATAAATAAAGTCTCTTCTTCTCATAAGCCTCACCTAAATCCTCTCCGGTGGAGAGGACTTTATTTTTTAAATGTTAAATAATTAATTATTTAAGAACCCTCTCCTTTGGAGAGGGCAGGGTGAGGCCTTTGCCTTCCACCCATAAGAACGTACAAGCTAATAGTAACAGCAGATAAAAATAGATTTTCGGCACTGCAATTTGCAGCTTTTCGTGTATCGGTTTTGTTACAGAGCTAAAGTTGGTATTATCCGAGGCATATCGCCGGGTATCAGCTATCCTTTTTGCTGCCTTAACGCTTTTCCAGGCATCATTTCCATATACATACCACCACACCTGCTGGCCATTATTTTGTTTAACGGAATGCCATCCGGCAGATGAGGGCCAATTGGCGTTACTCCATTCAAAAGGGATCAACGGGTTTTGTACCGGGGCTAATGGTATTTGGTCACTGTTAATAACTGCCGGGGCCATTGGCGTTTCCAAATTCAATGAAACGGGTTGATCAGCTATAGGCAGTACCGGTACAACCGCCCATTGCTCATCAACTGAACTTTTTCGCGCCGCCTTACCAATTAATAAAGACCAGAAAGCGCCATAATCGTCTTTATCCCCCGCCAGCATCCAGTTGAAGGTATTGTTTGCGGTTGTGAACACCAATCTCCCCTCTCCTGCCAATGAACTACTCACCAGTAAATGCTTTTGCTCATCACTTACCAATGGCTGGGTGGCCGCTTGCGGCCTGATATAATTTGGATCGATCTTTAGCCCGGCTGATTTTCCTTTTTTACCATTAATAATTAAGGATATAGGCTTTGGTTCCTTCACATTCAATCTCTCTACGGGAAAATTATTTTGAAGCCAGGATGCAGTTTTGGAAGAACTGTCGGCGCGGATAATTACCCCTAAGCCTTTTTGTTTTACCTGCTGTTCAAGTATGCCTTTTTCAGAGCCATTCAATGATTTCAGTACTGACAGATCGCCTATAACCAGGTCGAATTTTTCCAATAGAGACGCGCTCAAATGATCCACCTTCACAGGCGACATATTCACATATTCAGTACTGAATTTATCCTTACTGATAGCTGACCGCACCGCCACTTCAAAGCCATTTTCAGAAAGCCAGTTCTTCAAAAACCGGGTCTCAAAATCCGGCGAAGCCGACAGGATCAATATTTTAAGCGGGTTGACCTGGCTAATCTCCACGGGCAGGTTTTCATCCGTCAGTGTATCCTTCCCGCTGATGGCTTGTACATGATAAACCGCCCGCCCGGCAACTTTGGGTATGGTAGTCAACTCAAACTCTCGATTCGTTTTGGCAGGGATGGTCAGGGTATCCACCTGGGTATTTAAGCCTTTTAATATTAAGCTGACAGACTTGTTATGGTTATTGTTGTATTTCCCCTGCACCCTTAAATTTTCACCGGCCTTTAGTTTTTCATTCCAGCCGATAGCAGTAATACCCGCAGGTGTTTCCGATGGATGAAACACTACCGGTAGCGGGGCTATCTGCTTTAATTCATTCTCACCCAAGCCATCACCAAAAATGTGCAGTTTGGTAATGGCCGGGCTATCCGCTTTCAATTCATCCAGGCGGATCAGCTTGGCTTTTGGATAGCTCTTTTCTATTTCACGATCTGAGGTAAATAACTTGCTGCTTTTATAACTTCCTAAACTATCAGGGTTAAAACCCGGTGTAAGCAGGATAGCGCTATGGTCGTCCAAAGCGGTAACATCTTTAGAATAATTGATAGGCAAAGCGATGCAAGCCAGCGCGGCTATCGCCAATAAGGTTGCAATAATCCTTAGTAACAAGTTTGCCTTTTTGGCCCGCTTATACTCCTTCCAAACCGCGAAGGCCGCGATCAGTACACAAATGATCAAAACGATAATGGTCCAGCTCATTTGTGATTCAGGTTTTTATAATACTCCTTAGAAAGCCCCATATCCGCCGAGTTTGGCTGATTACCGGGTAGCGGTTTATTTGAAGGCAATAACCGCTGTATCGCTTTTTCAATTGTGCCGATATCTGTGCTCTTTATTTTTTGCGCGGATAAAACCCGATGCATAGCGCTCACGGCCCCCAGGTAAATTTCAGGTTGTGCCGATGCTTTTTCGCTTAGCTGCAGGTTGGCTAATTGCAAAGTATGCATATCGGCCCCGCTTAATTTGGTGCCATTATTTAATTGCTCCAATATACTTACAGCATCTTTCAGCGCGCTGAACTCATCACTCGCCATTTTGATATCCTGGTGATTTACGGGCTGAATAATTTTATCCAACTCGCCTGTCAAACGCTTTTCCATTTTCAGCGGAGCTGGATTATAAGATGTTTTGGCTACATAAACCCGGGATTTTTGTTGCAGGTCTTTCAGCAATCGCAAGGCTTTATATTCAAACGGCAGTGCCCCTTGCGGGTTGTTGAGCCGGAGCTGCAATTCAGCCTTCCACATTTCGTTTAAGGTAGCTTTCAACTGCGCTTTTACTGATGGATCAAAAAACTGAGCATCCTCAGCATTGTCATGTTTATCGGTATAAGCATCCAGCACTACCGCTGCGTTGCCGTAATTTTTCACATCACCAACCGGGTCATCCCCTTTTTGCGATGGGTCGATAGCTGATTCCGACTCCTCGCCCAAAAATTTACCGTAACGCAACCGCAATAGTTTCTGGTCGGTACCAAGGTCGTTGCTCCTGCTTTTAAAGGTCTCATTACTAATGCTATCCTTATCCCGCAGCAATCTTTCCGAATCTAAGATGATCTGCCGTTCGCTCCTGAAATATTCCGGTTTTATGTTGACACCCTGCAACAGGCCATCCATACTTAACAGCTGCGCCGTATCCTGTATCGCCACAATGTATACATCGCTACGGCTTTGCTGATTGTGGTTATCCTGCGCCTGTATGTAGAAATAGAGTTCATCGCCCGGCTCCATATTCAGCGCGGGCAGACTGATCAGCTTTTGCAGATCATAATGCTGTTTTCCTTTAAATGCAGTTTCAAACGCGATTTTTTGTTCTTTAAACTTTACTGCTTCACCGCTTCCCTTGGCTATGGTAGCCTGTATAAAGGCATTGCTGATGCCATAGTCGTCATCAACCGCCACGCCTATGGTTACCCGCCGTACCTCGCCGGCATCGATATACGTGTATTGCTGCGGTGTTTTGATATGGATCACCGGCGGATTATCTTTAATTACCTGTATCGAATAAAGATCAGACAATTTACCATCAATATCTACCTGGTAAAAACCGGGTTTATCGATCAGTTTTTGCACTTCATAATCAGCATTGCCGTTATTTTTCAGGGCGATCCTATCCCGGCTATTGAATAATAAGGATACCTGTTTAACCGCCACATTTAATTTCAATTTCCAAACCACCACGCTACCATCCTCAACCTCTAAAGTAAATTTATCCTGTTCCCTTTGTGGTTTACCAGTATAGACAGGCGGCGTGATTGTGAGGCTTACCGATTCGATCTGCGGTAATGTTTTCTCGGGTGGAGTGTTTGTTGCAATCACTCCGGCAGGTACAAAAAGATGAGGGTTAACATTGTGCCAGGCGCCCTGCACACGGATAACGATAAAACCAAATACACACACAATAATAAAAAACAACAGGCTGAATTTAAACCGCTGCGCAAATTGCTTCTGACTAAGCGGAACGACCTCCAAAATCTCTTCTATCCTGGCTAACTGCATTTTTTCGAGCAGGTTGAGTTCGCTCGTTTCTTTCAGTGCTAACTCAGAACTCTCCTCCAGGTCGGGATATTTAAGATTTAAAAACGTGGTAATGGTTTTAATATCCACCCGCCACCATTTTTTGATCACTGCGATGCATCCGAAAATAATGACAAACAATGGTATCGACCACCAACCGGGCACAGCAAAAGCAGCATACAGGAAACAACTGATCAACATCGCCAAAGCGGCAGAAAAAAGCACATCGGCTGTAAACTGGCATGTAAGATAGCGCCGTTGCAATGAGATGATCTTATTTAAGCCTTGTTCAGCCATGCTGTACTATTTTTTTACCTCTCATTTGTGATGCCTTTTTATGGGCCAGCCAACGTTCAGCAACAAATATTAAAATCAGTAATAACCAACCATACCGGGCAAGGTTGACCCTTTCGGTTATGCTATTGGCCGGGGTGTGAACTTCACTATTGATAACGGGCAACAATTGTTTAGTATCCACTGTCCTGCGGTCGTGTTTCATCTCAATTCCGGGGGGACTAATAACCAGCTTTAACAGCATCTTGGGGAAATTATCGTTCCAAACCAAATCATTGTAAGCCGGATCGAAGCGGCTGAAAAAATGATAAATATGTTGCTGCGAACCAAAGCTTAAAAGCGGATTTCCAAACCCATCCTGCCAAAGTATTTTTCCATTATTATCATTTGCACTAACGACCTTATATAAAGCTATTTTTTGTGACGATAAAGAACCATTATTATCATCTATCCATGAATTGACATCGTTAATCTTGCCAGTCTCATAGGCAAAAACATGGTCAGCATTTTGGGATAATTGTTTACTTAAAGGCTTTTGCGATAACCAGAATAGCCAGCTTTGTTTTGCCGGGATCTGCCCAAAATCTGCATATTGTTTGACTACCGCCTTATGTTTGCTGAATTGAATGATCGATACCAAAACTGCCTTCACATACCCGGCATCCGCATTCCTGTCAGCATAAACAGCAAATCGCCAGGTTGAGGTATCCACGACAACGGCTTCGTTTGAATTTTTCAGGCTGACAGTAAGCTTGCCATTAGTTGTATTGATAACAAAAGGCGTGTTATACAGATTACCGGACCGGACGGTATAAGTAGTAAAATTAGTCCCGCCCGGTTTACTGGTGCCCTGCACAACCTGTATATCATTGTTATTACTTAGCCAGGCTTTTTCAATCCAGGTACTTGTTGAGTCCGCCGAAGTATAAGTTTGCCAATGCAGCTTTAACTTTACCTGCGGCTTAGTTCCCTGGAAATGGTTAAATCCATTTTGTGTAAATAGGTAGGCTGGTAAGGTTGACGGTATTTGTCCATCCAAACGCTGCACCAGGCTCCAATAGGAAGCGCTGTCGGCAATGCTTTTCTGATCTTTATTATCGGTTAGCACCTTACTTAATTCAGCCTTTTCAAACCACTTGTTAAAGTAATGGAACTCATACCCTGCTTTCATAAGCGAATCGACCTGCGGCTTAAATTTCTGATAGCCTTCTTTTACATTTTCCTTCGGGATCAGTAGCCAGCCTTTAATGGATGAAGCGCTGATGTGCTTTTGCCAAAACGGCATTGCCAGAATCAAAGCCAGCAAGGCCAGCAACAGGCATCGCAGTAATAACAGCAACAGGTCATGCAATTTAAAACTCCGGCTGCTTTTTTGTGCCGAAGCATTCATCAACGCGATGCTCCCCACCTTCAGCGTTTTGCCTGGCCGGATATTCCACAGGTGTATCGCCACCGGGATGCTTAACGCCGCCAGTGCAAATAACCATATGGAATTGAGTAGAATCATAGACCTCTCCTAAATCCTTTCCAAAGGAGAGGACTTTTTATTTTATTTAACATACAAATTCTTCTTCTTAAGCCCCTCTCCCCCGGAGAGGGGTTGGGGTGAGGTTTCGCTGCACCAAAAAATCCCGCAAAGCCTCATCCAGCGGCTGACCTGTACTGATCATCCTGTAGGATATGCGTTTGCCCAACAGCTCCATCCTCAAGTCTGCTAAATGTCTGGCCAATGTTTCCTGGTACTCATCCCGCTCCTGCTGGGTGTTAATAGCGATGGTTTCGCCCGTTTCCAGGTCTTCCAACGCGCCATAGCCTTTAAAATCAAAGTCCAATTCATTTTGTCCCATCAAATGAAAAACGATGATCTCATGCCGTAATGCAGCCAAGGATTCCAGCAACCTGCTGATCTCCCCATTCACCTGGTACATATCGGTGATAAACACCAGCAGTTCCTTCCGCCCGGTTCCGGCAAACAGCTCTTTATAATGCACCGGTTTGGTGAATTTCCCTGCCGGTTGTATTTGGTCAAGCTGATAAAACAATCGCTGTAAATGCTGCGGGTCTGGTTTTGAAGCCATCGAAAATAAACCGCCATTGGCTAAAGTATACAGCCCCGTAGAATCACCCTGCAAATTGGCGAGGTAAGCCAGCGAAGCCGCCAAAAAGCGTGCATAATCTATCTTCTTAACCCCATTATCATCATGGTTCATAGATGCACTTGCATCGATCAAAAACCGGACAGAAATGGTAGTTTCCACCTCTGATTCGCGGATATAATACCTGTCAGACCGGGCGTACATTTTCCAATCCAGCCAGCGCAGGTCGTCTCCCGGCTGATAGCTGCGGTATTGGCTGAACTCCAGTCCGGGCCCCTTTACTTTACTTTTATTAAACCCGCTCATAAAGCCATCAATAACCGTTTTCGCCAGTAAGGGCAAATCTTTAATGGTCATTAATACTTTGGGATCGAGTTGCATGGGTTGGCCCCCTCTGTATCTCCCCCGGTAGGGGAGACTGTTGATTTTATGGTTCCTTTTTTTAAGCCCCTCTCTACCGGAGAGGGGTTTGGGGTGAGGCTAAAGGGGTGTCGGCCTTTCAATCACCCTGATCAACTCCGCCGTTACCATATCCGAAGTAATATTTTCGGCTTCGGCTTTAAAGTTAAGCAATATCCGGTGCCTTAGTACCGGCGGCGCCATAGCATGCAGATCTTCCATAATCACCGAATACCTGCCCTTTAACAACGCGCGTGCTTTAGCAGTTAGTATCAGCGCCTGCCCGGCCCGTGGCCCGGCTCCCCAGCGTACCCATTCTTTAATATAATCAACGTTAGTCGTATCCGGTCGGGTAGCCCGGATAAACTGGCTCACATATTTCACCAAATCATCGCTGATGTTTACTTGTCTGACTAAAGACTGCGCTTGTAATATCTCCTCTGCAGTGATCACTGCTTTTACATCGGCTTTCTTTATACCGGTAGTACGGTTCAATACTTCAAATTCTTCCTGTTCGGTAGGATAGCCAATTTTCACCAGCAACAAAAAGCGATCGAGTTGCGCCTCTGGCAGTGGATAAGTACCGGCCTGCTCTATCGGGTTTTGGGTGGCGAGGATAAAAAATGGCCTGTCTAAAGGATAAGTTTCTCCGCCATAGGTCACCTCAAATTCCTGCATGGCTTCTAATAGCGCCGCCTGTGTTTTGGGGGGTGTGCGGTTGATCTCATCAGCCAAAATAATATTGGCAAACAAGGGGCCTTTATTGAATTTAAAGAAACGCTTTCCGGTAGTATGGTCTTCTTCCAGTATTTCGGTACCTATAATATCCGTCGGCATCAAATCGGGTGTAAACTGTATGCGCCTGAAAGCCAGGTGCAGCGCCTGCGACATGGTTTTTACGATCAGCGTTTTAGCCAATCCAGGTACCCCTTCCAGCAAACAATGCCCGCCGGCCAGGAAAGCCACCAGCATTTCGTCCAGTATATGATCCTGACCAACTATTACCTTTTGTATCTCTGTTTTCAACTGCGGCAGTTTGCCCAGCAGCGCTTTTACATCTTTTTCGGTCAGTTCCAAGTTAATTATGAGTTATGATTCATCATCCGTAGCGATGGGTTTGAAACTCATTGCTACGGATCTACAATAAACAACACAAGATATTACGCTTTTGCCTAATAACCATGCATTTTATCAAAAATCAAACAAAGTATCCAAAACTTTACAGCTTTATCAAACAAAAGGTGATTTTCGCACATAATTTTATGCTACTTTTATAGTTTTATAAGTTGATGTCATTCGCCTCAAAATTCACTTTCACCAGGTTTAGCTATCATTCGGGCGATTGGGACACCGATCAGCGTATGCCCTCCAACCTGCTCAACTCCCTGCTGGAATATACCACCATCCCCATTGACCCCAAGGAAAAAGTGATACCGCTTGGCAGCAGTGATATATTTTCAGCACCCTTTGCTTACCTCAGCGGGCACAAGCTGGTGCAGTTTGACGCACAGGAACGTGCCAACTTTAAAAAGTATGTGCAAAACGGTGGTTTTATATTTGTAGATGATTGCAATCATGATATCGACGGACTTTTTGCCAAATCATTCGAGGCGCAAATAACCGCCATTTTTGGCCCTAGTGCTTTAAAGAAAATACCCAACAATCATGATATCTATCATTCCTTCTTTAAGTTCGACAAGGGCCCGCCTACTACTACGTTTGAACTGAATGGCTGGGGTGACGATTTAGTGCATGATTACCTGAAGGCCATCGAAATTAATGGCCGCATCGCCGTATTATACAGTAACAAAGATTACGGCTGCGAATGGGATTATGATTACCGCAACAAACGCTTTTTAGCCGAAGATAATACCAAGTTTGGAGTGAATATTATTATGTATGCGTTGAATTCGTAACTATTAATTAACACAAATAAATATTACTAAGGTGTTTCGTTTGTCGATTTATACAACTATTCTTATATTGATTGCCTAAACATACATAGTATGTCGCATTTTTTTGCCAGACCAGAACTTCACAACGCCGGGGACGGTGATTACGAACTACTTCATAAGGTAATGGCAGTTGCTGGCTATTATCGTGTTATTCAGTTAAAAGACGGTCACTGGTACGACCTGCCTACAGGTGAGTATTATAAAAATACAATTGATTCAACCACAATAACATCAACCACCATAGAAAGATATGAAGTAGAAGATGCTATTCTTCAAATAGTTAATAACAATACAGATAAGGGCAAGGATTACTCTCTTGTACTAACTAAGTCCTTTACTTCGGATGTCTGTTTAAAACTTAAGAGAACTACGGACACATCAAAACTCCCTCCTGGCGAAAATTTGTAAAAGACAGAAGATAAATAAGAAGTTAATCCCCCATTAAGGGGGATATTTATTAAATATATGTGAGTATCACCATAATACTCCTTTTAATTATACATTCCTCTTCTTATATTTATGAACTTAATAACTAACTGCTTTGAAAAGAAAAGACTTCCTTTATCTTACCGGCATGGGCTTTGGGGCCTCTATGCTGAGCCGTATTCCCGTTATAGGTTCGCCAATTAAGCATGGCAACATACTACAGGGCGCTGATGTAGCGCTGAAAAAGAAAATGGCTGATGTTGCCTTAAACGCCGCGCGTTCAAAAGGTGCAACTTATACGGACGTTCGCATCGGTCGTTACTTAAACCAGTATGTGGTTACCCGTGAAAACAAGGTGGAAAACATTGTCGATACCGAATCGTACGGCATGGGCATCCGCGTAATAGCCAATGGCTGCTGGGGCTTTGCCGCTACCGACAAGCTGGATAACGACAGCATTGCCAAAGCAACGCAACTGGCCGTAGCTATCGCCAAAGAAAACGCCCGCCTGCAATCGGAACCGGTACAATTGGTTCCCCAAAAAGGCCATGGCGAGGTAAGCTGGAAAACGCCTATCGAAAAGAACGCGTTCGAGGTGCCTATCAAAGAGAAAACCGACCTGCTGCTATCAGTAAATGACGCGGCTATGAAAGGCGGCGCCAACTATGTCAACTCCATCATCTTTTTGGTGAACGAACAGAAATATTTCGCGTCAACAGATGGTTCTTATATCGACCAGGATATCCACCGGATATGGCCGGTATTTGGCGTTACCAAAATTGACGAGAAGAGCGGCAAGTTTGAAACCCGCCAATCACTAAGCGCGCCGCGCGGTATGGGTTACGAGTATCTAATTCCCCGCGACAGTGATAAAATTAAAGGCCCAACAACGCTTTACCGCGACCGTTATGATATGCTGGAAGATGCCAGGGCCGCGGCCCCGCAGGCAGCCGAAAAGCTGAAAGCCAAATCGGTTGAAGCCGGTAAATATGACCTGGTGCTTGATCCAAGCCATTTATGGCTCACCATCCACGAATCAGTAGGTCACCCATCGGAGCTTGACCGTGTGCTTGGCTACGAGGCCAATTATGCAGGAACAAGCTTCCTGACTTTGGATAAATGGAAATCGGGCAAATTCAACTTCGGCAGCAAGAATGTAAATATTGTGGCTGATAAATTACAACCCGGCTCATTAGGCGCGGTTGGTTATGACGATGAAGGTGTTGAAGCCAAAAGATGGGACATCATTAAAGATGGCATCCTGGTGAATTACCAGGCCATCCGCGACCAGGCTCACATTATCGGCCTTAAAGAATCACAGGGCTGCTGCTACGCCGATAACTGGAGCGATGTGCAATTCCAGCGCATGCCTAATATTTCTTTACAGCCCGGCGCGACACCTTTGGTGCCTGCCGATATGATCAAGAATGTGGAAAAAGGCATTTACATCATCGGCGACAGTTCCTTCTCTATCGATCAGCAGCGTTATAATTTCCAGTTCAGCGGTCAGCTTTATTACGAAATTAAAGAAGGCAAGATAGCCGGCATGCTGAATGATGTAGCTTACCAGGCCAACACCCAGGAATTCTGGAACTCGTGCAACGCCGTTTGCGATAAGAGTGATTATCGCCTTGGCGGATCATTCTTTGATGGCAAGGGCCAGCCGGGGCAGGTGAGCGCCGTATCGCACGGATCATCAACCTCATTATTTAAAGGAGTTAACGTAATTAATACAGCAAGAAAAATCTAAAATATTATGGCTATAATAAGCGAAGATGATTGCCGCGCATTAATGAAAAAGGCGCTAAGCTATTCAAAAGCCGAAGAGTGCGAGATCAACCTCAGTGGGTCTGAGGGCGGTAATATCCGTTATGCGCGCAACTCGGTATCCACAAGCGGCGCGATAAGTCAGACCAGTATGGTCATCTCATCCGCCTTTGGCAAAAAATTGGGTATTGTAACTACCAACGAATACGATGATGCCTCTATCGCCAAGGCGGTAAAGCTATCAGAAGACCTTGCACAACTGGCCCCTGAAAACCCGGAATATGTTCCATTTTTGGGCCCACAAACCTACACCGCTAAAAACCCTAAACTGTTTGACAAGAAAACTTATGAAATGACACCTAAGCAGCGTGCTGACATGGTGGAGCAAAGTTTGAAAATAGCCAAGGATAATAAGTGTACTGCGGCAGGTTTTTTGCAAAATCAGGGAAGCTTTACATCATTGATGAACTCGCATGGTTTGTTTGCTTACAGTTTGTATTCGGATATCAATTTCTCCATCACGATGCGTACAGCGGATAGTCTGGGTTCAGGTTATTCCAGCCGTGACTTTGAGGATTTTAATGATATGGATACGGTAAAGCTGAGTAAGATAGCCGCGCAAAAGGCAACAGGCTCTCTTACCGCCAAAGCTATTGAGCCGGGTAAATATACTGTAATATTGGAACCGGCCGCCGGTATTGTGCTTTTAGAGCAGTTATATGGCGGTTTGGATGCGCGCAGCGCGGATGAAGGCCGCAGCTTTTTAAGTAAAGCAGGCGGTGGTACCAAACTTGGCGAAAAAATGGTGGACGAAAGAGTAAACATCTACTCTGACCCGCTGGACCCACGGATACCAAACGGCGTTTGGGCCGGCGATGGGCAGCCCTTACATAAAATAAACTGGATAGAAAAAGGGGTGATCAAAAACCTGTTCTACTCACGTTACTGGGCTGAAAAGAAAGGTGTTAAACCTGTTCCTTATTCGGGGCCGGTTATTATGGAAGGCGGTACTGCTTCGCTTGAAGAACTGATCAAGGGTACTGAAAAAGGGATATTGGTAACCCGCTTATGGTATATCCGCCCGGTTGACCCGCAAACTTTACTATATACCGGTTTAACCCGTGATGGTACTTTTTATATTGAGAACGGACAGATCAAATTCCCGATCAAGAATTTCCGCTTCAATGAGAGCCCGGTGATCATGCTGAACAACCTGGAAGCCTTAGGCATACCGGAAAGAACAGTAAGCAGCGAATCAAATCAAAGCTGCCTGATACCGCCAATGAAGATAAGGGACTTCACCTTTACTTCGTTATCTGACGCGGTGTAGGTTTTGTTTGTTGAAAAGTTGTAAGGTTGGAAAGTTGTAAGGTTATTACACTTTTTAAATCTTACAACTTTTTTCTTTTTAAACTCTTAACGCAACATTCCAACCTTTCAACAATCTTTAAATATTAAAAGTAGCTTTTAGCAGTATAATCCGGCCCGGTATCTGGTAGGTATTGGAGGTGAATGTATTGGCTGATAAATAAAGCGCGTTGTACTGTTTGGTATCGAAAAGATTATTGGCGCTCAGCTCAAAATCAGTTTTGATCTTATTGATCTTGTACCTCACCGATGCATCGGCAAAAAAGTACTTATGGTTGGCATTTTGATCTTGCTGTGTGGCGTAATGATCGCCTGATAGCTTAAACATAAGATTGGCAAGCGGGTTATAATTCAATGATGCCTGCTGGTAAATATTGCTTATGGTTGGATTGGAAACTGAAGATGATGACGATTTGCTGGTAATATGACTATAAACTATTCTATAGCTTAAATTCAGCACATCACTCACCTTGGTATCTGCCTCCAGGTTGCCGGTGGTCGAGATGGTTTTGTATGGCAATAAGATATTGTTCTGTATCTGGTTCGAGCTGTTTGACTGCCAGGATATACCTCCGCTAAAGGTTGTGCGCAAAGCAAATGCGTATTTGCTAATAGAACCATTCAAAGTCCAGGAATCAGTATTATTTTCAAACGGCAACACAATGTTTTGGTCGATGCTGTTGCTGATAATGCTTGTGGCTATATTGTTAGCTGTAACGTGGCGATAGATAGAATTGATGCTAAAGAAGAAAAGGGTGAGCGCTTTGCGGTAATTAAAACCGAGCGCGGCCATTTGGATCTGGCGCTCGGTTAGGTCGGCATTATTGACATACAGGCTGCGATAATCCTTCAAAATATAGCCGTTATAAATATCCTGGATGTTGCCGATGTCATTTCTATAATTATACATCAGGCTAAAATAATTCTCCACCCCGGCCTGGTATTTTACAAACAGCCTCGGGTTAAAATACAGGTGTGTTAATGACTTATCCAGCGCGAATAAATTATCCGAATAATTTATCTGCTGCAAGCTTAAGGGCAGTATAAGGTTAACTTTAAATATGGTACCCGGCAGATCGTACCCCGCCTCCGCATATATTTTTTGGCGCGACCAGTTCAAATGGTTCTGCGTGCTATCGGTAACCAGGCTAGCCGAATTATTGGTTTGCACCGCGTTTAATGCCGACTCCAGTTTTTGCGATTGCAGGCTAAATCCAACCTTATAGCTTTGGGTGACATACTGCGAAGGCAATTTATACGCGACATAATTATTGGTGAACCACGTTGGCACATTGACAGTTTGAGCCAAAGACCGATAAGGCTGACCGTTATTAAACACATCAGGATTTAACCCGGGGTCAATTGATAAGTTTTCAGGTTCAGCTATATGGTTGAGATAGGAATATATCTCAATGATTTTATTCGATTTGAAGGTTTGCATCAGGTTGAATTCATTGGAGAAATTCAACGTATTATCTCTGAAAACCTGGTTCACCGGGCTGCCATTGGTTACCAAACCTGAATAAGTAGTATTGTGGCTATAGTCTGCGATAAAGTTATTATTCAGGTAATATTTGTCCTTATTGATATTAAGGCTCAACTGGCCAAACAAAATATCCGGGCGAAATTTATTGTGCTGTACTTCCGAATAACGTATCGTATCACCAGGCAAATAAACGGATGCCAGTTTCTGGTAATCCTGCTGCTGGGTATCATGCAGGTAATACAGATTGGCCCTCAGGATCACATCTTTTTGCAGGTGCACCAGGTTGTTTAAGTTGATGATGCCCGATTTATTGAATAGGTACCTGTTTCGTGGCAGGTCTGGGTCGCCGGCAGTTCCGGTGGAAAGCACGGTTGCCGGGGGAGCATTATCTACCCGCGAAAAAAAATCAGACGCGTTGTGCGATACCAAATCATTCTGAACATCAAAGCCGGTATTATTGCCCCGCAGGTAATTGATGGCCTTGTATTTATCCTTAAACATCATCGCGTTCAAATCCTCATCATACTTGCCGGGTATGCCCGCGCCTACGGTTTCTTGCCCTACTAATTGAAGCTTAGCATTTTTTTTGATGGTGAGGTTCAGCGCCACATCTTCGCTCACCACTTTATTTTGCAGCATTTTAACCGGCTGATGGTTTTCTATTACCTGCACCTGGTCAACCACCCCATTCGGTATACTGCTGGTGGCAATGTTATATTTATCATCCAGTAAATTATCCCCGCCAATGTACAGGTTGGATATCGCCTTGTTGTTATAGAATATCTTCCCATCAGCGGCCACCTGTATGCCCGGCAACTTTTTGATCACATCCCCAATCACCCTATCCTGTGGGTTGCTGAAATCAGATACCTTGTAGCTCAACGTATCGCCGCTGGTTTTCAGCACAGGTCGTTTATTTTTGATGATCACCGCTTGCAACTGGTTAACCGCCGGGGATAATATAAAATTGCAGGGCGTAGCAAAGTCAGTTATTACCTTACTTTGCTTTTTAAAACCGATGCTGCTTACCTCAACTGTTAAACCGTTTGAGGGTGCGCTTTTAGGTACCTGCAAAGTATATTCGCCCTTATCATTGCTTACGGTGTAGGCCAGTATGCTATTGGTGCTATTTTTTAGGTTGACGCTTACAAAGGCGACCGCCTTGCCTGTACTGTCCTTAACCGTGCCCTTAATGCTTTGCGCAAGGCACAAGCAAGAGAACATCATAAAAACACTTAATATCCCTACAAATTTGATAAATACCCTCATTTCTTTTCAGGCAGCTCTATCGGGTTATTAATAGTCGGGCCCTGGGCTACCTGGATCTTCATCACCGGTTTGGGGCCGGTCTGCACATTCATCCCCTGGCCCGCCATGGCTGATTGCACGAAAGCGTTAGGGTCTTTGCGCATGGCTTCCCTTAAGGCGGCAAACTCCTTTTCGTTAGTTTTGATCGCGTTTGCCGGAAGCTGAATGATATTGGGGTCTGCATTAGCATCCTCCATTCCAAAAATCATTACTTTGCGTCCATCGGCTGATTGGGGAGTATTATTAACCGCTACAGGTGCCGCTTTAGGCATTTTGCTCAGGTCTTCAATGCCATCAAATTTAAATACCACATCCTTTTTTGCGTCGTAAGCTTCAAGGATCACACCAGGTAAACCGTTCAGTTTCCAGGGGCCGTTATGATAAGGCAGATCGGGGCAAAACCAGGCGGTATAGTCACGCCCTTTAAAGTGTCCTGTCGCTTTTTGGCAATGCAGACCGGCAAAACTAGCAGTATCGCTGCCGATGTTCCAATCAATGGCGGGCATGGGCTCCTCTATCAGGTAGCTATTGATCAACCGCTCTTTTCTCACCAGCTTTTTCGTTCCGGCAAATTGATAGTATTCTGTATTAGTACCCATGCTTTTCCGTTGGATATTAATATTGCCGGGGTGTTCGGCCATTTGCTCCTGGAGTTGTTTTTTTAATAATGCTTCCTGGAGTTGCCTGTCGTAGCTTTTATAGGCGCTGGCATTTGGACCAAGAAATAAAACCATGGCCTCGTTATAAATGTCTTCCCTTTTGGTGGTGTCCCTTAAGTGAGAAAATTTATAATGCACCAGTACCTGGGCGGTTTCGGGTTTCTGTGCTTTAACAGCGATCACTGAAAGCAATAAACAGTAAAATAAGAATGGCTTTTTCATTTTGTGATAAATAGGGTTATGATACTACGTTTTGAATTAAGCAAAGAACGAAGTGTTCGTAATATTACGAACACTTCGTAAATCTACGATACATTCGTAATTCACAAAACTATTTAACAAAAATTAACAGTTGGAGGGAGGCGCAAGAGGTGAGTACGAAAAATAAATTGATGTGATAAGCAAGTGTAATTTGCCTACTTATCCCGAGGTATTCTACCACCATGCAGACACATTGAAAGTTTACCCCATCGGGGTAATAGCTCGGTAGAAAAACGGCGAAGTGCATATATATGCGCCGTAGGTGCATTACATTTTCACCATGCATAGCGTTTATTTGTATTGCACCTAACGGCGCAAAAGAACCTCCTTTCATTGTGCTACCGACCTTTTGCTCCTAACGGAGCGATTATTCTACGGAACGGATCTAATATTTTTAAGGGGTAATCATTCTAAAATGTAAAAGATGTACTATATGATTGGATAATCTAAAACTCAAATCAGTCTGTCCTTCATCACCAAAGTGCCTACCATCATATCGTGCAGGCATTGTTGTTTCCGGTTAAAGAAACTGGCGAGGTAGCCAACAATGGTGATCAAAGAGAATATTTTGAAGATGTTCCTGCTGATGGCTAATCCCGGGCCTATCCTGTTGCCCTCCATATCGCATACTTTTATCTTTACGATCTGTTTGCCAAAGGTAGCCTGCTTAATTGAGGTTTCCATGATCATATGATAGATGATATTAGTCAGCGGAATAAGCCCCAGCAAACTAAACCCTATGCCCAGCCTGATCACCTTATCCTGGATGAATATCACAGCGATAAATGCTGCAATAATAAAAACACCCGAAACCATAAACCAGTCGAGTGCCGAGGCTATCAGCCTTTGATCAAACCCGGCGAAATATTGGGGGATAACCGGCGGCTTATCAAAGTGGAATATCTGCCGTAGCTCCGCTATCTCGTGGGCCTCCTTATAATCATCCATGGCAGCAGTTTTCACAAAATCGCCGGGCCTGATATTCAGGCTCTTTAACTGATCCATGTTATATGGCCCTTCGGGCTTGCCATTGATGACCAGGAAATAAGTGTTATTGGAAAGCTGCATAGGTTAGATTAAAAATAAAAGCTGTAATGCTGTCGGGTATAACCTTCCAGCACTACAACTTTACAACTTACAACAAAAACTAATATTTCTTTACCTCAAACCCGGAAAAGCCACCGCTTAAATGGATGTATATTTTATTTTTTGCCGTGCTAAATCCTGCTGTTTCATAATGGTTATCACCTGTTTTATTAAACCCATCAAAATTATCAGACGAAAAGGCCGAAGAAGTAGTGATCTGGCAGGCTGCATTTTGCGGAATACTTACATTAACATCGGCTGCACCAGTTGATGCAGTGATATTAGTTTCAGCTAATGGCTGCCCTACTTTTAAATTAAAGGAACCTGCCCCACCATTTAATTTCACCGACCTAACCTTAAATTTCGAAAAGTCAAAATTAACTTCGGTTGCACCGGCATTTACTACTATATCCCATTCAGGATTCGAATTCAGTTTCATATCTACCCTGTTCGAATCATTGTGCCCACCCCAGTTGAAACCTTTCTTATCCTTCATGTTAAAATCAACCACGTAAACAGAGTCTTCCTGGTGGCGGTTAAGCTCATATCTGCCAAAGGCTTCGCTGGTAGTAGCATTAAATAACTGGTTAGTAGTATCACTCAGGCTATAATTAGTAGCGCCACCACTTATATTAAGCCTCGCTACCCGTATTGCTGCAGTGTATGGCTCGTTAAATGTACTGGTTCCCCCAACTTTTGTTAATCCACCATTGTTATCACCCTCGTCATCATCGTTATCATCCATGTCGTTATTATCATTCATGTCGTTATTATCATTGTTATCATGATGATAAGAATAGTAGTGTGGCCACCAGCGGTAGCGGTCGTTAAAGTTGCCGAATACCAGTAAGGCAAAGCCCGCTATCACAACCGATATCTTCAGGATAGTTGCCCAGGCTGATTTGTTGTTTGCAAACACCAGGTTAACACCACCGATCACCAAAAATATGGGCCACAAGTGGAAAAGGTTCCTCCAGTGAAAATGAATGGCTCCAAAATTATGGAGCAGGAATATTGCGCCGATCATCACCAGGATCATGCCCGGTATCAATTTATCGTTTCTCATAATCTTATTTAAATTAAAGTTCTTGTGATCTATACTGCAGGAGGATTATCGGCCGGAGGATTAGCTTCGGGGGCATCATCCGCAGGTGTAGTGGTATCCTTGGTTTCTGTTGTTTCGGTGGTTTTGTGCCAATCGGGATTTTTTTCCCATGGTTTTTTCTTCTCACCCGCAAATATCAGCGCGCCACCTATGGCTACCAGTGCAATTGGCCATAGCCTGCCAAAATCCCAATCAGGAATGATATCGAAATCATCCAGCAAAATTGAAGCGCCTATGATGATCAATACCACACCGAATATGATACCAACCAATGATGTGCTATTGCTTGGTTTTACAGGTGGAAAAGGGTTGTTCCCAAAAGTACCACCCTGAAATGGGTTATTCTGATTTTGAAAAGTGTTGCCTGCTCCGGGTGTTTGGGGCGGCACCCTGTAATCTACATTAGGATCATTAAAAGCATAAGGCTTTTTGGGCAATGCTATCCAGAATACGATATACACCAATAAGCCTCCACCATGAAATATAAGCGCCAGTACAAAAACTACGCGCACTATGGCAACATCTACATTAAAATACTCGGCTAAGCCTGCGCAAACACCAGCTATTTTCTTGTGGTATTCATCGCGATATAATTTATTTTCCATCTCGTTATTTTGTTAAGGTTTATACTTGTCCGCCAACTGGCTTTATTATTATTTCGTCTACATTAGCCCCGGCGCTCATTTTATAAATATTTACTATGGCCGATGCGATATCATCCGGGGATACAAATTTGTCTTTATCTACCACCGCGTCTTTCCATGAATCTGTTAATGTTGATCCCGGTATAACAGCGGTAACTTTTACATTATAGGGCTGCATCTCCAGCCTCATTACTTTACTGAGACCCAGCAGCGCAAACTTTGTTACACTATAAGTACCGGCTTCGGCAATGGGGTTAATGGCTGCTACTGAGCATGTTGTAAAAATATGGCCTTCGCGTGCTGCCATCATCTTTTTACCAAAATAACGGTACAAGTGGTAGGCAGGCATCAGGTTGGTGTTCAGCTGCTTGTTAAAGGCGTTATCGTCCTCATCCAGTATACTCGATGGGGCAAACATGCCCAGGTTATTTACAATAATGCTGATAAAACCCAGTTGCTGTTCGGCTATAGCGGCAAAAGCAAGCAGTTGCTCTTTTACACTGCCATCAGCCAATTGAGCTACCACTTTTATTTGTGGGTTGATATCCATCAACTCCTGTTTAAATTCATCCAGATCTTTTTGATTTCTTGAACAAACTGCCAGGTTGACCCCTTCTTTGGCAAACGCGATTGCGATTGAGCGGCCCATGCCTTTGGTTGCACCTGTGATGATAGCATTTTTCATTTGCTGTTTCAATTAGCTTGTTATAATAGTCCTTATTAATTGATACAACAAATCTAACTTTGATTTCAACAGAATTATCAAGCTTTTGGGGAAGTATCACCAAATTTTCGGTAAACCATGGGAAAAAGACGGTGAATGGAGGTTTGGTTGTTTTGCAAACGCAAAATCTTAAGGGAAATAGTCTTTTTAAATAACTTGCAGCAGATGCCCCAACGCCCCATTTGTGTGGAACACAATCCCCGTTTTGACTACAGTTTTGATAGTGAACACCTCTAATATTAACGTATTTTATACTTAAATACCCTTTTTATTGAAAAAGGAATACTTATTGCAATAGTCTGTTCACACTAACAAAAACTAACATGAACACGTCAACATTAATCGGGATAATTGTTACAGTAACACCGCTCGTTTTAATTATTGCAACAGTAATCATCAGGGGCAAAAAATTATTTGATTAATAGATATGTTCCAAACCACTAATGATATGGGCACCTCAACAATAATCGGAGTAATCATAACCTTAACCCCAATAGTTTTAATTATTGCAACGATAATTATCAGGGGTAAAAAGCTATTTGATTAATAAAAAACTTGTGGTACGGTGATAGCGCCGGCCACAAGCTTAAGCATCCTATAAGGAAGCGTACTTTATTGATTAACGATCAAACAAGATCAGGGCTGATCTTAAACTCTAATCACACTTACTTCACTCTCGACAATTTACTTGCAACCTCTGCAAGGTAAACTGTTTGTTTTGGGTCGATGGGTTCAATATTGCCTATTACCAAAGTGCTGTTCACTATTTCTATAGCAAAATCATCATTCTTTATCTCCATTAATGCATTCCTAAAAGCTTTTGTCATTGCACGTGCCGCTTTTTCTGTATCACCGGCAATCACGCAAAACTTTTTACTAAAGGCCCGGTCATCTTTAAAATGCATCCCGGCGGGGTGTACCAGGTTCAATATTTCGTCGATAACTGTTTCTTTCCTGATGGCTACCCTGCCGAAATCGCTTCTTAGCGTTGCGGATGCCCATACCTGGTATTTATAGTAGCTTAAAGCCGGGCCACGGCCATTGGGGATGTCTGTGCGTACCTTTATAAACGACAGGTAACAACCATTTTCAGGGTGATTGATCAGGATACTTCCACCTACGCTGCTATCCTTGTATTCATTAAACACGTCAAATTGGCTCCTGTCAAAAGTATGATCCTCTGCCAACCCCACCTTGAATTTTGACCTCAGCGCTTTATAAGAATCTTCCAGTGCCTGTACATCATCGGCACTAACGTCTGTCAAATCAAATGGCAATTTTTCCATGTAACCAGGGCTATCAGTATAAAAGTAAATAATAAATTAACATTCTCTTTATTACCGGACTTAAATACGATAAGACAGATCTACAGGGAGACGCTTGATAAGGATGCTTTGTGACAAGCCGTTTCATCAACATCCGGTCAATATAAATTGTGGTTAAGTGATAGCGCCGGGTCATTAAAAATTAAATCCAGCGCCGAATTTCACACCGGTTTCCATCAGGTTATTGGTCCCGCTAAAATTGTGATTACAGAAGTATGGGTTTGCAAAAACAGAAAACTGCCCTAAATTAATTTTACCGCCCACACCAAACTCCAACCCGAGGCCCGACTGATCATTCGCGACAGACTCCCTTGTATAATTGGTTTGATGATCCAAGGAAAACCCACCCTGCAAAAACAAATATTTCAGAAAAGTATACCTGGCATAAAGCGGTACCGATATCAAATGGATCTCTCCACTACGTTTTTGCTCTCCCAATCCTCCCACTATATAATGCACTTCTGCCTGATGATTTGCGTAGATCAACCCTGTCTCAATGGAAAATGACTTGGCCAGGTCCCTGGTATAGCTCAGGCCATACATGATCCCGCTTTTGTTGGCATAGCCATAATCCCCTATTGCGCCATGAATATCTATAGTGTTACTGGCGAAACCATACACCACCGAAATATTATTTTTTGATTGGGAAAAGGCCTGGATACTTAATAAACAAAGAGCCGAAAGGATCAATTTAAATCTCATTTACGTGTAATAAGGTTGTGAATGATAAATATAGATCAATTTGCAGGAGGATAAAAGCCCGCTGCGATCAAAATGACGTTCTGGTCAGTACTATGCCTATAATTATCAAAACATTAAGGCCAAAAAACTATTATTATGAAGGATTAAAAAAACGGTTGTTTATCAGATGCAACACTAACAAAGACAGAAAAAATGTATTTTTAGCCGGATTTACAGATTAATTAATGTTTCATACTTTAGGCAGGTACCTGATTTTATTACGATTAAGCTTTAAAAAGCCAGAGAAATTCAGCGTTTACTGGACCGAAGTAATGCGCGAAATGAACTCGCAGGGTATAGGCTCCCTGGGCATTATTTGTATCATTTCAGTATTTATTGGCGCGGTGGCTACTGTACAGGTGGCCTTCCAGTTATCAAGCCCGCTGGTAGCCCAAAGTATAGCCGGCAGTATATCGCGTGATTCCACTATACTGGAGTTTAGCCCTACCATTTCGGCACTGGTATTGGCAGGGCGCGTAGGCTCAAGTATCGCCTCACAAATTGGTACCATGAGGGTTACCGAGCAGATAGACGCTCTGGAAATAATGGGTGTAAATACGCCCGGCTACCTTATCTCACCCAAGATCATTTCCGGCGTTTCAATGATCCCTTTATTGACCATTATTTCGGTTGTATTAGGATTAAGCGGCGGTTATATCGCCTGTATTGTTTCGCGTGACATCTCCCCTACGGATTATATTATTGGTTTGCGTGATAACTTTAACCCCATTATTGTTGTTGTTTGCTGTGTTAAATCAATTGCATTTGGATTCATCATCACATCGGTTTGTGCTTATTTTGGTTTTTATACATCCGGCGGCGCGCTCGAGGTTGGTCAATCGGCAACCAAAGGTGTAGTTTTTAGCTGTATCTGGATACTATTTGCCGACCTCATCGTCACAAGTCTTTTACTATGATCGAGATCAAAGACATTTACAAATCCTTTGGGGAGAATGAAGTATTGCGCGGCATAAGCGCAACCTTTAAACCCGGGCTAAATAACCTGATCATAGGTGGATCAGGCTCAGGGAAAACAACCGTACTGAAATGCATTGTAGGCTTGCATGAGCCCACCAAAGGTGATGTTTTTTACGATGGCGAGAATTTTACAGAGATGAGTTTCAGGGAACGGGTGCCAGTCCGCAAACAGATAGGCATGCTTTTCCAGAATTCGGCGCTGTTTGACTCGATGACTGTTGAGCAGAACATCATGTTCCCGCTTAATTTGTTTACTGATATGCCAAAGAGCGAAAAGCTTGACAGGGCCAATTTTTGTCTAAAAAGAGTAAACCTGGAAGGTAAAAATAAGTTGTTCCCTGCCGAGCTTTCAGGCGGGATGAAGAAACGCGTGGGCATTGCACGGGCCATTTCCATGCAGCCCAAATACCTTTTTGTTGATGAGCCCAACTCGGGCCTCGACCCATTGACCTCCATCCTGATCGATAACCTGATCAATGAGATCACCGAAGAATTTAACACCACTACCGTGATCGTAACGCATGACATGAACTCGGTAATGGGCATTGGCGACCATGTCGTATTTTTAAACAATGGTGAAAAATGGTGGGAAGGCTCAAAAAGCGAGATCGCACATACCAATAATAAGGAACTGAACGAGTTTGTATTCGCCAGCAAGTTTATGAGGGCGGCGAGAGCGAAGCTGTAAGCAGTGATTAGAGACTGGAGATTAGTGATTAGGAAATCGCTTGGATGATTTTCTTATATTTGCAGTCCCAAAAACTAATCTCTGATCAACTAATCTCCAATCACTATCCCAATGATCCAACTACTCACACCAACGCACTGGAAAGATTACGAGCTGATTGATTGCGGCGATTTTGAAAAGCTGGAACGTTTTGGCAATGTTATCCTGATTCGCCCCGAACCGCAGGCGGTTTGGAGCAAGGTTTTACCCCAGTCGGAGTGGCAGAAATTGCACCATATCAAATTTAAAGGGCGCTCGGCCACATCTGGTGAATGGCTCAAGAAAAATCCTGCTACCCCCGATCGCTGGCATATCGAATATAAAAATCCCGAAGTAGCCATCAAATTCCGGCTGGCTTTAACTTCATTTAAGCATTTGGGGATTTTCCCGGAGCAGGCGGTTAACTGGGATTATTCCTCTCAACTGATCAAAAAATTTAAAACGCCCCAGCCTAAAGTGCTCAACCTGTTTGCCTATACTGGTGGTGCATCATTAGCAGCCCAGTCCGCAGGGGCTGATACCACGCATGTGGATTCCATTAAACAGGTGGTTAACTGGGCCAATGAGAACCAGGAACTGTCCGGCTTAACCAATATCCGCTGGGTAGTGGAGGACGCGCTGAAATTTGTAAAACGCGAGTTGAAGCGCGGTAAAAAATACAACGGGATCATCCTCGATCCACCTGCTTATGGCCACGGCCCCAGCGGCGAGAAGTGGAAGCTTGAGGATCATATCAACGAAATGATGCACGATGTAGTGCAACTGCTCGACCCTGAGGAACATTTCCTGATACTGAATGCCTACTCGCTCGGCTTCTCGTCTGTCATCATCGAAAACCTGATCAAAAGCTCCTACCCAAAAGTGCAGAATTTGGAGTGCGGTGAGCTTTATTTGCAGGCCACATCCGGGGTGAAATTACCTTTGGGGGTGTTTGGAAAGTTTTTTAAAATGTAATCTCCCGTTGTCATTTCGAACGAGGAGAAATCTTATACAAGCGAATCGCGCGAATTATGTATGTTGTATAAGATTTCTCTCTATCGTTCGAAATGACAAGATTAAAGATAAATTTGCCCCATGCTGAAGATAAAAGCCCTCATCCTTATTTGCTTTTTCCCCACCCTTCTTTTCGCGCAGCAGCATTTTGATATCATTCTAAAAAACGGGAAGATCATTGATGGCACCGGCAATCCCTGGTTTTATGGGGATGTAGGTATCATTAAAAATAAGGTCATCAGCATTGGTGATCTGTCCAAAAGCAAAGCGGACAAAACCATTGACGCCATCGGGCTGATCATCGCCCCAGGCTTCATCGATGTACATACCCATATCGAGGGTGATGAAAAGAAAACACCCACCGCTGATAATTTTATTTATGATGGTGTAACCACCGTTATTACCGGCAACTGCGGTAGTTCCAATGTCGACATCAAAAAATATTTTAAGTTTTTGGATAGCCTTAAGCTTTCTGTAAATGTGGGTACGCTGATCGGCCACAATGATGTACGCTCTGCCGTTTTAGGTGACGGGGCGGTAACTCCTAATGCGGCCCAATTGCTACAAATGCAGGGACTTGTAGAGCAGGCTATGCGCGATGGCGCGATGGGCTTTTCCACAGGCCTGATCTATACTCCCGGCCTCTATTCCAAAACGGATGAAGTGGTGGCACTGGCCAAAGCAGCGGCAAAATATAAGGGCATTTACACATCGCACATGCGGAATGAATCGGATAAGATATTTGAGGCGATTGCCGAGGCCATTGATGTGGGCCGGCAAGCCAAAATGCCGGTAGAGATATCACATTTCAAAGTCGGCCTGCCTAATTGGAACCGCTCTGATGAGATGATAGCAATGGTAGAAAGGGCGCGTGCGGAGGGTTTGGATGTAACCGTGGATCAATATCCCTACACCGCCAGCAGCACTACGCTGAATGTGCTGATGCCCGACTGGCTCCTTGCCGGTGGGCGCGATTCGGTATTAAAAAGGCTGGCTGATGCTGATACTCACCATAAAGTGGTGGAGGAAATGATCAAGGACATGAAGCGCCGCGGCCGCCAGCATTTTGATTATGCGGTAGTGGCTCATTGTGATACCGATCCATCTTTCAACGGGAGGAACATCATGCAGATCAATATGCAGAAAGGACGCGCGTCAACCATACCTGACGAAATAGAAACTATCCTGGATATCATCAAAATAGGCGGCGCATCCATGGTATTTCATGGCATGAATGAGGATGATGTGCAAAATATTCTCAAATTCCCATTGACTATGGTGGCTTCCGACTCCGGTATAAGGCTATTTGGCTCGGGCGTTCCACACCCGCGCGGGTATGGCAGCAATGCAAGGGTATTGGGTTATTATGTGCGCGAAAAGCACCTGATCAGGCTGGAAGACGCTGTACGAAGGATGACTTCGTTGCCTGCTCAAAAATTCAAAATAGAGGGCCGTGGAATATTAAAACCCGGAATGTTTGCTGATATTGTTATTTTTGACGCCGATACAGTTAAGGACGAATCAACTTTTGAACACCCGCACGCATATTCAACTGGTTTTAAATATGTTTTGGTAAATGGCAAACTAACTGTTGATAATTTTAAGCACCTTGGTACCAGAAATGGTGCTATTTTGCATGGCCCCGGATATCAGCAAAACAAATAAAATGGAATTTAAAAAAATCGCACTTTCTACTCTTCTCGTTGTTACGTCATTAGCACTTTTTACCAACTGCAGCCAAAGCGGCAATGCTACCAAAGCTAATGGTAAAACTCCGTCAAAATCAGATACTACAAAAAAGGTAGCTGCTGAGGATACTATTCCGCAAACAGTGGTATACGCGCCTATAAAACACGCCGAGTACGATTCGTTACTGAAAAAGAACGCGCATGGCGATACTTCCGGTTTGTGGCCAGTAAAAAATACGCCTTACCCCTTGCCTGGTGCCATATTGCCATATAAAAGAGTAGTTGCGTTTTACGGTAATTTATATTCTAAAAAGATGGGTATTTTGGGCGAATTGCCTCCAAAAGAAATGCTTGCCAAGTTAAAAGGCGAAGTAAAGAATTGGGAGAAAGCCGACCCGACTACGCCTGTTCAGCCTGCTTTACATTACATCGCTGTGGTAGCCCAGGGCGATGGTGGCAAGGATGGCAAATTCCGTTACCGTATGCCTTCCAAGCAGATAGATTCGGTATTAGTTCTTGCTAAAAAAGCGCGTGCCATTGTGTTTTTAGATGTACAGGTAGCCTTGAGTAATATTCATGCTGAATTACCCTTGCTGGAAAAATACCTTATTATGCCGCAGGTGCATTTTGGTATGGACCCTGAGTTTTCAATGAAGGACGGCGTTACCCGTCCCGGTAAAAAAATTGGGACTTATGATGCTGCCGATATCAATTACGTATCAGAATATTTAGCCAAGCTGGTTAATAAATATCATCTTCCTCCGAAAATTTTAGTGGTACATCGCTTCACCAAAAAGATGGTGACCAACTATAAAAGCATTAAACTGCGCAAAGAAGTGCAGATCGTGATGGACATGGACGGCTGGGGCGAACCTGACCTGAAAACAGGCACTTACCGTTATTTTATTCATAACGAGCCGGTGCAGTTTACAGGATATAAGCTTTTCTATAAAAACGACATCAAAAAGGCGCCGCATCACATGCTTACGCCTGCCGAAGTATTGAAATATAAGCCGTATCCTATTTATATACAGTACCAGTAATTTTGAGTCGTAAGTCTTAAGTTCTAAGTCTTGAGTCTGAACTTTAGACTTACGACTTTTGACTCAAGACTTCAGACGTATGACAAAATTCGGTATCATCGGTTGCGGGCGTATCAGTCACCGGTTTATGCAGGGGCTAAAGCAGGTAGAGGGTGCTTCCCTTACCGCCGCATGGTCGCGTCGGGCGGAAAGTGTTAACCAGTTTGTGGATCAGTATGGCGGCAAAGCCTGCAATACGTTTGATGAACTATTAGCCAGTGATATTGACGCGGTTTACATTGCTACCCTGCCCGATAGCCATGCTCTTTATAGTATTGCCGCGCTTAATGCGGGAAAGCATGTATTGTGCGAGAAGCCTGCTACGGTTAACATTGCTCAATTAGAGCCCGTTTTAGCATTAGCCAAATCCAAGGGCTTATTATTTATGGAGGGAATGAAACCACCCTTCTATCCACTCTATAGAAAATTAAAAGAGCATTTGCTAACTGATCCAATCGGCCCGGTTGGCTATGTGCGGGCAGGCTCGGCCGTGATGGATTGCCCTCCCGATCATCCAAATTATAGTTATGATTTGGTGGGCGGAAGTATTATGCAGATAGCCCCTTATGAGGCCTTCCTGGCGCTTGACTGGCTTGGCCCTGTGACCAACTTACAGGCCATGGGTCGTTTCAGCGGAAAAAAGGTCGATATGTTCTCTATCTTCCAAACTCAACATAAGGACGGTTTTGCGCAGCTTTATTGCGGGTTCGATCTGCATGGTAAAGGCGATGCGCTGATATCAGGCCCACTGGGAAATATCACCATTCACAAAAATTGGTGGAACCCGGCTAAAGCGACCATTGATTATTTTGACGGACATACCGTTGAACTGAATGAGCCTTTCGCCGCCGGTGGTCTAAATTATGAAATAGAACATTTTTGTGAACTGATCAGAAACGGGCAAAATGAAAGCCCCATTATCACCCATCAGCTATCCCGGCAAATGATAGCCATGCTGGAAGAAGCCAGGAAACAGATCGGGTTGAAGTTTGAGGGGGAATAGGCGGCCTTGCCCACGTTTCTCTATAGATTTTACCATCAAGCAAAATAGCGATGGGTTTAAAACCCATCGCTATCTGATATCCTTAGTGACAATTATTATTTAGTATTCAACACGACAGTTGCCGCAGGCAAACCCTTTGATGTGGCAGTAAAAGTCACAATACCTGCTTTTCCTTTTGATTGTACAATAGCCAAAGCCAAACCATGGAATGCCTTGCGATAGCTTACTTTGAAGGAATCATGGGTTACCGGGTCGCCATTATCAACGCTGGCGATAAAGGCGCTGCCGTTGATCTTAAAGTTCACCAGGTTATCGGCATCTGGTACTACATTGCCATCTTTATCCAGTATTTTTACGGTAATAAATGACAGGTCCTTACCATCTGCTTTGATATTTTTACGGTCGGCAGTCAACTCCATTTTTGCAGGTTTACCGGCAGTGTGAATCTCTTTGATCAACACAACTTTACCGTTTTTGCGTGATACCGCTTTTAAGGTTCCGGGCTCAAATTTGATGCGCCACATGACGTGCAGATCGTCACCTTCCTTCTTTTTAACTCCCAACGATTTACCATTCAGGAACAGCTCCACTTCATCGGCATGGTTATAGTAGGCCCATATGTCAATGGTTTTGCCGGGCTCCCAGTTCCAGTGCGGGAAGATGTGCAGTACGGTTTTATTGGTCCAATCAGCCTGGTACATATAGTACACATCTTTAGGGAAACCAGCCAGGTCAACGATACCAAAGTATGAGCTGCGCGATGGCCAGGAATATGGTGTTGGTTCGCCTAAATAATCAAAGCCCGTCCAGATAAACATACCCGAAAGGAAATCATATTTTTTCATCACTTTCCAGGTCATTTCATGTGTGGAACCCCAGGCCGGGCGAACGTTGTCATATGCCGAAACCGTGTTGCCAGGGTTGCCTTCTTTAAACGGCCTGTCCCATCTTGCGGGCCAGATCCTGATGCTATCCGAAGGCATCTGGTAAAAACCGCGGGTTTCAAGGCCCGAAGTAGTTTCCGTGGCAATGAATTTTTTACCAGGATAGCGGTCGTGGAATTTAGCGTAATCAAACTCATGGTAGTTATAACCGATCAGGTCGATAGCGCCGGATTTGATGATCTTGTTGCTGGTATCCGGGCGATCATTTGCCGTGGTTATCGGACGGGTATTATCCAGGTCGCGAACAATTTTTGCCAGCTCGGGCGCTAAACGCAGCGCGCTGGTATCACCCTGCTGCGGTATTTCGTTGCCGATACTCCAGATCATTACGCTGGGGTGGTTACGGTCGCGGAGAATTTGATCTTGCAGGTCGCGTTTGTGCCATTCTTTAAAAAACAGGTGGTAATCATATTTGGCTTTGCCGCGTTCCCAGCAATCAAAAGCCTCGTCCATTACAATGAAGCCCATTTTATCGCACAGATCGAGCAACTCAGGTGCAGGCGGGTTGTGCGAGGTACGGATACCGTTGCAGCCCATCGCTTTTAATATTTCCAGTTGACGCTGCAAGGCACGGGTATTAATAGCCGCACCAAGCGAACCCAGATCATGGTGATCGCACACGCCTAATATTTTCATCGGCTTGCCGTTTAGCGAAAAGCCTTTATCGGCATCAAAATCAAAATAACGGATGCCGAGCGGGGTGGTATATTCGTCAACAGCCACATTATTTACCATTACTTTGGTAACGGCTTTATACAATGCCGGATGCTCAACCGACCATAGCGCCGGCTTAGCAATGGTAATATCCTGTTCAACACTGGCCGATGTATCAGCAATGTCTATTTGTTTTGACAAATTTCCGGTGAAAGATTTGCCTGAAGGACTTAAAATAACAGTACTCAAAACCACCTTAACCGGTTTGCCTGTATAGTTTTTAACCATTGTTTGCAGATGTAAGGATGCTGATTGTGCACTAACCTTTGGCGTAGTCACATAAGTACCCCAATGGTCTATGGCAACCTTGCCAGTCGTCACTAACCACACATTTCTATAAATACCCGAACCTGAGTACCAGCGTGAATTTGGCTGAACCGAGTTATCCACCTTAACAGCAATGGTATTTTTGCCGCCAAAGTTTAAATATGGCGTCATATCATAACGAAAAGAAATATAACCGTTCGGCCTGAAACCCAATTGATGCCCGTTAAGCCAAACGGTGCTTTTTTGATAAACACCATCAAAATCGATATACACTTTTTTGCTTTTTGAAGCAGCCGGAACGGTAAATGTTTTGCGGTACCAGCCTATGCCTCCGGGCAATGCACCTCCTTCGGGTGTAGCAGGGTTTTCTTTGGCGAATTTGCCTTCGATACTCCAATCGTGTGGAAGGTCAAGTACGCGCCAGGCTGCATCTTTGGTAGCCGGATTTTCTGCGCCGCTTACATCGCCTAAATGGAAATGCCAGCCTTTATCAAAATCAGTAACCGAGCGGGTTTGGGCCAATCCTTTAAAATTGATGAACGATAACAATGCGATAAGCAGCACAAATGAACTGCCTTTGGATGCAAACGGTTTAACAGACATTACAGGAGGGTTAAAGATTTATAAATGTATATCAGACACTAAATTATAAATGTTTAGCTAATAAACGGATTATTATTAAAATTTTAGATAGAAGAGCCTCGCTTAAATTTAATTACCCGGCGAAACTGTAAATAAGCTGATATAATATTTACGATAAACGACCATTAAAAACAGGTTGAGTACCAACATGGTTGCTCCAAGCAATACTACCGGGCAAGCCAAAAAAGCATGGAACAAAAATATATTGATGGTAATGGGAAACACAGCCAAAATGAAAAATAAAGTATAGCGGTTGATGATTAAAAACAAGCCGCAGATGATCTCGATCACCTTTAAAAAAGGGAAGAAATATTTTGCAGCGGCCAGTTCGCCCAAAAAAGCGTTGGCTTTATCATCTAAAGGGGGAAAGCTGACAATGTGAGAAACGAAATGAAAAAAAAAGTCGAGACCAAATACCAGGTAAATAAGGCCAAGTACCGACCGGGCAATTATGATGGCATACTTCATACGGAAAGGGTTTAAAATGGTATTTTAAATGTACCCTTTTAATCTTTAAAGTTCACCAGCAAATTAAACTTTACAAAATTGGCCTTGCTGTAAAACAAATGGCTGTAAGCCTTACGGTAGATCAGCATCAGCAACAGGTTAACGAAGAGTACCGGGCCGGAAATTTCCATATTATCAGGATCAAGAAAATAATCAAACAGCACAATATTTATGGTAATGGGCAGCAGTATCAGTAAAAATAAAGGGGTAAAGCGGTTAATGATCAGGGAAAACCCGCAGGCGATCACGATACCATACATCGTTTCGAAAAAGAATCCTGTCTTCAAAAGCATCTCCTGCACATCATTGGCTTTCCGGGTATTGATAATAACCGGGGGAAGAAATTTTAAATGGTAAAAGAAATTAATACCATAAGCCAGCAGAACAAGGGCAAATGCCGAACGTATTATAAATACAACGATTTTCATTAGAGCAGGTATTCTTTATTAATTATTATGCAATATACGCTTTAAACGTAAGTTCGCTACAGATGGTTCATCAAGGCCTAACTTAGTAATTATATTGACATATTCAACCGGCAGCAGCAGCAAAAAACCAAATCAGCCTTATATTCGTTATTTATTTTAGAGATGAACATACAGAAAATAACATTCGGCAATGGCTGTTTCTGGTGCACAGAGGCCATATTTCAAACCCTTAAAGGTATCAAGTCGGTAACATCCGGCTACATGGGCGGGCATACCAAAAACCCAACTTATATGGAGATCTGCAATGGCGATACCGGTTATGCGGAGGTGATCCAGCTGGAGTATGATGCTGATGAGATAACGTTCGATGAACTATTGCTGGTATTTTTCAGAACGCATAACCCAACTACGCTCAATCGCCAGGGGAATGACGTGGGTACGCAATACCGTTCGGCTATATTTTATTATACTGATGAGCAACAACAGCAGGCGGAAGCCATGATCAAAACGCTGACCGATGAAAAAGTGTTTGATAAACCCATTGTAACGGAAGTAACCCCGGCCAGCGATTTTTACAAAGCCGAAGATTATCATCAGAATTACTATAACGATAATCCGTCCAAATCATACTGCGCTTTTGTGATACAGCCCAAATTGAATAAGTTTGCAAAAGAGTTTACGGATAAGATCAGGCCGGAATTGTTGAAGTGATATCTATGATGAAAAAACTCCTCCCGCTTTTACTGATCGTACTGTTTACGGCATGTAACCAAACCGGTAACACCTCCAACGTAAAAACTACCGACAGCGTGAGCATTGTAAACGGTGGCAAAGTATGGGCCTCGTTATACCAACAGCGTGCCGCTGAATATAGAGCACTGTGTTTCCAGGCTTATAATATAGCTAGAGAACGTATTGATGCGGCTGTAAAAAAGCATGGCAAAAAAACGCTCGCCGTGGTAACCGATATTGATGAAACCCTGCTGGATAATAGTCCTTACGATGCTGAAAGAGCGCTGCATAATTTGGATTTCGATAGCAAAACATGGAAGGAATGGACGGCCAAAGCACAGTGCGATACCGTACCCGGTGCACCATCATTCTTTAAATATGCGGCATCAAAAGGGGTGAAGATATTTTACGTTACCAACCGCGATGAGGATGAACGCCCCGGTACTTTAAAGAACCTGCAGCTATATCATCTCCCCAATGCAGACAATGATCATTTGCTGTTAAGACAAAGCGCATCCAGTAAGGAAAACCGCCGTCAACAAGTTTTACAAAAATACAATATCGTGCTGCTTTGCGGTGATAACCTGCCTGATTTTGATACTTTGTATGATAATAAACCGTCGGAAGAAAATCGAAAGGCCACTACTGAAAAATTAAGAAAAGAGTTCGGCAGTCGTTATATTGTGATCCCCAATCCATCCTATGGCGATTTTGAGGGTGCATTGTTCAAATTCAATTATAATTTGACATCTGCGCAAAAGGATTCGGTGATTAAGTCGCTGTTAAAGACAACTCCAAGCCCCCTCTAAACGGCGAAGCCCTCATGAACACCTTGAAGAAACAAACAACGCGTGAATAATCTCCGCCGCCAGCTGGCGGAGAGACTTTTGATTTGCTACGGATTAAATTAATCTATCATTTTAATTTAAGCTCTCCCTTCCGGGGAGGGTTGGGTGGGGCTTATACATTAACTTTTTGTTAACCCTACTCAGGCTCAAAAGCAATGCTTATTTTTGAATAGTTTATTGCCAATTACCTATGAAACAGAAACTCTTTATCAGCACCATTATCCTTTTTGCAACTGCATTACAGGTTCGGGCCCAGGTTCCGGGCAAAATAGAACAAACCGGGCAGGTACTATTACCCAACGGCTGGAAATTGAACCCGGCAGGAACTGCTTTACCTTTGGGCGACTTACCGCTAAATATGCAATTATCCGCTTCCGGAAGATTACTGGCGGTTACCAATAACGGGCAAAGCACACAATCGATCCAATTGATCGACCCAAAAAATGAAAAGCTGCTTGATGAACGGATCATCAAAAAAGCATGGTACGGATTGGCTTTCAGCCGTGATGAAAAAATGCTGTATGTATCCGGTGGAAATGATAACCGCATATTGGCTTTCCATATAGAAGGCAATAAGATAGGTGCAGCTGACACCATCAAACTGGCGCCATTATCATGGCCGAAAAATAAAGTATGCTCAACAGGTATCGCGATAAATAAAAGTAATACGCACTTGTATACCGTAACGAAAGAGGATAGTGCTTTATACATAATTGATCTGAAAAGCGACAAAATTATAAAACGGATCAAGTTACCTGCCGAAGCTTATAGTTGCATCCTGTCGCCGGATGAAAAGAGCCTGTATATTTCTATTTGGGGTGATGCGAAAGTTTCGGTTTATAGTACAGTTTCGCAAAGCTTGACTAAAAGCATAAAAACCGGCAACCATCCCAATGAGTTGCTGCTGAATAAAAAGGGCACTTATCTGTTTGTAGCCAATGCTAATGATAACTCCGTTTCTGTTATCAGTACTGCAACTAATAAAACATTGGAAACCGTATCCACATCGCTCTTTCCAACCCGGCTTACCGGATCGACCACCAACGGACTGGCCTTATCGCCCGATGAAAAAACATTATATATCGCCAATGCGGATAATAACTGCCTCGCGGTATTTGATGTATCCAAACCTGGCAGCAGCCAAAGCAGGGGCTTTATACCTGTGGGCTGGTATCCAACAAATGTAAAAACCCTTGGCACCAAAATATTGGTTTCCAATGGCAAGGGCTTTACGTCAATGGCCAACCCGCAAGGTCCGCAACCGGTCAAAAAGGTGGACAATAGTGGTTACCAGAAAGGCGCGGTAAATAGCAAGGAACAATATATCGGTGGCTTGTTTAAAGGCACGTTATCTTTTATAAAATCGCCGCAGGAGGCCCAGCTTAAAGCTTATACCAAACAGGTTTACGCCAACACCCCCTTCAACACAAAGAAAACGGCTTTGGCTGATGGAGAAGTAGGCAATCCCATCCCGCGCAAACTGGGCGAGAAGTCGCCTATCAAACATGTGTTTTATATCATCAAAGAAAACCGCACCTACGACCAGGTTTTGGGTGATATGCCGGAGGGTAACGGTGATACTTCATTGTGTATTTTCGGACGCCATATCACGCCGAATCACCATGCCATAGCCAGCGAATTTGTTTTGCTGGACAATTTTTATGTAGATGCCGAGGTAAGCGCCGATGGGCATAATTGGAGCACCGCGGCCTACGCAACCGACTTTATAGAGAAAACCTGGCCCACCAGTTATGGGGGTCGCGGGGGGAACTATGATTCAGAAGGAACACGCAAGGCCGGCGATCCTCGTGATGGTTATATCTGGGATTATTGCAAGCGCGCGGGTGTAAGTTACCGCACCTATGGCGAATTTGCCGATGATTATAAACCAAACATTAAGGTATTGGAAGGCCATTATTGTAAAAAAGCGCCGGGTTTCGACCTGGATATCAAGGATGTGAAACGGGTGGAGGTATGGGCACATGATTTTGATTCGTTACTGGCTATAAATGCTGTACCACAATTCAATACTGTCCGTATTTCTAACGATCATACCAGCGGTCAGCATAAGGGCGCTTATTCCCCTTACGCGGCTGTAGGTGATAATGACCTTGCTATCGGACAGTTTATCGAACATCTATCAAAAAGCTCTATATGGAAAGAATCCGTAGTATTTATTTTGGAGGATGACGCGCAAAACGGCCCCGACCATGTGGACGCGCACCGCTCCCCTGTGTTTGTTGCCGGCCCTTATGTAAAACGCAACGCGGTGATCCATGGCATGTATTCTACTTCGGGCGTACTGCGTACAATAGAGTTGATCTTAGGCTTACCACCCATGAGCCAGTACGATGCTGCTGCCATGCCACTATACGATTGCTTTACCAGCAAGCCTGACTTTAGCCCTTACATCACCAAGCCAGCACAAGTAGATTTAGAGCAACGCAATGTGGCAGTGAACGAAAGCAGCAAACGCTCCGCCACATTTAACCTGGCTAAAGAAGATGCCGTACCCGACCTTGAATTGAATGAGGTGATATGGAAATATGTAAAAGGCGAAAACGCCGTAATGCCTGCACCCAAACGCAGCGCTTTTGTGATTTTGGAGAAGAAGAAAAAGGATGATGATGATTAGTGGGTAATGCTTCTGAAATAAATCGTTCCCGCTCATGGCCGCGGAGGCTTAGTTACTTTTGTCTTGATAGGAGACTATATACGTGTTAGACCACAGTTACTCAAAATTTACCATCATGGAAGAAGAGGTACAAAATAAAGTACAGAATTACTACTATAAAAAAGCCCGCTACAAATCCAACGGCAATCAAAAGTGTATTTAAAATAATGACTACAGTTTTATTATATTCACTTAAAACGTCTGATCTTTTTAATCTTATATATAGATAACGACTTAGCATTATTCCCAAAGAAATGCCGAGAGTGTATAAGTAAATATTTGCCGCCACAGTTACTTCTTACCTTTCGGCTTTACCTCTTTCTTTTCAGTCGCAGGTTTGCTATCGCTGGCTTTCATAATGCTATGAAAGATGTTAGATGCTGCTTTGGAATTCTTATTATTTGACATATTCAAAGTTAATATTTATTTGGTCTTATATCCGTGTGTACCTCCTGTAAGTTTGAAACTTCTGACTAACAGGGAATAAGCTTGACATTTAGTAACGATGTTTGACACTGATTTATTTATGGTTAACACTTTTTTCACTAATTTTGATTTAAAACATTAATAATCAGTTATTTAGATGCTGTAAACCATGAAATTGTGTTAACCATGTTAACCCTTGTTGCCACACTATTTACTGTCAATTTGTTGTTTACTGAACGGGTTTAAAGTAGAGCAACATTAACCATTACGCCGTTTAGGGTGAGGCCAAACAAGCTTCAATTTTATTGGTTAACACTTTGAACTTGTTTTTGGAAAAAATGACGTAATTTGTGTATTACCGAAAAATACCGGTTCCGATCAAAAACCAATACCTATGACCACTATTGAAAACGACTTTTTAAAAGTAACCATCCGCAATAAGGGAGGTGAAATGACCTCGATCTACAACAAAGTGTCTGGCGTTGAACATCTTTGGCAGGGCGATCCAAACATCTGGCCCTGGCACGCGCCAAACCTGTTCCCGGTAGTGGGTGGACTGATCAATAATGAGTTGTTGGTTGACGGCAAGGCCTATCATATGGACAGGCACGGGTTTAACCGCCAATCGGAACTGCTGCTGATCGAATCCAATGATATCTGTGCTAAATTCTCATTGCCTTACTCAGACCATACGCTGGAAGTATATCCTTACAAGTTCGATTTCCAGGTACATTACGACCTGATAGAAAATGCGCTGCGAATGACCTATAAGGTGATCAATCACCAGCGTGAAACTATTTACTTTTCGGTAGGCGGGCACCCTGCATTTAACGTGCCTTTTAATCCCGGTGAAAGTTACGAGGATTATTATTTAGAGTTTGAATTGGAAGAAAAACTGGAGAAGCATCTTTTATCAAAAGAGGGCTTCTTTACAGGCGAAACCCAGCCCGTAAAAATGGATGGGAACAAACTGCACTTAACCCGCGATATGTTTATACAGGATGCCTGGGTGTTTAAAAAACCCCGCTCACGTGAAGTAATGATCAAAAGCGACAAGCACGATCAAACGGTTTCTGTAGAGTTTCCGCATTTTAATTACCTGGGGATCTGGGCCAAACCCGGTGCCGATTTCCTGTGTATTGAACCCTGGCTGGGTTGCGCCGATACAGAAGGCAAGCACGTAGACATTACCGAAAAAGAGGCTATACAAAAACTGAAATACGGGCATGTGTTTGAGGCTGCGTTTTTTATAAGTATCTGATCTTACCAGTTACTGTCAAACTTAACCCAGTAAAGATCATCCAGACCATTGCCTGGGCCATCGAGTAATTCCCTTACTTTTTGGTAGCTTTTGATGTTGCCATCAGCAAACTCCTTATTCAACCGGCTGCTTGTAAATACCAGGTATTGTTTATCCCAGGTTACAAAAGGGCAATAATCTATCGCGGTTGAATTTATGGGGAGGTGCTTCGCCAGCATCCAATCTCCCCCTTTGTCCTTGCGACTGATATACAGGTCTCCCCCACCCAGATCATCCTCCCTGCCATAGGAGGTGAAAAGGATAAATTGTTCGTCCGGGTCGACAAAAGCATTAAACTCATAATTGGGAGTATTGATAGCTTCGGGCAGGCTGACTGGTTTGCTGTATGTGCTATTGGCAAAAGTGCATAGCACAATATCTTCTTTACCCTTGCTATACTCGGCCTCCACAGTAAAATAGAGATTGCCGCTGCGGGTTATGCTGGGGTAAAACTCGTTCTTATCCGAATTAACTGTTGAGCCCAAATTTTTAGGCTCCCCCCATTTGCCGCCGGGCAGGCGTTTCACCCGCCAGATATCGAAATCTTTTTTGGGTGTGTTAGCCGTCACAGGCCTGTCCGACGAGAAATAAATAAACTGCCCATCTGGCGAAAAGGCAGCTTCCAGGTCGCGGTACCGGCCCGAAAAAGGGGCCACTTCGGGCTTGCTCCAGGAATTGTCCTTCTTCACCAAATACAAAATGGTACTCAACGCAAATTTGGGTTGCTGCACGGTGATCATTATTTCATCACCTGCGGGCGAAATCGTAAAATCACGGTTGCTTAAGCCATCGGATAAAAGGCCTTTTGCAAACAGTTTTGGTATATCGTTGGGTAATTGTATGTGAGGGTAGCTTACCTGTGCCTGTACACTATTCAAAAAGCCAATGCAAATTAGCAGGGTAAAAACCGAGGTAATTACTTTATAAGGTTTTGTCATTTGAGTTGATATAAAATTACTGCTTCTTCCGCACATAAGTAAAGTCGTAAATGGGCTGGTAGGTTTTACCATCATCGGCTGATTGCTCCAGGTACTGCCGCACAGTGTCCTTATCAATATTATAAAATTTAAAATTACCCAATACTTTTACCTTTTGCGCGTTTATTGATTCATTGGTAAAACTCATCGCACCATCCTTGTATTCCCCGTTATAGAAGCGCTGTCTATCGGATTGCCCGCCTGCGCCTAACCAATCCTGCTCCCATTTACCGGCGGCTGCATCATAATAGTTGAAGCTTTTCCCGGTATGTGCCTGGGTGGATGTCCAGTTTTCCAGCAGGGCGCAATCGCCGGCTATACTTTGCACCAAACTATGTCCAACCAAAAATTTGCTCCCGGTTTGATAAACGTCCCAATCGCCAATCCAGAAATCAAAATCATGCGAATGGGGCTCGGCAGCGCATGGGTACACCGCTTCATAAACTTTCTTCCGCAAATCCTTATAGTTTGATGCCTGCCTTACATTTTTCAGGTCGGCCAGTGTATCCAGGTCAGTCAAAATATTATAGCCGGTCGCGGCAGACTTTACGAGCCAGTCTGTAGCTTCTGTTGTTTCATTCAGCATAGCGTATGACCTGGCCATCCGGGCAGTTGCCACACCCCTTACCGGCGGCGAGGGCTTGTTATCCAACGCTTTCTGATAATCTTTTAATGCCTCGGTATACAGGCCCAGGTTATGATTGCAATAGCCCAGCCGGTTCCAGGCCAGGCTGTTCACCGATGTATCTCCTAAATAGCTTACATAGTTTTGCTTAGCCGCTTTCCAATTTTGCAGGGCAAACAGTGAATCGGCAGCGTGCAATTTATTTTGAGCGTGAGTGAACAGGCTGCAAAGGCTTATGCAAAGCGTTAGCAAACCTGTTTTGATTGGGTACTTTTTCATAATTTATTATCAGCTATTATTTAAGCCCATACTCGGCAACGCGGGTAATAAAGCTCAGGTCCCTATCGCTTTCACCTGCCCATATCTGCACAAAACCTGAGCCTTTAGCTTTATTGAATTTTTTACCCCATGCCGATGCCAGGCCATTCTCATCCATACCCAATACTTCATCCACCTGCGATGGTGGTAAACTCAATGGCGCGGCCCAAAAATGCCGCAGGCCCCACTCCTTCCCAGTTTTTGTTGGAAACGCGGGCTGATTACCTTTGTATGAACGCAGGTCATTTGGCCCGTATTTAATACCGATCACGCTGTCGGCATACAAAAAATTGCGGATCACTACCGCCTTATAATGGGTATCCAGTTTTAGGATGAGCGGGTTGCTGCCTAATACAACAACTTTACCCCCGGCGGCTAAATAATTTCTCAGGAGTGAATGAGATTCTCCTTTTGTTGTTTCCTCCGGGAAAAAGTTGGTGGCGAAAACGATCACAGAATTTGCAGCCGAATCTTTTTTGGCGATCCTCGCTATCAATTGCTCCTTGTTTAAAACCTTGTATTTATTATCGGCCAGGTATCTTTTTATGCGGATGTCATTTCCATTATTGACAGAGGGAATATGGGCATCCCAAAAAACATATTTGTGCGCTTGTACAGTTGAAGGGTTTGCTTCGCCGGATCTTAAAGCATACAAAAAGCCATCATCTGAGCCAACATAAAGAGAGGCACCGGCGATCACCGGCGATGAAAATATGATACCCCCTGTTTGAAAGCCACCTATCTTGTTCCCTGTTTTCAGATCAAGGCAATAAAGCACCCCTTCGTGGCTGCCGATGTAAACCTTATCTCCATCGATAACAGGCGATGACCAGACCACATTAATCGTATGATATTTCCAGATCTGTTTGCCGGTATTCAGGTCGATAGCCTGAACAAAATGGCCATCGGAAGTGCCTGTGATTACGAAATTATCCTTTACAGCTACCGCTGATATGATCCACGAAACTTCATGGTCAACCCGCCAAATCTGTTTTCCTGTCGCTTTATCTACTGCGTACAAAAATCCATCCCGCCCGCCTACGATCACCTTATTACCGGCAACTACCGGCGAAGCAATGATAGCCCTACGATCAAACCCAAACTTTTCATTTTTTAACGTATCGCCCACCGTTTCAAAACGCCATTTTTGTTTCCCGTTTTTTAGGTCGATAGCAAAAAGATGGCCCTCCGTGTCGCCAACATAAACCGTCTGCCCTGAAACGGCCGGGGTACTCCTGATAATACCCGGAACCTTAAATCTCCAATTGACCCTGCCGGTCTGTTCATTCAAATTGTACAATGAACCATCTTTACTGCCGATGAGTACCTGGCCGTCAATGATAGTTGGTGATGAATAGATATAATCGAACGCCCATTCGTAGGTTTTTGATTTGCCAAGGCCGGTCTTCCAGTTTACTTTACCTGTTGCCGCATTGAGGGAATAAAGGCCTTGCTGATTATCACTGAAAAACACATTCCCATTGTGATATGCTGCGGATGAATTAATAGCATACCCCGGCTTAAATGTCCACTTCATTTTACCGCTGTTTTTATTCAAACAATAAAACACACCCCTGCTGCTGCCGAAATATATTGCATCATTGGTAACTGCCACGGTTGAACGTATGGGCGCATCGGCATCAAATTTCCAGGCCTGCTCATTAAAAACACCTTTGATGCCCGAGTTGTAATGGCTATTGTGATCGGCAGCGCCCCGGAACATGGTTTGCGAGGTTGCCTTATTAAAAACAGCAAAAGCAATAAAAAATAGGATGATAAGCTGGTAAAGTATTTTCATTCAATTGTTGTACAGACTGGTCAACTCAAATATACCGGATGCTCAACGGCAAACAATCACCCTAAAGGGGTGATTTAACCTGTAGATTTTTTGTAGTTTAATCAGGCACACTATCAATCCGAAATATTTTATAAATTGGCTCAATGAAGCTAATAAAAAGGCTGATCCTGGTATTCTTTTCCTTGTTTGCGCTAAACGCCAATTCGCAAAATGTGCCCGTCCATTCCTATAAAGTAGCGAAGGATGTGGAGTGGGCCAAACCCGGTGGTTTTAGTTTGACGATGGATATTTACACTCCAGTTAACGTTAAAAAGAGTTACCCGGTGGTGGTCATCTATCATGGCGGCGGCTGGCTTATTTACAATAAATCTAATATGAGCGAAATGGCGCAGTACCTGACCAGGCATGGCTATGTGGTATGCAACATTAATTACAGGCTGCTTGGCGCTCATAGCAATACGATAACTATGGACCAGATTATCGGTGACGGCCTGGGTGCGTTGCTTTGGGTCAAATATCACATCAAACCATATAAAGGCGACCCGAAAAAAGTGTGCGTTACGGGTGATAGCTCGGGCGGGCAACTGGCATCTATGGTGGTTAACAGCACTGAGAAGCTAACCTCGAAAGACTTTACCTCAACTCTATTATTTACACCAACCTGGATGCCCAAAGGTACTACACCCGAAGAGATCGCCAAAAAACATATACTTGATGTGCAAGCGGCTGTCATCAATTACGGCGGCACCAATATGTATGAGGCCTGCAAGTACGGTTTTGAAAATTCGGGTAATCCATTTTGGGAAATGGCTAAAGTTACACCGAGGGGTATTTTCGGAGGCGACGTTAATGTCAATAATCATCCGGAATACTATAAGGCAGTTTCGCCAATGTTTACTATACCGCAAGCATCCCAAAGAAAGTTGCCACCGCAGTTATTTACAGTAGGTTCAAAGGATAATATTGTTTTGCCGGAATGGGTACAGGGTTATGTAAAGACTTTAAAGGATGCAGGGCAGCCAGCAGAGTACTGGGAATATGAGGGTCGCCCGCATGCGTTTCTGGATTCGGGAGGAAATAAATCTTTAGGTACTACTTTTGACAAAGATGCTATACCCGCGTTGGAGCGCATGCTTAAATTTTTGAACGGAATATTTTATTGATAATTAAGCGTCTTGCTCCTGGCCAGATTCGGCAGGGTCAAGCGGACCAAACAATTTTTGCAGCTTTTTGATCTGCCTTTGTTTGTTAAAAAACTCATCCAGCAAATAGGCCGGAATGAATCCTCCGATCCATAATGCTATGGCAAATAAATTGGAGAGGCCAAGCGATAAAAAAGCGGTCAGGATGAAGAATAAAAATCCGTAAAGTGAGTAATAATTGGCCTGTTTTACCTTCAATGCACAACCTTCTTCTTTAAAATTTTGCTTAAAAGGAAAAGTCAACAATGGTATCCAGATAAAATAGAAAAGATTTTTTTGCGAAAGCGTAAGATCGTCTGAAATATTTTTCTTGATATAATTATTCAGCCTTTCAATCTGCTTTGATTTGTAGTTTTTGATCTCTTCTTCGGATATCTTCCTGCTTGCCAGTTCTTCAAAGGCAACAGAAATTGCCAATTCGGTATAGCCAAATTTGTTGTCAATGATCTCCATTAACTTTTCAGTCGGAAGCTCGGCAAATGTGCCCTGAAGTTCCTCTTTTGAAACCATTTGGTTATAAAAATTGGTTAGTATAATTGGCGGATTACCCAAAGATAGGAGAGAATATTCGTATCTCCTAATAAAAAATTTCGGATTACTATAATTATTTGCCTACTTATACGTCATTTTGACGGTTTTCTTAGTGTCATTTTAACACAAAAAAGCCCTTTGCAGGCCTATTGGCCAATGTTGTAACAACCCCGGCAGCGGTAATTCTCCTGATCAAATTATTATTTTCATCTGAGACAAAAACATTCCCCGCGGCATCGACAGCCACCCCCGATGGCGTATTAAAACTTGCCGATGTACCGCCGGCATTGCCAGCTCCTTTTTTACCATTGCCGGCAAAGGTGCTTACTACACCCGCCGGAGTTACCTTGCGGATGAGGTTATTTCCGGAATCTGCGACATAAATATTACCTGTAGCATCCACAGCAATTCCAAAGGGAGAATTGAAACTCGCGGCCGCACCCGTTCCATTAGCGGAACCCGCAATGCCGTTGCCGGCAAGCGTACTTACTGTTCCGTCAGGCGTGATCTTTCGTATCAGGTTATTGCCGTTATCGGCCACATATACATTGCCTGCCGCATCCACAGCCACACTTTCTGGCAAGTTAAATGTGGCCGCAGTACCAACTCCATTATCCGCACCTGTCGCCCCGCTGCCCGCCAGTGTACTTACCACCCCGGCGGGGGTTATTTTCCTGATGATATCATTTCCATAATCAGCCACATACACATTGCCCGCGCCATCCACCGCAACACCCAAAGGCGAGTTAAAAGTGGCTGTATCCGTACCATTAGCAGCACCGGCCGCGCCTGTACCTGCGAAAGTGCTTACCAACCCCGCCGGACCAATTACCCTGATGAGGTTGTTACCCGCATCGGCCACGTATACTTTGCCTGTGCCATCAACGGCTACACCAAAAGGTTTATTGAAGGAAGATGATGTATCCTGGCCATTTAGCGCTCCCCGGGTACCTACCGTTCCGGCAAATGTGGTTACCAGTAAGGTTGGATCTATTTTACGGATCAGTTGATTACCCTGGTCGGCCACATACAAATTTCCCGCCGCATCAAGTGCTAAACCGAACGGATGGTTAAAGCGTGCCGCGGTATCCTGCCCATTGGCAAAACCCGCCGGTGCTGCCCCCGCAACGATCACGCTATCCACAACAGGTTTGGGCGATAGCCATTCGCCGCGTTTGCAGCCTGATAAGCCATAGATACAAAACGAACAAACTGTGATTATAGCAAGATGGGTAGTAGATTTTATCATTCTGGGTGATTAAACGCTGTTTCCAAATTTAAAGTTTAAAAAGGGAAAAGGATCATATCAAACTCAGATTTGGCTAAAGCCTTTATTTTGATAATCCTTTTATCCGTTGGCTGAAGCCAACGGCAATGAATGTTATAAATCGCATGCTGAAATTCATTGCCGTCCCATTTATGGGACGGACGAGGATAAAAGAAACTTATGGTTTTAGCCAAAACCGGCTGACTACCGGCTATTTGATCTGAAAGTCACCTTTCGCCTTTATCCTTTTTGCTTTCACCTCAATAATATATCTTTAACCTGATGAATAAACTGATCTGCTCTTGGTGCATTGCGCTGTTTTCTATGGCCTCTTGCCACCCCGATAATGCATCGAAAGGCGAAACAGTTTTTAACATCAACCTGGATGAAGGGCTTACCTCGCTTGATCCGGCCTTTTGCCGTAACCAGAATACCATCTGGATGGATAATCAGCTATACAATGGCTTATTGCAGATAGATGATAGTTTAAAGATACGACCCTGCCTTGCCAAAAGCTGGGACATATCGGCCAACGGCTTGCTGTATACCTTCCATTTGCGCAATAACGTGGTGTTTCATGACGACCCGCTTTTTAAAAACGGTATAGGCCGTAAAGTAGTGGCGGCTGACTTTGTTTATAGTTTTGGGCGGTTGATCGACCCGAAAGTGGCCTCATCCGGGTCGTGGATATTTAGCGATAAGGTGGATAACAAGCGGTCGTTTATCGCGCTGAATGATACTACTTTTCAAATCAAATTAAGTCAGCCCTTTCCACCCCTGCTCAGCCTGCTTACCGCGCAATACGCATCGGTAGTTCCGCACGAGGTGGTTGATCATTGCGGCAAGGATTTCCGCAGTCATCCGGTTGGCACCGGTCCCTTCAAATTTAAATACTGGAAAGAGGGCCAGGTAATGGTGTTTTTAAAGAACGAAAAATATTGGGAAAAGGATAAAGACGGCAAAGCTTTACCCCATTTGGATGCCATCAGGGCAACCTTTATCGGCGATAAGCAAACCGCCTTTATGGAGTTTGTGACCGGCAAACTTGATTTTTTGAATGACATAGATGGCAGCTACCGCGATGATATCCTGACCAAAGCAGGGAAGATCACGCAGAAATATAAGGGGAAATTCACCTTAAACTCGGCACCATATCTCAATACCATGTATTTGGGTATGCTGGTGGATAGCAGTTTGCCTATTGTAAAGCATTCTCCCCTGAAAATACTCAAGATAAGGCAGGCCATCAATTACAGCATCGATAAGCAAAAGATGATCAAATACCTGCGCAACAGTTTGGCTACGGCGGGCAATGCGGGATTTATTCCTGCCGGGATGCCGGGGTTTGATGCGCAAAAGGTAAAAGGCTACTCCTACAATCCCGAAAAAGCCCGACAGCTACTGGCTGAAGCCGGTTTTCCGAATGGCAAAAACCTGCCCGAAATACTGCTGACCACCACCGTTGGCTATCGCGACCTGATCGAATACGTACAGGGCCAATTGGAGCAGATCGGCATAAAAACGAGGGTGGAAATTACACAGGGCGCCAGCCTGCGCGAGCTGGTATCCAAAAATGGTGTCAACTTTTTCTATGGCTCGTGGATAGCGGATTACCCTGATGGGGAGGATTACCTGTCGCTGTTCTACTCCAAAAACAAGATACCCTGGGGACCAAACTATACCGGTTTTAACAATAAGCAGTTCGATATGCTTTTTGAGCAGGCCCACCTGGAAGCCGACGACCAAAGGCGCTATGCCATGTACCAGCAAATGGATAATTTGGTAATGCAGCAATCGCCGGTGGTGATATTATATTACGATAAACTGGTGAACCTGTACCAAAAAAATATTACCGGGTACAGTAAGAACGCGCAGAATTTATTGGTGCTGAAGAGGGTGGTGAAGAGGTAGTTATTAGAGATTGGTGATCAGAGATTAGTCAATACCACTTTGTCATGCTGAACGTAGTGAAGTATCTATTGCGTTGCATGTTTGCCGATAGATCCTTCGTTCCTCAGGATGACAAAAAAATCCGAAATCGAACATCCGAATTCCGAAATCACCTATCATACCGTAACGCATCCGCGTTAACAATATCTGATGAAGATTTAGTGCCGTTGTTTATCGTATTACCGGTGATCACTATCGCATCCGCGCCAATGCTTTTACCGAAGGCAATAAACTTAGCCTTGACTGAATCCTGCCCGATTACATTGGTAATGGTTAGATGGCCGATCACTTTGTATTCCCGTTTAACATCATGTGCGGAATAAAATATTTCGACAGAGTTGGTAGGCGGAAATTTGTCACCGAAATAATCGGGTTTAATAATACCGCAGGCTGATAATAAAAGGCAAAGGCTGATGAGGAGGATGTGATAGTTTTTCATGGCTTAAATGTTTTATGAATTTAAGACCGTGATATTATCTGAAGGTTTAGGGATTGATATGTAATGATTTTATTACGGAGGGTATAGAATTAGAAACAGGTGTCACCCTGAGGCTCTCGAAGGGTGAGCGCAGAGGCCTTTGCCCACATGCTTCGAGAGCCTCAGCATGACACCCTTCTGGAATCAATTATACTTCAGCAGATCCGCAGTAATCCTATTAGTCGGATTGGTCTTGGTTGAATCCAGGGCTGTAAAAACTATGGCATCCGCTCCGGCTTTTTGCGCGAATTTGATCAGTTTACGCTTGGCGCTGTTCTGCGCATAATACTGGCTGCGGATGTGGCCCATCACCTTGTACTCATGTTTTACATCCCGAAGTGAATAATAAACTTCTACCGAGGGTGAGGCTTTAAAGGTGTCGCCAACATAGGCAATTGGCTGGCCGCAGGATGTTATTAATAAGCAAAAGCTAACCAGGATCAGGGCGTAGGTTTTCATAGGAATTTATTTTTCTAAAAATAATAAATGATCAGTTATTTACAGGAAAATCATTGATATCTTTATAAGGCATAGCCGGATTGCTCTTCCTGTCCTCTATTCCCCATAGCGCCATGGCATGCAAAACAGTTTGCAAACGCTTGCCTGATTCGGACAAGGTATAGGTGACGTAAGGAGGCACTACCGGCTTGGATTCGCGGATCACCAGTTTATCATTTTCTAATTGTTTAAGGTGCTGGATCAGCATTTTTTCAGTAATGGCCGGTATCGCTTTCCGCAATTCGTTGTAACGCTTGCTGCCTGATAACAGATGGAACAAAATAATAGGTTTCCAATACCCGCCTATCTTTTCCATTACATAGGTCACCGGGCATTCGTTAAGGGCGAGTTTTTTATTTTCCTGGATGGTCGAGCTTTCTTTTATGGCTGTCATAGATACATACTTTAGGGTAAGTACTTGTATAAAAGTAAGTACAAATATACCTTTGTATCAACAAAAACAAAATAAAAAATTATGAAAATTACACTCACCGGGTCATTAGGTAATATCAGTAAACCATTGGCCAAACAATTAATAGCTGCAGGCAACGAAGTAACCATTATTAGCAGCAATGCGGATAAAGCAGCAGACATAGAAGCCTTAGGCGCAAGGGCTGCTATAGGTTTAATATCCGATGCGGATTTTCTTACCCAGGCATTCAGCGGCGCGGATGTGGTGTATACCATGGTTCCGCCAGATTTCAGCGTTGTCGATTACCGCAAATATGTGCGCGATATCACCAACAATTATGTAGAAGCTATTCAGAAAAATGACATCACGCGTGTAGTAAACCTAAGCAGCATCGGCGCTGATGTTGACGGCGGCACCGGGCAGATCTCGGGCATACACGATGGCGAACTCATCTGGAATGCATTGGACAACGTAGCAGTAAAACACCTGCGCGCCGGGTTCTTCTACACCAATCTTTATGGCAATATTCCGATGATCAAAAACATGGGCATCATCGGCTCGAATTATGGGTCTGCAACACGGCTGGTAATGGTGCACCCCGAAGATATCGCGGCAGCAGCAGCCGAAGAACTGCAAACGCCATTCACCGGTAAAAGCGTGCGATTTGTTACCAGTGACGACCGCCTGGTAAGCGAGGTTGCCTCCGTTTTAGGCGCCGCTATTGGCAAACCCGACCTGCAATGGGTAGAGTTTACCGATGAGCAGGCTTTAGACGGCATGGTAAAGGCCGGCATACCGGAAGCTACCGCCAAAAACTATGTGGAAATGAACACAGCAGTGCGCAACGGCATATTGTGGACAGAATACGACGCCAAAGGCACCACCCCTACCGGCAAGATCAAACTGGAAGATTTCGCGAAGGAATTTGCAGGGAGGTATTGAGGTATAGATTAGTAGAAATTATTGTAGCGATGGGTTTGAAACCCATCGCTATTTGGTTTTTTAAGGATGCTCGGCGGATTCCTTTACCTGGTACTGGATTCTTTATTTAGTTGATCTATGTCTCGTATATTTTGTTCAATCTTATGTTTTTTTAATAGATATTCTTTAGTTCCCAATTCATTTTTATCGAGCTCATCTTTTTCATTCAGGAGAATTGTTCTTTTTCTTCCTAATTCATATAATTCAAGTTCACTGTTTTTCCTTTTGATGACATCAGCAGACGGTTGGTAATTTTTTTCAGATATAATAGAAAATGATATTTCCCCACGTTCATCATCTATAATTGATTGATTAATCTGAAATGATGGAGGACGCCTTATTATTTGCCTAAAAGATTCCGCCCCAATCAATATTTCTCCCTCCTGTGTAGCTATATTCCAAATAGTGGCTCCCTTTTCATTTCTAAATTTAGAGATATCTGCTATTTCAAATCCATTAATAAAGTCAGATTCAATATCCATTTTTAAATAATGTGCCTTTTCAAAAATTAAAGTTGCAGGCGAAATCCAAAAGGTGAAACTATTTCCCGGACCATTATCGTTCCACTTAAATATGTAATCTAAGTCAAGATATATGTTATCATCAAAACGCAAAGCGTAAACAGGGCAATCGTGCCATCCCATGCTTTCGAAATCTTTTTCTGTCCATTCCCACTTTTCTAAAACATATTGATCTTCCATAGTTAATTATTGAGCGATTAGTAAAACCGGATCGGCCATGAACTATTAACCATGAACCAATACTATTTACACAAAAAATGTACCCTGGTTAAAACGCCGCCCGAAAAGACCGTCGCAACCTTGCCATTCGCGTAGGTGTAGTTAAAGGTGGCGCCGGTAGTGTCGTGGGGGATATAGATGCTGCTGTTGTAGTTATCTACGTGCCCCACATTGTGTTTTGAGAAAGCGTTGAAATAGCTAAATATATCATAGGCAAAATCAAAGGGCATTTTGTAGCCCAAATTGGGATAATTGTCGTAATTAAGGTAGCGTATCATCACCTCGCCATATTGATTGGTAATTTGCGTTACATTGTCGTTGGCATCATAAGTAAGGTTACGGTTGTAACTGGACTCATTCTGGTAGGTGGTGTTATCGGTATGCTGCGTGTAGCTCGCCAGGCGCCCTTTGTCGTCATAGGTATAGTCGCTATGCACTATCAGTGTATTGCCCAGGTAATACCGGCTGCCCGTCATCAGCGTATCGGTATAGTCATACTCCGACCGGGTGTAGTAATGGGCGGCATTGTTATCCCCCAGCGACATCCACGACTTCACTACGTGGCCATGGTCGTACGCGACGGTGTCGCTCCAGGCAACGGCGCCGCCGCTGGTAACAACATGCTTAAGCAGCTTATGATCGCTGTTATAATAGTAATAGTTGGCGTAAGGTGCTTCCCGGAAGTTTGTATTTGAGTCGATCGTCATATAGTCATAGCAGGCAGGCCCGGCAGGTTTTTTTACCCCGTCCTTTTTACAACTGAAAAACCACAATGGGCCGCAAAAAAACAACAGGTGAATGAGTTTTATACGGATACGGGCAGGTTTATTCATGAGCAACAGGTTATCGGAATATGAAGGTAGAAAAAAAATTATATAGTATAATAGCGCTTGCTACTGTTTCTTTAGGCACAAGCTGATTCTCGTTAGAATGATTTGCGAATTTCTTTTGCCTGGCACTGGATGTCTGTGGGGACACAGACATCGGAGATGATGAATTATAGCGATGGGTTTGAAACCCATCATTATGTTTCGGAAGATTTTTTGCTTGGTACGGGTTGTCTGTAGGGACACAGACAACGGGGAGATTCTTCGCTATCGCTCAGGATGACAAATAAAAAAAGCCTTTCCAAATGGAAAGGCTTTGTAAATAATATAAATCGAAAATCCGAAATTAATTCACCATTTGTCTGCGAATAATATTCAACGCCCCACCCGCCTTGAACCATTCGATCTGCTGTGCATTATAGGTGTGGTTTACCTGGAACGACTCCAATGAGCCATCTTTGTGGTGCAGCATTACGGTCAGTTGTTTGCCGGGGGCAAAAGTGGTCAGACCTAAAATATCAAAAATATCGTCTTCCTGTATCTTCTCGTAGTCAGCCGGATCAGCAAAGGTGATGCCCAGCATACCTTGTTTTTTTAGGTTGGTCTCGTGGATACGGGCGAATGATTTTACTAGTATGGCGCGTACACCCAAATGGCGTGGTTCCATAGCGGCATGCTCGCGTGACGAGCCCTCGCCGTAGTTTTCATCGCCCACTACGATCGATCCTATACCATGCGCTTTGTAATCGCGCTGGGTTGCAGGTACCGGGCCGTACTCGCCTGTCAGTTCGTTCTTTACGCTATCGGCACTGCCGTTAAAGTAGTTGATAGCGCCAATCAGCATATTATTGGAAATATTATCCAAATGCCCGCGGAACTTCAACCACGGACCGGCCATCGAAATATGGTCAGTAGTACATTTGCCTTTGGCCTTGATCAATAATCTCAAGCCCAATATATCCGTGCCTTCCCAGGCCTGGAACGGGTCAAGCAGTTGCAAGCGTGATGATCTTGGATCAACTTTCACATCCACAGTGCTGCCGTCTTCAGCAGGCGCCTGGTAACCGGCATCCTCTACCGCGTAGCCTTTTATCGGCATTTCGATGCCTATCGGCTCATCAAACTTCACCTGTTCGCCATCTAAGTTGGTCAGGGTGTCAGTCAGTGGGTTAAAGGTAAGGTCACCTGCAATAGCAAAAGCGGTCACAATTTCTGGTGATGCCACAAAAGCGTGAGTATTCGGGTTACCATCCTGGCGTTTCGCAAAGTTGCGGTTAAACGAGGTGATGATCGAGTTTTTGCGGGTAGGGTCGTCAGTATGACGGGCCCACTGGCCGATACATGGACCACAGGCATTAGCCAGTACCACACCGCCCATGCTCTCAAAAGTACCTAAGTAACCATCGCGCTCTACAGTATAACGCACCAGCTCAGATCCCGGTGTTATGGTAAACTCAGCCTTAGTTTTTAAATGTTTATCAATAGCCTGTTTGGCGATAGATGCCGAACGGGTAATATCTTCATAAGATGAGTTGGTACAGGAACCAATCAAACCAACTTCCAATGTAATAGGCCAGTTGTTTTCCCTTACTGCTGTCGCAAATTTTGAGATAGGCCAGGCTAGGTCGGGCGTAAACGGACCGTTTACATGCGGCTCCAACTCGTCAAGGTTGATCTCGATCACCTGGTCGAAATATTCTCCCGGATTAGCGTATACTTCAGGGTCGCCGGTCAGATGCTCTTTGATCGCGTCAGCCAGTTCAGCGATCTCAGCACGTTTAGTTCCTTTTAAGTAGATAGCAGCCTTTTCATCGTAACCAAAAATAGAAGTGGTAGCGCCGATCTCGGCACCCATGTTACAGATGGTTCCTTTACCGGTAGCTGAAAGCGATTGCGCGCCTTCGCCAAAATATTCAACAATAGCGCCAGTACCACCCTTTACGGTTAGGATACCGGCCACTTTTAATATCACGTCTTTAGCAGATGTCCAGCCGGATAATTTTCCGGTCAGTTTCACGCCGATCAGTTTAGGGAATTTAAGCTCCCATGGCAAACCAGCCATTACATCGCAAGCATCGGCACCGCCAACACCTATGGCAACCATACCCAAACCACCTGCGTTAGGTGTGTGCGAGTCGGTACCGATCATCATACCACCGGGGAAAGCATAGTTTTCCAGTACAACCTGGTGGATAATACCAGCACCTGGTTTCCAAAAACCCAGTCCGTATTTATCAGATACCGAGGCCAGGAAATCATAAACTTCTTTATTTACATCCTTGGCAGTGCTCAGATCCTCCGTAGCGCCAATTTTTGCTTGTATCAGGTGATCACAATGCACGGTAGACGGTACTGCAACCTGCGGACGACCTGCCTGCATAAACTGCAGCAGCGCCATTTGCGCGGTAGCATCCTGCATAGCCACACGATCGGGTGCAAAGTCAACATAGTCCACACCACGACCAAAAGCTTGTTTGGCATCGCCTTCAGAAAGGTGGGCGTATAAAATTTTCTCGGTTAAAGTAAGGTGTTTACCGGTCGCTTTGCGGGCAGCAGCCGTGCGGGTGCTGTAGCGATCGTAAACCTTTTTGATCATATCTAAATCAAAAGCCATTGTATTTGATCTTTAGGTGAAATGTAAAAGAATTACGGAATAAAAACCCGTTGCCGGGTCAATGCGGCGAATTTACAAAAATTACAGGTAAGTGATGTCAGTAAATTGTTTAAATGTAATTTGGAGATGTTCTAAATAGTTAATTAGAGATTGGAGGTTAGAGATTAGTTTTTCAGTTGGCAGTTATTAGTGGGCAGTTTGCAGTGGTTGATTTTTCCACAAAAAGATATAAACTACTTGCGCTCGTCTGTGACGAGTGCTTAATATGGATTCGCGTTTACAACGCACGGGCGATACAATCGCGTTTAACTTTTAAGCACTCGTTTCAAACGAGCGCAAGATATTTCAAAACCGTACGGCACCGCACGGAAACTGTACGAAAGCGTACGGTTTTAAAATAATGTCAAATTTTATTTTATTGATAATGAGATAATTGCGTTATGGGTATCAATTTTGGCATAGGGTATTCAAAATGAACAACAATTAATTCAACATTAAATATCAATAAAATGAAAAAGTCAATTTTAACAATCGCAATAGCATTAGTTTCCCTGCTTGGAGTAAGCCAGTCAGCTTTTGCTGCAAACCACGACAAGGATGAAGTTACCGTATTAACAGCGATCAGCCGCATCAATAAGATCGAGGTTCACGGCAACGTAGAGTTGTATTTATCAAACGGTACAACAGATCAGGTAAAGGTTTACAACAAATATTATTCAGAAAATGCCCTGGTGCAAAACCAAAACGGGGTATTGAGCATCTCTTCTTACAATACACAAAAATTGGTAGTATGGATCACCGTTGGTGACTTGCAAAATCTTTCAGTTTATGATAACGCCCGGGTAAAATCTTTCGGACAGCTTTCGGCTCTTGACCTGGATGTTAAATTATACAATCACGCTTCTGCCCAATTAAACATGGATGCTTACGCGGCAAGCTTTCAATTGAACGATCATGCCAAAGCCGACATTGAAGGCACAATAGCTAAAGCCGAACTAAATTATGATTACTCTTCTTCTTTAAATATCACCAACTTGAATTGCGAACACCTGGCTAAAAAGGTAAATTTAAATGATAGCGCTAACACCGCAGGCAGTTTAGTTGAGATGCAATAATTATATTCTGCTTCATTAAGAGATCAGGGGGGTGAAACTATACCCCCTTCTACTCCACTCCTCCATCGCTTTTGGCAATACATATTCCAATCGGTCAAAAGCTTTCAGGCTATCATGAAATACGATGATAGAACCATTACCGGTATGCTTTAATACATTTTGCAAGCAGACTTCAGGGCTTAAGTTAATATCAAAATCGCCACTAAGCACATCCCACATCACCAGTTTTACCCCTGGCTTGGCTTTCTGCAACAGTTTTATTTGCGATCTTTTTATCCTTCCATAAGGCGGGCGGAAGAGTTTGGTATCCAGTAATTCATCCGCTTTTAAAAAATTATCCAGGTAAGTTTTATCATCAGTTTTCCAGCCTTTAAGGTGGTTATAGGTATGATTTCCGATACTGTGGCCCTCGTTTTTTACCTGTTCAAAAATATCCGGATGTTTGTTTACATTGTCGCCTATGCAGAAAAATGTAGCTTTGGCATTGTACTGTTTTAAAATATTTAAAACAAACGGTGTAACAATAGGTATAGGCCCATCGTCAAAAGTGAGATAAATGCGGTTGTTTTTACGGCTCTTATTCCATATTAATTGAGAATATAGCTTTTTTAACAGCCAGGGTGTTTTTACCAGGTACATTTTAACAGATGGAAGATTTTAGTTAGTTCGTGGCCTAAATTATTAATAATTGAAATAATAAAAGACCGATAACGATATTTACAATGAACCGTCAACTACGATCCACGAACAAATATAACCTTATGACACAACGTATATTAACTATTAAAGGGATAAGTATTGTAAGCATCTTCTGTTTGATCTTATCAGGCTTTACGGCAAACGCTCAACAGGTGATCAGCTTACAAAAGGCGGTCGACCTTACTTTAGCCAATAACCTGACCATAAAGCAGGCGCAGATAACCGAATCGCTGGCAAATGAGGATGTAAAACAGAGTAAATATAACCAGTTACCCAGTTTAAGCGCCAATCCTTCAGCAGGATTCAATTTCGGCCGAAATCCTGTGGCTGGCCAGTATGCTTATGTTAACCAGGCTTCATTCTCTGTTAATAGCTCTGCCGCTGTGCAGGTAATACTTTACCAGGGTGGCCAGCTGCGCAACCAAATATTACAAAATAAATTAATACTGGATGCTGATAAAACGGCCACAGCAAAAGTTAAAAATGACCTCCTTTTAAACGTTGTTACCGATTACCTTACGATATTGACCGACCAGGATCTGGTGATCGCGGCCAAACAGCAAATAGATTTGGCGAAGATTACTTTGGATAGGTCGCAAAAAAACTTTGACCAGGGCGCAGCCACATTGGCTGATCTTTCGCAGGCCAAAGCACAGGTGTCGACTGCTGAATTAAACCTAACCAATGCTCAGAACCAGGTAGATCTGGCTATCCTGATCCTGAAGCAATACATGGAAATGGACCCGAGGACGGAAATAACCGTTGAAAAACCGGATATCAGTAAATTAACTGATATCAAAACCATTTATGACGCTACCGATGTAATTAAAACAGCCTTAAGTGTAAACCCGGATATTAAGTTAGCCGAATTGCAGCAGGCAACTTATGAACAGGCAATTAAAATAGCTAAAGGCAATTATTATCCAGTACTATCCTTATTTGGCAACCTGCAATCTAGTTATTCAGACGCGGTAAAGCAAAGGGTGATCGGGCAAACTGACCCGATGGTAGTGCCTATTGGCAAAGTACAGGGAACAGGTCAGATTGTTACTACAATTGACCCTTCCCCGCAACCCATTGTAGCGCCGTCATATCCGTTCACCAATCAATTTGGCGATAACTTTAACCAATCGATAGGTATCAGCTTACAAATACCAATATTCAATCGTTTTACAGCACGCACATCAGTTCGCAAAGCCAAATTGAATTTCGAGTATGCACAATTGAGCACACAGCTTGCTAAAAATAACCTGAGCAAAACCATTATACAGGCGGTGCTTGACCTTGAGGCTGCAGAAAAAAGCTACCAGTCGGCATTGCAAACTTTTAACTCTAACAAGGAAGCGTTGAATGTAACCAAGCAACGCTACGATGCCGGGTTTGTAAATACACTGGATTATAACACGGCGGTTACCAATTATAATAAATCGCAAAATGACATGATAGAGGCGCGATACCAGATGATATTCAGAAGTAAAGTAATCGACTATTATATTGGCAACCCTATTAAACTTTAAAAATTAAACCACACTCAATATTCATCACAATAACTCATAACCATGGGAAAAACTACTAAATATATTCTGATCGCCTTAGGAGCACTTATTGTCCTGATCGTCATTCTTAAGGTAACCAGTAAACCGCAAAAAACGCAGGTAGCTACTGAAAAGGCTGCTGTGCGCGCTATTAATGAAACTGTATCAGCCAGTGGCAAGATCAAGGCACACGTTGAAGTAAAAATAAGCCCCGAAGTATCTGGTGAGGTGGTTGAGCTTCCGGTTAAGGAAGGCGAGGTGGTGAAAAAAGGGCAATTGCTTTGCCGTGTCAGGCCTGATATATTACAATCAGGTTACGACCGTGCGGTTGCATCCTATAACACGCAAAAGGCTACAGTTGGCAATACAAGCCAAATGCTGAAACAAGCCGAAGCCACCTACAATAACCAGGAATCGATATACAAACGCGATAAGATATTATTTGACAACAAGGTATTGACCGCTGCTGAATTTGATGCTGCCAGAGCAAGTTACGAAGGCGCAAAGGCTGCACTTGAAGCTGCTAAGCAAAACGTGATAGGTTCTACTTACGGCTTGGCGCAAACACAAGCTTCGGTAAAAGAGGCGCAGGATAACCTGGCCAAAACAACTATTTATTCTCCGGTTGATGGCGTAATATCCAAACTATCGATCCAAAAAGGCGAACGTGTGTTAGGTACGCAGCAGTTTGCCGGTACCGAGATCATGACGATATCTGATTTGAACCAACTGGATGTGAATGTGGACGTGAACGAAAACGATATTAACCGTATCACTTTGGGTGATTCATCAAAAATACAGGTAGACGCCTTTTTGGGTAAGACCTTTATGGGTACAGTGATCGAGATCGGCAGCGCCGCCAATGTGGTGGGTACTACCGCCGACCAGGTAACCAACTTTACAGTTAAGGTAAGGATAGATGCAGCCACTTACACCGCTTTGCTAAATAAGTCGGCTACTAACCCATCGCCTTTCCGCCCGGGACTAACGGCTACTGTAGATATACAAACCAACCGCACCAAATCATTGTCGGTGCCTATACAAGCAGTAACTACCCGTGATGTAAAAGTAACTGTCGTTAAATCAGATAACAGCACCAGTACGGATGATGACAAGAGTAAAGCAAAAATTACTGCTCCGTCTAAAGAGTATGTGTATGTATACAGTGCTGGCAAAGTGAAACAGGTTTTGGTAACTACCGGCATACAGGACGATTCTTATATCCAGGTGCTTTCGGGCTTAAAAGATGGCGATGAAATAGTTTCGGCACCATACACAGCTATTTCAAAAGTATTAGCTGACAAGATGGAAGTTGAAAAAGTGGATAAATCCAAACTATTTAGCGCAGATAATAAGAATTGATGTGCAGATTTCAAATGTGCAGATGTTTGATTAGCAGATTATAATAGTAATAAAAAAAAGCCTGTGCAAAATGCACGGGCTTTTTAATGCCTTGAAAGAAATTTGAATATAAGCCTCCCGGATTCTTCAGGCTCATCCAGCCACGGTAAATGGCCGCCCTGCAAGCTATGAAATTCGGATGCAGGCAAAGCATTGGCAATTTGCTGACCTGCCTGCACACTGCCAAAGGGATCATTTGTACCCCAAAGAAGGATAACAGGTTGCTGAATCTGCTTTAAATCATCCTCATTTAGTCGTTTTACAGAGCTTTCCATTAAACTGAGGCTCGAAATTTTATAATGTGGCAACTTTTGAAAATAGTAATAACATTCGCTCATCCCGTTTGGTAAACTTGCCAGTGTTTCGGCAGAATGTCCCATAAACCTCAATCCCATTAATGATTTTGACGGATCTTTTGGCATAACCAGTTTGAAAAGGAGGCTATTTAAACCCGGCACAGCCAGCAATCGCAAAGGAAACGGCGGCCCGGCACCCATAATATTGCCCGGAGAGCCCAGCAATGCTAAAGCAGTTACCCGTTCCGGTTTGTCTATCGCCATCCATAAGCTAAAATGTGCACCGATTGAATGTGCCACAATGGGTGCGCTATCCAATGCAAAGGCATCCAATACTGTGCTGATCATATTTACTTCGAATTTGCGAAGATCAACAATGCGGTGATCCATACCCTCGCTTAAGCCACCACCGGGGCGGTTAATAGCGATCACCCGGCGGTTTTTAAGTTCGGCTATCAGCGGGATAAGCGGGAAAACATCACCCGTATTTCCGGGCATAATGACGATAGGTTTGCCTTCGCCTATTTCACTGACCCGAACCCGGATACCTGTGCCGGGTAATGGTATGTAATGCGTTTTTGGTTTTAAACCATAGAAACTGTATAATGCCTCTTCCGCGTTGCGCGCGGCCATTATCCGTGGATCATCCTGGTTGAGGGTTAATACATTATTGTCCATTTTTCTTAAATAGCGGCGGCGCGTCTCAAAGCTAAAACAACATTTAAATATTCCGGACGTATTATTCAAAATTGTGTATCACCTCTGCATATTTGTACATTTGCGCATAAGCACATCGGCATATCATCAATGTATACTCAAAAAAATAAGATATTAATTGTGGGCGGGGGCAGTTGGGCCACTGCTAATATTAAAATACTAACCGATAACACCACCGAGAAGGAGATATTTTGGTGGATGCGTAATGAGCAGGCAGTATCGCATGTTCAAAAATTCAGGCACAATCCCAACTACCTCAGTTCGGTTGAGATCAAGGTGCCGGCGCAAAATATTTCATCGAACCTGAAAGAACTGATTGGTCAGGTTGATACCATATTGCTGAATGTTCCGGCTGCGTTTTTGAAAGATGCGCTTAAAGGTATCGGCCCTGAGGATTTTGCGGGTAAAAAGATAATATCAGCCATAAAAGGCATCGTACCGGATGAAAACCTGATCATTGGTGAATTTTTGAACCAACGTTATCAGGTACCTTTTGATAAACTGGTAGTGCTTAGC
>DATHKT010000054.1:0-15126 GCA_035489035.1 Mucilaginibacter sp.
AGCCAGGGTAAAATTACCCTTACCATCATTTAAATACAGTCTGTCCTGGTAAACCGGGCTGTTAGATTCGGCCTGGTAACCGCCACTTGCCGCATACAGGTCCAGTTTTCCATCGCCATTGGCATCGAAAAGCACCAGGCCGGCGTCATTAAATAATGCTCCCTGTGGAAATTTAGTCGTCACCAAATTGCGCTGCTTAAATTTGCCATCGGGCTGCTGAAAAAACACCTGTGCCTGTATATAACCGCTGCCCCCGATGATCATATCATCCAAACCATCGCCATTCAAATCGCCTACAGCCAAAGCCGGTGTGTATTCCGACAATTTGTGTGGCAACAGTTTTTGAATATTAAAGTCAACAAAATCGGTGCTGTTGTCGGTAAACTTAACACCTACCGAATCCGTTATCTCTTTAAATAATGCCTTAGTGGCGATCTTAGGTTGTTCAAATGAAAAAGCTTCTTTGGCATCGGCAATATTTACTTTCAGTTTTTGGTCGGCCTTTACATTAAGCAGCTTCTGTTTTTTGTTGCCATGCCATTTAATGACAACCGAATCCACAAGGCTTACTTTTCCAAGCCCGAAATGCGCCATTTCTTCAACCGATGATAAATATCCGCGGTATGGGTCATTCTCATAAACCTGGTGTTTGCCGTGGTCATAATAGATATCTACCAAAGTACCGAGCCCGTTTATATTCTGTTTTCCGCCGGTGAAGCTAACCTGCAGGTAATGCGCATTATTCACCGTTTTTTCATCGTCCCGCGAGGTATTGCGGTAAACCAAAGCCTCGTCATTAATATTATTGATCACCATATCCATAGCTCCGTCATTATCCAAATCGGCATATACGGCGCCATTCGAAAAAGTTGGAACCTCCAGCCCCCAGGTTTTGCTTACATCCCCGAAGGTCAGGTCGCCATTGTTTTCAAAAGCATAATTATGCAGCTTAATCTCTGGTATCTGGTCAAGCACCTTCTTTTTCGCTGTAATGGCATAGGCATCTTTCCGGTATGCGATAAAATCACGGTCAGAAATATCCTTAGGGAAACCATTCGTAACAATGATATCCCGGAAGCCGTCATTGTTAAAATCAGTAACCAATGGCGTCCAGCTCCAGTCTGTTTGCGACATGCCGCTTAAAAAACCGATCTCGCTGAAAGCTGGGCTGCCGATACGCCCCAACTGGCCAACTTTCGGCCCCTGGTTGAGTTGCAGGGTATTACGCACATACTGGTACTGATAATGCAGCCTGTCAAAATATTGAAAGGTTTGATATGTGTTAGCCCCCAGCATCATCTTTTTGCGGTAATTATCTTCGGGGTTCATATCCAGCTCAATCACATCTGCCAGCCCATCGTTATTGATGTCGACAATGTCCTGACCCATCGCGTTATAAGAGGTGTGCTTAAAATATTCGTACGAACGATCTGTGAAAGTGCCGTCATGGTTATTGATGTACAGCAGGTTACTGGATACAAAATCATCTGATACATAAATATCCTTCCAGCCATCATTATTGATGTCTACCGTTGTAGCGCCGTGTCCAAAGCCATCCAGGTTAATGCCTGCCTGGGCAGATACATCATGAAATACCGCGTGATGAAGCTGAGCGTCCCAATCGTTTCGGAACAACCTGCCCCTGCTATTATCTTTCCCATGATCTGACTTGCCAAAGAGGTTAGGGTAATAACTGGATGATGCCGTGTTAACGGTAAGGTACATATCCAGGTCTCCATCGTTATCATAGTCAAAAAAGCTGGCCATAGTTGATTGCGCCGTCAGGTCTAACCCATAATCTTTAGCCATTTCCTTAAAATGAGGGACACCCTCTTTGTCCGGCCCCTGGTTTACATACAGCAAATTACGCCGCCTTGTCGAATCGCGGTATATGGTATTACAAACGTAAATGTCCATCAACCCGTCATTGTTAATATCCACAACCGCTACACCTCGCCCCCATCGGCCCATGCCACCTACACCTGCTTTGTCGGTAATATCATCGAACTTAAAATCACCTTTATTCAAGTACAGTTTATTGGATACCATATTACCAGTAAAGTAGATATCCTGCAGGCCATCATTATTAAAATCACCTATGCCCACGCCACCGCCATTGTAAACATTGGTCAGGTCCAACGGGTTTATTGTATCATTTTCTGTTATCAGGTTATTGAAATGAATACCTGAGTGTGATGACGAGATCTGCTCAAACAGCGTGTGCTTTTTGCAGGAGAATAAGCATATCGGCAATAAAAGAAATATGCTCAGGCAAAACTTACTCATCAGGTTATTGGCTGAAAAATTGGTGATCTTCATATAACTATTTACTAATATAGGCCATTATCTTCTTTACTTCCTGCGGATATATGGCGATGTGGTGTGTATGAACAAAAAACTGTATCGATGGCGATTTATCTGAAACCTGTACCGATATCACGCTAGTTGGCAAGGCCGGCATGTGGCAGTTGATGCAATTGGTTTTAAGGGCCACAGCACTTAACTTGTCCGTCATTTTACAATACGTATGATTGGCTGATTGATGACAGGCAAGGCATTTTTGTGTGAAAAGCACGTCGTTACCACGGCTGTTCAAGTGTGTATCATGACAGGTGGCACAATCCATTTTGCTGCTGATAAAGCATTTACTACTCTCCAACAGCTGCAACTGGTTACCATGCACATCCAAATGAGCGGTATCTATTTTTTGGTTGAACTCGGGCAATTTGAACTTAGCGAAAGTATCGCCCGGCATAAATTCAAAACTCGAGCGCAGCTTAACACTTGGTTTACCCGAATGGCACACGGCGCACATGTCCAGTCGTTGTACCCTGTTTAATGAATTGTAACTGGTGATATATTTTGCTGTTTTAACATCAGGATTTTGAGTTTGAAAATCCGCGTGTTTTGCGCCCGGCCCATGGCAGCGCTCGCAATCAATGCTGTATACCAGCGAGTTTTTTTCGAATTTCTCCCCTTTGGTCAGGTCAGCTGATTCGCCGGGCAGGTTGCCGATATAGGACGCATGGCACTCCAGGCATTGTTTCCCGATTAACCGCCCCCGGGGATAATCTAAAAAGTTATAACCATAGCCCGGACTCGTAGACCATTTATGTTCCTTGCTGAAATAAGATAGCGGCAACTGGTAAAGCTTATCTCCCGTCCAATGCAGATAGCTTTCACCTTTAACTCCGCCAAAAACTATATCAAAACGGTAACGGTCTTTAACCTTTCCGTTCAGGTAATAGCTCTGAAACAAACCGCTGTCGAGTTTTTCCATCACTACCTGCTGGGCCTGGTTCACTGTAAATGTATTTGAGCCATTGGCAAAACTGCCATGCACACTACTATCTGTAGCCGGTAATGAAGCTACGTAATGCGCCGTGTGCAGGTATGAATTATAAAGGTTGCCATGACATTTGGCGCAGGCCGCCGATCCGGCATATAGATCACCCCGCGGGTCAGTATTTGCAGTTTTATTAAATTGTAAGCAGGCAACCATCAGCATGGTTATGGAAATACCTGTTACAATTATTATTTTTTTCATCCCGGATATAAAAATCAATGTTTAAGATCAGAAAGGCAAAAAAGGCTTTCCCCTACGGAGAAAGCCTACCAACTAATCAATATATTACTAACTGCATTTATATAATTAACTATACTTCAATTTAATAACCTGGGTTTTGTGCCAGGTTCGGATTAAGCCCTATCGCTTGTTGCGGTATAGGCAAAATATCACGTCCTGCAGGTAATGATGTGCGCCACACGCCATGCAAGTTACCATCAGCGGTTGGGCCGAATGGATAGGGTTGCGGGGTCAAAGTAGCATCAGTACCATAATTTGCATGAATGAAATCCTGTGCATAAGTGTTGCCGCTTGGGGCTTTACCTGCTCTGCGTAAGTTATAAAACACGGAATAATCACCCGAAAGCTCATGCCTGTATTCGCTCAGTACCATTTGCATAGGGTCTGTGATGGCCGTAGTAGGTTTGCCGTCAAAGGTAAGCCCGTCTTTCATAGCAGGCGCCGTTCCGCCAAATGCTCTGTTCCTTACTAGTGCTACATCAGCTAAGCCTCCAGCAATATCCCCGGTACGTATTTTACATTCAGCCCTGCTAAGCAAAACTTCAGCGTAACGCAATAATATCTGGTTTTGAGAGCCGAAGATCGCCGATGTACCGTTTGCGCCGGTCAGGTTTGGATCGCGCCATTTTTTGGCACAATAGTAACCCGAGCGGGTAAGGTCGTCACCATACCAGGGTTGCCTCAAAGCACCGCAAGTATTGATGATCTTATCGTCATCACCTGCAAAAGAAGGGAAAGCCTGCGTGGCATTTTCTTTATGACCGCTTGCAAAACCGGCCTGCACTACAGCGTAGCCTTTAATACCACCCCATTTGGCAATAATTCCGGGACTCACCAGCGCATCTCCTGGGCCTACAATAGTAGCCAGTTTGCGGGTATCGCCAGCCTGGTACGAATACCAAAGGCCTGGGTTACCATAATCATAACCAAAGCCGCTTATTTCATGTGGCCAGCTAAAATCATCTATCCAGGCTACTTCGCCACCATTTTGCCAGCCACCATCCCAGCTTTGTGAACCCTGGATATCAAACTGGATCTCGAATAAAGATTCATCATTATTCTGATTGCTGAATTCGTGAACATCTACAAAGTTTGACAGCAAATGATAGTTATTGGTCAGTTCCGGATTGTTAAAAGCTGCTAAAGCTTCTGTATATTTCCCTAACCACATTTGGGCGGAACCTTCATAACCATAGGCAGCTCCTTTTGTTGCCCTGCCTTTATCACCGGCAGCCAGGGTTGTTTTGGATTGTAACAGGGTTTCCGCCTGTTTCATATCAGCTACAACCTGCGCAAATACTTCATCCTGTGTGCTACGTGGTGTTAAACCGTTAGTTGATGCTTTTAATTCCAACGGTACACCGCCAAAGCTGCCGGCAAGGTAATAATAGGTCATACCTCTTAAAAAGTATGCCTCACCTAACAAACGATCGCCTAACGCCGGAGTAACTACCCCATTGGCCTTCGCAGTCGCTATGATCTCCAGTGCGGAGTTTGCCCTGATGATATCGATATAAGCATTGGTCCAAAAAACATATAGCGCATTGAAGGTGGGACTGATCGTGTAATTGTTCCATGCAATATCACCACCATCGTTAAACCAATCGTGTGAGGTAAAATTGGCATAGTACCAGATTGATTTTTTCAGCAGGTCGCTATTCTGGTAACCATCATAAATGCTGTTTACCAGGGCTACCACATCCTGTGATTTCTGGAAAGTAGCACCCGCGGTTGATTGGAACGTATTGGTTTGTGTTAAAAAATTCTTCTTACAACCAAGCGGTATCATTAATGCTGCGCACAAGGCTATAAGTGTGATGTTTCTCTTTTTCATTTTCATGTCTTTAAAATATATCTTATATAATTACCTTGTTAAAATGTTACGTTTATACCCAGCGTGTAATACTTTGATGAAGGGTAGGTACCGTTATCCACACCATTTTGGGTAGCATTACCACCTTGCGTCCCAATTTCAGGATCGAGGCCGGTGTAGTTGGTAATGGTAAACAGGTTTTGTGTTGAAACGTAAAATCTTATTTTACTCAAAGTAAGTTTCTTTGCAAACGCTGACGGTAAACTATAGCCAACCGTAAGTGTCTTCAATTTTACAAAACTGCCATTTTCGATCCATACGCTTGACGGCACCAGGTTACCATGGTTGGTATCATCATATTGAATAGCAGCGTAGCGGTTTGATGGACGATTCGGGGTCCAGGCATTGTTGTAATATTCCTGGCTAACGTTCTCAACGCTTACCGAACCTCTTGACATAAAGCTTTCTAAATTACTTTCAGAATAATTCAATATTTTGTTTCCATAAACACCGTAGAAAAAAGCAGTTAAATCCCAGGCCTTGTAATTGGCGCTTAAATTAAAGCCTCCAAAAAACTTAGGCTGCGGGCTTCCCAGACTAACCTGGTCATCCGCAGTTACTTTTCCGTCTCCGTTTGTGTCTGCAAAATAACGGTCTCCCGGCACGGTGGTTGCCTTATAATAATTGTCCTTGCCTTTGGCTACTGCCGAAGCATTTAAAGCGTCCAGTTGAGCCTGGTTCTGTATCACACCTAAAGACCTGTACCCATAAAATTCTCCAACCGGCTGTCCGATATAAGTCCGTGTGAAAGAATCCCAGTCGCCGGATGTTGTTGAAGTTAAAGCCAGGCCGCCGAAGTTTTGGATGTAATTAGCACCTGAAGCTAAGCCAGTAAGGGTATTTTTGATAAATGACAGGGTCAAGCCTAAATTAAAGCTAAAGTCTTTATTAACTGTATGCTTATAATCAACGGCAAACTCCCATCCTTTATTCACCATGCTGCCAATGTTGTTTGGCAAATTAGAGTAACCTGTTTGCGGAGAAACCACGATATTTAACAAGAAGTCTTTCGATTTCCTGTTGAAATAATCCACAGTAAAGGTTAGGTCGCCATGTAAAAACGACATATCGGCGCCTATATCAGTTTCTTCATCTGTCTCCCACCTGATATTATCATTTTCCGGCTGCACAGAAGCAACGCCACCCTGGTAGATACCGTTATCGCCCCCGGTTTTCCCAAATGGGTAACCCAGGTTTCCCGAGGTTGCTGCAGCGGAACCAGCTGAAAATAACGACTGATAGGTAAAGTCGGCAATACCATGCTGGTTGCCTATCCTGCCCCAACTGCCCCTGAATTTCAGATCAGATAACCAGTCTACATTTTTCAGGAAGGATTCTTCTTTAGCTTTCCATGATACAGCCGCTGATGGGAAATTACCGTACTGATGGCCTGGTGCAAATTGTGACGATCCGTCCCTCCTTATCGTACCGGTTAAGTAATATCTGCCTTCGTAATTATAACCTAACCTTGCAAATTGTGACGCAATAGACCGGATAACCTGCCCGTTGCCAAATTTATCAAGCAAAAGGTTGGTTCCCTGGTTAAGGTCCATTGTGGTGTTATTTGGCGGGATAACGCTGCCGCCCATAGCATTGTAAGTATTTTCCTGTTCAGAAACACCGGCAACAAAATTAATGGTATGCTTACCAAAGGTTTTATCGTACGACAAGGTATTTTCCCACAACCAGTCAAATGTACTATTGATGTGCTGGCTGTATAACGCGTTGCCAGATGCACCGGCAGCGGCACCGTATTGATCAATTAAACGATGATCTGAAGGCTGGAAGTAATAACCCGAGTAACCATTGTAATTTACGCCGGCATTCGATTTCAATTTAAGCCCGTCAATAATGGTTGCCTCTAACGATGAGTTGACCAAAAAATAATTGGTAATATTTTTATATCGATTGGTATTGAGACTGTAGATAGGATTACTGTATTTGGCTACATACGTGTAGAGCGGGTTAAAAAATCCATAATTACCCTTACCATCGTCTATCTGGTTAGTTTGGCTGTTGCCACCATCTAAAGTTGGCGGCAGTTGCACAATGGTACCTAAAGAGCCCGTACCAAAAGGATTGTTTGAATCCTGGTAAGTGTATTTGGCACTTGTTGCTGATTTGAGCCATTTGGTTGCTTTATAGTCGACATTAAAACCGCCTGTAAGCCTTTTAAAGTACGAACCCAGTACTATGCCTTTTTGATCATAATACCCAATTGAAACGGATGACTGCACTTTTTCATCACCCCCACGTATAGCAACATTGTAATTCTGGGTCAATCCGCTGCGATACAGTGCGTTTTGCCAATCTGCGTTAGTAAGTGACGATGGGTTGCTCCAGTTAGCCAACGTTGTAAAATGATGGTTAGGATCATCGGTAGCTACTTGCAGTGCCATAGTAGCAAATTGCTGCGCATTTAACAGGTCATATTCTTTTGGCTTGTTTTGAAAAGCGGTATAAGCACTTACCTCAAGCTGGGTGCCATCTTTTTTGCCCCTTTTAGTGGTTATATTTACAACGCCGTTTGCTGCTCTTACCCCGTAAATCGCGGTAGACGATGCATCTTTTGCTATATCCATTGTGGCTATATCATTCGGGTTGATATTGTTGATCCCGCCTGCTTCAAGAGGATAACCATCCACCACATAAAGCGGAGCGTTACCCCCGCTTGCCAAACTACCGGTACCACGGATCAGTATATTAACATTACCGCCCGGAGAAGCGTCATTGTTGGTAACCTGCACACCGGCCGCACGGCCTTGTATGGCTTGTTCTAATGTAGTTACGGGTACTTTAGCTATAGTGGCGGCATTTATAGAACTGATAGAGCCGGTAAGATCGGCACGTTTAGTAGAACCGTAACCGATAACTACCACTTCGTTCAGGCTATTATTAGCAGACACAAGCTTAACAGTATACGTACTGCTTGCAGTAACAGGCACCTGCTGCGATGTATAGCCAATAAAGCTGAACACCAGTGTAGCGTTATCCGGAACGGATAATTTAAAGGTGCCGTTAACATCAGTAGTGGTCCCATTTGTGGTGCCCTTGATAGTCACGTTTACACCCGGCAGGTCAGTTCCGTCATCGGCAGAAATTACCTTGCCTGTGATCTGGCGGTTTTGTGCAAATGCCGTTACGCATGTGCAAATAGTCAGCAAAAGGATCAATAATGATCTTTTGCAGCTATTGAGATTTTTAAAAAGTACATTTTTCTTCATTTGGATCCGCTTAGATTAAATTGGTTGTTGATTGGTATGATTTATTGTGCAAAAAATTCATGTAGCAAAAACACCTCGCTGTTGAACTACCTGGTTTATTTTCTTTAAAAAGTTTAGCTTACAAAAGGTTTATTAAGTATGATAAGCTTGTGCTGTCTACATCACAGTTATCCAATTGTGAAATTATGAGAGTTAAATGGTGTATTGTAACAGTTTTGTTAACGTTTATACAACAAATGTTGCATTCAACTTATGCTATTGATTATCAAGTGTATAATTATTAAAAATTAGATTTAAAGGTGTAAAACCTGACAAAAAAAATACTTGAGTGTGTATTTAAATTTTAATTGGATATGCTATATTGTAATGCTTCTGAGGTGACATTTGGGTTGATCATCAAAAGGCACTTTAAAAAGTCCCCTCCCATGGGAAGCATTACTTATTTTGATATAACACAAGGGAAGAATTATTAAAACTTCTATTATGGCAACAGTGCAAATAAAGCGAATATATGATCCTGTCGAAACAACTGACGGCGCACGTATCCTTATCGACCGTTTATGGCCGCGTGGTGTTAAAAAGGAATCGGCACGCTTGGATGAATGGATGAAAGCGATCTCGCCATCCGTTACCTTACGAAAATGGTTTGATCATGATCCGGCCAAATGGGAGGAATTTAAAGCAAAATACACCTTTGAGTTAAAGCAGAATAAAGCTGTAGACGATTTGTTGAACATCATACAAAAAAACAAAACGGTTACCTTATTATATGCGGCTCATGATGCGCAATACAACCACGCCATTGTTTTGCTTCAATTTATCAATGCGTTGCTTAAATAATTTTGTAATAGATTACAGGCAGAATGATTGATGGAAATACTTAAATTGCAGAAAATACCTGCCTTATTGTCAAGTATTTCTGAATATCATTTAACCAATCACAATTATGAACCAGGTACTAAATGAAACACCCCGTTGGATATCCTGCGTTTCAATCGTAAACAGGTTCCTTTGTCTTCCTTTTTTGTTCATCCTTTTCTTTGTTCAACCAACCAATGCACAGCAATATACCCGCGGCATCGGGGTATACCCCGGCGATCCGAAGGAAAACTTCGCCCCCATATTAAAAATTGATGCCGCACATATCCGCAACCTTGCCCAGCACCGGCCTGCTTACCAATCAAGTGCTTATGATTATAACCTGGCCGTATCCTGCATAACAGACGGCATAAACGATGCCGAAATGCCGGGCTGGATAGTAACCAGCACCAGCAGCCAGGGTATTTTAGGTAGAGATGGTCGTGAGCATGTACTCGACAGGCATGCCAGCAGTCAGCAGCAAATACAGGGAGCAAACGCCTGGCTGCAGATACAAATGGCAGGCAATTATTTTATTCCACCGGTGGATAGTATCAACCTAACAGGCAGCATAGCTATAGATACCGCAATTACACAACCCTGGTCAATTACCGTAAGCGGATCAGATGACGGGCAGAAATGGGAAGAGTTGGGCAAAGTAAGCGGCGAAGGTTTGCCGGGTGGCGATGGTATGGCTCAATTCCTGAAAAGATTTCCACAGCAGGCAGGCCAGAAAATGACGCCGCAGCAAGTAAATTTCATGAGGCGGTTTGCCTCCCGGAGAACATTAAATTATGGTTTTAAGCTGGCCCACCAGGTTAGTTATAAATATTACCGCTTCAATGGTGACGCCCCGGCAGCCAAAAGCTGGACTATCAATGATATGGGTTTCCTGTTCAAAAATAAAACGGCTCCTGTTGGCGGGCCCTATCATTTTAACAGCGCCTGGAAAAGCGCCGGAAGCGGGACTGAATGGGTTTATGTCGACCTGGGGGCGATTTGCAGCTTTAACCAGGTCGGCCTGGATTGGATCAGCCCGGCGACGGAAGGTTCGTTGCAGGTATCAGACGATGCTGAAAAATGGCTGGATATAGCGCCTTTGGTTGCAAATCCGTCCACCGATACCACTACGATGATAAACCTGGCTACGCCTGCCAAAGGAAGATATGTACGGGTGTTGATGACCAAACCTGTGAACCCTGCTTTAGGCTATATGCTCGGCGAAATCCAGGTAATGGGTGCCGGCGGTCCTGTCCCGGTAGCGCAGCCGCAGCCTCTTGTTCAGCCAAATGGGAGACTTGAATTGGCCGGCGGGGCCTGGAGATTGCAACGCGCGTCCTTAGTTCGTGCCGATGGTAACTTTATATCCAGCATGAACGCTACGGATGAAGAATGGCTACCGGCAACAGTGCCGGGAACTACGCTGGTAAGCTACCTTAATGCCGGCGCCCTCCCAGACCCAAATTATGGTGATAACAATGCTGCCATATCCGACTCCTATTTTTATGATGATTTTTGGTATCGTAATGTGTTTATCGTGCCTGCCTCATATTCCGGCAAAAGGATATTTTTAAATTTTGACGGGATCAACTGGAAGGCTGAAGTTTATATCAATGGCAACCTGGTCGGGCGCATTAAGGGCGCTTTTACCCGTGGCAAATTTGATGTGACCAATATGCTGATGCCGGGCAACAAGAATGTGCTGGCGGTGCGTGTCATCAAAAATGAAACACCGGGATTCCCCACCGAGCAAAACCGAAACAGCACCGATGCCAATGGCGGCGAACTGGGCGCTGACAACCCTACTTTTCATGCTTCCGTAGGCTGGGACTGGATACCTACCATTCGTGGCCGCAACACCGGGATATGGAATAATGTCTATCTTTCTACAGGCGGCCAGGTGACTATTGAAAATCCATTGATCACCAGCCACCTACCCCTACCGGATACTTCTTCCGCTGATTTGAATATGGAGGTCACTTTAAGAAACCTCAATAAATCCCCCGTTCAGGGCACCTTACGCGGCAAATTTGGTAATATAACTTTTGAGCAAAAGGTTACCCTTGCGGCATCCGAGGTAAAAACATTGGTGCTTAACCCAATCACCAATCCATCATTCAGGCTGCGTAATCCTAAATTATGGTGGCCTAATGGTTATGGCAATCAAAATCTGTATAATGTTTCATTAACATTTACCACCGCTGATGGTGTAGTATCAGATGAAAAGAAATTCAAAACCGGCATACGCGAAATGAGCTATGCAGATGACGGCGGCAGCCTCAAGCTATTTGTCAACGGCAAACGTTTTATTGCCCGTGGCGGTAACTGGGGCTTTGCCGAGGATATGCTGCGTTATCGCAGTCGTGAATTTGACATCGCCGTAGGCTATCACAAACAAATGAATTTTAATATGATTCGTAATTGGGTGGGACAAATAGGCGATGACGCCTTTTTTGAGGCCTGCGATAAACACGGTATTATGATCTGGCAGGACTTTTGGCTGGCAAACCCTTCTGACGGGCCCGAGCCAAATAACCCCGGCATGTTTATGGATAACCTGAAAGATTTTGTGAAGCGTATCCGCAATCATCCCTCTATCGCCTTATATGTGGGCCGAAACGAAGGCAACCCGCCGTTAGTACTGGAAGAAGCTATTACTACCACCCTGCCGATTATCGCCCCCGGCATAAAGTATATTCCCAACTCTGCCAATGGAACGGTAAGCGGCGGCGGCCCTTATGGTTTGATGCCGCTTAAATATTATTTCCGCAACAGGGCAACACCCAAACTGCATAGCGAAATGGGTATGCCCGACCTGATGTCGTACGAAAGCTTTCAACTGGCTATGCCTGATTCGGCCATATCACCTCAATCGCGACTATGGGGTGTGCATGATTTCACCTTACAAGGTGCTCAAAACGGCGGTAACTTCAACCGCACCATGGAACAGGCCTTCGGCAAAATTGACGATACCAAAAAATGGCTTAACCTGGCCGCGTGGACAGAATACCAGGGCTATCGCGCCATGTTTGAGGCCCAAAGTAAAAACAGGATGGGATTGCTGATTTGGATGAGCCACCCTTCCTGGCCGTCACTCGCCTGGCAAAGCTATGATTACTATTTTGAACCGACCGGCGCTTATTTCGGCGGTAAAAAAGCATCAGAGCCTTTGCACATACAATGGAACCCATTAACTGACAGCGTAGAGGTAGTTAATTACAGCATACCTAATGCTGCCGGGCTTACTGCCAAATTGCAGGTTATCGACCTGGATGGCACGGTAAAACTCACCAAACAAGCGGCTGTAAGTTGTGCTGAAGATAGTACGGCCTCAGTAATGCCCGTAACTTTGCCTGATGGTTTAAGCAGCTTATATTTCGTAAGGCTCCAATTGAACAAAGGTGACTCTGTATTGTCGCGCAATGACTACTGCCGTGGGGCTCTCCCGGATTCAGCAGGCGGGATTGGTGATCTGAGAGCCATTACTAAACTTCAGACGATCAGCCTCATCAGTCAAACACAATCAACCAAAACAGGTGACCAGTGGAATATTACCACGCAGTTAACCAACAAAACGGTTACACCCGCTTTCAATGTGCGGCTTAAGGTTATAGGTACTCCAAGCAGTAACCGGATATTGCCTGTTATCTATAATGATAATTATTTTACCCTGTTACCGGGCGAAACCCGCGTTATCCAGATGAAAGTGGCGGATGCCGATACGCAAGGCGAAAAGCCGGATGTGATCGTAGAAGGATTTAATGTGAAGTAAATAAGTTTTACTATTTATACAAATGGTTGTACTATTTTAACAACATCCAAGCAAATGATAATATAACCGGTATATTGTTCTCACTATATGCAAACCGGCAGGTCATGTCGTGTAAACCAAATGTTCATCAACCTTTTCAATTATGAAAATCAATATTTTCTCCTGCATCATACTCAGCGCTTTTATGCTGGTAATTACCGAAGCAAATGCCCAGTCAAAAAAAGGCCAGGCAACTGAGACTAAGATCGCGGCCATTATCAAAAAGATGACGCTCGAAGAAAAAATAGCCATGCTGCATGCCAATGGTATCTTTTCGGCAGCGGGAGTGCCACGCCTTGGCATACCCGGATTGATGACTGATGACGGCCCGCTGGGGGTTCGTGAGGATGTGAAAGAAGGCTGGGGTTCGGCTAATCTCACTACTGATTCCGCTACTTTTTTCCCTAATGGATCGGCGTTGGCAGCTACCTGGAACCCTGAACTGGCTTACCGTTTCGGGCATGATATGGGCGAGGAAGCCAAAGCACGTAAAAAAACGATTATGCTGGCACCTGCTTTTAATATAGCACGCACCCCGCTTTGTGGTCGCACTTACGAGTATTATTCTGAAGATCCTTATCTGAATAGTTTACTGGCCGTGCAATCAGTAAAAGGCATACAAAGCCAGCATGTGGCTGCTTGTGTAAAGCACTACGCGGTAAATAACCAGGAAGTTGAACGCGGGCGCGTAAGTGTTGAGATTGATGAAAGGGCATTGCGCGAAATTTATCTGCCTGCCTTTAAAGCATCCATTATTGAGGGCAATGCCTGGACCATCATGTCAGCCTATAATAAATTGCGCGGTGTATATTGCTCCGAAAATGATTACCTGCTCAACAAAATATTAAGGGGCGAATGGAAATTCAAAGGTATCGTGATCAGTGATTGGGGTGGTACACATAGCACCGTAATGGCAGCAAATAACGGTCTCGACCTGGAAATGGGTTCCGGACCGAAATACGACAACTACTTTTTTGCAACAAAACTGCTGGATTCCGTTAAAGCCGGAAAAGTAAGCCTAAAAGTGATCGACCAAATGGTTCATCGCATTTTATGGGTAACCTACCAGACTTCATTAAGCGAAAATCAGCCTGCAGGAAGCCTGAACACTCCCGAACACAGCAAAACGGTTTATGATATTGCATCGGAGTCTATTGTGTTGCTGAAAAATGACAAGCACTTGTTACCTTTAAATACATCGTCCATCAAAAGCATCGCTGTAATAGGCGATAATGCTACCCGGACCTTTCATTTAGGCGGATTTGGCGCGGGTGTTAAAGCACGGTATGAGGTGACCGCATTGGCTGGGTTGCAAAGCAGGCTGGGCAAAACTGTAGATATTAAATATGCGCAAGGGTATTCCGGTGTATACAAACCAGCCAGGAGAAACGCACCTGCCGAAGCTCCAAAACCTGATTCTGCTTTAATGGCACAAGCGGTGACTGCGGCCAAAAGCTCGGATATGGCCATTTTATTTATTGGCGGCAACCGCGAATATGAAAGTGAAGGCCGCGACCGTACAGACCTGGGTTTGCCATTTAGTGAACAGCAATTGGTGGATGCCGTTACCGCTGCAAATCCCAATACCATTGTGGTAATAGTTGGTGGCGCCCCTTATGATATTGGCAAGATCAAGCAAAATAATCATACCATCGTATGGTCGTGGTACAATGGTTCCGAAAATGGCAATGCGCTGGCAGATGTTTTAATTGGCAAGATCAACCCCTCCGGCAAACTGCCTTTCACTTTCCCTGCGGATCTTAAAGATTCGCCG
>DATHKT010000055.1:0-36074 GCA_035489035.1 Mucilaginibacter sp.
GTAATAGTTCCGCCCGCTGTTCTGGCTGTTTTCGAACTGGTATTTGACCTCCGCGCTCAAAAAAGGGAGCAGGCGGTACCTGGCCCCCAGGTTCAGCAGCAGGTCGTTCAGCCGGGTGCGGTTATCCGCCAGCGCGGTTTCGGCCAGCGGGCGGTAGCGCCAGTCCAGCAGCCGGCCCTGGCCGGCCGTGTCGATATAGCTGAACCGGTGGTCCCTGGGGATCGCCAGCGGGTTCCCCGCGGCGTCCGCCAGCTGCGCGTAGGGGTACAAAGCGGTTTTGCCCCCGCCCGTGGCCAGGGTACCGTAACCGCCGGAACTGTTGCTGACCGTCCTGCTGCGGGTATACTGGATGGCGGTCTGGATATCCAGGCCGGGTAGCGGCCGGAAGGTATTGGCATCCCGTACCGTCACCCGGTCATAACGGTTGCCGGCCAGGCCCTGCAGGTTCTGGTCATAGCCGACCGAGACCTGGTAGGTGGAATTGACGCTGCCGCCCGAGACCCCGATGCTGTGCTGCTGGTTGACGGCCTTGCGGTAAACATATTTTTCAAAATCGTTCCGCACATCCAGCCCCCGCAGGGCATCGATGCGGCTGCCAGCTTCCTCGGCGCTGATCGCGCCGCTCCGGGCGGCGGCCAGCAGTTCCACCACGGGTGAGACCACCAGCCGGGAGGTCTTGTTGTTCAATACGCTGTTGTAAAAGCCCTTGCCTAACAAAAACTGCTCGGCATCGATAAAGTCGGAAGTGGCGATGGGGCGGGTATTAAATATGTCCGGTTTGGCGGAGACGGTTACAGCGCTGGTCACCGAAATCCGCATGGCCTGGTTGAGCCGTCCTTTTTTGGTGGTGATGACGATCACGCCGTTGCCGGCGCTGACACCCCAGATGGAGGCTGCGGCGGCGTCTTTTAATACCGTCACACTCTCCACGTCTTGGGGGTTGATGTTGTTGACATCGCCCTGGTAGGGGAAATTATCGAGCACGATCAGCGGGTTTTTGATGCCTACGGAGAGGGTGCTGAGGCCCCTCACGCTGATATTGGATACGGCGTTGCCGCGCTTGTCAAAAAGCAGGCCGCTGGCGATGCCGTCCAGGCGGGCCAGTATATTGCTGCCCACTTCGCGGTTCAGCAATTGGGCGCCGACCTGGTCGAAGGAGCCCGTGGCGCGCTCGCGCGGGAGCTGCTGGTAGCCGGTGGAAACGGTCACTTCCTCGAGTTCACGTTGGTCGGAGGTAAGGACGAGTTCCAGGGCGGTGTTAAAAGGGGGCCTGACTGGGAGCGCCAGGTGTTGGTAACCGACAAAGCTGACCAGCAGGGTATCGGCACCTGGTGCTTCCAGGCGAAAGCGCCCGGCGCTGTCGGTCACCGCCGACAGGCCCGAATGTTTGAGCTTTACGGTGGCGCCCGCCAGCGGGCGGCCGCTGGGCGCTTCTTTGACGGTGCCGTGCAGCTGCGCCAGCAGGAGCGCCGGCGCGTAAAGACAAAGGATCAACAGGATGAGTTTTTTCATGATAAACTAAGGTTTAGGGTTGTTGGATGATTTGATCGGACAGGACGAACAGCTCGAGCTTCCGCCGGGCCGGGACCAGCGAGATCCCGAAGGGCTTTAAAGCGGCTGCCCAGCTGGCGGGGTCCGCGGGTAGGGCGGGGAGTTCGAGGTCGAAAAAGCCGCTGGCGGGCCCTTCACAGACTACGGGTAGCTTGACGAATTTTTGCTCCAGTAGCCTGCCCAGATACGCCAGGTCGATGTGCTTTAAAACCAACGATCTTTCCAGGCCCGCTTCGCGTTTGGGAAAATGGCTCGGCGGTAAAGGGCGGGGGGCGCTGAGCACGAGGCAATCGGTTTCCAGGTGCGCCAGGCGCCCATTGATCCCCAAGCAGGCCTCGAGGCTTTGCTTTAAGAAGCTAAGCGCCTGCTGCCGCCCGGCGCCTAAGGGGAGGATGGCTTCGAAGCAATAGGTGTGTCGTTCTTCCCATTGGTCCCGGTACCCGTGCAGGTTCAGCACCGCCGTACTGTCGCGGAGGTGCAGGACGCGCCGCGGGGCGCTGAAGGGCAGGCCGCTGTCATAGACATAGGCGTAGAGCGACAGAATGTCCAGGTTGGTGAAAAAGAAGCGCTCGGTGCCGGCGGCGGTGTCGGTCACGGTGCCCGAACGGGGCAGCAGGCCGCTGAGGTGGCCGGTGAAGGTGCAGCCGTAAAGCGGGGTGGTGTTATTCAGGCCGGGGCGCGGGCTGGTGGTAAAGAACGGTGTGCGGGTATCGGCTTCGGCCGGGTCCTTTTTCTCTCGCAGGCGGACGGGTTGGTCGTGGAGCAGGGAATCGATGGTGCGTTCGTTCAGGTAGCTGCCTTCGGTGGCGCCTTGATAGAGGCCATGGTCGATCCAGACGACATGGGGCTCGAAGCGGTGGGGGAAGAGCTGTTTGAGCCGGGTGTCACGGACGGCGAGGGGGATGCCGAGGGCTTTTAGTTCGGGGCGCCTTTCGTAAAATTGGAGCACGGCGGCGGGCTGGTCGTAGCTGTCGATCTCGATGATCCGGATCTGGTCGCCGTACTTACGTTGCAGGGCGGCTACGCCGGGCATTTGCTCGATGCAGGTTGCGCAGGCGGTCGACCAGAAGTCAAGGATGAGCAGGCGGTCGCGGTAGTCGGACAGGCGCAGGGTCCCTGCGGGGCTGTTGAGGACGTTGGACAGCCGGGTATCCGGGAGGCGCGCGCCGGTTGGTAAGGGGGCGGGCCGGCGTTGCTGCCCGTAGGAGAGGACGTTGGCCAGGATGACGATGAGGGCTATCAGCAGGATGACCAGGACGTATTTGTATTCCTTCCAGAACCCCCGGAAATTATTTTCAGCGGGAGGGTATGAAAAGGTAGTAGTCGGGGATTTATCCTTCCCGGAGAGCCATAGCCTTCCCGGGAAGCGTATTTTTTGCTTCATTTTTTGGAATGTGGTGGGTTAATGGATTAGTTAGTACCGGAAAAAGGGCGTGTTACTGCCCGTGGCAGGTACGGCTCATTCGGGGGGCGAAATGAGCAGGTGCCAGGTATGGATCAGGTAATTAATCATGATCCGTTCCTTCCTGCGGGTTGAGGGGAACCCTGTTTGCCTGGTGCAATTGAGAGGCCGCGGCCACCAGGTCAATTAACTGATCAAGGAACAGGGCTATTTCTTCTTCGGGGTAGTGTTTTTTGTCGTTGTCCTGGCTGACGTAGGCTTTGAAGAGGTAGAGAAAAGCTTCGCGGGTGGATTCGCTGGTGTGCGCGCCAAAGAAGGCCCGGAACGCTTGTTCGGGCGTTAAGGGGGTAGGCTTTACAAGGTGGTTAGGCGCAGCTTCCATATTTTAAAATTGGTTTAAGCTGGATGCGCCGATTTGCAAGACAAAAGGCGTGGAACCCAACTTACCGCCTTAGAGGCCCTGAGAAGCCTGGAAACGAATAAGCCAGGCCCACGCCTTTTGGCGTGAGCACTGTCACTTACTCTCCCGTTTCCATTGAAATTTCTCAGGTTTCTAAGACGAGATTACAAGTGCGTATGCTTCAAGTATTGATATGAAGTATCGCAAATTTATAAAGCTAACCGGGGTTAGCAATACAAACTTAATCATTGTGGGTGAATTATCCAACACTTATCAAATTTTAATACTGGAAATTTCGGGTAATTAATATTCACCAATGAGGGACGAAAAGAGTAAATCATATTTAAAGGCATTCGGAGAGCATCTAAACAAACTCCGAATCGATAGGAATCTGTCTTACAGGAAAATGGCTTTAAAATGTAAAATAGATCACAGCGATATTAAAAAATATGAGGAAGGAGAGACTAATATAACTTTATTGACACTTCTTGAACTGGCAAAAGGATTAGGTGTCGAAGCAAAAGAGTTGCTGGACTTTTAACTACGTAGCCAGATGATAACCCTGTATGAGTTTAATGGATTAAGTGAAAACGACAAAGGAGAAGAGGTTTTCAATAGCTCATTTTTGGGGAATAGGGAAGAGGGTGGGATAAAAGTTCAACTCTATAGCCTGGAAGATTTTTATGTTGAGGTATATTATGACCCGGTTAATAACCGGATTCTGAGGTTCAGGGCATTTAAGCGGCTGCATATTCTGGCGCCTTTTATAAAGATTTAGGCTTCCCGTTTCAATTAAATAGGGTTTGGAAATAGGCTTGAATTTTTTTGAAAAGAAAAGGATCCTTAATCATTTTCCACTTTAGCGGGGTTCTTTTTTGGGAAGTTTAATAATAATGATGTTATTATTGGAACAAAAAATATGAGAACCGTGATAACTGATATAGCGACATCGGCAATACGGCCGCTTAAAAACTTAGCCGTAGTTGTATCCGGGTTAAAATGCTCATAAAGAGATAAAATTAATTTGATTCCCAATATCCCGATCACTGTAAATGCGGATGTTTCCAAAAAACTATAAATTTCCATTAGTTTCACAAACCATTGCGCAATAAAACGCATAGCTAATATCCCAATAAATACACCGATACAAACCAAAATGATGTTGGGCGAAAATGCGACTGCCGCGAATACGTTATCAATGGAAAAGGCCATATCCATCAACTCCACCATACAAACCGTTGCCCAAAAACTTCCTATTGCACCGACAGTAGTTCTGTATAACCAATTAGTGGTCTTGTCGATCGACTCATCATCAGATGATGTCGTTTTGCTTTTATACCAGTCATAAACTAAATATAATAGATATAAGCCCCCTAATGGTTTTAACCACCATATTTTTATAAGAGCGGCAGCAAATATCATTGCCAGCCCCCTAAAAAGATATGCTCCCCAAATCCCATATTTTAATGCTTTTCCACGCTGTTCCTTGGGTAAATCCATAACCATTGTTGCTAATACTGCCGCATTGTCTACCGATAGCAAGCTTTCAATAATAATAAGATTGCCAATGATGGCAATGGAAGTTCCGGGATGGCTTACAACATCATTCCAAATCCCTTGCAGGTCTTGTATTATATTCATTATAGTTTAGTTAGGTTAAAAGGTGGAAAATTATTCAGATAGGCTTAATAAAGACTAAACCATGCGTGTTTATAGCAAGATTTAGCCTTTAATTTGATGGTTGGACTACTGGGTGACCACCTCCACGCGACGGTTTTTTTGCCGGCCGGTTTCCGTGTCATTTGAGGCTATGGGATTTTCAATTCCCCGTCCGACCGTAGTGATCTTGCTTTCATCCGCACCCTTGGAAACCAGGTATTTTTTAAACGCGTCTGCCCTGTTTTGTGAAATCCTCTGATTAACCGCAAGCCCGCCTTCACTGCTGGCATATCCATTTACTATTATTCTATCGGTACTGGCGGTTTTTGACAATTTGACAAGTCCATTTACGACTGATCGTGTGATCTTGGAAAAAGATGCAGAGCCTCTATTAAAGGATGCGGCCACTTGATTGAAAATTGGTTTGCCATTTTGAGCGCGGTTCGCTGTAGTTGGCGGTGTAACGCTGCTACGCGGGACAGAGTCTTTGGATGGTGTGCTTTTAGGCGGCAAACTGCCTGCGTTTACTTTACTATCAGCACTATCAGTTGCTGATGAATTTGACGTTTTTGTTGTGTCAGCAGTAACATTATCATGATCGGGCTTGATGGTTGCCACGGAGGCCGAATCAATTGCGGTGACCTGCTTGTTTGTACTACGTGATATAAAATACCACGCGCCGCCCCCCAATATGATAAGCGTCAACAATATCATAATCCAATTCTTTGGTTTTTTGGATGGCTCATCGATATTGGATGCATCATTTTTCGACAGATCGAATTTCGATTGATTTGCAGGATCAGTTTGATCTGATCCGGCATTTTTGTTAAGGTCAAAAGACATAATGGTTAGATTTAGGTGTACATATCAACTAATGTTTGTAAACTTCCGGTGTGAGCGCGTCCCATGGCCTCAAATTCCCAGGTATCATCAACGCGAAATAAACGACCGAATTCAACCGCATCTTCATCCGTGTATTTATCTTTGAGGTCATATCTTGTAATTTCTTCGCCCGTACTTTCGTTGATTATTCGTATATAACAATCTTCTACCTGCCCGAAATTCAGGCTCAATGTTCGGCGGTCTTTTTTATTGTCATGCGGGTACTTACATATCGTGCAACAAATAATGATCTGCTCCACTTTACTATTTACTTTAGTAAGGTCGATCAGCATATCCTCATCATCGTCTCCGTCACTTCTTCTACCATCCGGGTCGTCGATAGCGCCTGTAATTGAACGGTCTTCTGTCAAAGGGCGCCACAGTCCTTTTTCGACGGCATCTTCTATACAATTCCCCATTCGTACCTGTCCATAAAAGACAAAATACGAATCGGAAGGAATTTTGTAGTTTGCTCCGAGGGCGAACGCTGAAACATCGAGATCGAATTCGGGGCCTCCGGGTTGATCATTCGGGTCCCAACCCATACCGATTTTTACGATGGTTAGTCCGGGAGCTGCTTTTGATAGAGAAAATCTTTCTCCTTTGTTTAAGTTAAAACTTGTCATATTATAATAAGGTTAGTTATTGATATAATTCAACCAAAGCATTTAGGCCACCGGAGAATGCCTGGCCCAAGGCTTCAACATCCCACGATCCTCCATTCCTTGAAATGGCTGCGATGATCAGGGAATCTTCGTTAACAAAATTTTCATTTAATTGATATTGGCATAAAATGGAATTATCCAATCCATTTCTTATATTTATGTAAGCATTTTGCACATGCCCAAAATGATGGCCGCGCTCTTCGGACTGATCGATAGTTACTGCGAAGTACAAAAACTCCACCCTTTTATCGATTTTACCCAGATCGATGTTGATAACTTCATCATCACCTTCGCCCGCGCCGGCCCTGCTATCCCCTGGATAATAAGTTGAACCATCCGGGCTCGAATTATTATTATAAAAGATAAAAAATTCTTCCTCCACTAATTTACCATTGGCTCCCATCATAAATAAGGAGAGATCAAGATCTACCGCGAAACCGTTTATTTCCGCTGGATCCCAACCCAAGCCAGCTATGATATTAGACAAGCCAAGATTGCTTTTCTCGAGAGATACAGGTTTCTTTTTTTCTAACTGAATGGCCATATTAAATATTTTTAATTATTTTTAGGTGGTAAAGGCGGTGGCAAAATTGCCTTGGCTTTATTTGAATTTGCAGTTTTAACAACAGGAGGCAGTTGAGGTTTAACTATTGGCGGCGCCACATTTCCCTTCTTTGGCGGTAAAGGCGGCGGTGCAATTTTTCCGGGAAAGGTAGGTTTACTTATACCATTTAAAAATCCGGGTTGAGGTGGTGGTAAGGGAGGCACAGTTGCAATTCCTTTTTGAGATTCAGGAACAATATTTGAAACCGTAGTGAAAATAAGCTTCATTGTTTCTTTTAAATGAATGGGCTCAACGGATATGACATGAGGGTATTTTTTTAATAACTTATTTGAAAAATAGGATGTGCTAATTTCTTCGCCTACCAAAACAATGATAATATTTTCCAGTTTCAACTTGTTTGTATTCAACAGATCATCTATTGAAGAATAAATCGCTAAGTCTTTAGAATAATATTGTAACCGATCATTTAAACTTCGTTCATTAATTCTAAACCAATAGGTTTTGCCGTCAGTTAACTCAGCATCACCTTTAATAATAGGAGTAAGGTTATTAAGCAGGCCTGCGCAAAATGACAGGAGTGCCCCAGTTTCCAGTTCCTTGTCAAGATTTAGGAAGGGATTTTGAGTGATAATATATTCGACGATCATTTCTGCTAGGATCCTGACCCTTGGATCGGCACCTTGGCCTTCTATATTCAATATACTTAAGGGGGGCACTGTAAAGTCAGCGTATAGCTTAATATAAAGTGTATCATTTAGGCCATTAAGCAATAATACGTTGCTCTGTTCGGATAAGAATTTATTTTGAACAAGAACCTCGAAAAGAGCAGCGTCATAATTGACCCTGCCAATATTAAAGTAGCCTGCATCGGTAAACAGATTTTCAATCAGTGTCTTTTCCTTGTCTTCAATATCTGCCTCAAATAAAAACTTGAGGGGAAAGTGCTGACGATACGATTCTATGGAATCCCCTTTATATAATACGGTGTTAATGAAAAACGAAAGGTGCTGTTCAATTCCATAATAAAAAAGCTGCTTGACTGGTTTTTTATTACTGTAGATCGTGAAATGACGACTTGGGTCTTTTATGATTTCAAAAAAGTTTCCGTATGCATTGGGATCGTGTTGGTGGAATCTGTCCCTGGCCGCAGCGCCAAAAATAAAATCGTTGCCACTAACGTAAAAATATAATGGAACTTCATTTGTGCCCTTAATTACTAACGGTGCATAAGGGTTTTTATCTGTCTGATACCAGAAAGACACTAAACGCTTCGATATTTTAACTAAAACACAAAAGGCCATTAATTATTGGATTTGAATTCCCTTTAACAAATGCTTTTCAAAAAATTTCATTCCTTCAAGTATAATTATTGGGGCAACGTAATCGAATTTCTTTTGCTCGTTTACTTTGCGTTTCTGCGACTCGATGAACTCGGGAATTCCTTTAATGTAATTTTCAACGTTCATGTCTTGAAAGCCGGCCATAAAGTCAGCAGGGCTCATTTTCAAACCAAACATCGATGAGGAAACTTTATAGAACAGGTCAGCAAAATCCATGAACCTTGGACAAGGCTGACTACCTTGCGGAGGATAGTTGATAAAATGATTGCCAATATGTTCGATCATTTGTGGGGTGATTGAGTTGGTGGATTTCAAGTAATTAAATTCACCGTTGGGCATAACTACACAAAAATGATCTTCGCCTAAGATCTCGATCGCCTGCTTATTGGTAGGCACAAGTATTTTAGTAATATCTGTGGGGATTGCCAAGCCTTTTGAAACTTCGTATTTAACATCCGAATTGTTATCACCCTTTTGAGAGTTTATATCAATTATTTTCAATGGATTTTGTGAGATCGGCAAAATGGTTTTTTTTGCGACCGCTTCTCCACCAATACCTCTAATGAACATTTGGGTATAGTAGTCATTTGCAGCTAAGGGGTTAACCGCTTCAAACCAATCAAATATGCGGGCTCCTTTACCGGCAAAAGCAATTCTAATCTTTGGCGGTGTGTTTTTTACTGCCGTCGGGGCGTCCTCTGAACGGACAATTTCTGTGCGTAATTTATGAACCAACTGGCCGGCGTAAAACATGATCAAACCGGTAATGTAAAGATTAACACTCATCATTTCCTTGCATTCAGCGGCGATGAGTAAGTAAAAAGTGTCAAAGTCAGTATTTTCAAGCCTATCAACCACTTGTTCAAAATAGTATGGCGCTGTATTTTCGGAAAACTTATTGTCGCCTTTGTTAAGGCCCTGAATTGAGATTTTCTTTTTTTCACACATTTTTAACAAAACGGTCTTGAAATTAGGGGAGTACTTGCTTGCCTGTGCCAGACGTTCAGCAGCAAAGCGAATGGAGTTTTGTTTGATCATCGCTTTTCCTCCCTCCATTTGACAGAGCGCAGTTATGTCAGTAGTACTCCCACCTATATCAAAGCACAGCACTAGCTCACCCGGATTTAAAGCATATCCGCCATTTGGCCTAACGAGATAATTAGCCACTGCGCAAGCTTCTGATAGGGATTCTTTATTACTTAATTGTTTAAAATCGAATCGGATAGGATCGGTTTCAGTAGGTATTTCAATAATATCTTTTTGCTGGGTATTCTTCTGAGCATCCCACCCGTTATCAACAGATGCCACAGGTTCCCCGCTCCAACTGCTGCCTGGAGTTAAAGGAGTTCCCCATCCGGTATTTTGTTCGCTTTTTTCCGCGTTGCCCCAACTGGTTTCGTCATGGGCACCAACGCCCCATGTGCTACCTTCAACGTCTCCGATATTGGACAGATCGGAAGGCGGATAAGACTTCAATGAAACAGTACTATTTAGTGGGCTTGTGTCCGTTAAAGAATCCCAGATCGCCCTATATTCGCTTAATAAGTCTTTACCCATTGATGATGGGTAAGACCATTTTAATGTATGAGGTTCGTGGTTTTCAATAAAAAGTTGTGCATATATATGGAGCATTAATGAGCTCAAATAGGCTGTTTTATAACTCTTATCTATGCTTTGAGTTGACCATTTCATGTTATAAACCAGTTCCGCCTTGCCAACACGGTTATAGCTTAAAATATAACGGTTATCTTGGGCACTATCTATCGGAAGATTTTTTTCAAAACACGGGAAGCCCCCCTTAACGGCTTGGGCAAGGAGGGAATCACTTTGAATATTGTTTTCATTTACAATTCTTCTGGGATCGTGAATTGTCAAAACTGATTTTATAGAATTGGTTAAGATCTCATCATTTTGAAAAAAGAATATTTCATCTTCCACAGCGGGGCGTTCATCATTGTTTTTTGCATCGTTTGAAAGCAGCGAAACCCTTTTATTACTTAATTTTAAACTTTCGCAGACCATTTTTTTACTGTCGGAATAATAGGCTATTGACGAATTGGTACTTCCAAAATCAACGCCTAAAAATGCAGGCGCTAAATTTTTTGTTGTATTTAGCATATTTACCGGCAAGACCTGGTCATTTCCCGATCCATTATAGCGAATAATTCCAAAACCGCAATCAATCCCGGCGTGCGCAAATTTCACACCTTTAAAAGGCTGATTGCTTTCATATATTTCGTATTTATATTTGTTATCGGCAACGGCATTATTTGATGTGATATGTAACTGAACTTTTATATTTCCATATTTTTCCGGAACTATGGTGGCCCGGCCCTTGCTGGCTAAATACAAAGGGCGTCCTTTGTCGTCTAAAGTTATTCGGAAAAAGTCGTCATTTACGTTTCCAATAAATGGTGTGGCCTGGAATTTAGCATCGTTATGAGGGATTTCTGAATACAGAAAATACCTGTTCCATTGCTTGGATATAAAGTTAGGCCACATCAAGATATCTTTTCCATTTATTGATTCATGAGTTACATTGTAAACTACTTGCTTGGTGATCTCATTTCCCGTGTCTGTAAATAATTTCAAATGGACAATGAGTTTTTCACCATCTTTATCATTTGGGTCGTAGATTGCGGAAATTCGTGATTTTACATTTGACGTTTCAGCAAGCCCGGTTAAAGAATCTAAATTGGCCCCGAAAACATTTAGTGCAAGTGGGGTTAATGGTAAAGAAAAATAGGCATAATTATGAGGTTGTCCTTTAGTATCTGCCGCTAATAACAAAATTGATTTAGTAGATAAATAATTCCTTGTCTCCGACCCCTCCTTGCCAAAATCGATTTGAACAATTTCGGTTGAATCGGGTAATAGCAGGTCTTTAGGGTCAAACTCAATGCTCGCCTCCGAACTTGGCGTATGGGTAATTATGCCCTCTGACCCATACAGCAAAGTAGAAAAATTGAAGAGTTTACTAAATGGATAAGCAAATAATGACCCTACTTCCGGTGGTGTCTGATTGTCTAATTTAGAAAAGTTCTTTCCTTGCTGATATTTCACCATATCCTTCATCCAGTCCTGAATGCACGCAGATATATTGCCATATGTAGGCTTTATGGCGTCAGGCAAACCATTGAAGTTTATTCTGAACGATTCGATATTTTCGAGAATATGTTTAGCATATCCATAAATTTTATTCAGTTCATCCGGTTTCAAGTCCGATTTTAATGGATCTACGAACCGCCCATTTTGAACACTGATGAAAGGATACTTTTCTTTTATATGGTATGATACCGATGTAAAAAGAAAACAGTCGGGTGACGTTCCGCCAACGACCTTCCCATTAAATGATATAACATCGATAAATGGGACCTTCTCAGTGTTGTTTGCCAAAGATTGATCACACCATAATGGTTGTCGCTCAAATAAAACATTTCCAAATGCACCGGTTGGTTCATATATATTTTCAGTGTCTATCAGCTTTTTACCGTCGGAATAGGCGAGATAAACTCTGTTGACCTCAATGTCTTTATAATTCAGCGCTAGGCAACTTATAAACCCCTTCCATTCACTAACTAAAGATTTATAAAACAGCATTAGCCCGGACGCCTCCGCATCTTTATCCAGGATATTATTTAATGCATTTTCAAACAATGAAGCCCTCGCAAACACAGACGGAATTCCTGACACGATCGACCCAACATTAACTGATGAAGTTCCGTCCTGGGCGATTGCAATTTCGGGTATTATGATATTTTTTGTAAAAACTTCTAATTGTGGAATTTTATCCCATGCATATTCTACACCTTGAGGTTCTGTTTTAGGATGGACTTTTATTGCTAATGCCTTTATTTTATTATTCTTCATCAGTTCTTAGATTTAATTGAAGCCTTGTGAAATGGTAATAGCGTTGTAAATATGAGCCAGGAATTTTTCCTTTGTAGTGTTCACTTTTTGGTCGTTTTCTGGCCCCGAGTTGATCAGTTTTTTAATAAACGTATCATATCTATTGCTTAGTAACCCGCCTTTTGACCAGTGATATTTATCATCTAAAAAAATAGTACCGACATCTAATTTTTTGAGTTCGTTAAGATTATCGGGAAATGCTTTGCTGTCAAAAATAAAAGTGCCGGGTGCGACGGTGCTTCTTACCTGATAGAGCCATCCCGGGACAAATTTTTCGCTATCAAATGTGTACGCGAATAGTTTGAAATAATCATTGATGTCAAAGCATTCGGTATCTGTTATTGAGCTGTATTGAGTAAGCTTTTGCTCCTGGCATCTGGTTATAAATCCTTTTATACCTGAATCGCCAGTTGCCGCGTTGTTAACGGTTAACGATATATGGGCAAGTGAAAAGAAGGCACCCAGCTTATTTACAAAATTTTCGCCCGCTTTATTTATGTTGCCAACAAAATCATTAAAAGAAAAGTTAAATGAATTGTTGTTAAATTCAACGGCTTTGTAGACATATTCCGCCTTAGAACCGTCGAACCCCGTTGTTCTTGTAAAAAAATCAAATGCAGCACAAGCAGAAAGCAATTCTGTAATATGTGCTGGGTTTTTTTGATTTGCACCGCCGGTAATGGAGGTATGCCCCGAGTCCGGATCATCGAGATTTTTACTTTCAATGGGCCAACCTATATGATAAAGTAACTTATAGCATTTTTGGACCGTTGGGTCACTCTGATAAAATTGCAAAGCAGCTTGACTGTTCAATGGGAAATATGAGGCATCTGCAATGATGCTTTCTTCTTTACCCGTTTTTTGTTTTTCATCGGGTTTTTTAAACGTAAAATATTCCGTAAGTAATGTAGAACCGAATTTTGCCTTTGTAATGTCAATACTTGAAGACCCGCCGGAACGTATTTCTACAAAATCCTGCAATGCTTTAGGAAGCACCGGTATCGAAGATGCTCCCGTGCCTCCGAATATTGAGCCGAAGATGAATACTCTTGCATTTTGTCCCGCAAGTTCGAGTTTAGCTATGAACGCATCCAGCTCCCGTTCCTGCGGTTTAACATCTTTACCTTTGACAATATTCCTGGCGGCTTCTATCATTCCATGATACATGAGCATCGATCCCAAATGAGTTTGAGCTCGATACCCGTGTGATAAGTTAAACTCCTGCACCGTTTGATTGTCCAAAAATAAATCGGAGATCAATTTATTTGCTTTTTGCTGATCGGGCGTGCCACTGGTAATTTTGGAAATGTTTTTGTAGTTTTCACGCCCTTGCCCGGAATAGTTTGTGTAAAACCTATGTAGATTTAATTTTGAGGAGAAAAATGTATTGGCATTCGGAGTGCCCCCGTCAGCAGATCCAGAAGTTTTGACCCTATTATATAATCTGATCAGCTCTTCAACCCGGCCCTTATTGCCGTTAGTCTGATCCGTGTCAAGTGTAAGTACCTCGATCTCCTGACTATCGAACATCCCAATTGCACACAGATGCGTAAAGGCTTCCAGGCAACGCATTCCGGTACCGCCTATGGCTATAACAAATAATTTGTCCATCATATAATTAAAAATTAAAACCAGTGACCAAGTTTGCCATTTGCGAAGATTTTACTCAGGACAAACCCCAAGACGATGTATAAAAAAAATCCGGCTATTGTACCAATGCTTAGTGCGTTTATGTAGTTATTTAAAATCATAAGATTTGCATCCGGCTTGAATACGAAATAGCCAAGCAAAAAAATTATTCCCGGGTTGACAAAAGCCAACACCCAAAACCATATTTTTCTTTTTTGGGGATCTTTAGGTTTACTCCCTCCTTCAAATTTGATCGCATTGGCAATCAAAGCAGACAACAATAAAATTATCAATGCTATGATCGCAGAAATAATATAAGCAGAAGTTGATTCCATATTTTAATAAGTTATTTTTGATTACTACTGGTTGGTTTTGATATAGTATGAATAGATCACTTTATTAGTCGGCTTAAGCTCCTGCATCGTATTTTTAATAGATTCATATAGTCCAATGTTCGGAACTCCTTTAGCGTTGATCCATTTGAATTTATTTAACTTAGGATTATCTACTTTTGGTTCGGCCGTATTTAGAACAATGTCAATTTTTAATAGCCCGTTTGGATCAGGAAGGTCTTTGAGCTTAAATTTGGGGTCGAATGAAATGCCAAATTCCGCCTTTTTAATATCGCCGGATTTTGTGTTTTTAAACAATTGCTTGTTGAGTAAAAAAAAATCAGGCACAGCGGTCGGAGATACCGGTTTGTACTTCCATTCATCTTTAACCGACCCATCGGGGTTGTAGCACCCTAAAGCAATTGCATCTTTCTCCTCGTCAGCAACCTTGGGCTCTCCATTATTGCCTTTCGTTAATTTGGGTTTATGATTAACCACCTCAATTGATCTGGAATAGTTTACAAAATCAATTGAAATATCATAAGTCATCACATCAAAGTTTTCATAGGAATAACAGTCCTCATTGCTCAGATCAATAAACAGGTTCCTGAAGAGATCATTAAACTGGTTTTGGCCTTTGTAAGCATCGTGGGTTTCATTGATCGTTTTCCAGTCAAGCCCTAAGGGGTAAAACTCATAGAAATTGCCGTTTTTTAAGCCGTTGACGTAACTGTCTTTTAAATCCAAAATGTTCTTTTGCTTTTCCGTTTTTGCATTTTTGTCATAAAAGAGGCCCCCCTCCCTGTCACTGGGATAGTCGGTTGATAATTTATACGCCTTTGTTGATAGATCGAATCTTGCATTAAGCGGGGCTAATTTGGATTCAAGTTTGGTGATCAGACTTGAAGAATTAGGCGTGCCACAATTGAAGATTGTGAAGTAAATATGTTTATCAATAGCCCCTTGTTTGTAGTCCGCAATGAAAAAGTGAATGGTGTTCCCTTTTGTAAGCCATTTTGAGAAAGGGATTTTGAGATAGGCGGTATTTGTAATTTCCGTTTTGTTTTGCCATTCCTCAAAATCAGTGATCAACAGGGCGTCATTATCTGCATTTGTGATTTTTTCGACAGCGGCTTGAATGGGAGCCCAAATATCAAGGTACTCACGCGGATCGCTAACCTTTTGCCCCAACTCAGTTGTATTATTGATCGCAAAAGGGGTGATTTGATTTGATCCCAGTTTAAATACATCAAATTTATCAGCCAAAACAGTATTAAAACATTCCGACATCAGCCTGCTGATAACCGGGTCTTTGAAGGCATTATTAATGCCAGCGGAAAAATCTATGTACAAGGCAGGGTTTCCTTTTTTTGTGTTTGCGCTATTGGGCGACTTAAAATCGTTATAAGTTGCCACTCTTTTACGCAATTGTGCGTCGTATACGTCGAAACCCTGTTTAGTAAAAGGATCGGTAGTAGTGTTACATGCCGATAAAAAAAACAGGGTAACAACTAGGACATTCAACCTAAAGGTGCTTTGTCGGATTACATTCATATCGTAAATTAATTAATAAGTAGTAAGCAATTGGAACACTTAAAGCCCCAAAGGGTATATTATTTGAATTTTACAGCCAGTTGAAATCGATCAAACGCGCAAGATTCTCGATCACCTTTTTTGTCATAATACCAAATCCCTGAAATTTTATATGTTGGCCTGTCATACTGATTTTAAATTTTATTCATCATCTCAAGATTAGACAGATTCGCAAGGCTTTACTTTAAGGAGTTCGGTATGTATAAGGTGTTTTTGAGAAATTTAAATTTGGCCACTAAATTTCATGGAAAAGATAGCGCTACGACTTTATCCTCTATGTACTATTGCTTCATTCAGGGCGTGTACTATTTTTTGAACATACATTTTGTCTTTTGACACAATACTGTTGGTCTCCCCTGAATTGGTACTGATCCTTACGGCAAACTCATTTTTTATACTGAAAAGAAGAAGGGCTCCAAGGGCAAGTACAAAGAATCCAACTACTCTGGCTGCATCCGAAAAAAGCATAAAAACCCCGATAATGGCCAAAATAATGGGGAACTTTTTGCTCTTTACTATTTCAAAAATATGTACGGATGAAATGTTCCGCATCGCGTAAGTTTTTGAATTGGTTACGAATCTCGATTGAGTAACGGTGACATTTACGTCCTGGTAAAACACGACCTCGCTTTGTATAGGTGTTTCCATTATAATTTTGCTTGTTTAATTACCTCAAAATTATACAGATACAAGGCGGTATTTTTACGGGAAACCGTAAAGCCACAAGCTAGTTTAAAAAGATTTAAAAAGGGGAAAGATTAAATAATACCCATGTCCTTGCAGAAAGCAACGAGCTGTTCGTTCTTAGAAAACTGATAGGATTCCTTGATCAAATTAAGCCGTTTTTCGAGACTACTTAAACTGGAAGGTTTGATTTGATTTTGTACTAAATAATCAGGAATGTCTTTTTGCTGCATGCCTTGAGCAAGTAATTTGATGATGGTAATGTCAAATTCGGTGAATTCATAGGCATTCTTTTGCTGGATCGCTTGCCGCAGATGTGCGGGGAAATGTTGCTTGTTTTTATGAATGGCCTCAATCGCGGATCTGAGTTCCTGCGCATCCCGGCGTGCTTTACGCACATAACCGTTGATCCCAAGTTCATTGAATAAGCCTTCGATTACATTGGTTTTGGATTCGGCTGAAAAGACCAGCACCTTTAAGGCCGGTTGTAGCCGCCGGACGGCGGCAATCAAAGCTGCGCCATCAGTGATCTGCTGTTTCCGATCATCTTCTTCAAAAAAAAGATCGGTGATCAGCAATTCAAAAGGCTGACCATCACGGAGTCCGTTTCGTATCCTGGTTAGGGCGTCATCGCAATAATAGGCGTAGTCGGAACGGCCGATACCGAGATCTTCCAAGGTTTTCCGGACGGAAATGCTGGCGCTTTCGTGGTCTTCGGCTATCAATACATTTTTAAACATGTTGGATCCTTTTTTAAACAAGCGGTAATGAAATGTGGATTTTGACCCCTTTTTGCAATTTGGTGTCAAAGGTAATCGTACCCCCCATATGTTGAATACGGTTTCCCGTATTCGTAAGGCCGTTCCCGTAATGCACCTCCGCCGGAAAACCAACACCATTGTCCATGTAATTAATATGTAAATGATTGTCTTGCTGTTCAAACCGGACGGACACACTTGTTGCGTGGCTGTGTTTTTTCATGTTGACCATCAATTCTTGCAGGACCTGTTTGAGCTCTTGCCGGGCTTGTGCGCTGACTTTTTTCCAGACGTTTTTATTGTTGCCCGCCACCGCTATTTTAATGTCCATAGCGGCGAAAGCGGTCAATAGTTTCGTTATTTTTACATGGAAGTCTCCGTCCGGCGCCTCATGCTTTTCATAAGAAATATCGCGCGATTGCTCATACAATATTTCGATCTGATCGAGTAAGGGGCCTTTATGGATTTGGTCCTGGTTTTCGATTTCGTTCATAACCAGGTACAGCCCGTTTGCTACCACATCATGTATCTTCTGGGAAATGCGCAGCTCTCTTTCACGGGCTTCGAGGTCGAGTCTTTGCTTTCTTTTCCGGTACCAGAAAACGGTCGCGATAATTCCGGCGACCAGCAGGAGGGAAATGCCGCCAAACAGAATTTGTTGTTTGATGATCTGGTATCTTTTTTCGGTATTATCCTTTTGAAGTTTGAGGTTCTCCGCTTTGTGTTTCTCCGCATCGTAACGGATCAGGGCAAATTGGTTTTTGGAAGCGTTGCGGGCGGTCTGCAAACTATCGTTTAATTGCTGATGGCGTTCAAAATAGCCCTTTGCGCTTAGTGCCGGGCCGAGCCGGATCAGTTTTTGCAAAGCCTCCAGCCGGTCATCCGGGCTGTCAAGTTTTCGGGCAACCGTATACATTTTAAGGGCGAAAAATAAGGCAGAATCCGGCCGGGTACGGCTATAATAATCCGCCAGGTGTGCATAGCTGGCGTTTTGCCCCCAGTCGTCCTTCTCTTTTTGTCTGATCTGAAGGGCTTTTAATAATTCAGGAGCTGCGTTGTAGGCAGGGCGGGCCAGCCATTTGGTCCGGGCCATGTTCGATAGGATCCTGGCATATTCGGTGCCTCGCTGATCGGTATGCAGTAAGGTCGACCGGTATAGCGCTAAAGCTTCCCCGTAAGCGCCTTTCCTCTGGTAAGCGTTCGCCTTATTGTTTAGGAATATAAGCCTGAATTTATTGTTCTCCGAATACTTGATGGCCTGGTCGTAATTCCTGATCGCCCCATCATAATTTTTCAGGTTGAAACTATTCATCCCCAGTTCATTGTAATCAGAGGCCAGGCATTTACGATCTTTTTCGGCCTGTTCATCTAAAAACTTCAGGGACATCGACAGGCTTTCCTGGCTCCCGAAATAGTCCCCGGCATCGGATTGGATTGCGGCCATTTGATTATAGGCCATCGCGGTCTGCAGGCTGTCTTTTGAGGTTGTGGCGGCTTTATTGAAGTAATAAAAAGCGGAGTCATTCTGCTTATAAAGGAACCGCGTGGCTTTTTTATAATCGGCGGTTTTCTGTACAGGGATCACCGGCGCCTTTTTCTGGCAGGAAAGAAAGGCAAATGCAGGTAAAAGGGATAGTAACAATAGTTTTCTCAATCGATATATTTGCTGAAATAGAAAACTAAGTTAATTGAAAAAAGGGTAAGACAAGAAGAATCCTGTCTTACCCTTGTTACCATTAATCGCCAGGAGGCGGTGGGGGCGTGTTACCCGGAGGTACGTGTCCGTTTTCTCCGCCGGTACCCTGCGTGGTTACTGTGTTGTCGTTATTACAGTTCGTGTGGTTATGCGCCGGGCATCCGAATGCCAGGAAAAGCGCTAAAAAAAGCTCAAACATTTTCAAAAAATTTTAAAGGTTAATAAATCTGCAGGTACCCGGAACCTGGTTCCGGGCAGCACTGCAACCTGGGTAAGAGGCGCCTCTTACATTTTTTGGGAAGTGTGAGCTTTGTTTGCGGAAGCCTTTATCAGCCTCCCAAGCCTGGTATCAGCCGCCGCATCCTCAGCTCATTGCGAAACCGGCTTGTACGTCCTTTCCGATTTCAAAACAAATGTATATGGAGGTAAGTGGCTTATTTGCAACGTATTCCGGGATTTCCAATTATTCCGGGGGGATTCCGGAAATGCAGGAGAGATTCCGGAATTTACTGTAGCTTTACGTTAAAATTTTTTGGAAATGTTTGCTGATTACCAAGCAGAAGTCCTGCAGACCTATCACCATAAGAAAGCTGATAACGCGCTTTCGCTAAATTTAATTCATCCGACGCCCGCTAACCTGAGGAATGAATGTGAAGCGGTTATTGATAAAAGATTTCTAAAGAGTGATCTCAACACCTTAAGGTCCTTCTTCGGGGATCACGTTGACGCGACTGCCTTTGTAAAAGCAATCAGAAAGTTTGATGTTGATCTGCTCAGGCCCCTGGATAATTATTTGAAGGGAAAAGTAAAGGATACTAATGAGAAGAATGTAGAACTCCTGGCCTGGCTAATCGACTATGAGCCCAGACCTTACCAGCCTGACAAAAGTATCGCTATCGCCGGTAGTAAAGGGATAGTTGGCGAGCCAATGGTTGAAAAAGAGAGGTTTGAGAAATTAGAAGCGACAGCAAAAGGAGGCTTTCAGTTGACACGGGCGGAGAAAAAGTCGCCGCTATCAAAGAATCGGATAGCTGTTATTTTAGTAAGCATACTGGTGCTGGTGGGAGGGGGGTATGCTATGTGGAGTTTTGCCGGTGGCCAGCAGGGATGCATGATTTGGACAGGTGAACACTACCAACCGGTATCCTGCAGCCAGCAACATAGTAATGTGATGGTTCTGGCGCTGGATACGGTCAAAGTAGCTCACTTCAAAAAAATCACCAGGCTTGATACCATTACTTTAAGGGCATTAGGAAGGGTTTGGTATCTCAAAACAGATGGCGAAGTTGAGTTTTTTACTTCCGGAGGCTTTCATCCGGTTCATACGGAAAGGCGACTGCACCCTGTGACCATTCACATCATTCAAACGTATGCGCATTAAAAATAGATAGGAACGAAAAATCAGTGCACTATCCGAAAACCAAATCATGAAAAGAACCATTATTCTCATTTTACTCGCCGCCGCAACTATAGGCAGCGCCGATAGCCACAAAACAAAGACTAGACCAATGGCAACATGCACGGGCGCCAACCCGTGCAAGGCCTGCAAAAACTGCAAATATTGTAAACGCTGCGCAAAGAAGGGCCTAACCTGCGGTGTTTGTAAGAAATAGCCTGGAAATTCATTGCGGTGGGAATACGGAAACCCTGGGCTATTAAAAAGGAGCCCGCTAGGTTGGTGTTTATAAACTCCGGTGATAACACCTTGATAAATAGGGTGTTTTAACGGGTTGACAGGCGGTTCGTTTAGGCTTAACTTTAGGAATCAAACCAGATGACAATGAAAAAAATCCTGATGCTTTCCCTGTTGGGCATAGCAGGCCTGACCCTTACCGCCTGGGGGCCGGAGGGCCACAGTGCCACGGCGCTGATCGCCCAGCGCCATCTGACTGCTAACGCAGCGGGGCGGGTGAAAGCGCTGCTGAATGGCCGGAGCATGGCTTCGGTGAGTTCCTGGGCCGATGCGACCAAAACCAAATCGACCGCGCCCTGGCACTTCCTGAACCTGCCCTTGGGCCTCGGTTATGACGATTTTGTGAAGATGGTCAAGGGGCTGCGCATCCCTAATGTTTACAATGAATTGCTGCGGCTGGAAGCTGATATTCAAACGCCGGGTATTCCGGTGGCGCAAAGGCAGGAGGATCTGAAATATATCATCCACCTGGTCGGTGATGTTCACCAGCCGATGCACGTGAGCCGGGAGATCGACCGGGGCGGGGGCCTGATCAAGGTAAATTACCACGGGGAGACGGACTTCCACAAAGTGTGGGACGGTTTGCTGCTCAAAGATGACCAACCGGATTACCAACAGCTGGCCGCGAAAGTGGATCATGCCAGCGCCGCCCAGGTTCAGCAATGGCAAAGCGATGACCTGCTGAAATGGTTGTGGGAAAGCTATCAGATCAGCAGCAAGCTTTACACGGAAGTGCACAATGGCAGCGACCTGAACCGGAATTACTATGCCGCGCATATCAAAACTGGGGAGGTGAGGTTGGAGATGGGTGGGATCAGGTTAGCCGGTTTGTTGAACAGGCTTTTTCAATAGGCCCGATTTTAGCCTGGTCATCCGGTCGCTGATGCCGGATGGCCGGACTTATCCTGCCCGCATCCCGGCGCAGAACTTCCGGATATTTTGAAGCATCCTTATTTCACCTAACAATCTCGTCAAAATGGATATCGTAACCGATTTGACCGCCCAGGCGGTTGCCAGTATCACCATCATTCAGAATATTTGTAAAAAAGACTTGAATTTCGAGGAACGGCTGGAGGTACAGGACAAATACCTTTGGCAGCTTCGCGAAAAATTGGATACGATCAATACCGCCAAGTGCGCTGATTCAACTGTCCGGGCCATGCAGGACGTGCTTTGGTGCAGTCTGGGAAAGGAAAAGACCGATAAATTTAAAGAATGCTTTCTGATGCTCGCCGGCGGGCTGCTGACCTGGCTGGAAGAGCACCATCAGGTGTATTACAGCTCCCCGGATGAAAAAGGCCTGGGTGAAGGTTTTGCCAAAGATGGTACGTTATATTGTACGCCTTTTCAATGGCGGCACATTATAAGGCGGATCTTGTATGTAAAGACCGCTGCCAGGACAGGGCTTGCTGACGTGTTGCATTATATGCCCGTACAAATTATTTTATGCCTCGGCGGTAAAAAGCTGGGATAATCGGAACAGCGGCTGTACCAGTCCTGGAACCTTAAGCCGGAAGATGGCTTGCTAAACGGCTCCGATCAACGGGGTTATGATAAATGGTGGAAGGCTTCCCACCGCAAGGACCCCATTTCCCGCTACGAGAAAGCCCGGGCCCTGCTGGAAAGCGACTCCATGCTGATCGGACGCCTGAACGATGAACATATCGCCCTGCCCTTTGAAACCCTGTTCAACAGCGAGCTTAACGAAATCGCCCAAAGCCGGAAAAAACGGTTGATCGATAACCCGACCATGGCCTCGACCCCGGTACCCCAGGAGGTACTGGCAGCCAATGAAACGAAAGACCCTTTACTGCGGGCTACGGGGATGGACCTGCACGGGCTGGCTTTGTCCGGTGGGGGCATCAGGTCGGCGACGTTCAGCCTGGGGGTTTTGCAAAAACTGGCCGAAGAAAACAAGCTATCCCGTTTTGATTATCTTTCCACTGTTTCGGGAGGTGGTTATATCGGTACCTGGCTGGCCAGCTGGATCAAGCGCGGCGGCTCGGTTGCCAAGGTTGCTGACCGTTTAAATATACGTAAGTCCTCGGATCCCCAGGGAGAAGAAGTCCGGCCCATCCGGTGGCTCCGGATGTTCAGCAATTACCTTGCGCCGGACGCCAGCATCATGTCAGCGGATTCCTGGACCATGGGCATCACCTGGCTGCGGAATACGCTCATTAATCAGGTCTTATTGCTCCTGCTGCTTTGTACGGCATTATCGCTGGTGACGGATCTTTTTTTTATTTGGCAAAAGATTACCCGGATCCCTGATTCTTTCGATCCTGCCGTGGTCGCTGCCTGGAGTGCCCTGATCTTCGCGCCCGGTGTGCTGATTGTCGGTGTCGGCATGAAGACCTACGACACCGCGCATGACGAGCGGGCACTTTTTACTTTCGGGCGGAACCGCTTATTATCGCTCATGCTGATCCTTTGGGCCATTGCTGCGGCCTATCTGATCAGTTCCTGGTTGTATCATGATAGCCCCGGGCATCCCGGCTATCTTGGCAAGGTATCCCTCCTGTGGCCGGCGGCCCTCGCCGGCGCGGCGGCCATGCTGGCGATCGCTTATATCGGCCTTTACCGGTTGTGTGCGCAAAGGCCGCTGGAAAAGAAATTGGTGGACGGGGCTATTATCGGCTCCTCCCTGGTGGCCGCGGCCGCCGGCCTGTTCTTGCTCTCCGGGGTCTGGATGCTGTTCCTGCAGCGGCAATCGGCTTTCCCTGCCTTCCCGCTTAAAGCGGAAAAGTGGGTATTCATTGCGGGCCCTCCGCTGATCCTGGAATGCATCAGTTGTTGTGTGGTGATCCGGATGGCCCTGATGGGCAAACTGTTTCCGGACGAACGCCGTGAATGGTGGGGCAGGATGGGCGCAATCGTCCATCGTTTCATGTTACTCTGGCTGTTGATTACTTACGGCGCCCTGGTTCTGCCCGGGGAATTCCGGGAATTCAGGAAACATGCGCCCCTCAACATTCCGGCCCTGTTCGGGGGCTGGGCGACGATCATCGGCTTTGCCGTAAAATTGGCCTATCAACCTACCGAGTCAGCTGACAAGCCGGGCTCAGTCAGATCAATGGCCACCGAAGTCTTTATCCGGATTGCCCCCTACCTGTTTATGGTCGGGTTTTTATTGATCGGCGCCTATACACTGGAAGGTCTGAGTTTGCTGATCGCCGGCATGTTGCAAAATATTCCTCACGATTTGGCGGACTGTTTTAAGGTCAGTATCGTGATCGGCGTCATTACCTATATTTTTAGCTGGCGCGTCGGGGTAAATGAGTTTTCCCTGCATCACTTCTACCGCAACAGACTGGTCAGGGCCTACCTGGGAGCGACCCGCAAAAGAACCGACCGGGACAAGACCGTAAACAATTTTACCGGATTTGATAAAAATGACGATATCAAGTTAGCCACTTTTACCAGCGCCCAGGGCGAAGACGCATACACCGGTCCCTTCCCGATCATCAACACCACCCTGAACGCGACCGTAGTTTCGGAACTTGACCGCCAGGACCGCAAGGCAGAGTCCTTTGTTTTTACCCCGTTATATTGCGGCTTTGATTTCAGCCCCACACGTTCCGCTGCTTATGCCAAGGACAACGTTTATGAATACGGCTACCGGCCGACCAATGAATTTGCTTATGAAAAAGGTCCGATGATCGGGACGGCCATGGCCATATCGGGTGCTGCGGTCAACCCCAATATGGGCTACCACTCGGCCCCTGCAACAGCTTTCCTTTTAACCATGTTCAACGTCAGATTGGGCTGGTGGATCGGCAACCCCCGTCGAAACACCTATAAGAATTCCGACCCCACTTTAGGGGTAGCCTACCTGTTGAGTGACCTGATCGGTAAATCGGATATCGATTCCCGCTACGTCTGTCTCTCGGACGGCGGCCACTTTGATAATATGGGATTATACGAACTCATCCGCCGGCGATGTAACCATATTACGCTGGTCGATGCCGAGGAGGATAAAGCTGCGACCTGTGAAGGCCTGGCGAATGCGATTCGTCGTTGCCGCATAGATTTCGGGGTCGAGATAGATATTAAAACCGAAAGTATTACCAAAAAAAACAGCAAAGGGTTCAGCAAGGCACATCACATCACAACCGGAACGATCACTTATCCGGACGGCAGGGTACCAGTAGGCTCATTAACCTATATCAAGGCCACCCTGACCGGCGATGAATCCACCGATATTCGAGAATATCACCTGAAAAACGCCTTGTTTCCCCAGCAACCGACCGGCGACCAGTTCTTTACGGAAGAGCAGTTCGAAAGCTATCGGCAATTGGGCTACCGTTCAATCTGAGTGATTACCGGTGCTTAAAAACGCCGGATGACAACTGGGCGGGTAGACGATCAAATTATCGGGGCTGTTTATTAATCGGCCTTAATAGTTCAGGCCGTTGTGGAATTTCAACGGGATGGCTGGATGGGTTTGACTTCTTTCGCAGGCACCAATAACTTATAATTGGTATTTTTACCCTCGCCGGGTGCTTTTACCAGGATCCCTTTTTCGATCAGGTCGGTTATGTCCCTTAAAGCGGTGTCAGGCGAGGAGTTGGTCATTTTTCCCCATTTGGTAGTTGTCAGGTTTCCGAAAAAGTCATCTAATAAAGTATCGATCATTTGGCGCTGACGTCTATTCAGTACGATAGCACGGTGTTGCTCCCAAAAATCATTCCGGTCAAATACGCCGGCAAGGGTTTCCGCGGTATGGTCCATGGCATGCAAAAGGCAGTCTAAAAACCAACTGATCCAGCTGGTGATGTCCAGGCCGCCTTTTTGGGTAATTTCGAGCATGGTATAATAGGTGCCTTTCTCACGCAGGATCTGGGCTGACATACTATAGAACCGTTGCGGACTCCGGTCTGCACGGGCTAGTAACAGGTCGGTCAATGCCCGGGTGATACGTCCGTTACCGTCATCAAAGGGATGTATCGTTACCAACCAGAGATGCGCGATCGCGGCTTTGATCACCGGGTCATTTTGCAGGTCCTGGTTGAACCATTGCAAAAAGGCTGACATTTCTTTTCGAAGCAGACCCGCATCAGGGGCTTCGAAATGGACTTTTTCCCGTCCTATGGCGCCTGATACCACTTGCATTGGCCCATTTTCTCCTTTCCGCCAGTCTCCGGCGGTGATCTTATACATACCGCTGCGTCCGGTAGGAAATAAAGCCGCATGCCAGCCAAAAAGCCGGTCTTCGGTCAATTCGGACTCATATTCCTGAGTGGCATCCAGCATCATCTCTACCACACCTTCAACATCCTGGCCGGAGGCAACCGCACCTGCCAGTTCAATTCCTAAACGCCGCGCTATCGATGACCTGACCTGTTCCGTGTTGAGGTGTTCCCCTTCAATCTCGCTTGATTTGGTAACATCAAGCGTTAGTGTATCTAAAAAGGCGGCTTCTTTTATTTTAAAGCCCAAAGCATTCATTTGCCCAAGAAGTTTTCCCTGTCGGTGGCGAACATCTCCTAAAACCGGTAGTATTTTTTCCGCGTTCCAGGTAAAATTGGGCCACTCCTTTAATTGGTGTATATACATGTTCTCCGCATTTTTGCGGTGAATATAATAACTATTCTCCGCATTATATAATAATATCCGCAAAAATGCGGAGAATATGCAGATTATGCTCTGCATACCAGGATGAAAACACCATCTTACCTTTGACCGCTTAAACAACAATGGGGTAAGGCAAGTGAAGGCTTGCGTATTTTGGAAAAAATAGGGTAAATTTAATCTTAGCTAATTTTTTAAGGCTGGATTAAATCATAGCCAATGGCACACGCAATTGATTTGTCGTTAAAAAAAATCATCCGTCAGCGCTATATTGACGGAACATTAGTGAGAAACGCCCTGGCCCGGGAACTTCAAATTACTAGAGGAACCGTCATGAAATATGAGCTGGAGTGCAGGGAGGTCGAAAAAAGATATCCCTATAAACTCAATAACCTTGGTTTTTGGATCCGCAAGAAATTTTTACCGCATAAACGGCTGCAAAAATACCATGAGCTGATGAAGGTCATTGCTGATTTAGTGGACCGGTCAACAATGAGTTATATTTCTGCTTTAAATCTTTGGCCTGAATATCGAAAACTATGTCCCGGCGGTTATCTCCTGGGCGCATTTGCAAAAAACTTAAAAGCTTGGCGGCTCGCAAATAACATCTCGGTTTATCACCACCGGAGGGTAAGGGAAATTGCACCCGGTGAATTTCTGGAGCTAAAGAAATGGAGCAATTGTTTTGAAAGAAAAAAGTGGCAGCGCGCTACCATTATCCTGGAATCCTTTCAGGGAAAGAACGTTCATGATACCGCGGAAAAGGTGGACCTGGATGTTCCCATCGTTTTGAAATGGATCGATATCTTCAAGGAGCAGGGCATAAAAGGGTTGACGGATCGGCCTTACACCCTGAACCCGGAGCGCAAAGAGGTGATCAAAACCAAGCAGGCAAATATCTCCAAGCTCATTCACGAAAGTCCTAGGCTGCACGGGCTGAATCGAACCAGTTGGACGCTTGAATTGCTAACACTCAAATACAAGGAGATTTACAAGCAGTCTATAACTCCTGCCACCATTAGCGTGCATCTTCACCTGCTGGGGTATGGTTACCGGAAGTCCAGGGAGAGGATTACGAGCCCTGATGCTCAATTCAGGGAAAAGGTCGATCATATTAAAAATATTTTAGCCAATTTAAAGGAAGAGGAAAAATTTTTTTCTATAGATGAATTCGGGCATTTCGCGATCAAATTAAAAGGTGGTTGGTCCCATGTTAAAAGAGACGAACAGGTTATCATTCCCCAGAAGCAAAAAAAACGGGGGATCATATTAATGACAGCGGCATTGGAAATTTCAACTAATCAGTTAACCCACTTTTATTCCCGGGAAAAGAATACGGGAGAGATGATCAAATTGATCGGGATTTTAATGCAGCAATACCAAAGCGCGTCCAGGTTGTATATATCTTGGGATGCCGCCGCCTGGCACCGCTCAAACAAATTGAATGAAAAGATCGCGGAATGGAACAATGCTGATTACCTGAAAAAGAATAAAAGCCCGGTGATCGAGCTTGCGCCTTTACCCAGCTCGGCACAATTTTTAAACTTAATTGAGTCGGTGTTTTCCGGAATGGCCCGGGCGATTATCCATAACAGCAATTATAAAGATGTCGACGATTGCAAGGGAGCCATAGACCGGTATATGGAAGAACGTAACGCGCATTTTCGGAAAAATCCGCACCGTGCCGGTAAATACTTGTGGGGATTAGAAAAAATTAAGCCGGTATTTGATGAAGCAAACAATTGCAAAACCAGGGTAAGGTTACGAAAGGATTAAAAGTTTATGGTAAATAATTCCCAATAAGCCTCTAAAAAAATGATTCAGCTTTTATATAATTTAGTGCTGTGGAGATTTGGGCTCATAAAATAAGGTTTTTGGTTTTGATCCCCTTCTCCGGTGTACTCAAATCACCCAGTACAATTTATAATTACCCGATCAGTCCTAACGCAATCTTCGGTATTTAAAGCAGTATTTGCTTTTGATGTAAACTTATAAACTGATCTAATAAAGGCAGAAGTTATGGCATAAGATAACTTTGTAAAGAGAAATGCTAAACGCTATGCTGCACGATAAATAAAAAGCTGCCTTGGTGCGGTTTTTTCTGTTTTATTGGAGATGATAACTTTAAGGTGAGTAACGGTCTGAAAAATAGGGTGTTTTCACGGGTTGAATCGTTGATTAAAATAAATTAACTTAGTGATTCAATTCAAATAAACATTTGCTAAACCCGTGAAGATCTGATCAATCTGTAAAATGATCCCGTAAAGCCAAAAACGGAATTAGTAGGCGATAAACTTATCCTTTCTACTATGCGTGAGGTCAGCAACCACGGCACCCAACATTCGGGGCCGGCTCTTTGTAGTGTTTTTGTACGTTTGTTTTATTTGTTTTTCTGTTTCCTTACCGTTCCGGGTATCAGTTACGCCGGTGCCCAAATTGCTGTTGGTAAATCCGACAGCACAACGGTCAGCAAAGATTCGATTGTCAGCGTGCAGAATTTAGGGACGCAGCGTGATTCCAGCAAAATTAAAGAGGTCATCGCGATAAAATTATCGGCTTCCACCAATATCGACTCTTTGACAACCTTATATGCGGATGGTATCCCCGTGCCGAATGTAAAGCCATGGAAAATCAACTATGCCGAAAGGACCTTGTACTTCCGTTTGGACGAAAACGTTCAGGACATGCTGCTAAAGTTTCTGGAAAGCAGTCCTTTTGAAAAGTCTATCCTTGCGGTGCACTTCGGTGTGGGCAATGCGCATAAGTATATACCTAATATACATGCACCATTATATGTGGAAGTACGGCAGAAAATAAGCCATTGGTGGATCTGGTTGGCGGCGATAGCTTTATTGATCCTTGCAGTGGTAAGTCTTAAGAACAATATCTTAAAAGACGATAATAATCTATATTATAGCCTGGGGCGAACACAGCTGTTTTATTGGACCGTGCTGGTATTAATCGCTTACTTATCCATTTGCCTGAAAATGGACACCTTGCCGGATCTTCCCTTATCGGTGCTGGCGCTCCTGGGGATTAGTGTGGCAACCACGGCAGCTGCCAAACTCATAGAGAACACCAACAAATCTGGCGTTAAGATCGACAAAAACGCAAAAAGCGAAGGGTTCTTTCTCGACATTCTGTCGGATGGAAGCAGCATTAATATCCAGCGGTTCCAAAATGTGGCCTTTAACCTGTTCTTCGGTATCATATTCCTGCAAAAAGCCTTTGGGAACCATATTATGCCCGCTTTCGACCAGGACGTCTTAATACTGATGGGTATCAGTTCGGCCGCTTATGCAGGCTTAAAAAATTCGGAAGCCACCAAGGAGCAAAATGAGCTGCCAAAACCTACCGGTGATGATAACGCCGAGCCGTCCAAGACCCCGGGTACTCCGCCCGGCGGAGCTGGTCAGCCATCAGATCCGGTCCCTGAAAATAAAGGTGATCACGCAGCAGGCAATGAACCAAAATAATTGGAGGCTTTCAACTATTGATCTATGAACCAATTTGATTAACAAAAACCATAAGTTATGACCATCGAACAGTATCCCCTTCCGGAGAATCAGTACCATAAACTGGAATTTCCCAAAACTCAGATCGTAATTCATCATACGGCCAGCGGGCCTTCAGCAAAAGGCAATATAGATTATTGGAAAACTGACCCCGTAGCGGTAGCGACCGCTTTCGTTATCGGTAAGGATGGCATTATCCAGCAAGCCTTCAGCTCAAAATATTATGCGGCGCACCTGGGTATCCCGGCATCTCTTATCAAAAACCTTGGGTTCAGTGATTATGGAACGCGCTGTGATACGCTCCACAAGCGAAGCATAGGTATTGAGCTTACCTGCTGGGGAGGCTTAACCCACAAAAACGGTAAATGGGTGAATTACGAGGGCGGTGCAGTACCGGATGCCAGCGTGCAGTCCTATACCCCGCCGTTCAGGGGCTACGCCGGTTTTGAAAAATATTCCGCTGAACAACTGACGGCATTAAAGGAACTCCTGGTGTACCTTTGCGATAAATACAGCATTCCTAAAACCTATCATCCTGGTATGTGGGATGTCAGCAAAGAGGCTATTGGCGGTGTTGCAGGAATCTGGACGCATACCTCGTACCGCGTTGCCGGCGATAAACAGGATTGCCATCCGCAGCCCGAACTGATCGCGCTGCTGGAATCTTTGAATAGCACGCAAGGGGCCGGGGCTTGAAATGTCCCGATTTAATATGAAAAAATATTACCTGATTTGTAATCATTATACTAAACTTTAATATCACAACATTCTGATAGACACCATCTACGGATAAGAGAGAGGGAAACAGACGATTTGCGGAAGTTAAATCTTTTGGATCCGGAACTGTCGTTATGGAATTAACTGAAAACCACCTGGTAAGACAACAAGGACTTACCCGGTCAGTTCTTGAATAACCTACGTATTTAAGAAATATTTATAATCTAATCGAGTTATGAAACCATATTACACTAAAAAATTCCGTTGCATTGCGCTTCTGGTTCTTGGTTTTGCTTCCCGGGCGTTCGCCCAGCAGGAGTTGCATGTTCATCATATTAACGTCGAGAACGGTGACGCGACGATGATTGGGATCTATGACGTACCCAGTCACAAATACCTGAGCAAGACGCTGATCGACGGGGGCATGTCCGCGAGCGGCCGTTACCTGTTGCCCTATCTGAAAAAAATAGGAAATAACGGTACCGATGCTACGCATTTCAATTATGTCATACTAACGCATTACCACAGCGATCACTATATCGGTCTTAACGCGTTAAAGACGGCGGCATTTTCGGCTGATAGTTTGGTTGATCCCGGTGGCTATGATTTCCACCAATATTTTCCCGGCCAGCCACGTCTCGCCCAGGCCGGCGAGCGGCCGTATCCGAATATGAAGATCATTCAACAGTGGACAGATCTAATCGTTGAGGCTACCAGTCGGCAGGCGATCAAGGGCCATAGCGAGGTACTTGTTTCCTACGGGACAACCGCCAGGACCAGCCTGGGGCATAAGCTCCTGCTTGGCAAGATCGGTAACTTGCCGGTCACCCTGGAGTGCGTGGCGGGCTGGGGCAATACGCTGAGCGGCGGTGGCATTGTTCCGAACCCGATGCCGGCTGACTCGAATGCCAACGATTTTACGCTGGCTTTCATCCTGCAATGCGGGCAATTCCGTTATTTTATCGGTGGCGACCTCGGGGGCGTCACCAATTCAGAATACATTGACCAGGAAACCCCGTTGGTGCCTTATTTCAAAAAAGAATTCCCGCTAACGCATTCTTTTAACGGTTCGGTGGCGGCATCCGGTCATATCTGTGGTTTCAAAGCCAATCATCACGGCAGTAACAACAGCAATACGGCTAATTTTATAGAGGGTATGACGCCGGCGATCGTGGTCACCTCAGCCGGCAATAAGACCGGCTGGTTTTTACCCCAGGTCGGTTATTTAGGAAAACTAAGCCATGTTCAGCCCTTATCCGTTTGGACGCAGCATCAGCCGGGCACCTATAACAGCGGGGTCTATTTTACGAACCTGCAGGACTGGAATAGCAGTCACCGGTCGTTGAGCACCGCTAAAACACTCTTTCAAAATAAGCCGGACCTGGATTTTAATTATGGTAATGATGTTCCCGGGCATAAAGCCGGCTACCTGATCCGGGTGAAGGCGGCTGGCCTGGATTCGCAGAGCGCTTTTGAGGTCGACCGGGTTGACATCAGCCAGGGCCAGCTCTATGCCAAGCTGGCGCAGTATTTCTGCCACAGGCAGTAGGAGGCTGGAAAGCTATGGGGTTTGAAGTTGTTATTGCCAGCTTCAAAGTGGGATTTTTTGCCTGAAATGAACTGCGAACGGGCCACGCCCGCAGTTAAACGGCTAATCCTTTTTTAACCGTTTTGGCAGCTTCAGTAAGGAAAGTGAAAGGTGGTTAATTTCCCGGCCGCGGGTGTTAAAGGGTTGCCGGTAATCTTTTTTCCACTTCAAAAAGCGGGATTCAAAAAAGTAACGGGAGATCGCGCCCAAGCAAAAAATGAGGGCCACTTTGATCAGGACCAATACGTATAAGGGGTAAATGGCCCTCGCCCACGGCTGGTTTCACAGGTGGTTATCGTCAATCCCTTATGCGCCTTTGCTCCTGAAGTCTTCAATCTGCCTGACCGCCTGGTTTTACGCCGGTCGTACCGATCAGCATGACCATAAGATCAATGACGTCCTGCACGGTCAGTGTCGTATTGATCTGGGAAGCGTCGACATGGGTCCCCGGGAGAAAGGTATCGGCCATGTTATCCAGTTCGGCCGCGAGTTTCGTGCACATCGCGTCATCATAACCGATCGATCCTAAATCTGCGTCAAAGCTGGGAATATCCTGCCCGCTTACATCCCCGATCGTACGCACGACCATAGTTTGTGTGGAAGCCATAATGTTTAAGTTTTGGTGGTTTACCTGTTTCAAATATAAGAAATAATCAGTTTACATAACCTGCCTGTTCATTAAATTAAAAAGGTGTTTTCACGGGTTGACAAGCATTGTATTTTTAATTAACTTGCTCTTGCTGAGTTGATTTAACAGGCCGCTGTTTTTCGCCATACGGGTGGTGCCCAAAAAATCAATGCCATATCAGTTTGCTGGCAGGACATCAATAAATGAAGTGCTATGAATAACACGGTCCCGGTTACCCCTTTAGAAAAAATCGCCCTGAGCTGTTCCGGAGGAGGCTATCGTGCCGCTTCATTTCACCTGGGTGCTTTGGCCTACCTTAACCGGCTGCATTATAATGGCAGGCCACTGCTCGAGCGGGTGGAAATGCTGTCCACCGTTTCCGGGGGCACGATCACAGGCGTTGTTTATGCGCTGAGAAAACAGCAGGGGCAATCCTTCAGCGAGATCTATAATTTCCTGATGGAACAACTCCGGACGTTTGACCTGATCAAAGCCGGTATCGAAAAACTGGACCCGGGTGCGGTCTGGCAGAACCCTGGCAAAACCAAGAACCTGATCAATGCCTTCGCTGAGCTCTACCATTTACACTTTACAAATGGGGCCACTTTCGCTGACCTCGAGGGAGAACTTTCCCACCTGAAAACAGTGGTATTTAACAGTACCGAATTTACCAATGCGATAGATTTCCGGTTCCGGAACAAAGCTGCCGGTTACTGCGGCAACTATTATAACATGGTGCAGGGCGACGCGGCCGCCGAGATTCGTCTCGCCGATGCCATAGCCGCCTCATCCTGCTTTCCCGGGGGCTTTGAACCTATACTCTGGCCCGATGATTTTATGCATGAGGCCTCGCCGGCGATAAAACAGATCAAAGAAAAAAAACTGCCAGTGAGCGGCCTGATGGATGGCGGCATTTACGACAACCAGGGCATTGACGCGATTCTCAATTACCGGAAAAACGATGCCGTCCCTTATTTTGACCTGGTCATCGTATCGGATGTCGCCTCGCCCTACATGACGCCCTATGCGCCTTTTGCGGAGGGACTTAAGAAAGGTTTCAATGAATGGACCGTGGGGGAAATAAAAACGAAAAGCAAAAAAATAAACCTGCTGACAAATGCCGCCCTGTTGTTTTTGATCACCTTACTCGTGGTATTGCCCGTTTTTAACGGCTATACGGCTACTTTCTGGACAGGCCTGTCACTCGGTCTCGCCGCCGGCTTCCTGCTGTTCCTGGCAATGAAGGCCATTGCTCTTCGTAAAGCAAGGGCCGGCCTTGCCGGATTTTCCGGCCGTCTTTTAAAACTGGTGCCGGAGTTTTACAAAGAAAAACTGGCCGGCCTCAAAATGGAAGCGCTGTCCCTGCACCGCGTTGAGCCCTTACTTGTCGACAGGTTGCAATCCCTGGTGACCCTGCTGATGAATGTATTTCTAAAAGTGGTAAGGAGACTTAACTATAAAATACTGTACGCAAACGACAACTATACCTACCGCAGAATTTCCAACCTCATCAAGGGATTGACACGGGAGGATTTTGATAGCAACAGCAAGCGCCGGTCCGAAGATGGTGCGCCCGATGAAAAACTGGCAGCCAACAGCGTGCTCCTGGGTACCTATGATCAGGTGGTCGGCCCGCTAATAAGCGATATTGTTGAAACCGCTTCAGGTTTTGGCACAACACTCTGGTTTACCGAGCAGGAACAGCTGGCAGGTATGCTGCAAAACCTGGTGGTCGCCGGGGAATTCACGATGTGCTGCAATTTGCTGGAATACCTCGAGAAAGTGATATACGAAAAGGATAGCGGGTTTGACGCTTTGGATGGTAGGGTACGAGAGGAAATTACAAAAACGTACGAGCTGTGCAAAACCGACTGGGAGCATTTCCGGCAGGAACCCGCCTTCATGGTGAATGAACCGAAAACCTGAAAGTTTTCGCCAGCGCATTATTCCGGCATCCACGGCCCGAAAACGGCTTTCGATAGGCACCATGTTCAACAGGCAAATGGACGATTGCGTAAAAATACGGTTCAATTTCCGTGTTTTCACGGTAGTTGTTATGGTTAGTAATTGTTTAGATTTATCATAGCTTACTGATATGAGCAAATAGTACCCGATCGCTGTAATGGACGTCAGGTTCCTTTTACTTTTTTCACAATGCACGATAACACCGCCAGCCTGTTATTTTCTTCGCCCTTGCCTTATGGTGCCCCCCTTGTCCGGGTCAGTTCGGGAGGCAAAGGCATATTTGTGATCAGCGACCTCCACCTCGCCTCGGGCCTCAATACGAACGGTAATTACCAGGGCACGGAAAACTTCTTCGCCGATCAGTCCTTTGTTCGCTTTATCGATCACCTGGAAAAAAAGAATACGGAACCCGGGGCCCTGCTGGTGATCAACGGCGATTTTATTGATTTTCTCAGGATCTGCGACTATCCTTCCACCCCCGGAGATTTTTTGGAGTGGGAGGAAATGCTGGCCATAGCCGGAACTCCCCGGTCACGGGCCCAATTGGAGGGCTCGATCATTAAAAAGGAGCGGGATTTCGGCCTGCGCACCAACGATTATAAGTCCGTTTGGAAATTGCACCGGTGCATCCTGGGGCACAAGGACCTGTTTGAACGGCTCGCGTGGTGGCTGTTCCAGGGTAACAAACTGATGATCACCAAAGGAAACCACGACCTGGAATGGTACTGGGGCTCCGTCCAGAACTACCTGAGATATTTCCTGGCCAGGCTGGCCGCAGAGAGAGCAGGTCTGGACATCGGGGATAGCCTGGGCGGGATAGGGGGCAATATCATGTTTGTGGATCATGCTGCTATCATTGACGATAAGGTATATATTGAACACGGTCATTGCTATGAGCCCTCAACCGCTGTTCAGGGTAATGTGCTTAGCGATAACAAAGAGGAACTCAACCTGCCTTTCGGCTCATTTTTCAACCGATACCTGATCAATAAGATCGAACTGGCCTATCCATTTATCGACAATGTGCGCCCCCGGGAGGATATCCTTTTGATCTTATTCCGCGAACGGTTCCCCCTGGCACTTAAAATGATCTTCTGCTATGTGCCTTTCACGATTTTACTGGTTCCTAAAAAGATGTGGTGGCCGATCTTTAAATACGCCTTTACTTTTTTCCTGATCGTTATCCTGCCGCTGGCCGTTACCGCCTTCGCGGTTTATAAAAGCCTGCCCGCAGGGCATCTCCAGGGCAAGGATGCACCCTGGTGGCTGCAGCAGGTATTAAATACCGGCAAAAACCTGGGCTTCCTTTTCCTTTCTTATTTGTTTGGCAGG
>DATHKT010000056.1:0-107903 GCA_035489035.1 Mucilaginibacter sp.
CCCTGTAAGAACCGGAAGAATACCAGCATCCAGATAGACGAGGCCTGCCCGCACATGATGGAACAGAACACGAACAGGATAACCGAGCCGATATAATAATTGCGCCGGCCCAGTATGTTGGTCAGGAAACTGGTCATGGGGATGATGATCACGTTGGCAATGGCATAGCTGGTGATCACCCAGGCGGTATCCTCCAGCGTGCTGCCCAGGTTGCCGCTCATGTAATTAATAGCCACGTTGACGATAGAAATGTCTATCAGTTCCATAATGGCGGCCCCGATTACGGTAACTATCAGCAATTTGCGTTGAAACTCAGTCATAAAATATACCGATTGGTATGTGAATTAATATAGCTTTCCCTTTGATGATACGGAAATATACTCCCGCTTATCAGGCTGCAATATTACATCATAAATTATACCGAATGGTATTTTTAGTGTAAAATTTATGGGGTGGGGTTCGTGTGGGGAGTTGTGAGTTGTGGGGTGCGGGAGTACAAGTGGCAGTGGCTGGGTGGGTGGGGTGTTTGAGTGGCGGGTTGTGAATGGAGAGTTGTAAATGGAGAGTGGGGAGTAAAGTCGTTTTGGGCTAATGACCAATGACTTAGTGATCAATGACAATAAGGGCGTTCCCCGCCGATAGAAGCGGGGCAGGCTTTCCACTCATACGCCTGCAGGCCTTAAGCGCGATGGCCGGTATACGTTACAATCCTTAACGCGAAAAATAAAAAAGGCTGTCACCCTGAGGCACTCGAAGGGTGAGCGTAAAGGCCTTTGCCCGCCAATGCTTCGAGAGCCTCAGCATGACAGCGCGCTAAAGTGTACTGTTTCACTCTTTGAACCGCAACAGTGTGAAACAAAGTGAAACAGTTCAACTCTCCACCACGTCATGGAACGATCCGCTGGCTAGCGGACTACGTAGGACTTTCATCAAGTTCTATGGATTTGCAGAGATAGCAATGATGGTGATTTTTGCTGCTGCTTTCCATCCGAAAGCCCTCGAATGCTTAAGTTATTTTGTCAGTCGCTTGTTTATAATATGATAAAATAGTTTGGTAAATTTCCGCATTATCCCCTTTAACGCAGTTGAGGTATATCCTAACCTTTTTTCCGTTGTTTAGTTTAAACACAACCGCGTCTAGCAGCTCACCATAAGTAATCTTCTCTACATCATTCCAATAAATGAGTTTATTCTTATGGCGAAAGTCTATTTTTTCATTATCCAACTCAATTACTGCTTTGCCGCGCAGCATTGGCAATAGAAATTTAAAACAATCGTAAATAATATAAAGCGCAAAAATTATAAGAACAGTGCCATACCATGTCCAAGGTGAAAAATAACGCAAATCAGAACCGAGCTTCACCGAGCGTTGATGATTAAAGTAGCTTAATGGCCCGAAAACAGCCACGTACAAAGCTGGACGTAATGAATACCAGACACTATAAAGGAATTTTTTAGGAGGCATTTATTAAAAGATTTAGGCTGACCCAAGGTAAACAAATAACTGACTAAAAACAATATAACCAACTTGCGTTCGCTACCGCAAGCGTCCCGCTTGTGGGACATATGCTGAGTAACAAAGCTGCTTGTGCCCTGTGGTTATAAAATGCCGGCTACCTTGTATGCGGGCCACAAGCGGGACAGGTGCTGAGTAACAAAGTTGCTTGTGCCCTGTGGTTATAACATGCCGGCTACCTTGCATGCGGGCCACAAGCGGGACGCTTGCGGCAGCGGGGGGCCAGTATTTGGGAATAAATGAATTTTTCCGATATCTTAATTGTTAGTTTTCAGTTAAGTTTATCTACAACATCGTACAATAATTCTTCTATAAATGACACAACTTTTGATTCCTTGAAAGAAGTCTGATTTGGGTGAGATGCAGAATTTCTTATGGTCAACTTTTCGTCTAATATCTTTTTCTGTTCTTTACTTATTATTGAAGCAGATCTCAAAACTTCAATAAATGTTGATTCCTTAATATCTTCAAAATCTGATTTAATAGTAATTATGGTTTTTTTATTTTGCTTTAATAAGGCGAGATTAAACTCATTTAGTTTTGAATTAATTACTTTATCATATAGTACATCAAGAACAACAAGCCAAGTCATAATTATAGTTGGCCTATAAATTTTAGCGCCAAAACACTTTAGTGCATCTTCCAAAAATTGTTTTTGATTTATGTCTTTTAATTCTACCAAAAGGTTATTCATTTTTAAAAAAGTATCTTTAGAATAATCAATTTGATGTAAAGCATTCATCTTATTAATATAACTACGCTCTAACGCATAATTATCATTATGTTTTATTACATCCCGAGGACGTTCCTTAAGTGCTTTGGAAAGTTCTCTTGAGATATTTGCAGGACCATCTATGTTATAATTTTTGAACAATTCCGCTAAGTCTTTTGGTTGAAACTCGTTTCTACCATTTGTCAAATAATAAACATATCCGCCTATCTTAACTTGTTCAAGTTGATGCAAAGATTTGAACGGTTTCCCATTATCAAACACTCTTTCAAAATTCATGTTGTCATAACGCTTTTAATATGATTAACTCCTGTTTCGGACACACGATAATTATTTCCAGTTAGTTTAAAAATCTTTTTTGCATCCAAATTCGCCTTATTGAATGAATTTGGATTGCTCAATTTAATCCCTTGATTAATTAACAGTGAAGAAGCTTCAGAAATTGTAAAAGCTTTATTATCATTTTTGGATTGTACATGATAACAAGCAATTAGTAGCTTATCAACATTACTGATTGTCTTTGGAAATTTATTCAGATATTCCCCGAACGAATCGGGAATACCACCATCATTTCCAGATTCAGTTCGTGACTGGCTTTGATGTTTTGTATTTGAGGGTGGGGATTGATCATTCTTCTTTAAATTGGATGACGACTTTATAATTCCCAAACACTCCATAATGTAATCACCATAGTGATCATTAACATAGTTTGAATCTCCTTTAATCTCGAACTCTCTTGATTCAAGATTAATTCTGATTGAAATTTCTTTAGTTTCCATAGTAATTTAGTTTTTCATAGAATCAAGTAAACGTTCTGCTTCCCTCATTCCAGGGATTGTGATTTTGGCATTGCTATTTTTTGAGTTGCCATCCAAAAGGAACCATTTTTTATTTTTCTTAAGATATTCAGAAAAATGTCCACTATCCAACTCTCCGTGTATTTCACAAATATTTCGTAATTCGGAAAATGACACCCTCTCTACTGATTTTGTCTTCAATTTTATAAAAAGATAGATAACTACAAGGCTTACCATCCTTGAACCTAAAGAGCTACCAGGAATTTTACACAAAACCTGTATCTTATCTCCATCTACAGCTATGATTTCAGAGTATTTGGCGATAAATTCAATGTCTTTTACTTCTTCAAATTCGACATATTCTTCACCTTTGACTTTAGACTTCACATCAAGAGTTTCACTTTTGAAAGACAAAGATTTGGAGCCCTCTTCCTTATTATCAATCAGTTTATGTTTTATTCTTTCAGCAAATAAATCAATGACGTTTTTGGTAAATTGCATTTGTTCTTTGACAAATTCGACAGGACCTGATATTTTAAGCTCTCGGTCGCTGAGGTAAAACTCTGCTGGGTATTCATTTTTCTCTTCCATGATAATTTTATGTTTTTTAAAAATAAACATAACAAGTACAATGCCAATTAAATATTCATTGTTTTTTATACCATAAATTGCTTTATCATTAACAGCCAGCTATATATACTATGGTTTATAACAACTTAAAATATTTAAATTTAATTATATAGTTCACATCATTTCGTGTTTTTATAAATTACTATCACTCATCCTATTTTATAATATGGATTTATTTAAGCTTAATTTCATTGTATTTTAAGGTAATTTTAAAAAAATGAGTTTATCTTTTAAATAGAATCATAAAATTATTTCATAATCACACTTGTTTTTTGTGTAATTTATACAAGAATACTAATCGCAAATCATTGTCCTGTGAACATTTAAAAAACTAAAACCAATCTAATTTTTTTATTTACTTTTATGAAAAAAATTCTTTTTAAACAACATAAAACTGTTTAATAATTACAAAGAAAAATATTGGTGACATCTTGTCATTTAAATACTCCCATGTCATGTGTGGCAGCTTTATATGTCAGACTGGCATTCCCTTAGTCACTATTTTTCTGACACGGTGAGTATCAGCGCAACTAAAAGAAAGTGTCTTGAACTTTTTTATCCACCAATCATCCTAAATGAATAAATCTCATCAGAACGTCATGGCAAGGATCGAAGCTACTTTACGCAGGATACTCAAATAGCATTATGGATTTGCATGTGCAGAGGTTGCTTCCTATCGTTCGCAATGATGTGTGTGTGGGAGGTGTGAGTTTCCGGCATTTGAGATTAAAGTAGAAACTGACAGTGCAGTCCGATCCTACAAGAAGGAAAATTAATTTTACTTCCCCGTCTTATGATCCTTTTCCACCGTAATTTTAAGCACTTCGGAAAGGCAGGGGCGGCTTTGCAGCCAGGCGCTGCGCTGGGTGCCGGTATGGTCGGGGTTTAGCCAGGTTTTGATGTCGTTGCATCAAGGATGGCGATAATAGGTCATCGACCTCGGTCATGGCTACTGATAATTTAAGAGTTCAGCAAAGCACTTCAAATCCTATATAATTGCAAAACCCTAATAATTATGTATGTTTATATAACCTAACTTATCGCAAAATGACCAAATTAATTGATTTAATTAAAATCAAGTTAAAAAAGAACCCTGCTTACCCAATAATTGCTGGTGCCATACTCTTGTTTGAAACTGCTGAAAAAGTAACTGATTTTCTACATAAAATCGTTTTCACTCACTTATCTATTTCAGTTTTAATTATCCTAGTAATAGTATTTTTAACCAATGTTTTTAATGATATTTTATCTCACCGTGACTTATATAGTCAACGTTTAATCAAAATCTTAAAAGTAGGAAGGTATTTAATTTATATCTTTTTGTTATTACCAACTTTCTGGGTATTCACATTTTTCAAGAGTAAGCAATCTGAAGAAGAATTATGCAACGAGACTTTCAAAAAGACGGGTTTATTAATAGCCAGTTTTAATGGGAAACATGCTATTAAAGAAGGGTTTACAAGTAATTTATACGGTAGACTAAATTCGGATATTCAAAATATCGATACTATTAATTTAAGAAGGCTTAGAAAATTTATTGACGAAGATAATAGTCACTACCTGGATACAATAAAAAGCACATTTGAAGAAAATTGTAGCAGAACAGGGTTAATTGTGTTTGGGGACAGCGAAAGCGAAAACTCATTCAATTGCCGTATTTATTCTTACAACTTTTTGAATTTTAGCACCAAAGGGTTTAGTAGAACAAAAGACAATGCTATTATCTATATACAAAATCCAGATGTAATTAAAACGCCCCATTTAATAAATTTCACTATTGATAACGAAGCCACCGTTGTAGCGGATTTTATAATAGGATTACTTTATAACAATGCAGGTAATTATACTGCATCAACTAATGCTATCAATAAGGCTTTGAGTGAAAATAATAATCATTTAAATAAGCAATTCATTGCCTATTGCCATTTATTCATAGGTAATAATTCATTTAAGCAAAAAAACAATTCAGATGCTATAGCTCAATATAAAGCGGGTATAGCTGCCGATTCAATTATTGACCATTTACATTACAACTTGGCAGTAGTTGATAGACAAGAAAGGAAAATAACAGAGGCAAATTTTGAGTATAAAATTGCGCAAAATCTAAATAGAAAGTTTAAAAGCCCCTTGCGTGAGATTAAAGTCTTAGCAAAAAATGATGTGTCAAAAATTTTAAATGCTAAGGAGAATAAAAAAGCAGTAAAGAGAACTAGTACAAAGTCAGATACTGCAAAAAAAATAATAATCCCCGTTAATTGGGAAGAACATTGTTACACAATCAAGATTAAAGAAAAATATGGGGTAATTAACAATGTGGGTGATACAATAGTTAGTTGTAGATATGACTATATTGAAAGTTATCCATATAAAAATGCAGACTGCTTCATATTGTTCCTGAATAAAAAATATGGTGCTGTTATACACGTTCATACATCTGATGGTTATTATACAAAGCAGCAAATCCCCATAGAATATTCTCAAAGAACTATATATGAGGCAATTACAAATTGTGTAGATAGTCACTATTAGTGCTTCGCGTATGCACAAGTGCCGTATGTGATTCTATAACTTTGTCCGCCATATCCCCAACTACCCTTTACCAAAAACCGGACAGACAAACCCACCAGACCGTCATGGCGAGGAACGAACCCACCTCTACGAGAACGTTCGGACAGCATCGTCAATTTGCTTATGTAGAGATGGCCACGCTATCGCTCGCCAGGACGTGCAGGGTGTGTGATTTTCCCCCGCGTTAGGGATAGCAGTGAAAAGCCCGCAGCCCGGCCATCGCGCGGGCCCGGTGCGGCAAAGGGCGAGGACTTGTAACGGATAGCCCGGCCCCGCTTCTACCAGCGGGGAAACGCCCATGTTCAGTTTGCAGTTGTCAGTTAGCCGTTGGCAGGGTTTGCCCGGTTGCCTGTTGGTTTTTTGAGGGATTTTTCGTATCTTTAGTAAAAGCAGCCAGGCAACCGCCGGTAAATGCTGCAATTCCTGTGTTTTCGTGAAAGGTGTAAATAGGGTCGATATAGGCCCTGGTTAGGCGTGTTTTCTTCCCGGGAACCGCAAGAATGCAGCGGGTTTTGGTAGTTTTTTGCACGATAAATAATAGCAAAATGGCCTTAAGATGGCGTGAAGGCAGTTATTGTTAAAAAAAGAAAGTTCCTTGATTTATAGATGAGTTTTTCGGGGGAAAAACAGGGGTTCAGAAATAAAATAGCGTGTTTTTTAAAATCAATCTATTGATAATGAATTATTTGCAATTAAAAAGGCTCCAAAATTTACTACCGGCTTGAGCCGTTATGCCCGGAAACGGGTGATTTTTACTACCGGCATAACGCTTTATGCCCGGAAACAACCTTTTTTTACTACCGGCTTGAGCCCTAATGCCCGGAAACAGGTGATTTTTACTACCGGCTTAAGGGTTAATGCCTGTGAGAATGCTTTTTTCGCTACGGGTAAGCAGTAGTTTGGTCTGATCAGCCGGAAAACCGGGGTGCCCTAAATCAAAAATGACCGGTCTCCTTTTGGAAAACCAGTCATGGGATAGGGTTTAGACAATTGTACTCTTTATACTATTGCAACAACGCCCGGTTGCTGTACAGATGGTATTCGCCGGGGGCGAGGGTCATGCTGAAGGGTACGGCGGTTACGTTGACGGTGGCGCCGGTGAGGGCGTCGGTCCAGGTGCCAATGGCGGCAAATGGGATATCCTTGCTCTGGGTGGTTACGCCAAAGTTGCCTACTACTTCTACATTGGTGCCATCGGCGCCGTTCAGTTGTATGGTCTTGACGGTTCCGCCCAGGTCGTAGGCGAAGTTGGTGGTGGTAAATACCGGGTTCTTGATCTTCAGTTTGATCATTTTGGCATACAGGGCAAACAGGGCCTTGCGGTTAGGGTCGGTCATGTATTCCCAACGTGGTGGTTTTTCGCCCAACCGGCCACCAAAGGGACTATTGTCATCATTATTAATGTCGTAGCCGCGCTCGCCAAACTCCCAAACCATTTTAGGGCCGGGAGATGAGAACATAAAGGCCGCACCCATTTCATCGCGCTTGAGGCCGGTTGCAAGGTCCTTAATACTATAGCTGCCGGATATATTGCCAAACATGCCGTTTTTGTATTGCAGGCGCTCCTGGTCGTGGCTCTCGAAATAGCTGATCATAGCGTAAGGATTAGTGAAGCCATAAACATTGTAAAACAAACCGGAGAGGTCCCACGAGCCACCGGCATCGTTATAGCTCATCAGGGCCTGCTCGCCGTTGGTGGATAGGTTGTTCCAGGTCATCATGCCTTCGTTGGCCAGTACATTTTCTTCCTGGTTGCTGGCAAAATCTTCGAGGATGACATAAAACTTAGGGTCGATGGCTTTCATAGTGTTGTTATAGTCCTTCCAGATAGCTACGCGGCTGGCATCATACTGCCCCCACGCGTTTACATCGCTGCCAGAGTTTACCTGCGTAAAGCCTTTGGCCAGATCGAAACGGAAACCATCGATATGATACTCGGTCATCCACCATTTGAGCACGTTTTTTACAAAGTACTTGGTGGCAGGGCTTTCATGGTTAAACTGGAAGCCTACGTTATAAGGGTGTGTAGGCGTTACATTGTACCAGGGGTTATCAGGTGTAGGCGCGCCGGTGCTGGGGCTGCCGCTATAGTACAGCTGCACCATAGGCGATGTGCTGAAAGAGTGGTTGAGCACGATATCCTGTATTACGGCAATACCTTTGCCATGGCAGGCGTCTATCAGGGCCTTTAAGTCGTTCTTGGTGCCATAGAATTTATCCGGCGCGAAATAGAAGTTGGGATTATAGCCCCAGGAGTTGTTGCCCTCAAATTCGTTGATGGGCATTAGTTCGATAGCGTTTACGCCCAGGCGTACAAAATAGTTGAGGGTATCTTTGATGGTTTTATAATCGTGGTTGGCAACAAAATCGCGCACCAGCAATTCGTAGATCACCAGGTTTTTGGGATCGGGGCGTACAAAAGAGGTGTTAACCCAATTATAAGTTGGCTGGCTATACCAGAATGTGCTGACGATGCCGGTGGTGGAGCCCTTTGGATAAGCCTTTAAGCCGGGATATGTGGACGCAGAAATAGCGTCATCGTGACCAAGTTCACCATCGAGTACTTTTTCGGTATAGGGGTCGGCTACTTTAAGGGAACCGTTAACTACATATTGGAAGGCATACTCTTTGGTTGGGTCGAGGTTATCGATCTGTACCCACCAGCGTGTACCGTCTTTGGAGTTCTTCATTTTGGAAGCAGCATTTGCCGCCCAGCCATTAAACTCCCCTATTACCGATACCGAGGTTTTCTTGGGCGCATACAGGTTAAATATCACTGATTTACCATCGTTCAGGAAGGTAATTCCATCCTTTGCTCCGGCGGGTACATCTACACCGGTAGGGTTCTTAGTTGTATCTCCGGGAACGTTCCCGGAATGATCACCGGAATTAGGGTCCTTCTTGCATGAAGATCCTAAGAATAGTACCGCAGCAACGAGCGATAGGTAAAAAAATCTTTTCATCATTATCTTGTCTGTTTATAATTGGCGTATAAATTTAAATGGTTTTTTTCAATTCCGGGTAAAAAGCGAAAAATAAAATATGGAGGGTGTGTGCTACCGGGCACTTTTTATGGGGGAAAGAGGCAATAAGTAAATATTAAATTTGAAACTAACAGGAAGCGAATAAGCGGGCTATTGTTTTTTAGTGAACTTTTCGACAATCCCCACCAGGTCCTTCAGGTCAAAGGGTTTCCTGAGATAACCATCGGCCTGGCCCTTTTCGGCAATTTCTTTTACGTCGCTTACCGCCGAAACTATAATTACGGGTATGTGGCTTGTTGCCGGGTCTGACTTGATTTGTTGGCTCAATTGCTGACCTGTGGCATCACTTTTCCAGTCGCTGAGCCAGTTATCCAGCAATATCATGTCGGGTTTATGGCGACCTAATTGTTTGAGTATACCGGCACCTTCCGAAGCTATTACTTCATACCCGGCATCTTCCAGGGCATAAACCATAGTTTCTCTGATGTCCGTATCATCTTCAATCACCATAATTTTTATGCCCATAGTTCTCCTGTGATTAATAATAATTGGTTTATTATTTGTTTAGCATTATGGTATAAACAATACAATACACCTGTTTTGTTTTAGGTACCGATGTTTTTACAAGAAATATTATAAGGAAATAATAAACAGGGGGTTAAACCCCGAAATAACAGGCCCGGCAACGGGGCTCGTAACTTTCCTTTTCGCCCAATAATATGGTACCTTCATCGGGCACCAGGCGGTAGGAATATAAGGCAGGACTGCCGCATTTTACACAAACGGCATGCACTTTGGTTATTGATTCGGCTATAGCCATTATAGCGGGAATGGGGCCAAAAGGGTTGCCTTTAAAATCCATATCCAAACCGGCTACGATAACCCGCACACCTTTATTAGCCAATATGGTGCATACGTTTGGCAATTCATCATCAAAAAACTGGGCCTCATCAATACCGACTACCTGTACCTGGCTGCCAAATAACAATATGGACGAGGAGGTATCCACAGGGGTTGAGGGGATAGAATTTTGGTTATGTGATACGATTGCTGTTTCATCAAAGCGGGTATCGGTCTTCGGCTTAAATATTTCAACGCTTAGCCGGGCTATCTGGGCACGCCTGAGGCGGCGTATCAGTTCTTCTGTTTTACCCGAGAACATAGAGCCGCAAATAACCTCGATACTGCCACCTAATTCACTTTTACGCTTAAACACATCTTCGCTAAACAACATTGCAAACTCTTTTGAACGGGCAAATATCATAATTTAATATTATTTTTGATCAGTATTTTCAACATCAGCCATGAAGCAACAGGAAGTTTTTAAAAAGATAGGCACCATAATAAAAGAACTGAATGAGCAATATGATTACCTGAAAACTACAGGGGAAGATCTGAACGACCTTGAGTTGGAACTTTTTGTTGCCAATGCTCATTTTTTAGCTGACCATGCAGCAATATTAAGAAAGCTTAATTCGATCAATGCTCCTGCTCCCGTTATTGCCTCAAAACCAGATATAGTCAAGGAAGAGAAATATTTTGAGCCGGTAGTGCAGCAGGTTATTCCACAGGCCGAAGTAATACCCGGAGTAGAAGAGCCGGAAGCCGCTGCCTTAACCCCTGAAAAGCCTACTGAAAGCGATGTCGAAGATGACAGCCCTGTGCCTCATATCGATCTTGGTGCCAATGGCGCGGATGATGATTTTTCCTATATCAGGCAGGAACCTGAAACCATAAGGCATGAACTCACCCTGGAGGATATCCCTAATTGGGAAGATGAGGATGATGAGGGTTTTGTGAGCGAAGAACTGACCGAACCTGAGGAGGAAGCCGAAGAAGTTATACCAGTTGAGCCAATAAAACCTGTAGCTGAAGAACCAAAGGTGGAAGTTGTAAAAACAGAAACCGCTAAGCCCGTCGCTGAAAAGCCACAAGCTGAACAGAAAGCCGGCCATCCTTTGGATGAACCGCTTACGATCAATCAAAGAATATCGGCCCAGTTAAGCAACACCGGCGCCAAGATATCTGAACAACTGCACGCCCAACCGGTTGCCGATTTGAAAACCGCAATAACCCTGAATGATAAACTACTGTATATTAAAGACTTGTTTAACGGTTACAACCTGGCGTATAGCGAAGCGATTGATATTTTAAACCGCTTTACCACCTTTGCCGAAGCAGAAGACTTTTTACATAAAAGCTACGCTGTTAAAAACGACTGGGCAAGTAAACAAGCTACTGCGGATAAGTTTTATGCTTTGTTGAGGAGAAGGTATTAGTAAACTATCTTCTTACGCATAGATCATTCCCATCCTGTTAGAATCAAGCTTGATCAACACAAACAGCATAATAGTAAAGCTGATCAATGAGGAACCGCCATAGCTGATCAATGGTAAAGGTATACCGATAGACGGCACGATACCGATGGTCATGCCAATATTGATTACCACGTGGAAGAAGATGACCGAGGCTACACCATAGGCATAGATACGCGAGAATGGCGATCGCTGTCGTTCGGCAACACGGACGATGCGCAGCAGCAAAAACAGGTAAAGCCCCAAAACCACGATGGAACCGGCGAAACCCCACTCCTCGCCTACAGTACAAAAGATAAAGTCGGTGCTTTGCTCCGGTACAAACGAATACTTAGTTTGAGTGCCCTGCATATAGCCCCTGCCCCACATTTTGCCCGAGCCTATGGCTATTTTAGATTGATTAACGTTGTAGCCTTTCCCCCTGTTATCCGTAGTGATGCCTAATACTATGTCGATACGTACTTTCTGATGGGGTTTTAAAACTTTAGTGTAAAGGAAATTAACACTGAACACAAAGGCGATACATATGGCAAGTCCTGACAGGATAATCATGAATACTTTCCGGTTTCGCCTGAAAAGGAATATGATGATAAGCGCCAGCAATATCAATCCGACGATAATATAGGTTATATTATTGACTTTGAGGGTGAGTACAAATAGGGTGATAAATAAGCCTTCAAGTACTAAAAAATATGGTGAGACGCCTTCTCGATAAAGCACAAATATCAATGAGCTAAAAACAAGTGTTGAACCTGCATCAGGCTGCAACATGATCAGGAACATGGGGAACACAATAATAGCCGCGGCGATCAGAAATGATTTGGTTTCTGCAACCCGCACATTGGTTCCGCTCAAATAGCGGGCAAGCAGCAGGCAGGTTGTAAACTTGGCAAACTCCGAGGGCTGCAACCTGAATCCTCCGCCAAGCGATATCCAGGCCTGGTTGCCGCCAACATTGCGGCCCACTACCAGTACTACAATGAGCAGTAAAACTGTTATGGTATAAAATGCCGGGGCCAATGCACTTAAAAACCGGCTCTCGAGCAGCAGGATAATAATACCCACCACTACCGCAGCCACGATAAAAATAAACTGCTTGCCATAGTTTGCGTCAAGATCCAACAGGCCTGGGTTTTTTTCATCAAACACCGCCGAGTGTATATTCAGCAACCCAATGGTGCACAAAGCCAGGTAAATAAATACGATAACCCAGTCTACATTAAAAAAGAAACTACGCTGGTTATTCATCCTCCCTCCTTTCTATGCGTGCCGCGATCAATTTGGCGGGCGCAGCATTTCTTTGCTTTTTTACCGGTGCTTTTAGAGCAACCTTCTTATTTGCGCTATCTGCCTTCAGCTTTTTAAGGCTGTCGGCTTTCTTCAGGCTATCTGCCTTTGATGCCTTCCCTACACCCTTGTGATTGTAAGCATTAATTTCCGGTAAGCGGTTGGCATTGATAAACTGTTCGGGGGTAATACCTGATTCGCGGGTGGTAATACTGTCGGTAAGATATTTTTCTACTATAAAGCTGGCAATAGGCGCAGCCCAGTGCGCTCCCTCCCCTGAGTTTTCTACAATAACCGCAATAGCAATCTTTGGATTATCACGGGGGGCGTAAGCCACAAATACCGAGTGGTTCTCGCCATGCGGGTTTTGGGCCGTACCGGTTTTACCGCACATTACAATGCCGGGTATTTTTGATTGTATAGCAGTACCATGGTCAACCACGGCTTGCATACCATCAATTACCGGCTCAAAATACTGCTGGTCAATCCCCACATAATTTTTTACTGTGTATTCCGGCCTGATTATCTGTTTATCGCCTATGGCTTTTATAAGGTGCGGTTTATAAAAAAATCCATGATTGGCTATGGTACATTCAATATTAGCCAATTGCAAAGGGGTGGCTAATAGTTCTCCCTGACCGATTGCCAATGAGATCACCGTACCCGAACGCCAGCCACCCTTGTGATAATACCTGTCATAGTAAGATGCAGTGGGCAGATTTCCTTTTGCCTCGCCCGGCATGTCTAGGTCGAGCCTTCCTCCTAAACCAAACTTGCTTAAATTGGCACGCCAGTCTGTAAAGGTGTTCTCAGTTTGTTTTGCACCGTGCGCATTGATCAATTTTTCAAAAACCATATCAAAATAGCCATTGCATGAACCTGCCACAGCCCCGGCTAAATTTACAACACCATGAACGTGCGTACATTTAACGTGCCTGTTGCCCACAGGATAATATCCGGGGCAATTATAGGTGGTTTGCGGTGTGATAATGCCTTCCTGTAAAGCAATTAATGCGCTAAGGGGTTTGAATGACGAACCCGGAGGATAAGTAGCCTGTATCGGCCGGATAAAAAATGGCTTGTACGGATCTTTATACATTTCGGCAGCATTGTTGCCCCGCTCGCGACCGACCATCAGGTTGGGATTATAAGTAGGGCTGCTCACATAGCACAATATCTCGCCAGTGGATGGTTCAATGGCTACAATACTTCCTAATTTGTTTTTCATTAACTGTTCGCCCAGTTTTTGAATCCGGAGATCTAAGGACGATATCAACCTTTCGCCAGCCACTGCTGCGGTATCATATGCCCCACCCGCGTAATGCCCTTTGGGCCTGTTGCGCGAATCATACATCAAATTTTGCACCCCGTGCTGCCCGCGTAATGCATCTTCATAAGACTTTTCGACACCGGTAACACCAATGTAATCGCCGGGCCGATAATAATTTCCGGAGACTTTCATGTCCCGGTCGGTTACCTCACCAATAAAGCCTAAAAATTGGGCCCCTACTGAATCGGGGTAAGTGCGCAGATACCTGGTGGACGAATAAAAACCAGGAAATTCCGACAGGCGTTCCTGGAAAGCAGCATAAGCAGGCTTAGAAAGCTGCTTCTCAAAAATGGATGATAAATTTGGCGAATATTTTATGGCCTTTTCAAACCGCTTATTGAACCCGTCCCTGTCAATACCGAGGAGCTTGCAAAACTCCAATGTATCAAATGGCTTTACCTGCTTGGGTATCACCATAATATCATAAAATGGCTCGTTTTGTACTAATATTTGTTTGTTACGATCTAAAATGGGGCCACGGGCAGGGTTGGTATATACTCTTCGCAAAACATTATCCTGTGCAAATAAAAGATACCGGTCATCAATGATCTGCATATAAAACAACCGGGCAAGCAGTATAATGATGAGCGCTATAAATATCCCTGCTATAACATACCGCCGCTCAAAAAAACTGTTCATTTACGTTCTTTCCTTCTATAAAATAAAAACCCGGACAACAGCATCAAAAATACTGTAAATATAGAACTCATTACAAAGCGGCTTAGCGTGTAAGGTATCTCCGAAAAGCGAAAAACTTCAAGATTGAAAAGGAAAAAGTGATGAAATAAGGTAAGTATGAGGGCATAAGTAAAAAACCACCTGAACCCCATTACACTCAGCGTAGGTTCGGGCTCGTTATCAAAGCCATCTTTTTGCACGGTAATACTTATAAACAATATCCGCACAAAAGCCAGCAGCACACAGGATGCGGCATGCAGGCCAGGCGTATCATAAAATGCATCGATAGTAAGTCCCAATACAAATGCAAGTACGTATAGCAAGATATTAGGTATCTCAAAAGGCAGCAGCAGGATAAACAGTATGTACAGGTAAGGCGTAGACAAATTATACAGCGTTATATTCTTCAATAAAAACACCTGCATAAAAACCAGGATAATAAACCTTAATAGGTTGATCAGGATAGTTCTACTCATCTTTCTTTTGCTGCGCCTCCAATCCCGCCTGCTCTTCAGCCAATTTATTAACGATCACATCCACATATTGCAGCTTGCTGAAATCAACAGCCAGTGCCACCTCCATATTTAATGAGTATCCTCCGTTTTTGGTACGCAGGTTGCTCACCTTGCCTATCGGTATACCTGCCGGGAAAAGGGAATATTGAGAAGTCACCACCTGCTCGCCAATAGTAGGCTGTGCATTATTTGAAACATCTTTCAAAAATCCTTTATGCGGGTTAAGATCATCACTCCATTCAATATAGCCTATTTCCTTGTTCTTAGCCAGCATGGCGCTAAAACGTGAGTCCTTGTGAAGCAAAGATTGTACTACCGAAAAATGCTCACCCACAAAAACCACCTTACCTACCAGGCCAGAGCTGCAAATAACACCCATACCTTTAGCCACACCCTGTTTGCTCCCCCGGTTAATGGTAATATAATTATTGCTCCTGTTGATCGAGTTATTGACCACCTTGGCTTCTATGTAGGTATACTGCTGCTTAAAAATAGTATCTGTTATTTGCTTTTTGGCAAGCGTATCGATATAAAAGGAAGTTTTAAGTTGATTTTTTAATCGGGCGTTCTCCTTTGCAAGGCTGTCATTAACTTCGCGCAAATTGAGGTAACCAACCAGTTCGTCTTTTTGAGCATATAAATTGCCGGTGATCTTACTGGTTGAGCTGATGAAAGTGGCCTTCTGAAAAGAATTGTACTTGATATAAATAACAAGAGAGCTTATTTCGAAAATAAGGAATAAAAAGAATGCATTATACTTAGTGATAAATACCAGGAGGTTACGCATTGGCTTATCGGGTTGTGTATGGAATCAAGAAACAAGAGTCAAGAGTCAAGAAAGCTGATTTGCGCTGATCTTGGCTCTTGATTCTTGGCTCCTGGCTCTAAGTTATTGCATTAAGAATTTAAAATTACCAATATTTTTCAACGCGGTTCCTGTTCCGCGCACTACAGCACGCAGCGGGTCTTCGGCAACATGAACAGGCAGTTTGGTTTTTGCTGCAACACGTTTATCCAAGCCACGCAGCAATGCACCGCCACCGGTTAAATAAATACCTGTCTGGTAAATATCGGCAGAAAGCTCGGGCGGGGTAATTTCCAATGCCTTTAAAATCGCTTCCTCTATTTTCGAGATCGATTTATCCAGGCAATGCGCTATCTCGGTATAGGATACCATGATCTGTTTTGGCACACCTGTCATCAGGTCGCGGCCCTGTACTGCAAAATCAGCAGGCGGATCGGCCAGTTCAGGCAATGCTGCACCAACTTCGATTTTGATCTTTTCAGCAGTACGGTCGCCTATCATGATGTTGTGCTGGCGGCGGATATATTGTACAATGTCAGAGTCGAAGTTGTCACCCGCAACACGGATGGATTGGTCGCAAACGATACCGGATAAAGCGATTACCGCGATCTCGGTAGTACCACCGCCGATATCGATGATCATGTTGCCCATCGGCTCTTCCACGTCGATACCAATACCTACGGCAGCAGCCATTGGTTCGTGTATCAGGTAAACTTCCTTAGCACCGGCAATTTCGGCAGAGTCACGCACCGCGCGTTTTTCAACCTCAGTAATACCTGATGGGATACAGATCACCATACGCAACGATGGGAAAAACCAGCCCTTGCCTTTGTTGATCATCTTGATCATACCACGTATCATGTGTTCGGCAGCGTTAAAGTCGGCTATTACACCGTCTTTCAACGGTCGTACTGTGCGGATGTTTTCATGGGTTTTACCCTCCATCTGCATAGCCTGCCTTCCAATGGCGATCACTTTATTGGTTGTTCGGTCAAACGCCACGATAGATGGTTCGTCGACTACAACTTTATCATTATGTATGATGAGGGTATTTGCGGTGCCTAAATCAATGGCAATTTCTTGTGTAAAAAAATTAAATAGACCCATGTGGTGCTTTCTTCAAAAAATAGTTTGCAAAGTTAAAAATAACGACTTGGTTTTTTACGAATTTAACCTAATTAAAGCGAATTAAACTAATTATTATTGTTCGACCCGGATTTAATTATTGTACGTATTTTTTTTAATTAATGTTTAAAATGACGTACCCCGGTCATTACCATGGAAATACCTTTTTCGTTGGCCATGCTAACGGATTCCTGGTCCTTAATTGAACCGCCGGGTTGTAGTACTGCGGTGATACCCGCAGCGGCAGCAAGCTCAACGCAATCGGAAAACGGAAAGAAAGCATCAGATGCCATTACAGCTCCATTCAGGTCGAACCCAAAACTTGCCGCTTTTATAACTGCTTGTTTCAGAGAATCAACCCTGGAAGTTTGACCTACGCCGCTTGCCATCAACTGGTTGTTTTTGGCAAAAACGATGGTGTTTGATTTGGTATGCTTAACTACTTTATTGGCAAAATAGAGGTCTCTCAATTCGTGTTCGGTAGGTTGTTTGTCGGTAACTGACCGCATTTGATCCGGCCCTTCAATTACCAGGTCCTTATCTTGCTCTACCACGCCGTTCAGCAAAGTCTTAAATTGCTTAATAGGCAACTCAACATTCTGCCTGATCAAGATGATGCGGTTCTTCTTTTCCTTCAATACCCTGATGGCATCATCGGTATAAGCCGGGGCTATCAGCACCTCAAAAAATATCTTGTTGATCTCGGTTGCGGTCGCTGCGTCTACCTCATCGTTGGCAATAATAACCCCGCCAAAAGCCGAAACCGGGTCGCAGGCCAAAGCATCCAGCCAAGCCTCTTTGATGAACGAACGGCTTGCTATACCGCAGGCATTAGTATGCTTCAATATGGCGATGGTAGGCTCGGTAAATTCATCGATCAAAGCTACCGCGGCATCCACATCAACCAGGTTGTTGTAGGAAAGCTCCTTACCATGCAATTTGGTAAACATATCGTCCAGGTTGCCATAAAATATGCCCTGCTGATGCGGGTTCTCGCCATAACGCAATTCCTGGCTTTTCTGAATGCTTTGTTTAAACACAGGCAATTGCTCGTCCTGGTTGAAATAGTTAAATATAGCAGTATCGTAATGCGAAGTGATATTAAATGCTTTTTGCGCAAAGGCGCGGCGCTGGTCGATATTCGTTTCGCCGTCTTGGCCTTTCAGGATATCATTTAAACCGATATAATCATCCTTGGAGGCCACGATCACTACATCTTTGTAGTTTTTAGCCGCCGCGCGGATCAGCGAAATGCCGCCGATGTCTATCTTCTCGATCACATCATCCTGACCTGCGCCTGATTTTACCGTTTCCTCGAAAGGATAAAGGTCAACGATCACCAGGTCGATCTCCGGTATCTCATATTGATCCAATTGCTGTTCATCGCTTTCAAAATTCCTTCTTGCTAAAATTCCTCCAAATACCTTTGGGTGCAGGGTTTTCACACGCCCGCCTAAAATAGACGGATACGAGGTCAGATCTTCTACAGCTATCACTTCGGCGCCCAGGCTGCGGATAAAAGTTTCCGTTCCGCCGGTTGAATATATCTTCACGCCTAAACGACTTAACTCGTGGATGATAGGTTCAAGATTGTCTTTATAATAAACTGAAATTAAAGCATTTTTTATTTGAACAGATTGGCTCATTGACTCACATTTTTTGAGCCGCAAAGGTAGTGATTTGTGATTAGAGATTAGAGAGTTATGATTAGTTTTTTGCATCTTGTATCACAATCGAAATTTTACCCGTATTGACAAGAAACCAGCCATCATGAAATATCTCGCTTACTCCTTATCAATCGTGATCATCTTGCTCATTTCTGCCTGTAACAAAGAAAATCTGCAGGGCAAAACCAGCTTAAAAGCAGTTCCTAAAATCAAAGCCAGCTTACCCGGCACATGGAAAGTAATCGGGAGCATGATAAGCTCGGGTGGGCCCTTGTATTTTGTCCCGGCTGATGGTAAAGATCATGCCAGCTTTAATACAGATGGCGCACTGGACGGATCAGCATTTCCTGGTTACAAGTTCTACACACTTAAAGACAGTGTCACCATAAAAATAACCAAAGCAGATAAAGCTATTTACCAGGATTATTTTTACAATATCCATGGCGATACACTGTCTATGAGCCCGGCAGGCCCTGTGTTTTGCATAGAAGGTTGTGTAATAAAGCTGGTAAAAGAATAGGCTTTGCACAAAACAATTGAAAGTTCAACGCCGTGTAAACCAAAGCAATAAACAAGATCTTTTTGTTTTTTTACGTTGTATCACTATTCCGATTCCGCACGTAATGATAAAAAACCAATTATCATGAAGCATCTTAGTTACTTTTTAGCCATTGCCGCTATTCTCTTTATTTCAGCCTGTAAAAAAGCCAACCTGGAAGACAAAACCAGCTTAAAAGAAAATGCCAGTTTAACCGGCAAATGGAGACTGGTGGAAAACCTGCTTGATCCGGGTGACGGTTCAGGTACCTGGATGCCGGTAACTGCCAGCACCGAATTGACATTTAACGCTGATGGCACCACCTACGGCACCGCATTCCCCGCATATGTTAATTATGCCATAAAAGACAGCGTTACTTTAACATTCCACCAGGGAGATACAACTACACAAAACTATAGGTATAAGATCAGTCATGATACTTTAATGATGAGCCCGGATGGCCCGATCAGGTGCTATGAGGCTTGTGGGATAAAGTTTAAGAAAGAAGACTAGTTAAACCTCGTCATCCCGAACTTGTTTCGGGAACCCACAGGAATAGGTCGACTTCAGCTTGGCCACTTAGCTTGTGGGGTGCCGAAATAAATTCGGCATGAAGCGTGAACAAAAAGCAAAGATTATATACTGCAACTATGAACTACCTTACGATTTCATTTTCTTAAGCAGGTTCTCAATCACCTTCGGGAAATGCTGATGTTCTAATTGCTGACCTTTGAATTTGATCATCTCGAGGTTGTCACCGGCATCAATTTTAAATCGTGATTGATGCAGGATCTCGCCTTCATCAAATTGCTCATTTACAAAATGGATGGTAATGCCCGATTCCTCTTCTTTGGCAGCCAGTACGGCTTTGTGCACATGATCGCCATACATGCCTTTGCCGCCATATTTGGGTAATAAGGCAGGGTGCAGGTTGATAATTTTATTAGGAAATGCTTTTAACAAAGATGGAGGTACCAGCCATAGGAAACCGGCCAGTACGATCAGATCTACCTGCAGATTTTTCAGCAGCCTGATAACCGAGTCTGAATCATAAAATTCCTGCCTTGAAAAAATATGTGATGGTATCTCAAAATTGTCGGCCCGCTGCAAAACGTAAGCCTGCGGATTATTAGTCAGTATCAATACAACCTCGGCTTCGGGGTTGCGCTTAAAATGCTCCATTATCTTTTGGGCATTTGATCCGGAACCTGAAGCAAAAATAGCGATCCTTTTCTTCATTAAATTTTTATGCTTTAATAGCTATAACTGCCTTACGCCCCTTTTGTTCCATACTATACATTATACGTATGCCAGAGTCAGAACGTTCACATAGATGCAGACGACCCAAATATAAAATTTTGATACTTCTAATCAATAGTTTATGGCTTTTTTTGACGAACAAACCCATACCTGGTAATGGTGCGCACCCGGTTTGGCGGATAAAAAGTTTCCAGGCTGCCAGTTTCCAGCACCAGCGAATATTGGCCCAGGTTAACTATGCGCGCGGTTGTAAACGGCTTGGTGGTGGTTTCACCCCCTGTACTATCCTTGCAGGCAATGTTCGAATTTAAGAAAAGCTGATCGGTTGAAAGGGACCATGTTCCGTTTGCGGCTGGCTGCGGGTCGCATGTATAATTGGTGTAAGAACATGTTTTATCCGCATTAAAAGTAAATACCTGGTCGATGGGACAGGCGGTGTTGAGCGTATCTGTTTTTTTTAACGTATCGCCTACATAGTGCGCCCGTTGTAAGGAGGCCAGTTGCCACTGTCCGCCTACAAAAAGTGTTTCGATATTATTTTGGGCTTCTTTTTTGCATGAATTGATGATCAATGCGATCATCGCAAAACCGACCAGGAAAAACAACGGAACTTTATATTTCATTTTATATGGCAGCAAAATTAGGAAATCCGGCTTAATAGCCGTCATCCGGCAAATAATATAACTGTAAAAATGACCATTTAGTTTAAGATGGCGCATCAGGAAAAATAAATAAATTATGGTTTTATAATTACATTTATTTTATAGTTATCCTATAAGTTTGCTATACACTTAAAAAAAACAACCCAAAACTTATGATCCCAGCTAAAGGCTATGCTGCACCGCAAGCTAATATCCCCTTAGGGCCCTTTAAATTTGAACGCCGCGAAGTTGGCCCGCACGATGTGCAGATCGAGATCGCTTATTGCGGTGTTTGTCATTCAGACATTCACCAGGTCCGCGATGAATGGGGAGGTTCCATTTTCCCCATGGTACCCGGGCATGAAATTGTAGGAAAGATCACCAAAATAGGCAACCAGGTAACCAAATTTAAAGTTGGCGAAACAGCCGGCGTAGGCTGCTTTGTCGATTCGTGCCGCCACTGCCCCAGTTGCATTGCTGGGTTGGAGCAATATTGTGAGATAGGCATGGTAGCTACTTACAATGGCCGCGATAAAGAAGGGAATCCCACTTACGGCGGCTATTCAAACAATGTAATTGTTGATGAGAACTACACCCTGCACATATCTGATAAATTGCCGCTCTCGGGTGTTGCGCCCCTGCTTTGTGCCGGCATTACCACCTATTCACCTATTATGGAATGGGGAATGGGCAAGGGCCATAAAGTTGGTGTTATCGGACTTGGAGGCTTGGGCCACATGGCCGTAAAATTAGCCGCCTCAAAAGGTGCGGAAGTTACTGTTTTAAGTACCTCTCCATCTAAAAAAGTCGATGCCGAAAAGTTAGGCGCTCATCATTTTGTGGTAACCAGGGATGAAGAACAAATGAAAGCAACCCTGGGCACACTGGATTTTATTATTAACACGATATCGGCACAGCATGAATATAATGATTACCTGCCCCTGCTGAAACTGGATGGTACTATGGTATTGGTGGGTGTTCCGCCCGATGCTCCAAGAGTGTCGGCCTTCAACCTCATCATGAAACGCAGGCGTTTGGCCGGCTCCCTGATAGGCGGGATCAAAGAGACCCAGGAAATGCTGGATTACTGCGCCGGGCACAACATCACATCAGATGTAGAAGTAATCAAAATCGACTATATTAACGAAGCTTACGAGCGCATGATCAAAGGTGATGTACGTTACAGGTTTGTGATAGATATGGCGAGTTTGTAAATAAGTTGATAGGTTAGATTAGGTTGAATGGGTTGATTAGTTTAACTTATTCAACTTAATCCAACTCAATCAACCTAATCAACTAAAAACCAATGCTCATCCCTTTCGAAAAACTAAAATCAGAATTTAAACGGGTATTGCTTTCTCTCGATTTTCCGGAAGAAAAGGCCGAACAATGTGCCACCATTTTTGCCGGGAACAGCCGCGATGGCGTGTACACCCACGGACTAAATCGCTTCCCTACCTTTGTACAATATATTAAGGACGGACTTGTTATTCCTGGTGCTGAACCATCAAAAGAAGGCAGCTTTGGTGCGATAGAACAATGGGAAGGCCATTTGGGAGCGGGAATTTTAAATGCCACCTTTTGTATGGACAGGGCCATCAAGCTGGCTAAAGAGCATGGCATAGGCTGTGTGGCCATCAAAAATACCAACCACTGGATGCGTGGTGGCACCTATGGCTGGCAGGCTGCCAATGCCGGTTTAATAGGCATATGCTTCACCAATACTATAGCCAATATGCCACCATGGGGTGGTATCGACCCACGCCTGGGAAATAACCCGTTAATTATTGCCGTGCCGCGAAAAGACGGCCATGTGGTATTGGATATGGCCATTTCGCAATATTCCTTCGGCAAGCTTAATTTGTATAAATCAAAAAATGAGCAGCTGCCTTTGCCCGGAGGTTATGATACAGAAGGAAATTTAACCATCGATCCGGCGGCCATCATCGAATCCCAACGCCCCTTGCCTATCGGTTTCTGGAAAGGCTCGGGGCTATCATTAGTGCTCGATCTCCTGGCAACCGTACTCAGCCAGGGTAAATCAACAGCCGATGTGACCAATGCAGGATCAGAATCAGGCATATCGCAGGTTTTTATAGCCATCCAACCCAAATCAGGTCTGCAAACTGAAAAGATCATCGAAGGCATTATTGACTACACCAAAAGCAGCCGGCCTGAAAAGGAAGGTGGCTCCGTATCCTATCCTGGTGAAAATACCCTGAGAACAAGAGAGAAGAGTATTAAGGAAGGCATTTGGGTGGATGAGGTGATTTGGGAGAAGGTGCAAAATCTTTAACTATTTGTCATGCTGAGGAACGAAGCATCTATTGAAGATGCCTTTCGTATAAGATTCTTCACTCCGTTCAGAATGACAAGGGGAAACTCACTCCACCAATCCCTCAAATTTATCCCAAAAACCATCCTTAGGTAAAGGCGCCACTATTTCAATAGGCTCTTTTTTTATGGGATGAACAAAACGCAGCCTGCGCGCATGCAGGCAGATGCTCTTTTTCAGGCTGCCACGCGGGTAGCCATATTTATTGTCGCCAACAATGGGGCAGCCCAGGGTGGACAATTGCACCCGTATCTGGTGCGGGCGGCCGGTGATCGGGTCAACTTCTATCAGGTAATAGCCTTCCAGCTCGCCGGCTAGTTTGTAGTTTAATTCAGACCGTAAGCTTCCTGTCACTTCGTGTTCATGCGCTTTGGTCACATTTTTCTGCGGATTTTTTATCAGCCAATGCACCAGGTTACCTTCGGCAGGTTCCGGCCGTTTGCGCACCACGGCATAATAGGTTTTATGCATATCGCGGCTTTTAAACATCTGGTTTATCCGGTCGAGTGCCTTGCTGGTTTTGGCAAACAGGATCACCCCACTTACCGGTCTGTCTAACCGGTGAACTACACCCAAAAAAGCACCGTTGGGTTTACTGTATTTTTTGGCGATGTATTTCTTCACCTTCTCATCCAGCGACTCATCCCCGGTATCATCCACCTGCACAATATCCCCCGCGCGTTTATTCACCGCTATCAGGTGATTATCCTCGTAAAGAATATCCTTATCGGTAATGTCGTGATTGATGTATTTTATAATGACTTTGTTCATTGATATTTAGTCCGTAAGTAATGCGCCTCCTCCCCTTCAGGGGAGGCCGGGAGGGGCTTAATACTGCTCCTTTTCATTCGGAAAATCCTTCGCCTTCACGTCCTTAATGAAATTCTTAAACGCAGAGTTCATCACATTGTTCAGGTCGGCATACTGGCGCAGAAATCTCGGCTTAAATCCCTTATTGATGCCCAGCATATCATGGATCACCAATACCTGTCCGTCGCAATGCTGCCCTGCGCCGATACCTATTGTAGGTATGCGGATACTTTTTGAAACCTCCTCAGCCAGCTTAGCCGGAATTTTCTCAAGCACAATGCCAAAGCAGCCCAGTTCCTCTAATTTCAAAGCGTCTTCACGCAATTTTTGAGCTTCGGCTTCCTCTTTCGCCCTTACCGTGTAGGTACCAAATTTATAGATCGATTGCGGTGTTAAACCCAAATGCCCCATTACCGGGATACCTGCAGTAAGGATGCGTGTTACCGATTCAGCGATCTCCACACCGCCTTCCATTTTAATACCATGTGCACCGGCCTCTTTCATAATACGGATAGCTGAGTTAAGCGCCTCTTTCGAGTTTCCCTGGTACGACCCAAATGGCAGATCCACAATAACCAAGGCCCGCTTGGCTGCCCTCACCACTGAGGAAGCATGATAGATCATCTGGTCGAGTGTAATGGGCAGCGTGGTTTCATGCCCGGCCATCACGTTCGAGGCCGAATCACCTACCAAAATGATATCCATCCCGGCTTCATCTACAATAGCGGCCATCGAATAATCATAGGCGGTAAGCATGGCTATCTTTTCGCCACGGTTTTTCATTTCCTGCAAAATATGCGTAGTAACCCTTTTGATCTCTTTATTTACAGACATGCTTTTAATTTTGGATGGGTAAAGGTAGAAACTCCTTTTTAATTATTTCGGATTTCGAATTTTCAATTTCGGATTTGTATATCCTTCTAAATTATAAGATTATATTCATTCACAAAATTCGAAATCCAACATCCGAAATTCGAAATTATTTTCTATTTTTGCGGCGTGAATCCAGTAGTTATCCGCTACACTTCTTACACCTGTTTTCACGGAGCTGAACCCCAGTTGAACCGGCGCATTAACTATTCAATTTTTTATTATGATCACCAACTTCACCAAGCTACCTGCAGTATTATTACTGGCTGATGGAACTGTATTTTATGGCAAAGCCGCCGGAAAGATAGGCACAACCTCCGGCGAGATCTGTTTCAATACCGGGATGACCGGCTACCAGGAAATATTTACCGATCCGTCCTATTTTGGGCAAATCATGGTGACCACCAACGCGCATATCGGCAATTATGGTATCGCTACAGAGGAAGTTGAATCAAACAATATCCAGATAGCCGGGCTGGTTTGCAAAAACTATAATATCTATTATACCCGCAAGCAAGCCCAGGAATCTATACAGGATTATTTCCAGGAGCAAAATATCGTAGGCATTTCTGATATCGACACCCGCCAGCTGGTACGTCATATCCGTGATAAAGGCGCGATGAACGCCATCATATCCTCTGAAATATTGGAGATCGATGAGTTGAAAAAGAAATTAGATCAGGTACCGTCAATGGATGGACTGGAGCTTTCCTCACAGGTATCCACCAAGGAAACCTACACTTTTGGCGATGAGAACGCTACTTATCGTGTAGCGGTGCTCGACCTGGGTGTAAAGAAAAATATCCTCCGCAATTTCCACGACAGGGATGTTTATGCCAAAGTATATCCCGCCAAAACCACTTTCGCCGAAATGGAAAAGGACTTTGCGCCAAATGGTTATTTCATTTCCAACGGCCCGGGCGATCCCTCGGCCATGCCTTACGCTGTTGAAACGGTAAAGGATATTTTAAACGCTGATAAACCAATGTTTGGGATATGTTTGGGCCACCAGTTGCTGGCTTTGGCCAATGATATCCCTACCATCAAAATGTTCAACGGTCACCGCGGTTTGAATCACCCGGTAAAAAACGTCATCATCGATCATTGCGAGGTAACTTCACAAAATCACGGTTTTGGTGTAGTGCCCGAAGCTGTAAGAGCATCTGATAAAGTAGAGATCACCCACGTCAACCTGAATGATAAATCTATCGAAGGCATCCGGGTAAAGGACAAAAAAGCATTCTCGGTACAATATCACCCGGAATCATCCCCCGGCCCGCATGATTCAAGGTATCTGTTTGATGATTTTATTAAGTTGATGAGCAAAAATTAAACAGACTTACTAAGTTATTTAAACTTAGTAAGTCTTCGATAAATATAAGGTAAGAGTGATCTTACCTTTTTTATTACCCCGATTTTTCACCGACTCATCCTTTTACTTCTACCGTTCACCGACAATTTCTTGTCGTTCGCCTAAAACATTTAACGGTTTCCTGTGCACAGGGCCATATTTGTGGTATTAAAACAAAACAATATCATGAAAACAATTCTTCTTATCCAGGTCATTCACTTAGTTACCGAAGTTGCTCATTACCTTGTTGCTGTCATCCACACCTTAGGGCATTTGGTAAAATAGTGTCATTTAATATAAAGACACAATAACTTAACATAGATAGGCTATCCACTTAATACGGGGTAGCTTATTTTGTAATAAATATCATCCCCAATAATGAAAATTGCAATACAACTTTATAACTATCTGCTCGAAAGGGCAGAAATGTTCACCCGCTCTTTAGCCAACGTGCTAAACTAACATCCACATTAATAATAAAGTCCTCTTTTTTGGAGGAAATGCCTTTTACCGATTTTTTCCTCCATTCACCGAAAATTTCATTGATATTCCATTTTTCTATCCCATTTTTACGGTATGGCAAAACAACCTATCATCACCGTAAAAAACCTGGTAAAAAACTACGGCGATTTTGAAGCTGTAAAGGGAATCAGCTTTGAAGTATACGAGGGCGAGATATTCGGTCTGCTGGGCCCGAACGGCGCCGGTAAAACCACCACACTCGAGATCATCGAAACATTGCGTGATAAAACATCCGGCGAGATCACGGTGGATGGTTTTTCTATTGATAAAGATACTGACAACATCAAAAAACGTATCGGCGTGCAATTGCAGGCAGCAGGCTATTATCCCAACCTGAATTTGTCCGAACTCATTGTATTATTCTGCGGCTTATATGGCATCGATAAAAAACCGCTGGAAATGCTTGCAAAAGTGGCGCTGACCGACAAAGCCAAATCCAAATATAAGGACCTTTCCGGCGGACAAAAACAGCGCTTCTCTATTGCGACAACTTTGATCAATGATCCACGCATTATCTTCCTGGACGAACCAACTACCGGCCTCGACCCGCAGGCACGCCGTAACCTCTGGGACCTGATACGCGAGATACGCGATAGTGGCACAACCGTAGTGATCACCACCCATTATATGGACGAAGCTGAGGTGCTTTGCGATCGGGTGGCCTTTATTGATGGCGGCCATGTGATCGGCATTGATACGCCCGACCATTTTATTGATAACCTGGTAGCCACCGGTTTCGAAAGAAAGAAACAAGTGAAAGAAGCCAATTTGGAAGACGTATTTATCAACATGACAGGTAAAGAATGGCGGCCAGAGTAAGAAGTACGCAGTTATTAGTTTGCATCTCGCTAATGACATAATGACCCGATGACTAATGACCAATCACAAATGACTAATGACCATTGACTAATGACAAATACACCTTACAGCAATACCCGCGCTACTCTTGCCATAGCCAAAGCCAGTTTCCGCTCTATATTACGCAGCCCTTCGGCGGTGGTGTTCAGCCTGGCTTTCCCATTGATATTTATTGTGGTATTTGCCAATGTTGGCGGCGGGGGATTATCCGTTGATGTAGGCGTAGCCAAAACCTGCGACACCACCAGCCCGGTGTACCGTGTGTTGAAAACCATCAAGATCGTCAACCTGATCACTGGTGAGTCGACTGATGAAATGAACAAAAACTTGTCGAAGGGCTCTATAGATCTGATCCTGGATGTTCAGAAAAACAGTGGTATGCCCCCCTACATGGCTAATGTTCAATACACCAATGCTTCCCCGCAAAAAGGCGAGGTATTTAAATCTATACTGACCAATGTGCTGATCAATATCAATAAAAGCGCAGGCCTGGTAGCCCCCACAGTTGTTGAAGTGAAGGAAACCACCGTCCATGGCCGCGAATACAAATACATCGACTTTATACTGCCGGGCATGCTGGGCTTCTCGTTGCTGAGTAGCGGCGTATTCGGTACAGCATTTGTTTTCCTTAGTCTAAGGTTGACCTTAGTTATTAAGCGCTTCTTCGCCACACCGGTTAAGCGCTACAGCATTGTGCTGGGCGAGGCCATCGCACGGCTCGCATTTGCTTTATTAGGCGCGCTGTTTATCATAGCTATAGGTCATTATGCTTTTGGGTTTACGCTGATACATGGGTTTATTACCGTGCTCAATATGCTGGTATTGTCGGCTATCGGGTTAATTATTTTTATGGGATTTGGTTTTATCATATCCGGCGTTGCTAAGAACGAAAGTACGGTACCTCCATTTTCCAATATTGTTACGCTGCCTCAATTCTTACTATCGGGTACCTTTTTTGCCACTACGGCTTTCCCATCCTGGTTGCAGGGTATTAGCCGGGTACTCCCCCTCACCCACCTCAATGATGCCATGCGCAAAGTAGCTTTCGAAGGCGCCGGGCTGGGCGATGTTACCCACCAGTTACTGATATTGGGTGCCTGGTTTATCGGTATCTACTTGGTGGCGGTGAAGACGTTTAAGTGGGAATGATGATTTGTTGGAAAGTTGAAATGTTGTAAGGTTGAAATGTTTTTTGTTGATCGAGATAAAGAAAATCATACGATCCTAAAATCCTGCAAATCTAGTTCAGACAATTAACCGGTGTAATCATATTAAATCTATGTTAATCTTAAAGTAAATTTTACCCGAAGTAATTTGAAATTGTATATTTGGAGAATATATACTTATAGTGTACTTTTGACACTAACTAATTTCAATACCTAAAACAATACAAGATGAGCTTAATTATTGACGTTCACGCCCGCCAGATACTTGATTCGCGTGGAAATCCTACTATTGAAGTAGATGTTTTAACCGAAAATGGCGCTTTGGGTCGTGCGGCTGTGCCTTCTGGCGCCTCTACCGGCGTGCATGAAGCTGTTGAACTTCGTGATAACGATAAATCCGTATACATGGGCAAAGGCGTTTTACAAGCCGTAGCCAATGTAAATGATATCCTTGCCAAAGAATTACAGGGCGTAGATGTATTCGAGCAAAATGCGATCGATGCTTTGATGATCGAACTGGACGGTACCGAAAATAAAGGTAACCTGGGCGCTAACGCTATTTTAGGCGTATCGCTGGCTGTGGCTAAAGCTGCCGCGCAGGAAAGCCGCCAGTCGCTTTACCGCTATATCGGTGGTGTAAATGCTAATACCCTGCCTATCCCGATGATGAACATCGTGAATGGTGGTTCACACTCTGACGCGCCTATCGCGTTCCAGGAGTTCATGATTATGCCTGTTGGCGCTTCTTCTTTCTCTGAAGCATTGCGCTGGGGAGCTGAAGTATTCCACAACCTGAAAAAGATATTACACGACCGTGGTTTGACTACCACTGTAGGTGACGAAGGCGGTTTTGCACCAACATTTGATAGCACCGAAGATGGCGTTGAAACCATTTTGAAAGCGATTGCCAAAGCAGGTTACAAGGCCGGCGAAGATATATTTTTAGCTTTCGATTGCGCCGCGTCTGAATTTTATGTAGACGGCAAATATGATTATACCAAGTTTGAAGGCCCTAAAGGTGCTATCCGTACCAGTGCTGAACAGGCTGAATATTTGGGACAATTAGCCGAAAAATATCCGATCATATCTATTGAAGACGGTATGGCTGAGGATGATTGGGATGGCTGGAAATTATTAACCGACCGTATTGGCAGCAAAGTGCAGTTGGTTGGTGATGACCTGTTTGTTACCAACGTAAAACGTTTGCAACAAGGTATCGACAAACATATTGCCAACTCGATATTGGTAAAAGTGAACCAGATCGGTACATTAACCGAAACTATCAATGCGGTTACTTTAGCGCAAACCAATGGTTATACCTCGGTAATGAGCCACCGTTCGGGTGAAACTGAAGATTCAACTATTGCTGATCTGGCAGTTGCCTTAAATTGCGGACAGATCAAAACCGGTTCGTTGTCACGTTCAGACAGGGTTGCTAAATACAACCAGTTGCTGCGCATCGAAGAAGAGCTGGGTGATAGCGCCAGGTTTATTGGCAAGAATTTTAAATATTATAAAAATAGGTAAAAGGTTAAAGCTGAAAGGTAAACGCCTTGAATAATTATTAAAGCCCCGATTTAGTCAGGGCTTTTTTTGTAGATATTCGTACTTTTATTGAATAACAATTGCATCAAATAATCAATACGTGAGTTTTACAAAAAGGCTAAGTAAAAATTGGGGAATTATCGAAAACATAATTTTCTTGTTCGCCTTTGGTTTCATCATGTATAATTTGATCTCGACCTATTGGCTCAATGTTTATAACACAGCAAAAGGTAAAGGTTATTTTGGTGCGATCGTTGATCCTATTTTAACCCAGAAGTATTATATCAGCGTAGTATCTGTCATCATTATATTAAACACTACTTGTATAATATGGGAGATCGGGTCGTTTATTATTTACCTTTTAAAGCAGGAAAAAGGCAAAACCCATGGCTATCAGAAGTATAAACTCATTTTTGAAAAATTCGGGGTAAACTATAAGCCATCTTTCCTGGCTCTGCTCATCTATCAGCTTTTGCCGAAGCTAATTCTGCTCCATATGTTTTGGATCTGGCTGCCTCATATTCAAAAATTCGCGCTGTTCACCGTCAATTTAGAGTGGTATAGCTGGATTTATGCCTATTTATGCTGGGAGTTTTCCACGTGGGTGTTCCATTTCAGTTCTCATCGCGTCAGGTTTTTGTGGTGCCTTCACGCCCCGCACCATTCCCCGTCCGAATTAAATATGACGGTAAATTGGGTTCATTTTTTCGCAGAGGCCTATTATTCTACCTTTATTCATTTAACCGTTTCACTGTTATTAGGCGTTAACCCGGTTATGTTCCTGGCTATTATTGCGATCGACAGCGCCTGGGGGATGTTTATCCATATCAGCGACAGGGCTTTAAAAAACGGGAGGTTGGGGATATTGCAACATGTTATTATCACGCCCTCACATCACCGGGTGCACCATGCAAAAAATCCATTGTATGTTGATACCAACTTTGCTTCGGTTATGCCACTTTGGGACTGGTTATTTGGAACCCTGCAGCCACTTAAAGAAGAAGTGCGAACAGATTATGGTGTGACAAGGGATTTAGATGTTACCAATTTTTCGGATCTGTATTTTGGAGAATTGGTACTACTCTATCGTGATATAAAAAATGCAGCCGGAATAACGAATAAGTTATTATACATCGTAATGCCTCCCGGGTGGACCCCCATGTGTACCGATAAAACTGCGTACGCTGTGAGGCGGGACTTTTTGAAAACAAACCCTGAACTGGGTACCACCAGCAAAAATAGGTTTTTAACTGCGATCAGATCCCGCTCCAGGATATACAAGCTCAAAGTGAAGGGTGGTTAAATCCCTGAACTTGATTTAGTACTTTCGCATTTATTGTTGAATCATTACATTAAACTTCCCATCGGTAATTGTTACAGTTTGGGGGGATGCGGTATTTAGTGTTGACTCTAAAATAAGCGTGCCGCTGAAAGTACCCTGTATATTGGTGGCGTTTACCGATGTAACGGTTATCGTAGCCGGATAAGTGGAGCCGTAGTTGTAATAATAATCATTGGTGAACGGGCCGCCTTTTTCATACAATATCTGGATGCCAATATTCGGGGCCTCGTTGGGGCTGGAATAAGTGCCCACCTTAACGCCGCTTGGGGAACCTAATATAAATGCGATACGGTCTGCTGTATTACTCACGCCCTGGCCTCCTGAAAGATACACGCCTGTTGACCCCACGGCCCGTAGCGTATCCTTTATATCGAAACTTTGATTCGTGCCCGCAATAGTTGCCGAAATTGTACTCTTGGGTGCGATATCCTCTTTGTTACTCTTGCTGCACGAGCACCAAACAAACGCAACACAAACTAAAAGAAGTAATAGTTTTTTCATTTTCTTTAATATTTTCCTAATAAGTAGACAGACATGAAAGTAAGGATTTTTAATTAATAATTTATAGTCTGAACCGAAATTCAGGGCGTTACCCTATAATATTCCCCCCAATCTCTTCCCGACAAGTGCAGGGATGAGATATTATGTGGAAACATTTCCCCTATTTTCCATTGATCAACTGGGAACATGATAGCTCATCCTCAATTTTCTATTAAGTTAAATTGCACCTTTTGTAACATTAATAAAACAATCTAATTCATATAAACTTCATAAAGCCTTGATTATCCGCATTTTTTATATATTTACCCACTGGTTTCGAAAGAAACGGCATTTATAAAACACCTGTCAGGATTAACCGGAGTTGTTTAATGGTATAAAAATTGGCTAATATTTATCAGCTAAGTTAATCGATACCCCGTCTAACCTGAAAAAAAATTGTCTATTACTTAATTAATCATGATGAAACTTTTACCTCGTAAAACTATCAGCCTCAAACCTCTTCTCGCAATTATGGTTTGTGTAGCTTTAATTTACACCTCATGCCGCAAGGCTGACAATAGCCCGATACCATCGGACAACACGGCAGTTAAACCCACTAATGATACTATAAGCGGGCAGATTGCATTGAACCTTGCCCAATCATTAGCCGGCAATTATGGCGGCGTGAACATTATGGACGGCGTTGACTCGGTATCATTAGCCGGCCATAACGGTCCGCAACATGCTAAAAATGGCAGCGCGCTTTGTGGGTTCTTTACCGATTCACTGGTGGACTATAACCGTACCGTGGCCGATACTACTTACCATACCGGTGGCAACCTTACTTTTTACTTCGACTGCAAGGATGGCAAGCCAACCGGTTATACTGCTTATGATTCGCTGATGACTATGAAAATCACTCCGCAAGCTACAGGGCAGTATTTTGTAAAACAATATTACACCATCAAATGCCTTACCGATGACCGCAAGTTCATAGGCGTTAACGGCGATCTTTATTATGAGCATTCTACAATTACTCAGTGCACGTGCCATAGCACGCATACTGAGGTTGAAAATGCCAACTATGTGCTTAAAGACCTTAAAATTAACGTATGCGGCTGCAGCAGGGATATCCTGAGTGGTACAGCAACCTTCAAAGCCTACGGCAGAAACTGGAGTGTAACTGGCAGCATCACCTTCCTGGGAAACTACAGAGCCGATGTACTGATAAACGGCGTGGTATACCATGTTGACATGAAGACACACAAAGTAATTGCCTAATACATATCAAATTTTAGTACAGCAGGGCTTCTCAAAAGGAAGCCCTGTTTTGTTTTGTGCAAAATCCCCCGCGTTAGCGATGGAAGTGGATACCGGCCAATGTGGCTAAAGCCCGTGCAGTATGAACGTACAGCGCGGGCCGCAGGTAACGCCCATGTTTTAAAAATTAGCTCCATCAACTTATTCTAACTTAATCAACCCACTTAACTTAATCAACCTGTCTTCCCAATAAAAACCGTATCTTTGCAAAAATAATTGCCCGTTCGCTTACGGTTTTGATTTCTCCGACGACTCTTCAGATCCGCTTATGCATTCGCGTTAGCACATATACATTAGATACATTACATGTCATTCGAAAATTTAAAATTGATTGAGCCTATCCTCAGGGCCTTAAAAACAGAGGGATATACCACGCCTACACCCATACAGGAACAAGCCATACCCATTATATTACAGCATAAAGACTTGCTTGGCTGCGCGCAAACCGGTACCGGTAAAACAGCAGCTTTTGCTATTCCTATCCTGCAGTTATTATACCAGGACAGGCTGCAGCACAAAGAGCAAAAGACCATTAAGGCGATCATCCTAACCCCAACCCGCGAACTGGCCATCCAGATAGATGAAAGCTTCGCTGCTTACGGGCGCCATACCGGTTTGAAACATTTAGTAATCTACGGTGGCGTTTCGCAAAACCCGCAGACCGATGCTTTGCGCCGGGGTGTAGATATTTTGGTTGCCACACCTGGTCGTTTACTGGACCTGATGAACCAGCGCTTTGTTCATCTGGAGCATATTAAAATGCTGGTACTGGACGAAGCTGACCGTATGCTGGATATGGGTTTTGTGCATGATGTAAAAAAGATCATTGCCAAAGTACCTGTTAAAAGGCAAACGTTATTTTTCTCGGCAACTATGCCAAACGAAATTCAGCAACTGGCTAATACCATATTAACCAATCCTGAAAAAGTGGAGGTTACCCCGGCATCGTCTACAGCCGATACGATACAGCAGTCGTTGTATTATGTAGAGAAGTCAGACAAGCGTTCATTGCTGATCCACCTGCTGAAGGATAAAACGATCAAAACTGCTTTGGTTTTTACCCGCACCAAACACGGCGCTGATAAAGTGGTAAAAGACCTGACCCGCGTTGGCATCACTGCCGAAGCGATACACGGTAATAAATCGCAAAATGCAAGGCAACGCGCATTAACTAATTTCAAGAACCGCACTACACGCGTACTGATCGCTACTGATATAGCTGCCCGTGGTATTGATATTGATGAGCTGACGCACGTGATCAATTACGAGCTACCCAATATACCTGAAACCTACGTCCACCGCATAGGTCGTACAGGTCGTGCAGGGGCAAGCGGTATCGCCTTCTCGTTCTGCGACCAGGAAGAGATTGAATTTTTGAAGGACATTCATAAACTGATCTCCAAACCCATCCCGGTAAATGAAGAACATCCTTACCCGATGAGCCCGGCTGCGTTTGTGCGCAAGCAGGAACCTGCTAAAAGTGGTTCGGCACAGCGCCATCAATCATCCCCTGGGCATCGTGATGGTAACAGGCGCTGGGGTGGAAACCGAAGCAGCGGAAGACGGTAATTAAAAATATCTGTCATTTCGAACGAGGAACGAGGAGAAATCTTATAGAAAATGCAAAACGAACTATGCAAATTGTATAAGATTTCTCACCTGCCCTTTTTACACAGCCCTTTCTGCAGGTTCGAAATGACATGGTGTAAGAACCCCTGTTAGTAAGTTAACAATCTTCCTTGCATCGTTCAAAATAAATAAATAGCTTTAAACGAAATTTCACACGAGTCGTAAATGAAGCGCCTGCTTAATCTTTTTAGGAACAAATTCTTTTTAGTTACCCTGGCCTTTGTGGTGTGGATGGTTTTCTTTGACCGGAATGATCTGTTTTCGCAATTCCAATACCATCAGCAGGTTAGCAAGCTAAAACAGGAGCGCGATTTCTACCAGAAGGAAACTGCCCAGGTTCACAAGGATCTTGACGAACTCACCTCCAACAAAGAGAAACTCGAAAAATTCGCCCGCGAAAAGTACCTCATGAAAAAAGCTAATGAGGATGTTTTTGTGATAGGGAAAGCGAAGAAAGAGTAAGGTTTTATTTCTTGATTCTTCAGATCAAAAATATTTTAGTTTTATTGAGATAATCGTTCCGCTCATAGCCGCGGAGGCTTAGTTCTTTTGTCTTGATACAAAAGAACCAAAAAATCAAGTCAGCAGAAAGGCTTCTTTGCCGCACACGGCCTTTGCCCTGCAAATCAGGCAAAACCAGGTACGCAAGAGTTTCGCGCATTCGCTTTGCTCCCACTTGCCCCGCGCTTCAGCAAAACTTGCTTTCCCCCTGCAGCCGCACGAGGCCACCATCGTTTTGCCTGATTTCTGCCGAAGCTGTTCTGCTGACTGGAAGAGTGACTAGGAAACATTATGAATGCAATCTCATCTAATAAAACCCAAATAAAAAGCGGGCAAAGGCCTGACAAAAAAGCGGGCCGGGTGTATGGCGTGAATGCCGGTTTAGCTTTTGCTATGTGCGAAGCACTACAAAAGCGTAAGAACCGGCAGGGCGGGCTGAAGCTTTTTTTTGTCTTGATTTTTGGTTACTTTGTATCAAGACAAAGTAACAGCCCAGCGGCTATTGAGCGGAACGATTATCTCATTTCGCACAAAATATTTCCAACGCACTAAGCGTAAAATTTGGGAAGAGATAAATTATACCTCACCGCAACTATCCTGATCCCGCAAACCACGGTAACCGCCACAATTTCGACCACATCAACGCTTAAGTGATTAATAAGCAACATATACAAGGTGCCGCCAATAATACAGGCTGTCGCATAAATTTCTTTGCGGAATATCAGCGGGATGCTATTGAGCAGGATATCGCGGGTTACGCCGCCAAAGCAGCCGGTTATTGTACCCAGGGCAACACAAACACCGGGGTTCAGTCCTGCGCTGATACCTTTTTGTATGCCGATAATGGTAAATAGGCCCAAGCCCAGCGCATCAAACAGGAACAAAGTGGTTTTAAATGTCTTGATGTATTTTTTAAATAAGATGGTGGCTATCACCGTTCCTAATATGATGAGTGGTACCTGGTAGTCCCGCATCCAGCTAACGGGCGTATCACCGATCAGCACATCCCGGATGGTTCCCCCGCCGATCGCAGTTACAAAGCCCATGATCAGCACACCGAAAACATCCAGCCGCTTTTGCATGGCGGAGAATGCTCCTGATATGGCAAAGGCTACGGTCCCGGATATTTCGATAACGGTTGAAATATTGATCATTATATTTCTCCTTCGCGCTTACGCATAAACCATTCCAGGCTCAGCAAAACCAATATCAGTACAAATATCCATTTCAGGTCGATAAGGTCACTATAATGTTTATCCTCGTAAACTACCGTTTTGATGTTCTCATTTTTGCGGATAAGGTCGGCCAACTGGTTGATTTGTGATGGGTACAGCATTTTTCCGCCTGATTGCTTAGACAGATCATTTAGCAAAAGGTGATCGGCTGCACTTTGTCGGGTCTCCAGATTCAATGGTTTGATGGTGAACAGCCCGTTTGCGGTGAATGATTGATTACCCAATTTTGCAGCGGCGGAATAGCTGTACTCATCCACAGGCAAGGCACCTGCATCCAATTGATAACCCTGGCCGTTACGTGTAAACAGGAAACTATAGTTTTTACCGGCCCTGCTTTTTAGCTCGATCCGGGTATCCGGCGTATTCACCAGTTCCAACGCATCGTTATACAGTTCAGCATTCAGGATCACATTTTCGCCTTCATCAAATACATTTTTAGAAGGATATACCCTGAAACGCTGGTGATTGCTGTTAGCCGTCAGATACTGAACACCCTGACCCAGCAATTCCTCCAAAGCATTGTGGTTGCCATAAGTTTGATATTCTGCCAGCGACCAGCGCCACAGGCCCTCACCGGTCAGTACCGCTATCCTGCGACCATTCTCATCACTGAATGATAGTAACGGATAAGGTGTAGGCACCTCTCCTATTTTTTGTTTGAACAATACCTGACCGGCATTATTGCTGCTGTAGTTGCCAAAGGGCGCCAGTAGCGGAGGGAAACGGCCGATTTTATTCCGGGTCGAATCAGACAGAGTAAACAGTGAAAACTCTGCCACCGGCTGCGCAAATACTTCCTGCATCTCATCCCGACCGGAATTGATCTGAACAGCTTTTTGCTGCACATTCAGTTGGGCTAAATTAGTTTGTGCCCCCACCACGTACCAAACCGGAACTTTACTTTTAGTGATAAAGTTTTGCAATGGAGCTGAATTGATGCTCGCCGTTTGATATAGCATCAACAGGCTGTAATCGCTTAACTTTGATGAGGCCAAGTCGCTCATCAAGCTTGTTTTTACTTCGTAATTTTTATTGCTTTCGATAGATTGCTTGATCACGCTGATATCCGGATGCGGGCCATCATATAGCAGCAGTATTTTCTGTTTGGCATCTAATACCTCCACATAAATTGTTTCGGTATTATTTTGAGTAGATATCTCATTTTTAACCGGTGCGATGTTAAAGGTAAACTTGCGGATGCCCTTTTTGTCCGCGTTCAATTTTAGCGGGATCACCTTCCTGAAATTATCTGATGATACCGGGTTGGTTTGGCTAAATACCTGCTTGCCATCTTCTGTAACGCTGAGCCGGATATTTTCACCTTTGGATTGATAAGCTTCCGTCATCACTTCCACTTCGAAATCATTCCCTAAATAAGCGGTCTTGTTATAATTTACGTTGCCGATCAGCAGGTCACGTTTGGCAACGGTATCTCCCAGAGCAATAGTATAAATGCTTGTTTTAAGGTTTTTGGCCTCATAACGAGGGTCGCTGCCCTGGTTGTATAAGCCATCGGTAGCCAGCACCAAAGCGCCGATGTTTTGGTTTACAAAGCGCTCATTAAGCTGATGTATAGCGGAGGAAATATTGGTTTGCTTTCCGTCAAACTTAGCCGAAAGGCCATCGTGCAGGTCGCGGTCGAAATTAAATTCGCGCACTTCATATTGATCGCCTAATTGTTGTTTGAGGGCCTCACCCCAACCCTCTCCAAAGGAGAGGGCTTTATTATTGAATAATTTTATAGATTCCGAATTATCCTGTGCAATAAGCACCAAAGGTTTCTGCGGACTATAAGAAACCGACCTCACCAAAGGCGCGATCAGCAAAAAGGAAAGGATAAATACTGCTATCGTTCTTACAGCAAACAGTCCCAAACGCGCATTTCTACCGAGGCTAACCGGCTGCCGGTACATCAACCAGGCATACGCCACGCCCAGCAACAGGCAAACGGGCGTCCACCACCCTGAAACCGAACCCCATGTTATAGAAAATAAAAGCATAAGCCCCCTCTAAATCTCCCCCTGTAGGGGAGACTTTAAATTTATCTAAAAAGAGATGATTTTATTTCCCATAGCAAAAATAAAATAGCCCTCCCTACAGGGGAGGGTTGGGTGGGGCTACAACATTCCCCCATCAACCGGGATCACCTGCCCGGTGATATAGGTGGCCATATCAGATGCCAGGAAAACGCAGGCATTGGCCACATCTTCCGGTTCGCCGCCACGTTTAAGCGGGATAGCGGCAGCCCAGCCTTCAACCACTTTAGGGTCGAGTACTTCGGTCATTTCAGTTTTGATAAAGCCCGGTGCAACCACGTTGGTACGGATGTTACGTGAGCCTAATTCTTTGGCTATGGATTTGGAAAAACCGATGATGCCGGCTTTTGAAGCAGCATAATTAGATTGACCCGCATTGCCCTGCACTCCTACCACCGAACTCATATTGATAAACACACCATCACGGTTTTTCATCATGATCCTGGAGGCGGCCTTGGTTACGTTAAATATCGATTTCAGGTTCACATCCAGCACATCGTCCCATTGCTCTTCGGTCATACGCATCAGCAGGCCGTCTTTGGTGATACCGGCGTTGTTCACCACGATATGCAGTGTACCGAAATCAGCAACGATATCATTGATCAGCTTCTCAGCCTCGTCAAATTTGGAAGCATCAGACCTGTAGCCCTTTATCCGGGTACCAAAGCTTTGCAGCTCCTGCTCCAAGGCCAGCCCCTTTTCAACAGATGATAAATAAGTAAAAGCCACATTGGCGCCATGCTCGGCAAATTTCTCGGCTATCTTGCGGCCTATACCTTTTGAAGCACCTGTGATCAGTGCGGTTTTTCCTTCTAATAATTTCATTTTGTTCAGAATGATTTCGGGGGTCGAAGATACTTATTTAGGCTGAAAGGGCAAAAGGGTGATGATTCATGGTTGATAGTTCATGGATCATAGTTATAAACCTCACGATTTATTACGTAAATGCCTGGTTGATATTGCGTCATTAAGTTGCCCATAGCAAATCGCATCTGTCAAGCCTTGCAACGATTTCAAAGTAATTGAATGCCTGCTTCTCTTATAGGTATTCAATTCTTCTGTAGCTAAAACATAAAAATCCCAATGATCTAGCTTTAATGGATCAACAGTCGACTTGATTTCATGTTTAAGCAAGCAAAACACATATACATCCGCATGTCTTTTGGATTCAGTGGATAATATATTTGTATCGCTATCCCAATGCCGGGCCTCCTTGATACTAAACGAGATTAGCGAAAATGCTTTTTGAAACCATGTTTGCAAATAAGCAGCAGATTTTACTTCTATTTTTATTCCTTCGGGTGTTTCAAGGTCGAATGCACCCCATTCATCTCTTACCTGCGTAATATTAATGTTAGTTGCTGTCGCGACTAAAAATTCTGCAAGTACTCCTCTTGTTGCATTACTTAAAATGTCAGACGCACTCCAACGCCAAAAATCGAGTAAGGTAAATTTTAATGGCTGATTATTATAGCTTAATCGTTCCTGGCCTGTCTTTAGTGTTGCCGGGACTTTATCTAATGGTGTTAAGGTCATATTAGGTTGAGTTGGTTTATTGACTCTACCAAATATATTGATTATCACATTATGTATTTAATAATGTCCTATACTCCTTCTGCAACTCTAACAAACACCCTGCGCACAAACATCCGTCATACAATTCACTTACATACTGCGTTTCGTTGAGCGTAAGCTGCACTTTGGCGCATTGGCACTTGGTGAATGAATTGGCTTTACATTCAAATGCAGACTGGCAGCGTTCACAGCGTACTATTTCGTGTTTGTGCACGGCCCCCTCTAAATCTCCCCCGGAAGGGGAGACTTCTTTATCATCTTTAAACATAAAACAATATCAATAAAAGCCCTCCCTCCCGGGGAGGGTTGGGTGGGGCTATGCTGAACAAGTCACACAACCCTCATCCATGGAGCAACTTGGCCCAGCTGGTATTTCGTCAACAATCTGTTCAACATGTTCAGGTATTACCGGCTCCATGTTTTTGCCGCCCTGGTTCTCAACAGTAAATTTAACCGCTTGCGAAGCTGCTTGTGTACGCAGGTAATACATACCTGTTTTGAGGCCCTTTTTCCAGGCGTAAAAATGCATAGAGGTTAGCTTGGAGGCGTTTGGCGAATTGATAAACAGGTTCAATGATTGCGACTGGCAGATATAAGCGCCCCTGTCGGCGGCCATGTCAATGATGTTACGCATCTTGATCTCCCAAACAGTTTTGTACAGGTCTTTCAGTTCCTGCGGGATTTCAGCAATATCCTGTATCGAACCGTTTGCAGTGATGATCTTTTCCTTCATCGTGTTATCCCATAAACCACGGTTCACCAGATCGCGCAGCAGGAATTTATTCACAATAATAAACTCTCCGCTCAATACCCGGCGGGTATAGATATTCGAGGTATAAGGCTCAAAGCACTCGTTATTACCCAATATCTGCGAAGTGGAAGCAGTAGGCATTGGTGCAACTAATAAGGAGTTACGTACACCTTTGTTCATTACATCCAAACGCAGATTTTCCCAATCCCAGCGACCGCTGTCAGGTTTTACTCCCCACATATCAAACTGGAACTGCCCTTTTGATAATGGTGAACCTTTAAAGGTCTCGTAAGCCCCTTCGGCTATCGCCAAGTCCTTAGAGGCGGTCATGGCGGCGAAATAGATGGTCTCAAATATTTCCTTATTCAGTTGCTTGGCCTCATCACTTTCAAATGGTAAACGCAAAAGAATAAACGCATCTGCTAGTCCCTGCACACCCAAACCAATAGGGCGGTGGCGCAGGTTTGAATAACGGGCCTCTTCAACCGGATAGTAGTTATTATCGATGATCTTGTTCAGGTTCAAAGTCACCTGGTAAGTCACCTCATATAATTTCTGGTGATCGAAGATACCGTTGATCACATACCTTGGCAAAGCAAGCGAAGCCAGGTTACAAACCGCCACTTCATCAGGCGAAGTGTATTCCATGATCTCAGTACACAGGTTCGAACTTTTTATCGTACCCAAATTTTGCTGGTTCGATTTTCCATTAGCTGCATCCTTGTATAACAGGTATGGGGTACCGGTTTCCACCTGGGCATCCAGTATGGCGAACCAAAGTTCCTGTGCCTTTACCGTTTTGCGGGCGCGACCTTCTTTTTCGTATCTAGTGTATAAAGCTTCGAATTCCTTTCCCCAGCAATCGGCTAAACCTGGTGCTTCATGCGGGCAAAACAGGCTCCACTCCTCGTTGGCTTCCACACGCTCCATAAACAAGTCAGATACCCAAAGCGCGTAGAATAAGTCGCGGGCACGCATTTCTTCCTTACCGTGATTTTTACGCATATCCAAAAATTCGAACACATCCGCATGCCATGGCTCCAAATAGATAGCAAAGGCGCCTTTACGCTTACCACCGCCCTGGTCAACATAACGGGCGGTATCATTAAACACCCTTAGCATTGGGACAATGCCGTTACTGGTCCCATTGGTGCCGCCTATATAAGAGCCTGTAGCCCTGATATTGTGGATGCTTAAACCTATACCGCCAGCGCTCTGCGATATCTTGGCTGTTTGTTTCAATGTATCGTAAATACCATCGATGCTATCATCCTTCATGGTCAACAAAAAGCATGACGACATTTGCGGTTTTGGCGTACCGGCATTGAATAAGGTTGGCGTAGCATGCGTGAACCACCGCTCGCTCATCAGGTTGTAAGTTTTGATCACACTGTCCACATCCCCTTTGTGGATACCTACCGATACCCGCATAAACAGGTGTTGCGGGCGCTCGGCTATTTTGCCATCAAGCTTCAGCAAGTATGATTTTTCCAGCGTTTTAAAGCCGAAATAATCAAAACCAAAATCACGGTCGTAAATAATCGTACTGTCCAGCAACTCAGCATTGGCTTCTATCACTTCCCAAACATCGTCAGCTAATAATGAAGCATTTTTACCTGTTTTGGGATCGATATAACCATGCAGCTTGCGCATGGTTTCTGAAAACGATTTGATGGTGTTTTTATGGAGGTTGCTAACTGCTATACGCGATGCCAGCAAAGCATAATCAGGGTGCTTAGTGGTCAACGAGGCCGCAGTTTCAGCGGCCAGGTTATCCAGTTCCGAGGTAGTCACCCCATCATACAAACCCTCAATTACCTTTTTCGCCACATCAATCGGGTCGACCAATGCTGGGTTTAAACTATAGCACAACTTCTCGATACGTGCTGTTATCTTATCAAACTTCACAGTTTCTTTCTTTCCGTCTCTTTTTATTACGTACATGACCCCTCCTTACTCCCCCAAAGGGGGAGAGATTTTAAATGAATATTTTAATTATTAATTAGCTTTAAAAGTCCTCTCCTTTGGAGAGGATTATTCACATATAATTTGTTTTTATATGCGTTCATGATGGCTTCGCCGTTTAGGTGAGGTCTAAAAATCCTCATCTAATGAAAACGCCTTACTTTCCTGGGTATTCAATACGCCGTTCTTCTGGTAATCGCCTACGCGCTTTTCAAAGAAGTTAGTTTTGCCCTGCAGCGATATCATCTCCATAAAGTCGAATGGATTGGTAGTATTGTATACCCTGTCGTAACCCAATTCGGTCAGCCATCTGTCGGCTACAAATTCAATATATTGACTCATCAGTTTGGCGTTCATGCCGATCAGGTTTACCGGTAAGGCATCGGTCACAAATTCTTTTTCGATCTCCACCGCATCTGTAATAATCTTGGTAGCCGCCTCTTTAGATAGCTTATTGCTCAGCATACCATAAAGCAGGCAGGCAAATTCGCAATGCATACCCTCATCACGTGAGATCAATTCATTGCTGAAAGTTAAACCAGGCATCAATCCACGCTTTTTGAGCCAGAAAATAGAGCAGAAACTACCGGAAAAGAAGATACCCTCAACCGCCGCAAAAGCTACCAAACGCTCGGCAAAATTGCCGTTGTTGATCCATTTCAATGCCCACTCAGCTTTCTTTTGTACCGCAGGAACGGTATCAATAGCATGAAACAACCTGTCTTTTTCAGCAGGATCTTTTACATACGTGTCGATCAGCAAAGCATAAGTTTCCGAATGAATATTCTCCATCATGATCTGGAAACCATAGAAACATCGTGCCTCGGGAACCTGTACTTCGCTCATGAAATTAACGGCCAGGTTTTCATTTACTATGCCATCACTTGCCGCGAAAAATGCCAGGATATGCGAGATGAAATGCCTTTCGCCATCATTCAGATTTTCCCAGTGCTTCAGGTCATCGCTCAGGTCGATCTCCTCTGCGGTCCAGAAACTGGCCTCGTGCTTTTTGTACATCTCCCAGATGCGGGGATAGTTGATGGGGAGGATCACAAACCGATCTTTGTTCTCCCTTAGTAATAATTCATCTTCCTGTTTCATGCCTTTTTTATTTATTCTGTTTGGAATTGACAAAAGACAGTGAACCGGCACGTTTGAGAAACGTATAGGGGACAAAGCTTCCGTCAAAACTTTATTCGTGAAAGTTTCGACAAACTATCCTGGCAGGTGTCTGGCTTGTAGTTATGCGTGGTGAGCAGTCAGTCGTGAGTGGAATGCTCAAAACTCCATACTCAAAACTCATCACTAAATACAGTTGCACGTCAGCCCATGATTTCCACATGGTTCCCTTTTAATACCGGCTTTTATCCCGGCAACCTTCGATAGCATTTGTTAAAGAACTTGTAATTTCAAAGATAGCGGATAGGGCTGTTACGATGTTAGTGATAGTTTTTAACATCGTGATTAGTTATACACAGGGGTGAGTTGTTGTAATGTTGGAAGGTTGAAAAGTTGGAATGTTATTAACCATTAACGGCAACTTTCCAACATTACAACCTTCCAACTTTTCAACTTTCTAACGGCACAAACTTCAATGATACCGAGTTAACACAATGCCTGGTATTTTTTGGGGTCATGTACTCCCCTTCAAAAACGTGACCGAGGTGTGCTCCGCAGTTAGCGCATTCGATCTCTACGCGCCTTCCGTCGGGATCAGGTACGCGTTTTACAGCACCGGGGATCTCGTCATCAAAGCTGGGCCAACCGCAATGCGATTCAAACTTGGTTTCTGATGTATATAAAGGCGTATCGCATCTTTTGCACACATATAAACCATGCGCATGATTATCTAACAATGAGCCGGTAAACGGTCTTTCCGTTCCCTTGTATAATATTACCCTTTCTTCTTCGGGTGTGAGCTTGTTGTATTCCATTTGATTTTTGATTACACCGATGATGTGTGATTTCACCGATTTGATTTACATAAATATACGACAATTTGCCCGGATGGATTGTTTAGGGGATGGATATTGACACAGGTTTGACGGTAGTAATTACTCTTCAAAAAGCATTTACGTGGCTTGCTAATCAATGGATTTAAATTGCTTCTCGTCAATATAATTAAATGTCTTTTTGAAATAAAACCGTGACTTTTTCCTTAAAAAGGATTGAAGAATGTTATCATAGGCTAACCGTGGAATAGTAAACTGCGTAACAAGGAGCTTTTTCCGGTCGTTGGTATAGATTATCATATAACTATAAGTCCCAAACTTTCCTAAAGATTTTTGTTCATATAATTCCACTTTCTCAACGTCGCTATTATTGATCGTCACCACGCTGCTTTTATCAACTAAAGTAAATATCGACCTATCATCGCTGATTACTACCTTTTTTCCAGCATCATATTTATTAAATTGATGAATTATCAAGACAGAATAAATTTGAAAATACAAGAAAATGCCAGGTATTAAACCAACAAGTAACATTATTAGTGGCTCCTTATAAAGATTTAACAAAAGCACAACCGGTATCAACGCAATAAAAGTTAAAACGAGTTCAAATACAATGCTTTTCTTTTTGAACACATACTCTTTGGATTGTTTCATTAGTTTTTACAAATGCTATTAAGGTTCAGTGCTCGTCAAATATAACATCTAAAACAAAAAATCCCGGCAATTTCTTACCAGGATTTCAATATATCTTTCTACTTTATTTTATGCTTTCACCTTCAATTTCGCTAATTCCTCTGCCATGGCAGCGCCGATATCAGCGGGAGATTTTACTACGCGGATACCGCATTCTTCCATGATCTTCATCTTGGCTGCAGCGGTATCATCGGCACCGCCAACTATCGCTCCCGCGTGACCCATACGGCGTCCCGGAGGGGCCGTTTGGCCGGCTATAAAGCCTACCACCGGTTTGGTGCCATTTTCTTTGATCCAGTAAGCAGCTTCAGCTTCCATGCCGCCGCCTATTTCGCCTATCATAATAATGCCGTGGGTATCAGGGTCGTTCATCAGCAGTTCAACAGCTTCTTTGGTTGGGGTGCCGATGATCGGGTCGCCACCAATACCGATGGCTGTGGTGATACCTAAACCCGCTTTCACTACCTGATCAACTGCTTCGTAAGTTAACGTACCTGATTTAGAAACCACACCTACATTCCCCTTGCGGAAGATAAAGCCCGGCATGATGCCAATTTTAGCTTCACCGGCAGTAATGATACCGGGGCAGTTAGGGCCGATCAAACGGGTATCCCTGTCCTTTATATATTCCTTCACCAATATCATATCTTTGGTCGGGATACCTTCGGTGATACAAACGATCAGTTTAATACCTGCTTCGGCAGCCTCCATAATGGCATCAGCAGCAAATGGAGGGGGTACAAATATGATGGATACGTTAGCGCCTGTTTTATCCACAGCTTCCTTCACGGTATTAAAAACAGGTCTGTCCAAATGGCGTTGACCGCCTTTGCCCGGTGTAACACCGCCTACCAGGTCGGTACCGTATTCTATCATCTGCGAGGCATGGTAAGTGCCTTCGTTACCTGTAAAACCCTGAACTATTACCTTAGAATCATTATTGACGAGAACGCTCATTGTATTTGCTTATGTTGTCGCAAAGCTAAAGTTATTACTGATATTCTCAAAGCCGTAGGATAAATTACGATTTTAGATTTACGATTTTAGATTTTTTGACTTTTGACCAACAAAATGCGCCAATCGTAATTCGTAAATCATAAATTTCGGATAATGAACGGACCTGTTTTGTCCGTCCGCTTTGGGCACACAGTCTATTTAAATTTCAGCACGTGAAATATTGTCGGCATTAAAGTTTGAAAGTCTTCCCTATTATCAGTAAGGTAGAAGTAATAGGCATCGCCAATATTATCTTTATGCAAGGCCACTCCCACACAGAACTTGTACCCTTTACCGAATTCACCGACAGGTTCGCAAATATTTATAGCCCCCCAATCAGCATTAAATTCATTTTTTACCGAGGTCTTGTCAAACTCATTGATTCTACCCATCGGTTTTCCTCCAGCTATATTTGTCATGATTGCTATAAAAGCTGGATAGTAAAATTTGTTGGGACTTAGGTTAACATCTCCTGGCTGCTTATTTTTTTCCATAGTTTCAAATTTTTTCAGAAGACTGTCCAGTGGCCTGACTGTGTATCTAACCTCAAAGGTTTTAGTATGGTTTTTTAAAGCATATTCATAATTCATTTGCCCATTTTTAACAAAAGGCACTTCAGTATATTCTTCCGGCGAAGTAAAGGTCATCTGTGAACGGGTAAGCAGGTCGGTGAAACCTGGCGGTAAATCATCTACCTTAAAAGAACTTATTGAAATAAATAGTAAGGCAATACCAAGGTATTTTAATTTGTGCATAGCGGTTTAGTTTGTTATAAAACTATCCATAAGAACGCATTAATACAATAGAGTTTATTATCTTTTTTCTACAGAGGGATCCGGTGAAGTTAAGCTAAATTCTCCCTCACTCTTCGCTATCACAATAGTAGCTACCCCATTGCCGATCACATTGGTGATGGCCCTGGCTTCAGACATGAACCTATCCACCCCTAACAATATAGCTACGCCCTCGACGGGTATCACTTTAATAGCTGCTAAGGTTGAGGTTAATACGATAAATCCGCTACCCGTAACCCCTGCGGCTCCTTTGGATGTGATCATTAGGATACCGATAATAGTTAGCTGCTGCCCTAATGATAGCGGGATATGAAAAACCTGCGCCAAAAAGATAACCGACATGGAAAGGTAAATGGTAGTACCATCCAAATTAAAAGAATAACCGGTAGGGATAACCAAGCCTACAACCGATTTTGAGCAGCCAAATTTCTCCAGCTTTTCCATCATACTTGGCAGGGCCGATTCGGAGGAGGAGGTACCCAACACGATCAATATTTCTTCCCGTATAAATTTGAGGTACTGCCATAAGCTAAACTTATACAGATAACAGATAATATTAAGCACGACAAAAATAAACAGGAACATGGTGACATACACGGAGCCCATTAGCATGGCCAGAGGTTGTAAAGTTTTAATACCATAGGTGCCAATAGTGTAGGCCATCCCGCCAAAAGCACCTATGGGGGCTATCTTCATAATGATGTGCATGATATTGAAAAATACCCTGGATAACTTTTCAAAGAAATTGATCAGCGGCTGCCCGGTTTCGCCCATACGGCTCAATCCAAATCCAAATAATATGGCGAAGAAGAGTATCTGCAAAATATCGCCTTTGGCAAAAGCATCAAATGCGTTGGCAGGTACAATATGGGCAATAAAATCACCCCAATGCATTTCGGAAGCGGCTTTTTGGTATACAGCAAGCTTGGTTGCATCGGCTGCATTATGGGTAACAAAACCATCGCCGGGTTTTACCACGTTGGCCACGGTAACCCCGATGATCAGCGCGAAGGTGGTAACGATCTCAAAATATAACAGCGCTTTACCGCCTACCCTGCCCACCTTTTTCATATCGCGCATACCGGCAATACCGAGTATGATAGTGAGGAATATGATAGGGCCTATCAGCATGGTGATCATACTGATAAATGTTTTACTGATGAGCTGTGCCGTCGGGGCGAACTCTTTAAAATTGAGCCCTACTATAACCCCCAACAATATGGCAACAAGCACCTGGAAGGTTAGGTTAGATAAAAGTTTCTTCATGCTTAACAAGTATACGGATTTTGTCTGAACCGCTGATTCATTTGATTAAAGGATTACGCTGATGGTAATTGAAATAAAAATTCCTGCCCTCTTTACCGCTTGCGGAAGAGAGGGCCGACCAGCGTAGCGATGCCGGGGTGAGTCCACCCTTAACTTTCAATAGCGATGGGTTTGAAACCCATCACTATTTTGAAATAAAAAAAGCTCCCCCCAATACCGGAAAGAGCTTCATTCAATATCTTGTCAGCTTTTAGCTTACAACGCCTGTTTGCAAATCCACATTGTAAACGGTACCGTTGATGGTGATCTTCACTTTATTATTACCCAGGAAAACAACCGTTCCGCTGTAGTTCCATGTTCCTGAGGCATTAGTGCCTTTAGTGGAAAATGTTGCTGAACCGCTGGCCAAATCCCCATTGGTGTTGATAATTATCGAGGTATATTTATAGTTGAAGGTTTCTGCAGTGCTTGCTTTTGAACCCGTTTTAAGGGTAACATTATCGCTGAAGCCTAATGTGCCACTAAGGGAAATATCCGATTGGTCACTTTGCGGGTTTACTGCTTGCAAGGTCAAATCTTCGGCCAATTTATAAGTAGCAGCCAACTGGGTAGTTGATTCGCTGATATTCAAGTTATTAAAAACATGGATGCCTGATGGGTTACCGTTGGTACAGGTAAAGGAAATACTGAAAGGGCCTGAAATTGAAAACTGCGAGCCATCATCCCCGGTATAGGTTTCGTTCAGGGTGGTATCTATGCTCAATCCACAGGTAATATCACCGTCAAGATCGTTTATTTTACGACCATGATTCAATTTAAGGGCAAGTTTTTCGCGACTTAAACCCAGGCCCGATGGCCCGTTGATCCCGTCAGACACACTAAATACACCGAAACCGTTGTATAATGTTTGTGCAATGTTTAAGGCTACCTGGCTGCTCACTTCTTTGGGAGTTACGGTACCGGGAGAGCCGTCATCTAATTTTTTACAACCCGCATATATCAGCGCTGTGCCTGCAAGCAGGGCGAAGAGTACTTTAATTTTCAATTTCATGATAAGGAATAAGTTTTAAATAATGCTAACCTAACAAAGGTAATACCAATAAGTTAAGTAAAAAAATTTCTGATGTTAAATTATCGTTGTCCGTCCGTACTGGGGTATGAATGAATGGACGAATGCGCACGGACAAATCACCTCACCCGTATTTTTTTCCACATCAATGTAAAACAATAAAAGGCATGGATCAAACGATGATGACATTGGGGTAGCCCGACCTCATCAGGCAAAAAAAGCCCCGTCCGGGAATTCCCGGAAAGAGCTTTCAGTTGATCTTTTATAAATTTTATCAGTCTGTAACCAGGCCGGTATGTATGTCAATATTATATACGGTACCATTGATGGTGATCTTCGCCTGGTTACCCCCCAGGAAATCAATAGTGCCATGGTAATCCCAAACCCCGGAGGCATTGCTCCCCGTTGTAGAGAAAGTTGCCGAGCCACTATAAATATCACCATAACTATTGATAGTTAGTTTTTTAAGCTCAAAGTAAAAAGAATCGGCAGCGGGCTGCTTCGATCCGGTTTTAATTTGTTGCTTGGAACTGCTGTTTATTGCGCCGGTTAAATTAACATTTGCGTATATGTCATTGGGATCGGTGCTTTTCATGGTCAGGTCTTCATCTAATTTAAAAGTACCTGATCGCTGGGCATTTATTTCGGAAACACTCAGGTTATTCAAAACCCTAAAGCCGGATTCTATCCCATTGACGCAAAAAAAGCTAAATCTAAGGTACCCGACAATGGAGGCCTGTATAGTATCTGCAAAAACAGTGTCGCGTTTTATGGTCATATCCTTAATTACACCGCACCCACTATGCCTACCAAAACCACTTAATTTTAGCAGATTGACGTGTTTGACTTGACGATTTAACGTGGGCGGAGGAGCTGAATTTAAGCCCGCGTTTATGTTGAATACACCATACCCGTCGTATAAATTTTGAGAAAGGTTTAAAACTACCAGGCTGCTTACTGCTTTGCCGCTTAAAGTTGGCCCAACGGGATCGTGCGGTTTTAAGCATCCCGAGTAAACGAATGATAAAGTTACCGCCAATAAAATAATTAGTATGTTTTTCAATTTCATAACAGTTGATTTTTATAAACTATTAGTTACAAATATGATACCATAGTTGTTTGCCATTTATCCGGAAAATAACATCAACGATATAATATTATTGGATATTTGTACGTCCGCCTGCGCTACTCTACCGGACTTGCGAACAAACACAGGATGTCAACTTATTTGTAAGTTTGTATCATGAGTGCTATCCATAATTTTCAGCAGGTATCTGGTATATTGGCTTGCGCAGGTCAGCCAAATGAAGGTCAGCTGCCGGATATTGCTGCCGATGGTTACCAGGTAGTGGTCAATTTGGGTTTGACTGATGGCAAGTATGCTTTGGCTGATGAAGCGGCATCGGTAACAGCATTAGGTATGGCTTATCATCATATACCGGTACTGTTTGATAACCCGCAGATTGATGAACTGGAATTATTTACCGCCAAAATGAATGAGCATGCCGGCGAAAAGATACTGGTACACTGTGCCGCTAATTATCGTGCATCGGTATTTACCGGGTTATATTTATTAAGTGCCAATAAAATGAATGAGGAAGAGATGCAGGAAATGATTGAGCAAGTATGGCAACCTGATGCTGTATGGCAGCAATTTATTGAGGATGGTGTTGAGTATTTGAATAACCGATAGATGAAACGAATTATCATATTATCCTTTTTGTTATTAGTTACGATCAACTATTGCAACGCGCAATCATTCCAAAGCACTTTACAACAATTACAAAGCTTGCATTACGCCAGTTATACCGAAATAATAAAATTCAAGGCTTCTTTCCAGGATGAGATCAGTATCGATACTTTTAAAAACCAGGTAAACTTCATACCTGCCGAGCCACAGATTGGCGGCCATTTCAGCATCAAAGGGCGCAACGATGTTTACCTGTTTGACGGCAACAAGTGCATTTGGCTCAACCTTCGTGATTCTACCTACGAAATTGAAAAGGACGCGAATTATGGACAGGAATGCCGCACCCTGCTTTATTGGGCAAAGGAAATGGCAGCTTATGCAAAAAACCCCTCCAAAATAAAGCGGTTAAAGGATACGGTTATCAATAAGATTGCCTACGATCACACCTTGGTAACTATTAAGGACACCACAGAAAAGCTTGAACATGTTTATGATTATGTAGACATAGTAACGGGTAAAGTATCCCATCTTCCTTTTGTCATCCTATCCCGCATACATGGCTTCGCGGATGATGGTGCCTTGATCAGCTTTATTGAAGAGCATATTTTTATTGATTACCAGTTCCATAAAAAGAACTTCCCCGATCTGTCGAACGCTCGTGTACCCGAAAATTTCAGGCTGCCGGTTAAGGTGGTGAAATCGCCCATGCTAACCGGCGGGACCAAAGCTCCTGAAATCAAATTGACCGATGCCACCGGGAAGCCCTTTGATATAGCGCAATTAAAGGGCCGCCTGGTACTATTAAACTTTACCACCAATGGCTGCCCGCATTGTATCAACGCGGCTCAAATGCTGAAAAGGCTGAACGACAAGTATAAAAGCGCGGCCGTCTCTATCATTAGTATTTATCAGCTTGGGGTGAACAGCAAAGAGTCGGTAGCCAAATTCGACCGCAAGTATGAGGTACAATATCCCAGCTACACCACCGAAAAAACCGCGGCGGATATTTATCATCTGCAGGGATATCCCAATTTTTACCTGTTAGATAAGCAGGGAAATATCGCCCAGGCCTATGATGGGTTTTATGCGGAACTGGAAAAGGAACTGACTGATAAGATAGAGCAGTTAAAGTGATTGTATTCGCAGGATGGATTGCCCGGCGGCACCTCGACTAATAATTAGATCAAATGATCGCTATCAATAAAAGAATAGCCGAACCTCGCGCCCGGCTATTCCCCATTAATTTAAACTATTGATGTAAGCATCTTTGTTTAACTAAAAATATTTAAGCTAAAATGTACATCCACGCCAAACAGCCTCAACAAATTGTTGAAACAGTATTGAATCATGAAAGGTATCGGAATGCTGTGAGTTGAGGATCCTGTTGTAGCAGCAATTCACCTTGCGCTAATGATGCTACATATGAAAGTGTACGTTTAAAACAACTTTAAGGGGCATGTGTTTTAATTAATTTTTCGTTTTTACAGAATAAATATCTTCATCCGTATAGCACTTGTCCGGGACACCTTCTCCTACAGACGGACGGACAAAACATTTGTACTCTTTGTCATGCTGAGGAACGAAGCATCTATTTACCACCTGAAATGTTCATTATTTAGATTCTTCGCTATGCTCAGAATGACAACCGTGAAGTTGATGGGTTTTTGATTCCATTCAACTCTATCAACTTACTCAACTAATCCACCATTTTTCTTAATTTCGCATCCTCATACGCGGAAATCATAACAATGGACTATCAATTTAAAGATATAGAGCAAAAGTGGCAGCAATTTTGGGCTGATAATCAAACTTTTAAGGCTGATGACAATTCGGCAAAGCCAAAATATTATGTACTGGATATGTTCCCCTACCCATCGGGCGCGGGGCTGCATGTGGGGCATCCGCTGGGCTATATCGCTTCTGATATTTTCGCACGTTACAAGCGTTTGAAGGGTTTTAACGTATTGCATCCCATGGGCTACGACAGCTTTGGCCTGCCGGCCGAGCAGTACGCCATACAAACCGGGCAGCACCCCGCCATTACTACCGAGGCTAATATCGCTACTTATCGTCGCCAGTTGGATCAATTGGGTTTCTCATTCGACTGGAGCCGCGAGGTACGTACCAGCTCGCCGGGTTATTATAAATGGACGCAGTGGATATTTATGCAGCTGTTCAACTCCTGGTATAATAAGGCTGCGGATAAGGCCGAATCCATTGATAAATTAGTTGCCCATTTTGAGCAGAATGGTTCAGCAGGTATCGATGCCGTGAGTGATGAGGAAGTGGCCACTTTTACGGCTGCTGAATGGAAAGCATTGAGCAAAGAAGAACAACAAGCCGAATTATTAAAATACCGCCTTACTTACCTGCGCGAAAGCACCGTAAACTGGTGCGCTGCCTTAGGTACAGTTTTAGCCAATGATGAAGTAAAAGACGGTTTCAGCGAACGTGGCGGTTATCCTGTTGAGCAAAAGAAGATGATGCAGTGGAGCATGCGCATTACCGCCTATGCCGAGCGTTTATTGCAGGGCTTAGACACCATCGACTGGCCCGAGCCTTTGAAAGAAATGCAAAGGAACTGGATCGGGAAGAGTGTGGGGGCATCGGTTAAATTTCTCATATCGGCCCCACCCAAACCCTCCCCGGAAGGGAGGGCTTTAATTGAAGTCTCCCCTACCGGGGGAGATTTAGAGGGAGCTGCTATCGAAGTCTTTACCACCCGCGTTGACACCATCTTCGGAGTTACCTTTTTAGTACTGGCACCCGAGCACGAATTAGTGCCTGCATTAACTACGCCCGATCAAAAGAAAGAAATAAACGCCTACATCGCGCAAAGCAAAAAGAAATCGGAGCTTGACCGGATGTCGGATACCAAAACGGTATCGGGCGCTTTTACCGGCAGCTATGTGATCAACCCGGTGAATAACGAGCAGGTGCCTCTATTTATTGCCGATTATGTTTTGGCAGGATATGGAACAGGCGCGGTAATGGCTGTACCATCCGGCGATCAGCGGGATTACCTTTTCGCCAAGCACTACAATTTGCCGATTATGCCTATAATGGACATCCAAAACATTGAAACCGAAGCCGACCCAACCAAAGAAGGAAAGTATATCAATTCGGATTTCATGAATGGTTTGGGTTACAAGGAAGGAACTGCTAAAGTAATTGCCTTTTTAGAGGCTAAAGGCGCAGGTAAGGCTAAAGTGAATTTCAGGATGAGGGATGCCATATTTGGCCGTCAGCGTTATTGGGGCGAGCCGGTACCGGTTTACTTTAAGGGCGACCTGCCTTATTTAATTGATGAAAAAGACCTGCCATTGGTATTGCCTGAAGTGGATAAATATTTACCTACGGAAAGCGGGGAACCGCCTTTGGCGAGGGCAGAGGGATGGAATTACAGGCAAGCCCCACCCAAACCCTCCCCGGAAGGGAGGGCTTACCCAACGCACCAGGCCGGGAATTATCGTGAAACTGCTGATCCAGTTTATTATGAGCAACTAAAGGAGTTTAGTGCGGATAACAGGAATCAACCAACTGAGGTAGAAAATATTTTATGGCAGCTTTTAAGAAATAATCAAGCAGGATATAAAATTAGGCGGCAACATGCTATCGGACAGTTTATTGCTGACTTTGTTTCTCTGGAAAAAGGCTTAGCTATTGAATTGGACGGACATCATCATAAATTGAACAAAGAAGCCGATGATGCCAGAACAGAAGTGCTTAATCATTTAGGATTCGAAGTAATCAGGTTTACCAATGATGAAATATTAAAAGCCCCTCAAGAGATATTTGAAGTAATCAAGCAAAAATTAAATTCACTTCCCGAAAGACAAAAAGTCTCCCCTACCGGGGGAGATTTAGAGGGGGCTCGCGACTATGCCTATGAACTTTCTACCATGCCTGGCTGGGCCGGCTCAAGCTGGTACTGGTACCGGTATATGGATGCGCATAATGATCAGGAATTTGCATCAAGAAAGGATATTGAATACTGGAAGGATGTTGATCTGTATATCGGTGGCTCGGAACATGCTACTGGTCACCTATTGTACAGCCGTTTCTGGAACAAGTTTTTGAAGGATATGAATTTGGTGGTTGAGGAAGAGCCTTTTAAAAAGCTGATCAACCAGGGGCATATACAGGGGCGGTCGAACTTTGTATATCGATTGATAGATGAGATGGGGCGCGGTACCAACACCTTCGTTTCTCATGGGTTGATCAAACAATATAAAACATCGCCATTGCATGTTGATGTAAACATCGTGGAGAATGATATTTTGGATATCAACAAATTCAAAACATGGCGTGATGATTTTGCAAATGCAGAATTCATTTTAGAGAATGGCAAATATGTATGCGGGGTCGAGATCGAAAAGATGTCTAAATCCAAATACAACGTAGTAAATCCTGATGTGCTGGTTGAACGCTATGGCGCCGATACCCTGCGTATGTATGAAATGTTTTTGGGCCCTTTAGAGCAAAGCAAACCCTGGAACACGAACGGTATCGAGGGCGTATTTAAATTCCTGCGTAAGTTTTGGAGATTGTTTCATAATGACCAATGGCAGTTTAGCTTATCTGATGCTGAACCAACTAAGGCTGAATTGAAATCCTTGCACAAGATCATCCGCAAGGTAGAGGAAGATGTGGAACGCTTCTCGTTCAACACTTCAGTATCGAGCTTCATGATCGCTGTAAATGAGCTGACCGACCTTAAATGCAACAACAGGGCCGTATTGCAGGAGCTGGTAGTAGTATTATCAGCCTATGCACCACATATCTGCGAGGAATTGTGGGTATGGTTGGGTAATCAGCCGGGCTCATTATCCTATGCGCCTTATCCTAAATTTAATGCGGAATACCTGGTTGAGGATGAGTACTCCTATCCTATTTCCATCAACGGTAAAACTAAAATAAACCTCAATATCTCCTTAAGCCTCGAGCCAAAGGCTATTGAAGAATTTGTTTTAGCTAACGCCGACATGCAGAAATACCTGGATGGAAAAACCCCTAAAAAGGTGATCGTGGTAAAGGGAAGAATAGTAAATATTGTACTTTAAATTTTAGCCTGCCACGATATTCGCTTTCCGGGTTTAAAAAAACTAATTCTTCTGCCGTGTCCAATTCCAAATAGCCTGGTTGTTATGCTTGTATAAATCGCATATCAATTGATATCCATAGTAAAAGTGGATAAAACGACCGGTACTATTGTACTTTAAACACTAAGTACTGTAACTAATTGGTGACGCTTATAGTCGTACACAAAAAAAAGGGGGTATGCTTGTAACATTTCAAGTATTTTCGCCTCCAATTACGAAAAATCATTTGAAATGAAACGTTTACTTATACTTTTAACAATATTCTGTTCTGTTCTTTCAGCTAAGGCCCAAATAGGTGGCGTTGGCGGGGGATCGAGCATTGTCGGAAAAATTTCCGGCACGCTGGTTGATTCCATCAGCAAACAACCTTTAAGCTATGCTTCTGTCAGCATCTACAGAGCCGAGGGCAAATCCCCGCTCAACGGTGTTTTGACAGACGAAAAAGGGTCCTTTAAAATTGACGGAGTACACCCTGGTAGTTATAAGATCAGGATCAGTTATGTAGGATACCCTGAGAAATTTGTTACCGGCATTGTTACCAGCGACTCTAAACCAGACAGAAATATGGGTACCCTACCGGTGGCCCCAGGTGCAAAGGCGCTGAAGGAAGTTTCCATTACCGGCTCAGCTGCATTAATTGAAAACAAGATCGATAAGATCGTTTATAATGCCGAGAAAGACCTTACTTCGGTAGGCGGCAACGCAACCGATGTGCTGCAAAAGGTGCCGATGGTTGCTGTTGACCTCAATGGTAACGTATCCCTGAGGGGCGATAATAATGTGCGTGTGCTAATCAATGGTAAACCGTCAGGTGCTACATCAGCAAGCTTAGCGGACGTATTAAAAACCATCCCTGCCGACCAGATCAAAAGCATCGAGGTGATCACTTCGCCATCAGCTAAATATGACGCTGAAGGCTCTGCAGGTATCATCAACATCATTACCAAACAAAAGAATATGTCGGGCTTTAGTGGTTCGGTAAGCGGTGGCGTAGGTACCCGCCAGAACAACGGTAATATAAACCTGAACTACAGCAAAAACCGGTTCACACTGAATATGAATGCTGGCGGTAACTTAACATGGCCCCAAACTTCGTTAACCACTTTTGATAACGAAGTTAATGCTAATGGCTCGCATTTTGAAAACACTTCCAGCGGTTCAACTTATCTGAAAAGACATGGCGGTATCGGCAATGTTTCGGCAAACTATGATTTTAACGCATTCAACTCGCTGCATACCAATATCCGTTTAAACCAGGGTGGTTTTGATCCTAACACAATTACCAATAATGGTTATAATGATTTTATCGATCCCGCGAACAGCACCACTTACCAGGGCCACACTGTATCTCATAACTCATTCGGCGGGTTTGACTGGAACCTGGATTATACCCACAAATTCAAAAAAGAAGGCGAGGAACTGGACATATCTACCCAATGGAGCCACAGCAAGATCGTTACCAATTATACTAACACATATCAGGGCGATCTGCCGGTGGGCTATGATAACCTGAGGAACAATATTGATGGTTTGAACAATGAATATACTTTACAGGTTGATTATACCCTGCCTATCAGCAAAGTGTTGAAGCTGGAAGCCGGCGGTAAAGAGATCATCAGGAGGATCAACAGTACTTCGGATCTATTCAATCCTGCACCTGCGCACAGCGAGAATTTTGTATTTGACGATCAGTTTTCAAGCACTTATAATTATAACCAGAATGTAACTGCCGGTTACAGCGTATTTACCATTACGCTGCCTAAATCATGGACTATCCTGGCCGGTGTCAGGAACGAATATACCACGATAGACGGGGCTGCACATTCGCTTGCCGAAACCGATCTGCCACCGGTTGACAAGGGATACAATACTTTTATCCCAAGCTTAACCTTGCAAAAACAGCTTACTCCTACGCAAACGATAAAACTGTCATACAGCAAACGTATTACACGTCCAAGCCTGCAGTTTCTTAACCCCTATGTAAACAGGAACAATAACACCGCACGGTCAGAAGGTAATCCAACACTGTCTGCAGAAGTTTCGCAATCGGTTGAACTGGGTTATACCACCTTTATCGGCTCATCAGTGATCAATGCATCGGTTTATTATAAACATACCGAGGGCACTATAGAAAATGTGATAGCACCTTACATCACTCCTGATGTACAAGGTACTTTGAGCACATTTCAGAATGCAGCTTTAAATAATTCTGTAGGCTTTACCTTCTTTGGTTCTGTTCAACCCTGGAAAATATTAACCCTGCGTGCAAATGCGAACGTTTACACTTACAATCCAACCGTATATCCGCTATATGCCCAGTATTTTTCGCAAACCGGAAGCTATGTACAGTATAACATCTTCGGTATGGCTGAGTTGAACCTGAAAAGCGGTATCATTATGCAGGTATTCGCGGTGGAAAATTCACCAAGGCACACCATACAGGGTACAAGCCCATCATTCAGCATATTGGGTGCAGGCATACGTAAACAATTGCTGAAGAAGAAAGCCTCCATCGGTATCAATACGCTGGAACCATTTAACGAGTACAAACACTTTGATACCAAGACTACAAGTAACGGCCTGTCACAATCCAGTACCTTTGCTTTTCCTTTCCGCTCAGTGGGTATAACATTTAGCTACAGCTTTGGCAAAGTAAGCTTCAGCAACCCACAACCGAAAAAAGGTGTTAATAACGATGATATGAAACAAGGCGATCAGCAGCAAGGCGGCCCTCCGGCAGGCGGCGGCAGATAATTGAATTGCCAATTTGTTTTTTGAATTTCAGATGTGCAGGTGAATAATTCATCTGCACATTTTTTTGTTTCGGGATTACACTGATTATATAGGATTACACCGATGATTTGGAGCATATCGCAGAGTGGGCTCACCCGGTATTTGCTTCGCTCGACCACCCTCTCAACCGCAAGCGGTAAAGAGGGTTATTTTTTATTTCTTATCCCCTCTCTACAAAGTAGAGAGGGGTGACAAGCACAGCGAACTCGGGGTGAGTTGACTATGCGACTTGATTTTCTCAGATGTAATTATTCAGAACTAACATCAATCCCGATCTGTTTAAGCAGCAGAGTAGCATTAAACGTTTTACATTCGCCATGCTTAATTTTATAATCAAACAGCATTTCACCATCCTTTACCTGTATATCGAAATAAAAATTACGAATATAGTCGGGATACTGTTTCTCTAAATGCGCTATCTGCAGATCGTGAGTGGCCACCATGCCTACTCCTTTTTTGCGTATCAGTTGCTCTATAACCGCCTTTGAGCCCAGGTATTTATCTACCGAATTAGTTCCGCGCAGCATTTCATCGATCAGGAAGAATATTTTGGCATCGCTATCAACAGCCGCCAGCAGCATCTGCAGGCGATCAAGTTCCGCTTTAAAGGTTGATGTACTTTCGTTCAGGGAATCCTTAATTCGCATATAACTGACCATGGTAATCACCGATACCTGCATCGACCGGGCGCAGGCAGGTGCGCCGCACAGTGCCAGCACCGTATTAATGCCTATGGTGCGCAAAAAAGTGCTCTTGCCGGCCATGTTGGAGCCTGTTATAATATCGATCTTAAAAGTATCATTCAGTTCATAATCATTAGCAATGCGGCTGCCTTCGCTGATCAGCGGATGGGCTATATGATCTGCCGTTAAAGTATAACCCTCACCGTCAGCAATTACCGGCATACACCAATCCGGGTAATTAATGCGCAGGCTTGCCAGGCTGATGAGCGCTTCGTAATCGGCAATCGTATCAAAAGCAGTTTCCAAATTTTGTTGATTATTGCGCTTCCAGTTTTCAATGGCGATAATCTGGCGGATATCCCAAAGGAAAAAGAGATTTAAGAAAAACCCTACCAGCATATTCAGGTGGTAGTTGAGCTTATTGATCAGCTCTGACAGTTCTCTTATCGAATCTGATGTATGGCCATCCTTTACACTGGCGGCTAAGCGAATGGTATATTCAGACTTCCATGCTTCATTCTCAATTTTCTCAAACACCACGGCATATTTGCCCAATATATCACCGATCTTCCCGGCAAGCAGGTCGGCGCTTCTGATGTACATTGCCCTAGAAAAAACGATACTGATATTTACCAATCCTGTTATAACCGCGATCGGTGTGGCCCGCGGGTAAAAGTAAGTGAGTATGATAACTGCCATCAGCAGGTAAGGCGCTATTTTGACGTACTTGCTTAACCAGGCTTCGCCACTTAAATTCAAAGGAGACTTCAAATATCTAAAAAGCTGCTGAAACTGGTCAGTATTTTGACCGACAGAAAACAGCAGCCTGGCTTGCAAATCCAATTTCCAACTGTTTTTTTCTTTGATCTCTTTTACTGCCTGCTGCCTTAATAGTATAACCGCCTTTTTAGCCGGAGCCTTGAGCCATTCGGCAAGGCGATTAAGGCCCGGTACTGTAGCTGCGCGGTTTATTAGTTGAAACAACGAGGCATTGCCGAATATGTCCAGATCGGCAGTATAAAAGTGTTTCTCATTTGCAAACCTTTCTCCATTGTCATAAATATTTGAATGAGATCTGATGCTTTCCAGTTCGTTCTCATTAATCTTTACCAGGTCGAGATAATACTGCTTTAAATTGTCAAACCTACTTTGCCTCGATACCAGCCAGGCAAAACATAAAGCAAGAACGATAATAGCGAACATGAGGATGGTAATGTTATCATAAGTCACTGCAAAATAAATTGACAGGACAAGCAGGCCAAAAATAACCAGGCGGTAAAGCGAATAAGTGTTCGATAGCTTTTTGTACTTAGCAGCCTGCTCCTCTGCCAACGATGCGCGTTGGCGATAGTCGTTTATAATATCCTGGTCCATGTTTTTGTTGTAAGGTTTAAATGTTGTAAAGTTGCAAGGTTTTTCTATCGGTTTATATGAGGTAGGTTTTACAACAGTTTCAATTTGCAACATTACGATATTTCAACATTAAAACCTTACGACAACAATGAAAATAACTCTGCTAATAGTTGGCAAAACTGAAGATGCTTATTTAAAAGAAGGGATCGATAAGTATCTGAAGCGGCTAAAGCACTATACCAAAATGGAGATTGCGGAGATAGCCGAGCTGAAAAATACCAAAGCGTTAACCCCCGAACAGCAAAAAACGAAAGAAGCAGAGCTTATCCTTAAAAAAATAGCCATTACCGATCATGTGATCTTGCTGGATGAAAACGGGATGCAATTATCATCGCCACAATTTGCCGCTTATATTGATAAAAAGGCGATCGGGTCAGTATCCAACCTGGTATTTATTGTAGGCGGGCCGTATGGTTTTGACGAAACGGTTTACCAAAGAGCCAATGACAAACTCTCTCTATCCAAAATGACTTTCTCGCATCAAATGGTGCGGCTTTTTTTTGTGGAACAGCTTTACCGCGCCTTTACCATTATTAAAGGCGAGCCTTATCATCATTCCTGAGCAGTTTACTTAATTGTAAAATTTCTGTAAAAAAGTTTCTTTGTAAGCAATTCCGGGGTACAAGTAGATCAAATACTTAATAAATTTGATTTATAACCCCTATTGCCATGCAACAAGTTCTGCACGAATTAATCTCTTTCAAGTTCTTCATACTTTATACGCTGATCATTTCTACAGTTATTGTTCATTATCGTGGCAAGATCAGGTATAAGTTTTTCAGGCAGTTGACAGACCATTCCACCTTCATGGCACCTATCAACATACCCATGTATGCCTTATCTGGTGTGGAAAATCAACCTTATATCAAAACATCTAATTTTCCGCAGCTTGATACTCTCCGTAATAACTGGCAAACGATACGGGATGAAGCTCTGCTGCTGGAACAGGAAGAATTGATCAAAGGTTCGGATAAATACAACGACGCCGGGTTTAACTCATTCTTCAGGCGCGGTTGGAAACGTTTTTACCTGAAATGGTATAATGATTTTCACCCTTCGGCTAAAAAATACTGCCCGCAAACGGTTGAACTTATCAAAGGTATCCCGCAAGTAAAAGCGGCCATGTTTGCCGTGCTTCCTGCTGGAAGCGAGTTGCTGCAGCACCGTGACCCGTATGCAGGCTCATTACGGTATCACCTGGGGTTGATCACACCAAATTCTGAAAAGTGCCATATCATTGTTGACGGACAGAGCTATGCCTGGAAAGATGGCGAGGATGTGATATTTGACGAAACCTACATTCATTATGCCGAGAATAAAACGGATATCGACCGTATCATCCTTTTCTGTGATATCGAGAGGCCGGTAAAGACTGTTTTCGGCAGGGCGTGGAACAAATTCTTCGGTTGGTTCATCATGGCTTCCGGGTCATCTCCCAACATGGGCGGCGACAAAACCGGGAATATCAATAAAGCCTTCAAATATGTGTACTCTATCAGGCGACTGGGCAAAAGCATCAAAGCTTATAACAGAAAGCTATATTATGCCATTAAATACCTGCTGGTAGTAATAATACTGTACTTCGCTTTTTTCAGATGGATCATAAATCTGATTTTTAAACACTAAATTTGCTGCATGTCAGCAGGTCACGATCATTCGCACGGTCATCATCACCACGATCACGCCCCAAAGCTTGATCATCTAAATACGGCCTTTATTGTCGGTATCATTCTTAATTCGGCCTTTGTTGTATTAGAGGTGATAGCGGGTTTATGGAGCCATTCGCTTTCCCTATTGACCGATGCCGGGCATAATCTAAGCGATGTGGCCAGCCTTGCTTTGGCACTGCTGGCTTTTAAGCTAAGTAAAGTAAGCTCAAACAGGGAATATACTTACGGATATAAACGCTCAACTATTATAGTATCCTTCTTTAATGCCCTGATCCTATTTATAGCAGTTGGAATTATCGGGTACGAGGCCGTAATACGATTTATACATCCTCAAGTTATCGAAGGCGGAACCATGGCCTGGGTAGCTTTCGCCGGGATAGCGGTAAACGGAGTTACTGCCTGGCTTTTTGCTAAGGATAAAGATAAAGACCTGAATATTAAGGGCGCCTACCTGCACATGGCGGTGGATGCCATTGTTTCTTTAGGTGTGGTGATATCGGGTGTGGTTATCTATTTCACGCATATATACTGGATAGACAGCGCAGTTAGTTTGATAGTAGCCGTAGTGATACTAAGGGGCACCTGGAGCTTGCTAACCGATAGCCTGCGACTCGAAATGGACGGCGTGCCTAAGGAAATGGATTTGGGAGAGATCAAAAAAGAACTGATGAAATGCAAGGGGGTTATTGATGTGCATCATGTGCACGTGTGGGCGCTAAGCACCACCGAAAATGCCCTGACTGCCCATTTAGTTATCGACCCGGCGTTTACCGCTTCGTTTGATAATATCAAGCATGATCTGAGGCACCGCCTCGAACATTTATCTATCAGCCACAGCACTTTCGAACCGGAGTTTGCCGATGAGAAATGCGCGCATGTGGATTGTGATTAAAAACCCATCCTACAAATAGATTGTCATTTCGATGAGGAACGAAGAGAAATCTTAAACTTCCTGCACAGTTCGCATGCATGGCGTATAAGATTTCTCTCTACGTTCGAAATGACAACGCGGGTTATTTCTTCTTCGCTTTTGGCTTTTTAGGAGCAGCGGGCTCTTCAGTAGCCGGGGCCGTCTTTGCAGGTTTGGCTGCTTTGATTTCTTTGGCAGGTTGAGCTATTTCCGGTTCGGCAGCAGGCTCTTCAGCCGCAGCTTCTGTTGGCACTTCTTCGCTGAATAAAGGCATATCCTTCAAAATATGATACCAGGAAACGATCTTTTTCATATCAGAGGCGTACACTTTTTCCTCGTCATGCGAAGGTGCCACTTCCCTGAACAGATCACGCAATTGCTTTCCATCGGCCTTTGCATCCGGGACACTTTTAGCAGCTTTCATACGCTCAAAAACATCTGTCAGCCTGATATCTTCATCATCCCCAAAAATAGTGATCTCGTCTAAAGCAGCGATCTTGGCAGTCGACAGGTTGGCGATCAGTTTGGTTTTTTGTGCATCAAGGCTTTCTAAAATAAAGCCGGTTTTGTTTTGCGCAAGCGCTTTCCATAAACCCGGTTTTCCAGATACCGATACAATTCCACGTAAATTCATGTTATGTTTTTGATTAGGCCGATCAAGTTAAGTGATTGATCTAATCAACCACTTAACTTGATCAACCATTCACTTATTCTTCTATTACCTCGATACCTAAAATTTTATCGCCCTGGCGGATGGCATCCACTACGTCCACATTTTCAACTACTTTACCAAAAACAGTATGGTTCCTGTCCAGGTGTGCCGTATTGGTGCGGCTGTGGCAGATGAAAAATTGTGAGCCACCTGTATTTCGGCCTGCGTGGGCCATTGATAATACGCCACGATCATGGTATTGATTATCTCCTGTCAGTTCACAATCGATATGATAACCGGGACCACCACCACCTGTACCTGTTGGGTCGCCGCCTTGTACTACGAAATTAGGGATCACGCGGTGAAAGATCACATTATTATAGAATCCTGAAGAAGCTAATTTTTTAAAATTCGCTACCGTGTTAGGGGCGTCCTTATCGTAGAATTCTACGGTCATATCGCCCTTTTCAGTTTTAATTATTGCTTTACTCATTTTCTTTTTAGATATAGGAAGGCAAAGGTAATAAAAAAGGAGAAAGGGAAAACATAGTTCAGACAAAGTAATACCTTCCACAATTATTCGTTATTTTTGAAAATGAAGCATCCTATAAAATACCTTTTAGTTTTAGCTTTTTTGCTATTACCATTCTTAGCTGGAGCTGCTTCTATACTCATCCCAATGGATGAAACACAGAAGGATCATTTAAAATCCTATGGTATCGCTTTCTGGACCTTAAAGAATGGCGAGGAGGTGGACTGGCTGCTCAACTACCGCGGCGGCAGCTTTATGCTGAAGTATAATAAGAATGTGGAGGATGAGTGCAAGATACGCGGGGTAAGCTATGAGGTGCTGCCTGATGCTAAAGTAAACCAGATCATTACCGAAGTAAGCGACCCATCGGTTAATATGGATATCGTAAAGCTGGAAAAGGCGCCCAAAATGGCGGTGTATTCACCAAAAAATAAATTGCCCTGGGACGATGCCGTTACGCTGGTACTGAAATATGCCGAGATCCCCTACGATGTGGTGTATGACGAAGAAGTGATCCGTGGTGATCTGCCTAAATACGACTGGCTGCATTTGCATCATGAGGATTTTACCGGGCAGTACAGTAAATTTTATGGCTCGTTCCGTTATGTGCAATGGTATAATGATGATGTAAAGTACCAGGAAGCAACCGCGCATAAGCTGGGTTTTAAAAAGGTTTCGCAAATGAAGCTGGCCGTGGCCGAACATATCCGGGATTTCTGCTCCGGCGGCGGATTTCTGTTCGCCATGTGTTCGGGGACAGATACGTTTGACATTGCGCTGTCAGCCTCTGGCACAGATATCTGCGAAAGCATGTTTGACGGAGATGCCGCCGACCCTGATGCACAATCCAAATTGAATTTCAGCCAGACATTCGCTTTTCAGAATTTCACCATCGATATGAACCCCATGTCGCACTCGTTCAGCAATATTGATGTGACTACTACCCGGCAGGTTGATCGTGCGCGGGATTTCTTTACCCTGTTTGATTTCTCGGCCAAATGGGATGTGGTGCCCAGCATGCTTACCCAAAATCACGATAAAGTGATCAAAGGTTTTATGGGACTGACGACCGCCTTTAATGAAAAATTGGTTAAGCCCGGCGTAACTATTATGGGCGAAATGAAAACCGCCGGCGAAGCGCGCTACATCCATGGCGAATATGGCAAAGGACAATGGACATTTTACGGCGGCCACGATCCGGAAGATTATCAACACGTGGTAGGTGATCCTCCTACAGATCTTAAACTTCATCCCAATTCGCCCGGATACCGGTTGATACTGAATAATGTGTTGTTCCCGGCAGCAAAGAAGAAGAAACAGAAAACTTAGGATCGGCCCCACCCAACCCTCCCCGGAAGGGAGGGCTTTGAAAAGTAAAGTCTCCCCTACCGGGGGAGATTTAGAGGGGGCTGCTTGTGCTAATTATAAAACGTCCACGATACCCCTAACTTAAGCATGCTGCTTGGGGCGGGATAACGGTTCACCATGTAATATCCCTTGCTGAACAAGCCCTGGTTCACATAATCATACATCACAAAAATATTGGTACGTATCAGGGTAGCTTTAAAATAAACCGAGCCTACCGGGTAGGATGAAAAAGTAACTGCAGGGGTACTATTGTAAAATTGCCCTAAACCCACCGCATAAGATGGCGATGCATAGGCAGTATTATAGCGTACGTTTATCCCGGCATTGCTATGCAGCACACCAAACAAAAACTGGGAGTGGTTTAAACTGGTATACGTGTAAACTTCCGGTGTGCGCAAGGTCGCTTGATAATCCGTTTTTTGGTAAACGATGTAATTATCAAAATGCCAGTCGCGCCAGGTGAAATTTTTACCCAGGCTTATTTTGAGCAGGTTGATAGATCCACCCAACTGGGCCGGTGTGGCATCAATGCCATTAGGCTGAGCTGTAAAATAAAGGTAGTCGGAGATCAAAAAGTATTCAGCCTTCAGATCAAGTTTAAGGGCATCATTGATATAATTAAATGATACGCTGGTGGTTTTTTGATTATGAAAGTCGTTATGAAAAATAAAATGATTGGATACCCAGTTGGTATAAACCAGCGGCGGTGTACTGCTTTGTGAATAAGCTCCAAAAATTATCCTCCCGGCTTTGTTGCCACCGGATAAGGTCAGCTTTGCATCATACAGGAAATCTCCAAAATCACGCCCCTGGGCTACCTGCTGCAGGTCAACATCAAGAAAGATTTTGTTACTAAAACGATACCCGGCCTTTGCCTTCAGAGTAATATCCTGGAAGGAATTACTCTGTTTTTTTTCATTCAGGATAGTGCGGCCAAAATTTTCATTGGTGACGGTATCTGTTACATATTGCTGGTAACTGTAAATATCCTGCACCAAACCCAGGTCGAGCTTTACTTCGTTTTTGATAACGCCGGTTGATTTGGGCCTCAGGTAAAAAGTGTATGCAAACCCATTCTGCAAATGGGAAACTGATAATGAATCTCTTGAAAAGGTTGAACTATAATAATAATCAGGGAACACATTATAGGTGTCCGGCTCATTCTGCAAAAACTTGTAGGTGCTTTTATTATAGTAAAAGGTGTATGCTACGCGCTGAGTGGGCAGTACCTTTGATTTATCGGCACCTTTTTGCAAACTATCGATCTTGCCGATATAATAAAACTGTTTCAGGTAAAAGCCATTGTTTTTTACATAGCTGTTGCTGTTTTGTAATCGCACTGGTTCATTCTGGCTGTTACTATAAGAACCCTGCGGAGCAGTAAAAATAGTTTCATTCAGGATCGAACCATTTTCGGGTGCTTTGAGGCTGTTAAAAATAAGATTGGCCAATAAATTATAACGTTTGCTTTTCGATTCGTACCAGCTAAATAATGCCCCGGTAAGGTCGCCGGCCCCCTGCCTTGGGTAAAAACCCTGCGAACCTATAAAATTAAGGTTGAAGCCAACGTTTAATTGCGGGTTGATATTTTGGCTATGGGTCACTTTAAAATACTGTTCCTTTGATCCGGCCGAGAAAAGCGACAAATTGGTGTAGGGCACACGCGCCTTGTAGTATTGAATATCCTGCGGGGTAATAAGATAGGCATCCAAATAATGCTGACCAACATCAAAGCCAATGGTGCGGCTTGGCTCGAATAGCAGGCTGCGTTGTGCCAGCCCTAAGTTACCTAAACCGATCCTCGGGCTACGTATTTGGTAAAGCGGACTGTAATTTTCAAAATTTACAAGGCCCGTATCCAACGGAAATACCTGGGTGCTGTCGCTCAGTAATCTTTCATTGGTAACCCGGATAAACTTAGAAGTAAAAGTAACCGAGTCGCGTTTCCCCTCCTCCTTTTTCCTTTGTTCATCGATCTCCTGGTCGCCCGTAAGGCTTTTTTTAGCGGTTGTGGTATCAGGGCCAAAATTGGTTTTCAACTGGCGCCCCGGGCCCGGATAATTAGGATTTGTAGGCGATTGCGCAAAAACAAGCCCTGCCGATGCACACAGCAGCAATACCAGGATATATTTTAATTGCTTATGCATTAAAGGCCGGCGATCAGTTGTTTAAGTATCAATGTCATTTTGGGTTCAGCCTCATGTGCAACTTTTAGTATTTCTTCAAGCGAAACAGGTTGCAAAACTTCAGAAAATCCTTCGTCAGTTAATACCGATATGGCAAAAACAGGTACACCCATATGGTTTGCCACGATAACCTCCGGTGCAGTGCTCATCCCTACGGCATCCCCGCCAATAATACGCAAATACCGGTATTCCGCCCTGGTTTCAAGATTAGGGCCTGTTACCGCTACATAAACTCCCTTGTGGCAGGTAATATTGTTTGCTGCCGCGATCTCCAGCGCTTTGTTTATTAATGCTTTTTTATACGGTTGGCTCATATCCGGGAAACGTGGCCCCAACGCTTCCTCATTCCTGCCGATCAGCGGGTTTAAATGCTGCAGATTGATATGGTCTTCGATCACCATCAGGTCGCCCTTTTTAAAATCGGGGTTTAGCGAACCGCTGGCATTGGATACAAACAGTGTTTTGATACCCAGCATCTTCATCACCCTAACCGGGAAGGTGATCTGCTGCATGGTGTAGCCCTCGTAATAGTGCAAACGACCCTGCATGGCCACCACTTTTTTGCCGGCCAGTGTGCCAAATATCAGTTTGCCCGAATGAAATTCGAGCGTAGAAATAGGAAAATCAGGGATGTTGGAATACATCATCTGTTTTTCGACCTCAATTTCGTTAACTAATGCCCCAAGTCCTGTTCCTAAAATAATACCCACTTCCGGCTCAAAATCGCCGATGCGGTTTTTAATGTATGATGTTGTTTGCTGTATGTTCTCTAACATATTCTGTAACTAATTTGCCAAACTGCAACTGCCCCCCCTTCAGGAATTGGATACCTATTGGCATCACCAAAACAGGCAGCGTTTTTACCAGCGGAAGCAATTCATGTTCAACTAAACGTTGTGCATCCTTTTCTGTTGTAATGATCACTTTTTTTTGTGCAGCACAGGCAGAAAATTCATCGGCAAGTTTAGTGATATTTTTTAAGCTAAAGCGGTGATGATCGGGATAATTATGGTGGATGATCGTCGTGGTGTAAGTTCTGATATGCTGCACCAGGGGTGCTGGATTGGCAATGCCAGTTAGCAAGAAAACTGTTGTATCGGCATCTAATGTAACACCGGATTTGTGACTATCAATATCCTGCAAAGGCAAATAGTCAATAGTAGTAAAAAACACCGCCTGGTAAGGCAGTGGACCTATTTTTTCTACTATATGCTCTTGTTCTTCAGCACTAATACCCGTCGGGCATTTACTGATAACCACAATATCAGCGCGCCACCGGCCGCTAAACGGTTCGCGCAGATTGCCTGCAGGAAGCAACAGGTGAGGCTCGTTTATCTTGCTATGGTCAAACAATAAGATACTGAAACCCGGTTTAACTGCCCTATGCTGGAAAGCATCATCCATGATAATAAGTTTATGCTTAGCTTGTAGTTGCCCTATCCCATTTACTCTGCTCTCGCAAACAGCAACAGTTATCTCCGGGAATTTATGCTTAAACTGGGCGGGCTCATCCCCTATCTCAATTGCTGTAGCAGTATCGGTAGCAGTTTTGTATCCTTGTGTTTGACGCCCGTACCCCCTGCTCAAAGTCGCCAGTTTATAATGGTCTTTAAACAGGCGCACCAGGTATTCCGTCATGGGGGTTTTGCCGGCTCCGCCAACCTCAAGGTTGCCTACCGATATCACCGGGATTTTAAACTGACGGCTTGTTAATATCCCTGCATCATAACACCAGTTGCGGATGATCACAACCAATCCGTAAACTAATGAGAATGGAAATAAAAGCCAGCGCAGGTTTTTCATATAATTGGCAAAGATAAGAAAACGCTTTATAGGGAATTTGTAATATACATTTACATATAACTTTATATATAGTTTTATAACTTAGAAATCTCAATCCTAAATTATGAAATACAAATTCCCCGTTATCCTGGTATTTATAGCCTCTGCTGCCTTTGCCCAAACCGATAATAAGCTGACCACCCAATTACAAAATGCGGTTACACGTTTTAACGGGAAGGTTGGCATCTACGTAAAAAATTTAAAAACAGGCAAAACAGCCATGCTGAATGCTGATACCCTGTTCCCCACTGCCAGTATGATCAAGGTGAGCATCCAGTGCGGGGTGATGGATAAGATAGAAAAGGGTGAACTTCAATACAATCAGAAACTGCTGTACCGCGATTCGCTGCTGTATCCCGGTGAGGATATTTTGGGTTCATTTAAGGATAAGGATACCATTCAGCTAAGCAAAGTGGCCATGCTAATGATCACCATGAGCGATAACACGGCAAGTACCTGGCTGCAAAAAATTGTTACCGGCGAGTACATCAATAATTGGCTGGATCAAAATGGATTTAAGGTGATGCGGGTAAATTCGAGGGTGAAGGGGCGCGAAAAGATACGCTCGATGTATGGCTGGGGTGTTACTACACCACGCGAAATGTGCCAGCTTTTTACGATGATAAGAGAAGGCAAGGCGGTAAGCCCGGCAGCCAGCGAACGGATGTACCGCAATATGGTGCGTATTTACTGGGATGATAAGGCTTTATCAGAAATACCTCCTTATGTGCAGGCCATCAGCAAGCAGGGTGCATTGGATGAATCGAAATCAGAAACCGTGTTGGTAAATGCACCACACGGTGATTATGTATTTTCTATCATCACCAATAACAATAAAGACCAGCGCTGGGTACCAGATAACGAGGCCTATCTGCTGATCCGTAAAATATCAGCCCTGTTATGGCATTATTATGAACCTAAAAGCGACTGGAAGCCAGCCATTGGAGTGGATAAGTATATGAAGAATGAATGATTTTTGATGTGCAGATGCGTGGATGTGCAGATGAATTAAATACAGCTTATTCCTTATTCTGTTTCAATTTATCTACCCCTGCCGCATCATTTAGCTCATCATCCATATTGGTGTTAAACTGGAAGGTGGATATTTTCCATTTATCCTTTGGTTTGTAATAGACAAAAACAAAGCGTATAGGCTGCTTATCGTGTTTCACCAGGTAACTCATCAGCTTATAACTATTGCCGACATTTTTTTCGGTGATCAGCTCGTAACCAACATAATCACCGGCCACGCCGAGGGTCATTTTAAGATTCTTCTTTATCGCGGTAATATCATCCTTTGATTCCTTACTCACCTTTTCGCCCGAAAAAATAAAGTCGATGGCATCCTGGGGTTGGGTGCTGTATATCTCAAAGAATTTTTTTGTAAACTCAGCGGGCGTGGACGGCTCCTGACCCGTACTTGCAGGTGTTGTTTGTGCACTCGCTAAGCACGCGAAAAACAATACTGAACATATAGATAAAACTATTTTCTTCGTCATGATCGTTGGTTATAATTTGGCTAATTTAAAAAATATTTAGCCAGACTACTAATTTAAGAGCCTGGCCTTATATATATAACCTTAGAGAAGAAAATACAAACAGGGTTTAATTGGATGCTAATGTATGATCGTCATAAGCAGATGGTGCAACCAGTTTATAAACGATGCTAAAAAAGTTTGCGCCTTTAGTAAGTGGCAGTAAGGTTACCACGACCTTATTGTTGTGTGCGGTCCATTTGGTCATTTCTTCACGGCAAAATTGCTTGTCAAAACTGGCAATTAAATCGTTCAGCTCCTTTTTGTCATAAGTGATTGTATAAGAAGTGCAGGTATCATACTTGTCAAAATAGAAAGTATAATCGCCAACCACTCTTACTTTGGTAAAGCAAATGGCCGGGATACCGTCCTCGGTTTTAAATTCCTGTGCGGAAGCATAACGAATATGTTCGCCAAAATAGGCAACGATCTTTTCTTTAGTAGTGCCTAATGGAAATTGCGCGAAAGCTGATAATGAAAACGCTGCAAGTACGATGGTTAGGATGATGTGTTTCATGACAGAAACAATGCAACAACCACACCACTACAACTGAGTATTAATTGAACCTACAAGAAAACTATAAATCAGCAAGTTATAGCAATACGAAAAAAATTGCTTTTTGCTAAATGAGGAAAGAAATGTGAAATCCGCACATCAAGTTGAGTAGCAGATTCCCCAGGAACATATTTTAACTGACGGATAACAAGGTCAGTTATTTATTAACTTATGAGTCTAATTTATGGCCTGTTAAGAAAACCTTGCCGCTGTTTGGTTCGCGTACCAAACTGGCCTCGCCCTTCTCGTTTCTGTGCAACTTTAACGTTTGGGTAATATAGAAACCTTTAAAATCCATCAGGATATTCAGTCCGTCATTATTGATACTTAACTTTACCGTACCGCCAAACATATCACGGGTTTCATCATTGGTAACCGTAAAGGTGCCTTCATTCTCCGAAGTAAAATTAAAAGAGAATTTTTGTCCGCTGGCGTCTTCACTACCTTTTTTCAGTAAAAGCTCCCTGTATTCTTTGTAAATGTCTTCCGGTTTCATCATAACGTTAAGTTGCTTATTTACACTTACATAGCATTTTGATACATTTTTAGCGATGCTATATAAACACTAATACCCTTATACGGTTTTAATAAAAAGAAGGATGCAAAAAATTTTATTTTTTTTATAAAAGTTTTACAAAGCTGAATAATGGCTTATAAGCCCGTCCCGAAACAAGTCAGGGACGGGCTATTACATTTTTTGGAAAAGTATGTCTCCAACCAGGCTATAAGGCAATGCCTTTATTATCTGAACTTAAAACAACCCCAACTGTCCTTTATCGTCTATTTCGATATCGTCGGGGTTGGTAATTTCGAAGTCTATTTTTTTTGGTGTTGATTCCACTGATTGTTGTGGTGATTCCACCGATTCAGATTGTGATTCCACTGATTTTGGTTTTGATTCTTCCGGTTTTGCTAATGGTGCCTCGGATTGTGATTTCAACAGCTCCGCTTTGGGTTCTTCCGATTCCGGTTGTGGTGCCTCAGGCTCCTCTATTTCAGGAGACGTTTCAGATAGCTCTGATTCCACTGCTTCTATCCCTGGCTCTTCCAACGGTTCTTCTACAACGGGGTTAAGTTCCGCCAGCAGTTCTATTGATTTTACTATATGCTGCGAAATACGATTGCCCATGGCCTTCATACCCTTTAGATCAATAAGGGCTGAAAGATCGAGTTCTGCAGTTTCGGGAGTTTCTATCTTGCCTTTTAATTGCTCCACCTTTACAATTGGCTGTGCTGCGCCTGATATGATAACCAGTTTCGAGCCACCCTCCTCGCTGATGACGCTGGTTTGCCTGCCTATGGCTGTATTTTCAAAAACAAAGCGCTTAACCATGTAGTTTTTAGCCTTGCCTTCATAATGGATCACCGAATACACCTTTTCGGAGTTGTACTTTTCGATGAGGATCATCTTATCATCAAAGTGGTTGTTGAGGTCGAAGCTGGTCAACTCGTAGGTGCCATTTGCCATTACGGTTAATATGCGGTCATCACCGTCAAATTCGCCCAGGTATTTCCCGCGACTATCAGCATTCAATCGTTTCAGTATATTATCATACCATATCTTACGACCGGCTAATGTGGATACGCCTTTGCTTTTCAGCAAGATCTTTTTAACCGGGTATTTGGTAATGATATTACCCATCGACCCGCGGCCTTTAATGGCAAGGCTGGCAAAGTCCTCATCAAACTGTAGTTTTTTAAGTTTGCTGTGCGGTTTTAACTGCACGGTAACCACTTCGGCTTCACCATTTGGATTGGCAGAGAAATATAGCACCCTGGAGCCTTTTGAGCCTTTGGTCAAATCATATTCCTTATCGCGGGTAACGCCTACTACGCTGAAACGCTTGATATAGCTTACGCCGCTTTGCCCGTCCTTATAGATCATATTATAAACGGTACGCTCGTCGTTCTTTTTAAACACGGCGACATGGATAATCTCCTTACCCACAAATACTTTGTCCTGTACCTTGGTAATGATACAACGGCCATCCGCACGGAAAACAATGATCTCGTCAATATCCGAGCAATCGCCCACAAACTCATCCTTCTTTAATCCTGTGCCGATAAAGCCGTCATCGCGGTTTACATACAATTTCACATTGGCCAGGGCCACTTGTGCAGCTTCTACCCTGTCGAAAGTACGCAGTTCGGTTTTGCGCCCGCGATCTTTGCCATACTTATCTTTTAATTTCTGGAACCAGGCAATAGCATAATCATTCAGATGTTTAAGGTGATGCTTTACTTCTTTTATCTCAGCCTCCAGGGCCTTTATCTGCTCATCCACTTTTTTCAGGTCGAAGCGGGTGATGCTGCTCATCGGCTTATCGATCAGCTTTTTATAATCCTCTTCAACAATGGTACGGTAAAACTGCGAGAAGAAAGGTGTAAACAAGTGGTTCAACACTTCAACCACCGCTTCAAAATTTCCAGAGCTTTCGTAGTCAGGGTTTTTATACATACCCTCACTAATAAATATCTTTAGTAATGAACTGAAGAATATTTTCTCCATCAATTCTTTCAGCCGGATTTCCAGTTCCTGTTTAAGCAGATTTTTTGTGTAATGTGTGCTTTCGGTCAGCATATCATTCACACTCATAAAGCGGGGTTTGTCGCTTTGTATTACACAAGTATTGGGTGATATGGAAACCTCGCAATCGGTGAAGGCATACAGCGCATCTATCGTCACATCAGGTGATATACCCGGTGCCAGGTGTATAATGATCTCCACGCTTGCCGCCGTATTATCTTCGATCTTTTTGATCTTGATCTTGCCCTTATCATTGGCGGATATTACGCTGTCAATCAAACTGCCAGTTGTAGTCCCGAAAGGTATCTCCGTAATAGCAAGCGTCTTCTTATCCCGCTCCACGATCTTGGCACGAACGCGCACTTTTCCTCCACGTTGACCATCATTATAAGCCGAGCAATCGGCCATGCCACCCGTCGGGAAGTCTGGTAACAAATTGGGAGTTACGCCATTCAGCACCGCTATGGATGCGTCCAGCAATTCAATAAAATTATGAGGTAATATTTTAGTGGCCAAACCTACCGCGATGCCTTCAGCGCCTTGTGCCAGCAGCAATGGGAACTTTACCGGTAGCGTGATCGGCTCTTTATTACGGCCATCATAACTGGCCTGCCATTCGGTAGTATCGGGATTAAAAACAACTTCAAGCGCAAATTTTGATAAACGTGCTTCGATGTAACGGGGGGCTGCAGCCGAGTCGCCGGTTATCGGGTCGCCCCAGTTACCCTGGCATTCTATCAGCAGGTTCTTTTGGCCTATTTGAACCATGGCATCCCCGATGGATGCATCTCCGTGCGGGTGATATTTCATGGTATTACCGATCACGTTGGCAGCCTTGTTAAAACGCCCGTCGTCCATCTCTTTTAAGGAGTGCAGTATACGGCGCTGCACAGGCTTTAAACCATCATGTAAATGCGGTACGGCACGATCCAGAATTACATAGGATGCATAATCCAGGAACCAGTTTTCGTACAGCCCGCCAAGGGAGGTAACATTATGTAATTTATTGTCTTCGTTATTTACAGGAGTATCGTTATTGGTCAGATCTTCACTCATTCTAAACTAAAAAATATGGATGGGTAAATATATGGAAATGTGCAGATGTAGGAATGTGCAGAAGTGCAGATTTTTATTAACAAAACGTTTAGAATGTGCAAATGTATGGATGCTTTTATATCATCCGCACATTAACCCAGACCTACATTTTGCAAACGTGTTCATAATATCTTTTCGCCAAGATTAATAATCAAAATATTTTGGTTTTACCGGATATATCTTGTTATATTTCAGCTAATTAACGAAAACTTAACTATCTTAAAATCATGAAAAAAGCCTGCCTGCTCCTGGTGATGCCCCTATTGATCATAGCGTGCAAACCAAAACCCGCAACTGATGCAACTGCATCAAAAACCGATTCTGTAGCTTATCCATATACCATCAAGCATGCGGACCAATGGCTGATCGATACCAGCCATGCCAATACCCTGACCGCGTTAAAAGCGCTAAAGTCCTTTGAAAAAAATGATACAGTAGAAATGAAGGCATATTTTGCCGATTCTGTAAGGGCAAATTTTGATGGTGAATCGTTTAAGGGGACAGGCAAGCAGTTTATTGCTTCGGCCAAAGGTATGCGCGATTCCTACAAAACATTAAGTATTACCATGCACGATTGGGAGGCGGTAACCAACAAAACAGGAAAAGAACAATGGGTAACCGCCTGGTATAAACAAACCTCTACTGATGCTAAAGGGAAAGTGGATTCTGCTGAGTATATTAACGATTTTGGATTTAAGGACGGAAAAATTATCATGCTGAATGAATATGTAAGGCATTTTAAGAAATAATGTAAGTGTGCAGATTTTTGAACATTTTAACATCTATAGCGATGGGTTTAAAGCCCATCGCTATAAAAAAATCTTTATGCGTCAATCCTTCCTCATTTCCCTGATCATTCGCCCGTAATCCCATTTCCGCAGCATGGCATTCACCGTATTGATGATGCGCTTAGCCCGGGTTTCATTGGTCTTAGCGTCGTTTATCCATTTCAGGAAATATTCGCGGTGCGATTTGGCCAGGCTGTTGAAAAAATCATTGGCCTCCGGTTCAAATTCAAAGCATTCTTTCAGGTCATCCGGCATCTCGATTTTATAATCATCATCCACCTCCAACCTTACCTGCAGCATGGCGCCTGCATTTTTATGGATACCTTTCCTGATATCAGCCTTTAGGGCCATAATAAAATTACCTTCGCCCATCGGCATCAGCGCCATACCGCTTACGGCAAAGCCATCCAGCATCCCCTTCACCCGGAAGGATTTTTTATTGCCGGGCTTCATTTGCTGCGCTATATCTGCGGGTATTTCAATATAGCTCCAGCCGGTCTTTTCGCCCTGCTCTGCAAATTGTAAAATAATGGTAGTAAACTCAACCATAACAGGTGCAAATTAAGCAATAGCTGCAAATTTCTTAATGTTAACCTGCAAATGTTAAATGTTTGTTAAATCATTCAAATTAATACTTTTTCCTGTAACGAAATGCATTCTGACGGCATCTTATAAGTAACCAATTACCAAATATCAATATTATGAAAACTTTAAAATCAATTGTAATGGGCTTTGCCTTATTAATCGTTTGCGGTGTTGCAAATGCAGCTACCAAAACTACCCATAGCGGCCTGGGTAAGGAGGAAGTGATCGATGCTTATCTAAATGCCGTTGTACATGGCAAAATAGCCGGGATTGATAACGCCATTAATGACGACGCTCAATTTAACCTGACACGCGGAGACAATGTTAATACCATGAGTAAGCAACAAATGCTTGCCGCTTTAAAATCAAATGAAAATATAGAGCAGGACTGCAAATGCACCAGCAGCATAGTTCAGGATGATGATGATACCGTTATACGTAAAGTTGAGATGAAATATAGCGACTTTACCCGCACTGATGTGATCACTGCCCAGCGTTCAGGTAATAGCTGGAAGATCACCAAAGTGGAAACTTCTTATAATTAATGTGGTTTTATAAGTTTTGTTTTAGTTCAGAGGCCCCAGCAACGGGGCCTTTGTTATTCTACATAAGGCTTCAATACCGTTTGCCAGCGGTCATAACCCTTGCTGTTGAGGTGTAACAGGTCCTTTTCATACAATGTGGGATCAGATTCGGTAGTGCCTGTTTTATAGATCGAAGGATTCATATCCAGATACAAGCTGTTAGCCTTATCCGCCAGAAAATCTTTGATCAGTTGGTTACCTCTTATAAACTCAGGGAAAAACTTCACCCGGCTCGGGCTGTACTTCATCGACATATAGTAGATCTTAACATCAGGCAGATTTTTCCGGATCATGGCATACAGATCCTTAAAGTTGGTGAATACTGAATCACCTTTTTCTCCTGCTGCAACATCATTTTCGCCGGCGTAGATAAATATCTTGGTCGGATGGTACGGGAATAAAATATAAGGAGTGTAGTATTTTACCAATTGCGACAACTCACAACCACCTACTCCGCGCCTTACAATAGACGCATTCGGAAAACGCTGCTCCAAATCGGTCCATTTACGGATTGATGAGCTGCCGATAAATAATATACCGTTGGTTTTTGGTGTTTTCAGGCTGTCCTGGTGATTAAAATCGCGGATCTCGTTAGCGAATGGGAAGCTGCTTTGCGCGTATGCACATGCACCACATGCAAGCGTGATGAATAATATGATCAGTTTTAGTTTCATGGGTTAGTTGTTTAGCCGGTCCTCGAAAAACAAAAATGGTAAAAAACTTTCGATACCGGTGGCTACCCATACCGGACCTTGCTGGCAATACAGTAACATTTTTATGGCACTATCCTGTTTCTTCTCATACTCCGCCAATACCTGCAGACAGGCGCCGCAGGAAGTTACGGGTTTGCTGATCTTAAATTCGTCTGTATGTGCAGTTACTGCTATGCTCTCAATTGGATCGTCCGGGTGATTGGCACCCCAGTAAAAAAGCGCCACCCGCTCGGCGCATAAGCCGGATGGATAAGCCACATTCTCCTGGTTGCTGGCCTGGATGATCTTGCCGCTTCGCAGGCGCATAGCAACGCCCACCCTGAATTTTGAATATGGGGAATGTGAGTTGGCCATTGCCTTAACGGCTTCCAGGCACAAGGCTTTATCGTTCCTATTTAGTTCATCTATTGAAGCGTATTCTTCGAAGCTTATTTTTATCTCGTGATTAGTCATCTTATTCCCCAATGGAAAAGGGGATACAAGATAATGATTATAGCGCAAATTTCAAATTAGCGCTAAACACCACGTGTTCTAAAATCATTTAACAAAACAGGATTTAAGTGGATGTATCTGTTTCATCCCAATCTGAAATTTCACCGAATTTTCTTATCCAGTTTAATGCGAAATGCCTTTCAAAGGAAATAGTTGGGTTTACATTAGATTCGTTTTCTTTTTTCTTAAGCATTTTATCCCTGAGATACCAGGTTATCATTTCATTGATGATATTCTCGATAAATATTTCCTCTTTATCTCTGTAAGTAAGTATACTTAAAAAAATCTCAGGATTTTCATCTATTGGAAGTTTAGCCATTAATGCATCAAGGGCCGAATCAGATATTTCCGTATTTAGATCTGGCAGGTCTTCTAATAAATTTACGGCCCAGCACAAAACGATGACCGCTTCAATGTGCCAGGAAAAATCCATCAAAGCTCTTTCCGGCAATTCTTCAGTAAACAATTTCTTTTCCCGCTCAGAAACCTTATCCCAAAGACCCCATGTTTTCAACCAATTTGCTATTTCATCTTTTTCACCAAGGTTAGAAGCCACATACGATACCGCCCATAAAATCAGGATTCTGCAACCTACCTCATACGGTGCTTGAAATTCTTCGGCTGAAAAATCCAGATATGGCAGGTAAGTTATCTTACTGTCCTTTAAGCCGTAAGTAAGCAGTTTGCTTTCAGCCTTATCTTTTCGGCTTTTTAATTCAATGATGTTGTGAGGTACTGGCTCCTCGCGTGTTATGCTGGTTGTATACCACATGCTATGTGCTGAAGATGCGTGGCAAGCAGGGCAATATGTATCTTTCCATTGTATCCCGCACTCAGGGCATTTCCCTTTAGTTTCAAAGGTATTCCAGCTATGCCCGCACGTACACCTCCAGTGAGGTTGTCCATCTGGTTGCCAATCACATCTCGGGCAAGCTATTTTGAGTATATCCATAAACAAGACTTACCCCGCCAATGGCAACACTTCATCCTCCACTATAGTCGGGTTGATACTCTCATCATCCTTCTCCACCCTTAAATTACCCACGATATGCTGCTGACGGGTTGGGGTATTTTTGCCCATATAGTATTCCAGCAGGCCCTTAATGTTGGCATCTTTCAGGATCACCGGGTCGAGCCGGATATCCTTGCCGATAAACAGGCCGAATTCATCGGGTGATATTTCGCCCAGTCCCTTAAATCGGGTGATCTCGGGTTTGGTACCCAGTTTGGCGATAGCATTGCGACGTTCCTCATCGCTGTAGCAATAAATGGTTTCCTTTTTATTGCGCACCCTGAAGAGCGGCGTCTGCAATATAAACACGTGCCCTGCCTTTACCAGGTCGGGGAAGAATTGCAGGAAGAAAGTCATCATCAGCAAGCGGATGTGCATACCGTCTACATCGGCATCAGTAGCTATTACAATATTGTTATAACGTAGTCCATCCAGTCCGTCCTCAATATTCAGGGCGTGCTGCAGCAGGTTAAACTCTTCGTTTTCGTAAACCACTTTTTTGGTCAGCCCATAACAGTTCAATGGTTTACCCTTTAAACTGAAAACGGCCTGTGTTTGCACATCGCGCGATTTGGTGATCGATCCGCTGGCCGAATCACCTTCGGTAATAAATAGGGTGGTGTCCTGCTTACGTTCGTGATTATCATCAAAATGCAGCTTGCAGTCACGCAGTTTACGGTTGTGCAGGGATGCTTTCTTAGCACGCTCGTTAGCCAGTTTTTTGATACCGGCAATATCCTTGCGCTCACGTTCCGACTGCATAATGCGCTTTAATAAAGCATCAGCAGTTGCAGGATTTTTGTGCAGGTAATTATCCAGTTCCTTTTTTACAAAGTCATTGATAAAACCACGAACAGACGGGCCATCGGGCCCTACATTTTGCGAACCCAGCTTGGTTTTGGTTTGCGATTCAAATACCGGCTCCTGTACTTTGATAGCGATAGCCGCCACAATAGAGGCACGTACATCAGAGGCATCAAATTCTTTTTTATAAAACTCGCGGATTGTTTTCACTACTGCTTCGCGGAAAGCAGCCTGGTGCGTACCACCTTGCGTAGTGTTCTGTCCGTTCACAAACGAATAATATTCCTCGCCATATTGCTGGCCATGGGTCATGGCTATTTCAATATCTTCACCTTTCAGGTGGATAATAGGATAGCGTATCGTTTCAATATCCGCGTTGCGCGAGAGCAGGTCGTAAAGCCCCCGTTCCGACAGGAATTTTTGCCCGTTGAAATTGATGGTGAGCCCCGAGTTAAGGAACACATAGTTCCAGATCATATTTTCAACAAACTCGGGTATAAAATGGTAATGCCTGAATATGGTATCATCAGGTGTAAAGTTGATCGAAGTGCCGTTACGCTGCGAGGTTTCTTTTTCAGGTTCGTCACGTATCAGTTCGCCTTTAGCAAATTCGGCTATCTTGGTTTTTCCATCACGGTAAGCCTGTACGATAAAAGTATTGGAAAGCGCGTTAACTGCCTTGGTACCCACACCGTTCAAACCAACCGATTTCTGGAAGGCTTTGCTATCATATTTTCCACCTGTATTTATTTTGGATACGCAATCGATCACTTTACCCAGGGGTATACCACGGCCATAATCGCGAACGGTAACTTTATGGTCGCTCATATTCACCTCAATGGTTTTGCCTGCACCCATCACAAACTCATCTATCGAGTTATCAATGGTCTCTTTAAGCAGTACATAAATACCATCATCGTAAGCCGATCCATCGCCCAGCTTGCCAATGTACATTCCGGGGCGCAGGCGTATGTGTTCCTTCCAGTCGAGGGACCGGATACTATCTTCACTATAATCTATTGCTCCTGCCATTTTATGTTGTAGGGTTGTAAAGTTTTAATGTTGTAAAGTTAAAATTCGGAGATACTATTGGAAATACAACTTTTAAACATTCGCACAATGGATGTTAAAAGCTTTAAATTCCGGGCTTAAACTTAAGGCACTTGCTTACCTTATTGATGTTTTTAAAAAACTCAGCGCCTTTCTCATTAGCGAAGCAAATGGCAACTATAGTGCCGGTGTGGTATTTCTGCAGGGTGATGAGCAAAGCATATTTGTAATGCTTCGCTTCCGGCAGATCGCGCAAATTCAATAAAAATGTCCTGCCTGCATCAGCATTGTAGCGCGCCAATATATCAGGCGGTATGCCCCTGGTAACATAAGTGCCCTCATCAGTAAAGGCCTTAGCATGGGCACTGCCTGTCTCGCTATAGGTTGAGTCGGGGTTGGCTATCTCCTGCTTGGGGTCATTTTTCAGGCGTTCATAATTAAGCCAGTCGGCTTTTTGCGATTTGACCTGGAACCATACCTCAAACTCTCGGCCAGGTAACTCCATCGCATAGTCGAATGAAAAATCTTCGTTATTTAAGGCGGGTATCTCTTTCAATCCGGGAGGGAATACAAATACGACATTGGCGTTAGCTGCCAAATGTTTAAACTCCTTCAGCTGGCTGCTCTCGGGCCTTTTGGCAGCGGGCTTTTTAAGTACAGCCTTATGCTTTACTTGTGAAATTGCTGTTACAACCCAGAGTAGTAATGATGTTGTTATTAATATTTGTTTAAATTGCTTCACAATAGATCTCATAGGGCACAAAAAATCCGGGCAATAACTTTACAATCAATAAATAGGGTCTAATCAAGAACAAAATTAAAATATAAATTTAAAAAATTAGCATTTAGATTAAATGAGTATCAAACCCCGGTTAAACCGCTTCGATCTGACCATGATCGTTATCAGCCTGGTAATAGGCATGGGCATATTCGCATCACCGGCAGTTGTGGCTACAAAAGCGGGTAATGCGTGGATATTTTTTGGGGCCTGGATATTCGGCGGATTGGTAACTTTATGCGGAGCGCTCACTTTTGCCGAAATAGGCGCACGTTATCCCAGTACGGGTGGTTTTTACAAAGTTTACTCGTATTGTTACCATCCTGCATTCGCTTTTATGATCAACTGGGTATTGGTGATCAGTAATGCGGCATCGGTAGCAGCCGTTGCCCTCATCGGTTCCGATTATATCAAACCTTTTTTGTTACCCACTGATTTACAGAATGATACTGGCACTAAAATCATCACTATTGTATCAGTATTGTTACTATATTTTATCAATTTTCTGGGAATAAAAATGAGCGCGCGTACACAAAATGTGCTCATTACTTTCAAAATGGGGCTGATCATATTGGTTTGCCTGGCTGTATTTAAAAGCGATGCAGCGCCTGCTTCTATAGTGGCCACACCGCATACCGGCAGCCTGGTCACTGCATTTGGCCTCAGCCTGGTACCGGTATTTTTTACTTATGGCGGCTACCAGCAAACTATCAATTTTGGCGGTGATATTATCAATGCCAAGATCAATATCCCCAAAGGCATAGCACTGGGCATCTCGGTGGTAATTTTCCTTTACCTATGTATTAATTTCGCTTATTTCCATGTTTTGGGTATAGGTGGGTTGCAGCAAACGCCGCAATTAGCTGCCAAAATGATGGGGGTATTATTCGGCCCCACAGGTTATAAAATAACATCTATCCTGCTGTTTGGCGGAGTGTTGGCTTATGTAAATGTTAACGTAATGGCCAACCCCCGTGTATATTACGCCATGGCCGAAGACGGCATACTGCCCCCCATATTTAAAAAAGTGAATCCCAAAACGCAGGTGCAGGAATTTGGTATGAGCTTTTTTGTAGCGGCTATATTGATCATCCTGTTTTTTGTAAACTCCTTTAGCGCCATGCTGAACTACGTGATGTTTTTTGATACCATTGGTCTTTCACTGGCTGCGCTGGCTATTTTCATCCTGCGCAAGAAAACTAAGGGGATGGATACAAGCGAAATATTCACCATCAAATGGTTTCCATTGATCCCGCTTATCTTTATCATCTCCTATTGGTTTGTAACCATCAATATCTTTATCACTTTCAGGGAAAACCCTTACGCGGCGCTGATCTGCCTCGCCACCTACGCGGTTGGCCTGGGAATCTATTATGCCTGTACTTATAACAAAAAGAAAATATTACCCGAATAAAATGGACATCTCCTACATACTGAACGAACTGGGCGAAGAACGGGAAAACTACTTTAACGCGGTGGCCCCTCCTATTATACAAACCAGCAATTTCACTTTTAAAACTATCGACGATTTCAGGCTGGCTATGAGCGATGAGTTTGAAGCAACCTTATATTCACGTGGTCACAATCCTACATTAAATATTTTACGCAAAAAACTAGCAGCGTTGGATGGTGCCGAGGATGCATTGGTGTTCAGCAGCGGGGTGGCTGCTATCAGCATACCTATACTTGCTTTACTGCAACAAGGCGACCATATCGTTTCGGTGGAGAACCCCTATAGCTGGACGATCAAATTATTCAGGGATTTCCTGCCTAAATTTGGCATTACTACCACTTTTATTAACGGCACTGAAATAGAGAATTTTGAAAAAGCTATCCGCCCGGAAACTAAACTGATCTACCTCGAAAGCCCGAACACTTTCAGTTACGAATTGCAGGATTTGAAAGCAGTTGCCGACCTGGCGAAATCAAAGGGCATCATTACGATGATCGATAACAGCTATTGCAGCCCTTTTTTCCAGAAGCCTATCGAATTGGGAATAGATATTTCGGCGCAAACAGCTACCAAATATATCGGCGGGCATTCGGATGTTGTAGCGGGAGCCATCACGGGCAACAAGGCGCTGATGAGCAAAATATTCAATCATGAATTTATGAATATCGGGGCCTCGCTATCGCCACACTCGGCCTGGTTGCTGATTAGGGGATTGCGCACCATGCCATTGCGGATACAGCATAGCTTTAAAGGCGCGGGCATCATCACCTCCTGGCTGCACCGGCACCCGGCTATCGACCAGGTGATATGGCCATTTAATGACGACTTTAAACAATCGGAACTGGCCCACCGGCAAATGAAGGGCTGCGGTGGACTGTTCAGCTTTACGCTGAAAAATTCTTCGCTCGAAAAAATAGAAACATTTTGCAATAGCCTGAAGCACATCCTGATGGCGGTATCCTGGGGCGGGCACGAGAGTTTGATCATTCCAACAATAGCCACCATAGCCAAAGCTGATTATGATCTGAAAAATGAGCGGCATCAGCTTATCCGCATGTATGTAGGTTTGGAGGAGGCTGATTATCTGATAGCGGATTTGGAGCAAGCGCTAAACAGTTAATAATTTGTATATTAGTGTAGCATATCATTTTTTTGATTCGTATTGTATTTATATTGATATATCATCATGAAACATAGATATCTGTTGCTCGTCATAGCTATTGCCGCTACCGGTTTAGCAGCCTGTAAAAAAGAAAATAGTGGTGGTAGTCAATATCCCATAGTAGGCAAATGGCAACAAACAAAGCTCAGGATACATATCCAGGGAACCAATGGTGCAACGTTGGCTGATACGACTTACCTGCAGCCATTTACCAGTTTCGACTATGCAGAGTTTAAAAGCAATGGAACTTGCTTAGTTGGCACCGATCATTATTATTATCCCAATTGGGAGGGATATCCTTCAACCCCTCAAGCCATTCCCCCAAATGTAGCAGCCTGGAACTATACAGCTGCAGGAGCAAATTTTGTATTATCTCCGCAAAGTAACCTTACTAACCCAGGCGGCTTTGTATCAACAGATACGGTATCAGTCACCAATCCAAATATATTGTTGCTTCATTCTATTTTTTATAGCCATTCGGGGATAGTAACTACCACCGATTCTTACTATACAAGGTAAACAGATATTTTTATTTAAAAAGCAAATCTGTTTCTTCAAGCTTTATAAAAATGTAGCTTTACGATGAGTAAACAGCTACCTATGTTAAAGAAGATCATTTCAGCACTTCTCTTGCTAACCGCTTTAACATCGTTTAGAGCCGGTAATAACAACCTGGTCCACCCGGATAATTTCGTAAATCCTTTATATAATGAATTGCCATTGGGCTCCATCCGCCCCACAGGCTGGCTGCATGATCAGCTGGAAATTATGCGGGATGGAACAACCGGTCACCTGGATGAGGTTTATGCCAAAGTAAAAAATGATAACGGCTGGCTGGGAGGTAAAGGCGATGGCTGGGAGGAAACGCCCTACTGGTTAGATGGCGCCGTGCCATTGGCCTACCTGCTGGATGATGCCACACTAAAAGCCAAAGTATCTAAATATATTAACTGGACTATCGACCATCAGCGACCATCGGGATACTTCGGCCCGATAATTAAAGCCGAGCGTGATAGCGGCGCGATGATCACTTTAACCAACCCCGAAAAAGGCGAGGACTGGTGGCCCAAAATGGTGATGCTGAAAGCTTTGCAGCAGTACTATACCGCCAGCAAGGATGAACGGGTGATCAAATTCATGACCAATTATTTCCACTATGAGTTGCAGGCTTTAAAGATCTGCCGGATCAATAAATGGAGCGAATGGGCCGAATCCCGCGGTACAGAAAATATTATGGTAGCCCAATGGCTGTATGAAAAAACAAAAGACAAACAACTTTTGGAACTGGCCAATTTGCTCAATCAGCAATGCTATGCCTGGAGCAGTTGGCTTGGCGAGCGCAATTGGGTGATCAATGCGGCGGCTAACCAGAACGATAAAGACTGGATGCACAGGCATGGTGTAAATGTGGGGATGGCGCTGAAGGCCCCGGCTTTAGAGTTTCAGCGCACGCACGATAGTACTTACCTAAGATCACTCAAAACCGGTTTTAATGACCTGATGAACTTGCATGGTTTGCCGATGGGTGTTTTTTCTGCGGATGAGGATCTGCATGGTAACTTACCAACCCAAGGCACTGAACTATGTGCTATCGTGGAATCGATGTTCTCGCTCGAAGAGATCATTGCCATTACCGGCGATGTGCAATATATGGACGCGTTGGAGCGCATGACCTTTAATGCCCTGCCTGCGCAAACCACCGACGATTATAATAACAAACAATACTTCCAGATGGCCAACCAGGTAGAAATAGCAAGGGGCGTGTTTGATTTTTCACTACCCTTTGGCCGCGAGATGAATAACGTGCTGGGGATGCGCAGCGGTTACACCTGCTGCCTCGCCAATATGCACCAGGGCTGGACCAAATATGCTCAGCACCTGTGGTACAAAACTCAGGATAATGGCTTGGCGTCTTTGGTTTACGGACCTAATAAGTTAAACACGACAGTCGGCAAAAACAATACGCCGGTGAGTATTAACGAAGTGACGGCCTATCCATTTAATGATGAGATCGGTTTCGAGATCGCCACAAAAATTACTGCGCAGTTTGAATGGAAATTAAGAGTACCCTCATGGTGTACGGATGCGATTATTACTGTCAATGGAAAAGAAATCCAACATGCCAAAGGCGGCCAATTGATTACTCTCAACAGGATTTGGAAGGATAAAGACAAGGTGATTTTGAAATTCCCAATGCAAGTAAGCACCTCCAACTGGGGGCGTAACTCAAGGGCCGTTGAACGCGGGCCGCTGGTATATGCTCTCAAAGTTGGTGAGCGCTGGAAAAAAGGGAATGATAAAAATGAGGGTGACTATTTTAGCGTGTACCCAACTGCCAACTGGAATTATGGCCTGTCAGCCCAAAACATAAGCGACCCGGCAAAAATGCAGGTCAATACAAAACCACTAAGCGGTAAGTTTGTGTGGAACCAGCAACATGCACCTGTAGAAATTACTGCAACTGGCAGACAAATACCGGGATGGAAGCTTACCGATGGCGTAGCTTATCAGCCTGTTACCGACCGGGACGGGCAATATCGTGGCGCTGTAAGTGATACCGTTCATACTATTACGCTGATACCATATGGGTTCACTAAGGTCCGGATAGTGGCTTTTCCGGTGGTGAAATAGATTTTAATTATTTATAGATATATTGATATATCATCTTTTAAATACAGCTCTACAAACTCGCTAAAAGAATTTGTAATAATTTTATATTTATCCCCACAAATAACATATATCTCGTTTACTAATTCATTATTTCTATTAAGCCTAATGGCGTAGGCAAATACTGTTAGGCTGTAATCTGCAAACACATAACATTCTTCATGTCTATAAAGTGTATTTATTATATTGTGATAATCAGGTACACCGCGGTAGTTGCCAAGAACATCTTTTACGCTTTGGAATTGGAGCAATGAATAAAATTCGAAAAATGTAGCATAGTGGTACGCACTTATACATCCTCTTAATAATTCAAAGTGCTTCTTTAGATCATCTGGAATAATCAAACTATGTTCTTTTTGAAATATATCGATTTCCTGTTCAAAGTTATAATCGGAAACTTCTGAATCGGACATGTCTAAAAGACCTATTAATTGCGATATTTTATCCCCCATGAATATTTTAATCTTGGTGTAATTTAACTTTTGAAATCAAATAAATAACTTATTAAAAAAATTTAAAAAGTATTTGCACTTATCAATCCTTTACTATATGTTTGTATTGTCAACTAAATTATGAACCTATACAGTACTAAAAATCGTTTTATTATTTCACATCTCACATGGAATAATTTAATAGTTAAATTGGTTTGATTAAATCCTCGCAGTAGCGGGGATTTTTTTTGTGTAGGTTTTTTTACAAAAGATAAATAAGAATGGCCCGATTAAATTTATTAGAAGAGACGCGGTACGAGAAACTGCCGGTAACCGTGTATGAAAACCAGCAGGTAGCATCAATTGCAGTAGCCGGAAGGATAGCTGCATTGATCAGGAACAAGCAAAGTTCAGGTGAAAAAGCCGTGTTGGGATTAGCAACCGGGGTAACCCCTATCGGTGTGTATGCTGAGCTGGTGCGGTTGCATAAGGAAGAGGGGCTGAGCTTCAGTAACGTGATCACTTTTAATTTGGATGAATACTATCCCATGAAGGCCGAGGCTGTACAAAGCTATGTGACTTTCATGAACGATAATTTGTTTAATCATGTGGATATTGACCGGACCAATGTGCATATCCCGGATGGTACTTTGAAAAAAGAGGACGTGGCCGGTTTTTGTTTGGAGTATGAACGGAAGATCAGCGACCTCGGCGGATTGGATCTACAGATACTGGGTATCGGCCGTACGGGCCACATCGGTTTTAACGAGCCGGGCTCAGCGCCTAATTCGGGTACCCGTTTGGTTACTCTGGATGATCTGACCCGTAATGATGCTTCACGTGATTTTGGGGGCAAGCAGAATGTGCCAACCAAAGCCATTACCATGGGGATCGGTACCATCTTTAAAGCCCGCGAGATCATCCTGATGGCCTGGAGTGGTAAGAAAGCACCCATCATCAAGAAAGCCGTAGAAGGGGAGATATCAGGCGAGGTTCCGGCTACTTATCTGCAACTGTCCGATCATGTGGAATTTATCCTGGATACTGATGCCGCTTCAGAGCTGACCCGCTTTGGTACACCCTGGCTGGTAAAAGATTGTGCATGGGATAATAACCTGTTAAAGAAAAAAGCGGTGATCTGGCTGGCTGAATTATTAGACAAGCCGGTATTAAAATTAACCGAAGAAGATTACAATAATCATGGCATGGCGCAGTTAGCTGTTGAACAGGGCCCTGTCTACAATATCAATATCGACATCTTTAACCAGATGCAGCATACCATTACCGGCTGGCCGGGTGGTAAGCCGGATGCCGATGATTCGCAAAGGCCGGAAAGGGCTTTACCGGCAAGAAAGCGCTCGATCATCTTCTCACCACACCCGGATGATGATGTGATCTCTATGGGGGGAACGTTTATCCGTTTGGTAGACCAGGGGCATGATGTGCATGTGGCTTACCAGACCTCGGGTAATACCGCCGTTTGGGATGATGATGTATTGCGTTACATGGAATTCGCCATCGACTTTAATCACAGTATCGGGGATGGTAATGACCATTTGAAAAAACTATACGAAGACATGCGTTCCTTTTTTGCCACCAAGCAGCCTAACCAGATCGATACGTTGGAGATCCGGGATGTAAAAGGCTTTATCCGCAAGACAGAGGCGATATCGGGTGCAAGATTTGCGGGTTTGGATGATGACCATATCCATTTCCAGGCTTTGCCTTTTTATGAAACGGGAAAAACGCAGAAAAGCCCGGTAACGGATGAGGATATTAAACTCACCATGGAGCTGCTGCAGAAAATAAAACCACAGCAGGTGTTTGTGGCGGGTGACTTTGCCGATCCGCATGGTACGCACCTGGTTTGTTTTAACATCGTTATTTCAGCCTTGAAAAGGTTACGCGAAACCGAAGACTGGGTAAACGATTGCTGGGTGTGGATGTACCGCGGCGCCTGGAAGGAGTTCGAGACTTACGAGATCGAAATGGCCGTGCCGCTTTCCCCGCAGGAGGTGTTACGCAAGCGCAACGCCATTTTCAAACACCAGTCGCAGAAGGATAGGGCGGTGTTCCCGGGTGATGATGCCCGCGAGTTCTGGGTACGCGCCGAGGACCGCAACCGCGAAACGGCGCAGGCTTATGACCGCCTTGGACTGGCTGAATACCAGGCTATGGAGGCGTTTGTCAGGTTCCATTATTAGGCAAGGCGCAGGGCGGCTGACGCAGAGCGGAATTAGTTATATATTTGTGAAGCGTAATACTTTGCGCTTCTAATTATTTTGCAAAAATAGACAAATGGATGAAGGAAGAAATCGATTCGTTACCTCTCTCCCGAATGACGACGATCAACAGGGCATCATTCTGGATCTATTTCCTGGCATGCACAATACTTTTCAGTTGTGCTATGCTCCGACCACATAAATCTGTTTCAGGCTGGATGATTCCATCATTAATAGGCATGAGTATTTTTGTTATATTATTTCTGGAATTGATCGGTCAACATGTTAAAAAGAAAAGACTGGCCAGACTGATAGGTAATATCTGCCACATTTTAGAAGCCGTAAGCGTTATTATTTTCGTTTTTCTGATATTTGGCAAATAACCCACCCCACTCTTAAGTCTTCCGCTTAAATCTAAAATAAATTGCAGGACCCTTTCCAGTATGACAAAACCCCGCATGAAGGATTGCAATGGATACCGGCCCGCGCCTAAGGCCTTGCAGGCGTATGAGTGGAAAGCCTGACCCGAGGAACGAGGGGCACGCCCAAACAATTGTCAATAGATTCTTCGCTATGCTCAGAATGACAAAAAAATATACGCCTCGCACCAACCTACCCTATCTTCCCATTCACAATCCCAATGATCTCCGCTTCCGTATCTATCGCCATTTGCTGCAGCGCTTCGCCTTCGGCCAGTATCTCCTGGGTGTATTTTTTATCGTGATACCCGGAGGCATTGATGCGCACATTCATAAACGCGCCTAACACGGCCGTGCGGGCGCAAAGGGCGGCTACCCCGGCATCGGTTACCGAATTGGGGTTACCGGTTTCGGCCATGGCCTTGATCAGTTCCATGCTTTGGTAGGCGGCCTTCATTACGCTGAACGGCACCTCGATGGCGTATTTGGTGGCATCCTGTATGGCCTGTGTGCGGGCGGCTTTTTCTTCATCGCTGCCTTTGGGCAGGTTGAACGCTTCCATGATCTTGTTGAAAGCAGCCGTATCCAGGTCGACCAGCCGCAGCAGCTCATTTTTATAATGCTGACCGCGTTCGGCCCAGTTGCTGAACTCTTCCCAACGGTCGTCCCAGCCTTTTTTATGTGCTGAAAGGTTAGCCACCATAGTGGCCAGCGAGGCCCCCAAAACGCCCGCATAAGCCGAAATAGAACCACCGCCGGGGGCCGGGCTTTCGCTCGCCGTTTCATCAGCAAAATCAGCCAGGGTCATGCCCACCAGTTTACTTTCCGCCTTATCCTTCAATAAATATTCTATAATTCTTTCTTCGGGTTTAAAGGGCGACAGCTCATCCAAACCCATGGATTTGATGGCGATGCGCACCAGTTCCTTTTCGCTTACGCCGGTGGACCGCTGCTGCTTGGCCAGGAAATATTTCCCGGCATCCAGCATTGATTTTAAGGGGATCAAGCCGATCAGTTCGCTGCCGGTTACCCGCATCCCACGTTCGGCGGCTTTCGTGCAAACCTCGTCAAACGCCTTATACACCGGGGTTATTTCGATATTGGTGAGGTTCATGGAGATCTGCGCGATGCCGTATTCTTCGATGTACCAGCCTATGGCCTTCACTGCTTTCAGTGTGCCGGGAATTGACCTCGGCTTGCCATTTTCATCGGTAATGATCTTGCCGTTGATCGGGTCGCCCTCGCGCATCACCCGCCCGGCTTCGCGCACATCAAAGGCCACCGAATTGGCACGCCTAACCGAAGTGGTATTCAGGTTGACATTATAAGCGATCAGGAAATCGCGCGCGCCGATGACCGTTCCGCCACGTTTGGCGTCAAACTCCGCCGGACCAAAATCTGGCTTCCACTCCGGCAGTTTTATCTTCTTAAAAAAGCCTTCATATTCTCCCGATCTGATAACTGACAGGTTGCTCCGTTTTTTATCAGGCTGGGCATATTCATATAAATAGGCCGGTATCTTCAACTCGTTGCCAACGCGCTCCGCCAGTTGCCGCGCATACTCCGCAGTTTCTTCCATGCTGATATTGCTGATGGGTATCAACGGACAAACATCCGTAGCGCCCATGCGGGGGTGCTCGCCGGTATGTTTGCTCATGTCGATCAGCTCACCTGCTTTTTTAATGGCTAAAAAAGCAGCCTCGATAACCGCGGCCGGTTCGCCTACAAAAGTTACCACTGTTCGGTTGGTCGCCTTGCCGGGATCAACATTTAACAGTCGCACTCCTTCTACAGATTCCACCTCATCGGTGATCTGCTTAATAATATTCAGGTCGCGGCCTTCGCTAAAATTAGGAACACATTCGAGCAATTTCATTGCAGTGATTAGTTAATTAGTGATTAGAGATTGGGATAACATTCCGTTCAATTTATTCTTTAGGGTGTAAAGGCTTATTTATGGTTGGATGATCCTTGTTAAATACAACTTCAACAGTGTCGCCAAGTTTTAAGGACGTATCATGAGAGTTACCAGTATATTTTTTGCTATTAAATTCAAATTGGTAAGAGTATGTGAACTCTGGTTTCACTGGTTGGTTGCCCATGTAGTTCTTTTCATCAATGATCACTGCTTTTATGTGAGGAGGATTCTCCCCTAAAAAATGATCAGTAAACGAATTCACCGCTATTTTATATCCAAGATAACCTATAAGTGCAACCGGTAAAAGCATCCAAAAGAGATTTTGTATTTTTTTCATATCAACTCTTTTTTAATCAGCGAAATCATGAAAATCATCTAAAAATCAGCGGTTCAGACAATTTCCAAACCATCCCCGCCTTCAACTTCCCCTGGTGATATAATATCTCGCGGCAGTCCTTGCAGGGATAGGCTTGCATATCGGCCAGTTTGCCTTTCTCCAGGGTACCGCGGTCAGTCAAATTTAGTGCTTTTGCTGCGCGATAGGTTAACCCGGCGAAAACTTCCGCGGTGGTCAGTTTTTCATAAGCCGACAACACCGAGGCCTGCAGCAGCAGGTCGCCCATGGGCGCCGAGCCGGGATTCCAGTCACTCGCGATAGCCAGGCTCGCCCCTGCATTCAATAATTTCCGTGCAGGGGCGAAATCCATTCCCAAACCTATGGAAGCGCCAGGCAATGCAACTGCAACCGTATTGGAAGCAGCTAACTCTTTAATTTCTTTTTCTCCGCTGGCCTCGAGATGATCGGCAGAAACAGCACCCACGTTGACCGCTACTTCGCTGCCGCCGGTGGTGAACTGGTCGGCGTGCACGGTAACATCAAAGCCCATTTGCTTCGCGACACGCAGGTAGCAGGTAGCATTTGAGGCGTTAAAGGCGCTGTCTTCAATAAATATATCCACCCTGTTGGCCAGGTTTTGTTGTTTAACTTTTGGGAGCAAGTTGTTCAGCACATACTCCAGATATTCGGATGCAGGTCCGCCAAAATCCTTAGGCAGTATATGCGCGGCAAGGCAGGTCGTGATCAGTTCGACTGTGCTGCTTGCCGCCGCCAGTTTAATGGCGTATAACTGCTTTAATTCTTCTTCGACTTTAAGACCGTAACCGCTTTTTATTTCGATGGTGGTAACACCGTCTTTCGCATGGCGGTTGATCCTTTGTAGTAATAATTCCGCCAGTTCTTCCTTGCTGGCCTGCCGCGTTTGCGTAACCGAATCCCAGATGCCACCGCCTGCTTTGGCTATTTCCAAATAACTTTTGCCGGCAATACGCAGGGCATAATCTTTCGATCTATCACCTGCAAAACACAAGTGCGTATGGCAATCCACAAAACCGGGGAGTAAAACCTGTTGCCCGGTGATTTCCCCAATCGTGGCTTTTGGATTGGATTTTCTTAATGCTTCAAAGTTTCCAACTTCAATGATCAATCCATTCTCCACCAATACCCCGCCATCCGGAATGACCTGCAATTGATCATCCATGAGAGCACCTTTCAACGGTAAACCGCTGAAAGGGAGGATTTGGGTGAATGGGCCGATTAATTTCATTTAATATTTTTTAATTGTCATGCTGAACGTAGTGAAGCATCTAATCGCCGATAGATTCTTCGCTATGCTCAGAATGACAAGGGGGTTATATTTTTAAATTGAATTTCTCCGCCGTTTCCTCCGCCTGCTCATACCCTGCATCCGTATGCCGGAAAATCCCCATTGCCGGGTCATTGTATAAAACTCTTTTCAAACACCGGGATGCGCGCTCGGTACCATCAGCTACTACCACCATACCCGCGTGCTGCGAATAACCCATACCTACCCCGCCACCGTGGTGAAACGACACCCAGGTTGCGCCACCTGATGTGTTCGCCATCAGGTTGAGCAGCGGCCAGTCGGATACGGCATCCGAACCGTCCTTCATAGATTCGGTTTCCCTGTTTGGGGACGCTACCGAACCGCAATCCAAATGGTCGCGACCAATTACTATCGGGCCTTTTACTTTGCCGGTGGCTACCAGATCGTTAAATATCAGCCCGGCTTTTTCCCGTTCGCCCATACCCAGCCAGCAGATGCGGGCGGGTAGTCCCTGGAAGGATATCCGCTCCCTTGCCTTTTCTAGCCAGTTGATCAAATGATGATTTTCGGGGAACGCTTCAGCCAATGCCCTATCTGTAGTATAAATATCTTCAGGATCACCAGACAGAGCTACCCAACGGAACGGCCCTTTTCCCTCACAAAACAGCGGACGGATATACGCCGGTGTAAAGCCGGGGAAATCAAAGGCATCCGGCTCGCCGCCTTGTTTGGCAAACTCGCGCAGGTTGTTACCATAGTCAAAAGTTACGGCGCCCATTTCCTTCAAATCCAGCATAAGACCCACATGGCGGGCCATGCTTTCTAACGAAAGTCGCTTATATTCTTCCGGATCATTTTTGCGTAGCATAGAAGCCAGGGTTAATGACAAACCATTAGGGACATACCCATTCAATGGGTCATGTGCCGAAGTTTGATCGGTCAGCACATCAGGTACCAGCTTATCTTTAATTAGGCGCTCTAACAGATCACCGGCATCGCTTACTAAGCCTACAGACAATTCTTCGCCCTTCGCCATCGCTTCCTTTACCCAACCGATGGCCTCCTCGTAGGAGTGCGTCATCTTATCGATATATTGGGTATCCACGCGTTTTTGAATCCGGGTGGCATCCACATCCGCGCCTAAAAACACACCGCCGGCCATGGTTGCAGCCAACGGCTGAGCGCCACCCATCCCGCCTAATCCGGCGCTGACGATGAGCTTGCCTTTCAGGTCATTATTAAAATGCTGGCGACCGCATTCTACAAAAGTTTCGTAGGTGCCCTGCAAAATTCCCTGTGTGCCGATATAGATCCAACTGCCGGCGGTCATTTGTCCGTACATCATCAGGCCTTTATCACGCAGATCATTAAAATGTTCCCAGGTAGCCCAGGCAGGTACGAGGTTGCTATTGGCGATCAATACCCGCGGTGCTTCTGGGTGACTGCGGATGATCCCCACCGGCTTACCCGATTGTATAAGCAACGAATGATCTTCGTCCAATTCTAATAATAACTCGATGATGCGGCGCAGGGCCTCCGGGTTTCGGGCTGCCTGGCCTATACCACCATACACCACCAGTTCAGCAGGGTTTTCGGCTACCTGTTCGTCCAGGTTGTTCAATAACATCCGCAAGGGGGCCTCGGTTTGCCAGCTTTTGGCATGCAGCTGCATTCCCCGTGGTGCCTTGTAAACCGGGTGATTGGCGTAGGTGTTAATAAATTCCGAACTCGTCATCGTTATCCAGTTTAATATCGTTTTTAGCAGCTGTATGATTGGCTATTGCCAACAGCGATCCGTCCGTAATAATGTTATGCAGTTGTTTGATGTCGTCTGCGAAAATGCGGTCGTCCTTAATAAAAGGAGTATGCTCGCGCACGTAATTATGGCAGGCTTCCAGTATCGGGGTCGATTTTAACGGTCGCCTGAAATCCATCGCCTGGGCTGCATACAGCAATTCGATGGCTTGTATGTATTCTATATTATCTAAAACCATATGTAGCTTACGCCCGCTGATGGAGCCCATCGATACATGATCTTCCTGCCCTAAGGATGTTGGCACACTATCGGCGCTGGCCGGGAAGCACATCGTTTTATTTTCGGTAACCAACGCCGCGGTGGTATACTGCGGTATCATCAGGCCGGAGTTGAGGCCGGCATCAGTAGTCAATAATTTAGGCAGACCGTATCTGCCTTCACTCATCAAATAGCAGCGCCTATCAGCAATATTGCCCAACTCGGCAGCGGCTACCGTTGCGTAGTCTAAGGGCAAAGCCAACGGCTGACCGTGGAAATTACCCCCGCTGATGGTATCATCAGCATTAAAAATAATGGGGTTATCCGTTACCGAATTGAGTTCAATCTCCGTCAGTTCTTTCAGATGCAGCCAGGCATTGCGCGAGGCGCCATGCACCTGCGGCATACAGCGTAAAGAATATGGGTCCTGTACACGGTCGCAATCGGCGTGGGCGTTTAATATTTCAGAATGATTGAGTAAAGTGAACAAACGGTGGGCAACCAATTTATTGCCTTTATAAGGGCGGATATTATGCAATCTTGGGTCGAACGGCTTTACCGAACCCATCAACCCTTCTAATGACATTGCACCGATCAGGTCGGCTAATTGCAGGGCATTATTTAACCGCTGCACCGCCTTCACCGCGAATGACAGGATAAACTGTGTACCATTGATCAGAGCCAAACCCTCTTTAGGGCCTAAGGTGATCGGCTCCAAACCATACGATTTTAGCATTTTAGCAGCAGGGACTGTCTTACCTCTATCCTCTACTTCGCCCAAACCTATGAGTGGCAAAAACAGGTGCGCCAACGGCGCCAGGTCGCCCGATGCACCTACCGAACCTTTTTCAGGAACGCTGGGTATAATATTATTATCAATATGCCAGATAATCCTATCCAACGTAGCGGGTGCAACACCCGAGTAACCCTGCGCCAGCGCATGTACTTTGCTGATCAGCATGAGTTTTGCTATTTCCCTGGGGATAGGTTTGCCTACACCCACACTATGGCTTTTTAACAGGTTGGATTGCAGGGTACTGGTATCCTTTTCGGGAATATGCGTATTACACAACGGCCCGAAACCGGTATTGATGCCATAAACGGGTATCTCACGTTCTACTATCTTTCCAACTTCCAGCCATGAGGCACGGATGTTGGCCTTGGCTGCCGTATTGATAATACCCTTTACCTTGCCCGAAGCAATATCCAGGCAAATACCTATTGATAAATGGCCGGTGCCATAATTAAAGGTCTTGCCCATGCTCCTGTAATTTTAATGTCGATATTTTTTGGCCTATCTTATCCGACAGGCTAACCGACCGGAATGTATTTTCAATTGCCGTTATCGCCGGTAAAAGATGCCGACATTCGGGCTCAGCCGCTACCAGTTCATCCATAGTTTGCCTTAAGGCTTCCCACACAGGGAGTATTTGCGCTAACAAGGCATGCCCGGCTTTGGTAAGCTGCACCAGTTGCCTGCGGCCATCATCACTGCAGGTGGTAGTTTTAAGTAGTTTTTTTCCTTTGAGGTTAGTAACCAACTGGCTCGCAGCAGGGTGAGAGACCCCGGTAGCTTCACTCAGTTCTTTGATTGATAAGGAATCATTTTGAGACAACAGGTAAAATACCGGGAACCAACTGGCATCAAATTCTATACCCGCAGCCTGGTAAGTTTTGTTTACTTCAGATAAAAAAGCTTCGCTTAGGCGCCGCAATCTGCTGCCAAAAACAAGGTAACCCAAACTCTCATAAAAATTCATTGTGCAATTTATATAAGTGCTTATATAATTGCAAGAAAATAGATGTTTTTTTTGTTATTTATAGGTGGTTAGACAAGGCATAGAATCGTCATTAGATTTTTCAACGCATTCAGAATTGTAAAAGTAGCTTTGGGCGTTCCCGCTTACCAGCGGGCCAGGCTATCCGTTCATACGCCTGCAGGCTTTAGGCTCGGGGCCGGTATCCACTCCTATCCTTAACGCTTAATTATTTGATGTAATCTCTGAAGATATTCGCGCTCGAGGATTTCATTCATGCCACCAAATTAATTGTGACCCATAACAAATTTATCAATTAACTAATTTGGAGTTTACATTTAAATGATTAAATTCGAGTTACTTATACGATTACCTTATAACGGTTTCCCCTAAATAAGTGTGAAAGCTATTACTACAATAGGCATTTAGCGGGATCTTTAGTGCTGCAGATTTAATTACTGGTCATTAAATATTTTAGCGTATGCAAACACACATGTCTGGCAAATCAGCCGTTCTGGCGTTGATTATTGTCCTAACTTTCCTTGTTTCCTGGGAGCTTTACCTGCGGCACAAAGGCGCGGTACCTGATTATGATGATGGCCCCGAACTGTGGGCGCATTGGCGTGCAAGAGTGTACGAACAGCCTGATAAAGCAACGATCTTCATCGGTTCATCTCGTATTAAATACGACCTGGACATCCCAACCTGGGAAAACCTTACCGGCAACCACGCCATTCAATTAGCCATGGTAGCGTCCTCGCCCCGCCACATGTTAACCAACCTGGCCGATGACCCTTATTTTAAAGGGAAACTGGTAGTAGATGTTACCGAAGTATTATTCTTCAGCAACCGCGGAAACGAATCCCCTGATGCGGGTATTGATTATTTTAAGCACCGTACACCGGCGCAAAAAGTAAGTTTCAGGCTTGACAAACCGGTTGAATCACGCCTGGGTTTTCTAAACGAGGGTCAATATTCCATAAATGCCCTGCTGGGCAAAATGCATATCCCCGACAGGAAAAATGTGTACCCTTTTCTTGACTTCCCGCCGGGTTTTGAACCGGTAAGGTTTAACAGGCAGAATGTAATGACCGCTGACTTTGTAGCCGATACCAACCAGCGCAACCAGGTAAAAGGGATATGGATGCTTTTAAGAGGAGACCCTACACCACCCATGAGCGGCAAAGCTTTGGATGATGTAATGGCTTCTGTAAAAAGCGACGTAGCTAAAATAAAAGCCAGGGGCGGCGATGTGGTATTCACTCGCACCCCTTCAAGCGGATTTTTTATAGAAGCGGAACATCATCTATTTCCGCGCGCGGCTTATTGGGATAGATTGTTAAAAGAAACAGGCTGCAAAGGCTTTTACTACGCTGACTACCCTGGCACGGCTGGCCTGCAATGTCCTGAATTTTCCCACTTATCGCCAACAGATGCCGTGGTATATACCAAGACACTGATCGACGTGATGGCGAAAGAAACAGGATGGGTTCACCCAAAAACAGCCAGTAACATCCCTAATTAATTAAACCTAATTATCATTTAAACTATTAAGTCATGGTTTTCAACTCATATACCTTTATCGCGTTTTTTGTCATTATGCTCATTTTGCATAATCTCCCCATTCCGTGGAAGGCAAAGAAAGTGAACCTGTTACTGGCCAGCTATGTGTTCTATGCGGCCTGGAACCCGCCATTTATCTTACTGCTGTGGTTATCAACCGTAGTTGATTTTTTTGTAGGCAGGGCATTGTATACCCAGCCCAATAAGCACAAGCGCTATGTACTGCTGGTGATAAGCCTTATAGGCAACCTTGGGATGCTTTGCTTTTTTAAGTATGGCGGTTTTATATTAGAAAACTTCGTGCACCTTACCAATGCTTTAGGGATCGATTATCATCCTGCCAAACCTAATATCATACTGCCTGCGGGTATCTCATTCTATACCTTCACCACACTGTGCTATACTATTGATATGTATAAAAAGAAGAGCAAACCCGTGAAATCATTGCTTGATTTTTCGTTGTTTGTTACCTTCTTCCCCCACCTTGTTGCCGGGCCTATTGTTCGCCCGCCGCAATTGGTGCCCCAGTTTGAAACAGAACACAAAGCCACCCGCCAGCAATTATTAGATGGCTTATTATTGCTGTCGCTTGGCCTGTTTATGAAGGTTGTTTGTGCCGATACCCTGCTTTCGGGAACGTCAGACATGATTTTTGGTGCCGGGCGGCCCCTTGGTCCAATAGATGCCTGGGCGGGCGTACTTGCTTTTTCGGGGCAGATATTTTTTGACTTCGCCGGATATTCTACTTCGGCCATTGGCGTGGCTATGTGCCTGGGCTTTATATTGCCACAAAACTTTTTATACCCTTATGCGGCTACCGGCTTTTCCGATTTCTGGCGGAGATGGCACATCACCTTATCCGCCTGGCTGCGCGATTACCTGTACATCCCCTTAGGCGGCAACCGCCAGGGAAGGTTCAGAACTTATATCAATGTGATGATCACCATGCTAATAGGCGGTTTATGGCACGGCGCCAACTGGACCTTTGTGGCCTGGGGTGGCTTGCACGGCGTTTATTTATGGGTTGAGAAAGCGTTAAGTGACCGCAAGGCCAAAGCATCCGGTGCGCCGGGTGATGGCTTGCCTGAACCCGTCATCGCTACGGCATCCCTCGGCCCAGACCTGAGCGCTAAACGGGCTCCGGGATTCCTGTATGCTTTGCTTACCTTTGGGCTGATCTGTATCACCTGGGTCTTCTTCCGTTCGGCTACGTTTGGCGGGGCAGCACTGATGCTGCTATCTATGTTCGGGCAGATACCACCGGCCGGGCCGCCTATATTGACTACCGCCACCATTATAAAAGTAGGGATAGTTATTACCCTGATGCTGGCATTTCATTGGAAAATGCGCAATACCACTGTCTTGAAAACCGCAGGTAAAATGAAGTGGTGGATGGTTGGCACCGTATGGGCAATAATGTTAATACTGATCATTTTGAGCCAGGAAACCAGTAAGGCATTTATCTATTTCCAATTTTAAAAACTGACAAGAGAAAAGAGTTTGGCCCTATAAGCCCAGGCTCTTTTTCACTTTACCAGGTAATTTAGCCGCAATAAGCCGGTGGGATTGTTTGATATAAAACTCCCATTCTTTAGCTGATAAACTGCTGATATCTCGCGCCAGCACCCATTTGTACCTGGCTATGTAAGGCTGTGGTTCCAAACCTTCTTTGGAACTGATCTCCTCAAAATCCTCAGCCGGCACTTTAAAGGAGGCAGAGGGCGGAACGCCGTCCGGATAAGTAAACAAAAAGGTTTTCCCGCCTACGTTGAAACACAAGTGCTCGCCCAATTTAATATCCTCGGTTACCCCCGGCAGGCTGTAGCAAATGGATTGAAGTGTCTCGATGGTCATGCTTAAATTTTTGGTAAAAATGACAAAAAAAGCCGGGAAAAAGCCAACTTCTGCGATCTGTTTTCCGTTTAATATAGGGATACAAATAGCTCTGCCTCAATTCCATGAAGATCAAAGGAATATTATCAATTTTAATCCTGCTGCTTTTGCTGCAACAAGCATCTGCGCAGAAAACAAAATTTGATACGCTATTTACTCTAAAAGCCAAGATGGGTATCACCCATATCGACTCGGTTTTTTTGTTTTATGAGGACTCGCAGGGACAAGCCATATTCCGGTCGCTGCCAATTTTCAACGATTCATTTATGATAACCGATAGCATCAGCTATCCGATGAAAGCACACCTGATGTTTAAAGATATCGGCGAAAAGTTATCTGAAAGTGATATTGAAAAGCGATCAAAGGAAATTTACCTCGAGCCCGGTTTGCTTACCCTAACCGGCAATCCCGCCAAATTATCCGAATTAAAGCTCGAAGGATCAGAAAGTCAGTTGGATCTGGATGAATTAAACAGGCTTACCGCGCCTATGCGCGCAGGGATGCAGCCGCTCATCGACCTGTACGACAAAGAGAAAGACCCGGAGAAAGCCGACCTGATACAAACCAAAATGAAGCCTTATGAGGACCAGATAAAGGCTATTTGCTATCAATTTTTCATAACACATCCCAATTCATATGTGACAGTGTGTAAGTTGCAGGATTATGCTGATGAATTAGGACCTGAGGCCTCAAGGCATATTTATAAAAATTTCAATGATTATATAAAACTAAGCCCAGAAGCAAAGAAATTGGATATTCAACTCAAGAAGATAGAAAGTACGATGCCGGGCAATATGGCTGCCAATTTTACCACTACCGAGATGGATGGCAAGTCGGTATCATTAACTGATTTCAGGGGTTGCTATGTGCTGCTTGATTTTTGGTCGACCTGGCATGCGCCGGCACGCAGGGGCAATACCGAATTGATAGAACTATACAAAAAATATAAAGATAAGGGCTTGCAGATCATCGGCATTGCTGATGATGATGAAACCGCCGCCGCCTGGAAAAAGGCCGTCGCCAAAGATGGCATAGGCTTATGGCCCAATGTACTGAGCGGGGCAAATACGCCGGACGACATCAATGAAAAGTACAGTATACACGCGGTACCCACAAAGGTCCTGATAGACCCGGCAGGTAAGATCATTGCCCGTTTTGGCGATAGTTACAGCAGGCCGAACGTAGATATGGAACAGGTACTGGCCAGTGAATTCAGGAAAAATGATGAGCTATTGAAAAAAGCCGAGGAAGCCCAAGCCCGGGCTGCTGCGCAGGAAGTAAAAGATGCTCAAAAATAACTGCTGCAAATTATAGAATTTCTCACATCAGTATTGTATCTTTATATAAACCAATGTATTATGAGAAACCTAACCACACTGACAGCTGTGCTGCTGGTCATCGTTACCCTATTTTCCTGCACTAAAAAAGCCGCTGTAACACCACCTGAAAATAAAAAGCCCATAGAAGGTAAATGGCAAATTAAACGCGATACGGTTACCCTTGCGTCGGGCGGTGTAAATTTTGTCGGCACTTCATCCGACTATTTTGATTTCCGGACGAGCAACCGGCTCTATATCAAAGAGGGTGCTAAATTGGATACGTTTGCCTATAACCTGACATCAGACAACGTGATGTTTATTGGCGCTGTAGGGGCCGAACTGTATGGCAACTATACTTATAAAGGCAATATACAAACCGTCACTGCCGGTAGCGCTACCATACAGATCACACCGATTACGGCTAACCCGGACACGTATTTATTGAGGATAGTGAACCTGCAACGGTAATTATCCGTAGCGCTAATTCAGATCAGCAAAGCCAATAAAAAATCTTTTCATATACTTAAGTGTTGATTTAAGCATATGAAAAGATACTATTGAATGACTTACTCTTGAGATCGATAGAAAAACAACTCCTGCTAACCCGTTGATGGTAAATTAAGAGGCCGGCTCTGTATATTTCTTAAAACTATCGAGTATTGCCTGCCAGCCGCCTCGTTGCATATCTATGCTATGTGTATTTTCGGCCTCGAAGGTCTCGGTTACTTTGGTAGTATCACCGTTGCCTTCAAAAACAACCTTTACTTTACGGCCATCGCCTATGGTGTATTCAATCAGTTCATTCTGTTTCACGTCATCATAAACACCGCCAAAATCAAACCCAAAGCTGCCATCTTTTGCTTCCATGCGGTAGGAGAAGTTTCCACCCACCCGGAAGTCGTTTTCGGCGCTGGGCGTATGCCAGTCATCAGATGGGCTGTTCCATTGAGTAATATGTTCAGGTTGGGTCCAAACAGTCCATACTTTTTGTACCGGTGCATTTACAGTTGCTTCAACTGTAATAACCGTGCTTTCTGTTGTATTCATGTTTTTTAATTTTTTATTGATCGTTTAACTATACAAACATACGGCGCAATATACTACCCGGTGACAGGTAAAAACGACATTCGGAGGGATGATTTGCGACATAATCAAACTTACAAGGCTACGGCAAAATTTTCCTGAAAATAGCTATATTTATAACTCAAGCATTTTTATGAAAACATTCCGCAAACACCTTTTCACACTCCTGCTTATTAATTGCACTATTGGCTCCGTGTCGGCTCAAAGCATACCCGAAGAAAAAGTAAAAAAGATAGATAGCCTTTTCAAACAATGGAACACCCCAAAAAGCCCGGGCTTCACTATAGGTATTGTCAGAAATGATTCGCTGATCTATGCCAAAGGCTATGGCCTGGCCAACCTCGAATACAATGTGCCTAATACTCCTGAAACCATTTTTCACATGGCATCGGTATCCAAGCAATTTACTGCTTATGCTATTGTTTTACTGGCGAGGCAGGGGAAGCTGAACCTGGACGATGATATCCGGAAATACCTTACCTGGTTTCCCGATCTGAAGCAAAAGATCACGATACGTAACCTATTGAACCATACCAGCGGCATACGCGACCAATGGCAACTGTTAGCTATGGCGGGTACAAGGCTGGATGATGTCATAACCGAAGAACAGATCGTTAAGGTATTAAGCAAGCAGCAGGCGCTCAACTTTAAGCCGGGTGATGAGTGGAGCTACTCAAACAGCGGCTTTACTATGCTGGGCGAGATCGTGAGGTCGGTAACAGGAAAGAGCCTGCGGCAATTTACCGATTCGGCCATATTCAAACCATTGGGCATGAATAACACCCACTTTCATGATGATTATACCGAAATTGTGCCTAACCGGTCATATTCTTACGGAACAAACGGGAAAAACGGGTACGTAAATGCCATACTGAGCTATTCTAATGCGGGCGCCACTAGTCTTTTCACCAATATTAATGACATGAGCAAATGGGTGATAAACTTTTACGATCATAAGGTGGGCGATCAAAAAGACATAGAACAACTAACTCAAAAGTGTGTGCTGAACAATGGCAAAGTACAGGACTATGCCATGGGAATAAGCAATGATGAATATCGTGGGCAAAAGCGGTACTCGCACAACGGAGGCGATGCAGGCTATCGCACCAGTGTTGAAGTTTTCCCCGATCTGAAGATGGGTTTTATTGTATTCAGTAATTTAGGTGAAACCGATCCTACAGGCAAGGCCAACGCGCTGGCTAACCTGTTTATCAAAGATCCATCGCCCAAAGCGGTTCAGGCAAAGCCACAGCATAAGGATCTGGACAATGCTATTTTGAAAGACACTGTAAGTATTAAAAAATATACCGGCGATTATATTTCGGATGACGGCGCACATTTTGGATACCGGCTAAGGAACCAGAAGCTGTATTGGATAACACCGGGCGGAAGCTCAAACCTGCTGATCAAAACAGAAAAAGACACATTTGCCATGTTCACCAATCCAACGGTAAAGTTTGTATTTGCAGTGAATAGCAAAAAGCAAACCATCACCAATGAATACTGGCCCAATGGTTTCCGCATGCTGGTAAAATACGATACCACTGCCAAAAGCGATAAGCAATTAGCGACCTATACCGGCACTTACCATAGCGACGAACTGGATTGCAACTACCGGATAGTTTTAAAAAACCATAAGCTAATATTGACCAATGCCAAATATGACGATGCGCCGCTGAGGCTTTATGGCGATAGCCAGTTGGGTAACGACCTGTGGTGGATGAATAACCTGGAATTGAAACGGAACAGTAAAAACCAGGTAACCGGCTTCGAGGTGAACTCGGGCAGGATCAGGCATGTATGGTTCAGGAAGATTGAGTAGGCTGTGATAGTTCAGGTTCTTCCTCAACTGTCACTGCCTGGTAATTTGCACATCTGCATACTCGCACATCTGCACATTAACCCTTATCTTTGCACTCTCAATAATTAACACCTATGCTTAAAGGATTTTTTAATGTTCCTGCACCGCAAAATGAGCCTGTTTTAAACTATGGCCCACGCAGTGTGGAACGTGCAGCCCTAAAAGCTGCTTTGGACGAAGCTCGTTCAAAACAAATAGATATACCCATGTATATCGGCGGCAAGGAAGTTCGCTCTGGTAAAACTGCCCAGGTACGCCCACCGCATGATCATAAACATATACTGGCTACTTACCACGAAGGTGATGCAAGCCATGTTAAAGCTGCTATTGATGCTGCTTTAGCGGCCAAAGCTGATTGGGAGGACCTGGCCTGGGAACAACGCGCCGCTATCTTCCTGAAAGCTGCCGATTTGCTGGCTGGGCCGTATCGCGCCAAGATAAACGCGGCTACCATGCTGGGGCAGTCGAAGAACGCTTACCAGGCTGAGATCGATTCGGCTTGTGAGCTGATTGACTTTTTGCGTTTCAATGTGCTTTACATGACGCAGATCTACCAGCAACAGCCACCCATATCGGGAAAGGGTGTTTGGAACCGTGTGGAGCAACGCCCTTTAGAAGGCTTTGTGTTTGCATTAACGCCGTTTAACTTTACCGCTATAGCAGGCAACCTGCCATCATCTGCTGCCATGATGGGCAACGTAGTGGTTTG